>OZ244944.1:2625236-3281545 GCA_965222335.1 Sediminihaliea sp. | reverse complement strand
GCCCTGACTGGTACCCCGCGCTGTGCCGGTAATGCCGTCGCCTTCCCCTTCCAGGTGCGCTTGCCCAACATGCACATGGACGTGATCGATGTGTTCGAGTTTGATGACGCCGGCAAGGTGAAGAGCATGAAAGCCTACTGGGGCCCGGAAAACATGGTCCAGTCCTGATCCCGGCGGCCCGGGCCACTACACGGCCAGACTCCGGAGCACAGGATGAAACAGCGACTGCTCGCCGCCGCTTTCGGCATCGGCCTGATCGCTTTCGCCGCGATCCAGTTCGTGCCGTCGGCGCCGGTGGCGGTGCCGGCGGAACTGCCTCCCGCCCAGCGCGAGGCGCACCGGGTTCTCAATTTCGACGGCATTGCCAACTTCCGCGATCTCGGGGGCTACCGCACGGGGGATAACCGGCAGGTGCGCTGGGGCAGGCTGTACCGTGCCGGCACCCTGGGCCACGCCAGCGACCACGACCTGGAGCAACTGCAGCGCCTGGAGCTGGAGATGCTGGTGGATTTTCGCTCGGCCGCGGAGAAAGCCGAGGAGCCCAATCGCCTGCCCCCGGAGCCCCGGTTCAGGCAGTTGGCAATCCCCGTGCTGGACGATGGCAACCAGGCAATGGTGGGTGAATTGCGCGCGGCAATTGAAGAAGGCGACATGAGCGGCTTTGAACCCGATCACTTCATGCTCAGCGCCAATCGCCAGTTCGCCACCGAGTTCACCCCCCAGTTCCGCGAGTTTATCCAGAGCGTGCAGGCCGCCGATGGCAAACCGGTGCTGTGGCACTGCACCGCCGGCAAGGATCGCACCGGCTTCGCATCCGCCATACTCCTGCGCATTCTCGGCGTACCCGAGGCACAGGTGATGGCAGATTACCTCGCCAGCGGCGACCGGGCCCTGGACGCGCGGCGCACGGACCTGCTCCTGCTGCGCCTGTTCAAGGGCGAGGAAGCGGCGGACAAGTTGGGGGAACTCCTGGGCGTAAAGGCCACCTGGCTACAGGCAGCCTTCCAGGAAATTGATCGTGAGTGGGGCAGTTTCGAGCGTTACGTACGCGAGGGCCTGCAGCTGGATGCGGACGACGTCAGCCGCCTGCGCACCCAGCTGCTGGAACCCGTTTAAGCAACTCTGAATACTAGTAATGTATTCAGGGCTGCTTCGCTTTACTTGAAGCTCATCTCGCGCAGCAGCACCTCGCTCATGATCCGGCGCAGCTCACCGCGCTCGACATTCGCCTCGGTGCCTTCCTCCAGCGAACCGAACAGCTTTTTCGCATTGGCGTCCCAATAGTCGCGGGGGGTATCCAGGCCGGCAGCGCCCGACTTCCACTCGACCATCAGCCACATGTCGGGCTCGTCATCCCGGGCATGGACGTTGCCAAACATTTTGTAGCTGACGACTTTACCGTCCTTCATCAGCATTTCCATCGAGCGGCGCCAGACCTCGTTCAGGTTGGACACGTAGTCGTCGAAGTGCCCGGGGTGCGTATCCACGCTGGTCACGGTCCAGTAGGTACCCCAATCGTAGTCGTACTCGGCAAGGGCGGACACCGGGAAGGCCAGTAGTGCTACCAGTAACAGTCTTTTCATTTTCTTCACCTTGATTCTTGATCATGGGTTTCTTGTGAACTGTGCATACTGGCAAGCCGCCAGCCCCTTCAATATAGACCATGGGGGAATAAGCGCATGCGCGGGAAAAATTCTGTATGGACTGCGATGCAGCCCTGATAGACTGAGATGGCAATGAACTGGCAACTCTACAGCGAGGTCATCGCCGCGGCCGTGGTCCTGTTTTACCTCATGGCGATCCTGTCCGCGATCGAGGCCATCATGCGGGTACGCACCGCCCAGGGCGCGATCGCCTGGGCTATCTCGCTACTCACCGTTCCCTATATTGCCTTCCCCTTCTACCTGGTATTCGGTCGCAATCGCTTCGAGGGCTACCTGGAACAGCGCCAGGAGATCGAGCAGGAAACCCGCGCGCTGCTCAAGCAGACCAACAACGCGCTGGACAAGTTCGTGATCGACTTCTCCGAGGAACTGCCGCTCTACAACAGCCTGTACAATCTCAGCCGCACGCCCGGCAGCACCGGCAACGAAGTGGAGCTGCTGATCAATGGCCAGGAGACTTTCGCCAGCATCGAGGCGGGGCTGCGCGCCGCCGAGCGCTACATCCTGATCGAGTTCTACATCATCCGGGACGATAAACTGGGCGCACGCATTGGCCGCATCCTCTCGGACAAGGCCCGCGCGGGCGTGCAGGTACGACTCCTCTACGACGAGATCGGCAGCCGCAAGTTTCACCGCAGCAAGCTCTGCCGGCAGCTGGAGCTGACCGGGGTCAAGGTCGCCGCCTTCAACACCACCCAGGGCCGGCGCAACCGCTTCCAGCTCAACTTCCGCAATCACCGCAAGATCGTGGTTGTTGACGGCAAGCAGGCCTGGGTGGGCGGGCATAATATCGGCGACGAGTACCTGGGACAGAACCCGAAGATCGGCCACTGGCGCGACACCCACGTGCGCTTCGCCGGCCCCGCGGTCCTGAGCGCCGAGCACGCCTTCGCCACCGACTGGCGCTGGGCGACCCGCTCCTCCCTGGGCGTGGACCGCCGCCTCGAGGCCGAGCGGGCGGGCAATGCCGATATCCTGGTCTTCGCCAGCGACCCGGCGAGCACCCTGGAGGAAGCGAGCCTGATGTTCCACCAGGTAATCGTCGAGGCGCGCTTCAGCATCTGGATTGCCAGCCCCTACTTCGTGCCGGACCGCGGCATTATTTCCGCCCTGCAGCTGGCGGCCCTGCGCGGGGTCGATGTGCGCCTGCTCATCCCCGATGAGCCCGATGGGCCCGTGGTCGGGATGGCCAACTGGGCCTTTACCCGCGAGCTGCTGCCCGCCGGGGTGAAGGTCTACCGCTACCAGGGCGGCTTCATGCACCAGAAAGTACTGCTGATGGACAACAAGGTCGCGGGCGTGGGCACCGCGAATTTCGACAACCGTTCATTCCGGCTGAACTTCGAGATTACCGCGCTGGTGCACAATGAGGCCTTTTGCGAGCAGGTGCAGACCATGCTCGAGGAGGACCTGGGTCGCTCCCGGCGAGTCACCCCGGAAGAGCTGGCGGGAAAACCTGCCTGGTTTCCCCTGGGCATGGGCATCGCCCGTTTGTTTTCCCCAGTGCTCTAGGCGGATCAGTCGCGCCAGGCGGCGGGGTCGATATCCACGTCACGCCACTGCTCGGGGTCAAAACGCGGTTCCCCGCCCGCCGCGAGCTGGGCATCGTAATCCGCGAGCAGGCGCATACCGATACGGAACATCCACACCAGGCCCACGAGGTTGGCCAGGCCAAGCAGCCCCATGGTGAGATCCGCGAAGCCGAACACGGTACCCAGATCCTGCAGGGAGCCCCACAGTAACAGCCCGAGCACCAGGCAGCGGAAGATGTTGAACAGGGTCTGGTTCTCCTCGCTGAAAAAGTTGAGGCTGTTTTCGCCGAGGTAGTAGTTGTACATGATCGAGCTGAAGGCAAACATCACCAGTGCCACGCTGACAAAGCCGGCGCCCCAGGCGCCCACGTGGGAGGCCATCGCCCCCTGGGTCAGGGCCACCCCGGAGACATCCGCGGCCCCGGGCTGGTAGACGTCTGACAGCAGGATTATCAGCGCGGTGCAGGTGCACATGATGACCGTGTCGATAAACACGCTGAAGGCCTGCACGATACCCTGGGTCGCCGGGTGTGGTACATGGGCCACCGCGGCCACGTTGGGGGCGCTGCCCAGCCCCGCCTCGTTACTGAACAGGCCGCGCTTGACCCCCTGCATCAGGGCAACTCCCAGGCCGCCCCCCACCGCCGGCTCCAGGCCAAAGGCACTCTTGACGATCAGCAGCAGCATGTCAGGAATCGCGCTGAAGTGCAGGCCCAGCACGAGCAGCGCCGCCAGCAGGTAACCCAGGGCCATCAGCGGCACCACGATTTCCGCTACCACCGCGATGCGCTTGATCCCGCCGAAGATGATCCCGCCCATCAGGACTACCATCGCCACGCCCGTCATCCAGGTTGGCACCCCGAAGGAGGCGTGCAAGGACGTCGCCACCACGTAGGACTGCAAGGCATTGAAGCCGAGGCCAAAGGTGATCAGCAGCAGCACCGAGTAAATCACCGCGAGCCACTTCTGGCGCACGCCGTGGGTCAGGTAGTAGGCCGGCCCACCGCGGTAGGTACCATCGGGTTCGCTGCGCTTGAACAGCTGCGCCAGCGAGCACTCGAAAAAACTCGTGGCCATGCCCATCAGGCCGATGATCCACATCCAGAAGATCGCCCCGGGCCCGCCCAGGGTAATGGCTACCGCCACGCCGGCGATATTGCCGCTGCCCACGCGCCCGGCGACGCTGACCACCAGGGCCTGGAAGGAGCTGACATGCCCTTTCTCATGGTGCATGCCCCCCCGCAGTACCGAGAACATGCGCCCGAAATAGCGAAACTGAACGCCCCGGGAGGCAAGTGTATACAGCAGCCCCACGGCCACCAGGACCACGACCAGCACCTGCCCCCAGATAAAATCGTTCAGTGTTGCCAGCATGGCTGCCCCCTTGTTTGTGACGCGACGGGCGCGGTCCGGGCCGCGCCCGATTTCAGTCCAGGATACCCAGCACGAAGATCACCAGCAGGGCCGGCGGCACCACGTAGCGGATCAGGAAGTGCCAGACGTTGTACAGGGTATTGTTGAGCACCGGCAGCTCATCCCGGCTCGCGGAACGCTTCATCACCCAGCCGGCAAACACCGCGATCAGCAAGCCACCCAGCGGCAGCAGGATCTGGTTGGAGAAGTAGTCCATGGTGTCGTTGAAGTTCTTGCCGCCCAGGCTGAGCCCGCTGAGCACGTTGTAGGACAGGATGCTGAGTACGCTCAGGACCGCCACCGCGCCTACCACGATCATCGCGCTCTGGTGGCGGGAAATTGAGAAGCGTTCCTCGATCCAGGCGTTGACGCTCTCGATCAGCCCCACCATGGAGGTAATCCCGGCCACCGAGAGCATGGTAAAGAACAGCACGCTGAACAGGTGCCCCCCCGGCATCTGGGCGAAAGCCACGGGCAGGGTCTGGAAGATCAGGCCGGCGCCCGCCGCCGGATCCAGGCCGTAATTGAACACCGCGGGAAAGATCACCAGCCCCGCGAGCAGGGCGACCAGGGTATCGGCGATGACGATAATCAGCACCGACTGGCTGATAGAGATGCTGCGCGGCAGGTAGGAACCGTAGGTCATCATCCCCCCCATGGCCACGCCGATGGAGAAAAAGGCCTGGCCGATGGCGGCCAGCACCGCCTCGGGTCCGATCTTGCTGAAGTCGGGGGTGAACAGCCAGGCCAGCGCCTCCATAAAGCCGCCGGCGAAATAATTATAGCCAGCCAGGAACACCAGCAGCACGAACATCAGCGGCATCATGAAGCTGACCGCGCGTTCGATCCCGTCCTTGACCCCGGAGAAAATGATCAGGCCGGTGATGGCCAGCCCCAGGGTGGTCCAGAACAGCATCCCGAGATTGTCCGCCAGCACCCCGTCGAACTCGGCCCCCGCGAGGCCGGTGTCAATGCCGGCAAAACCGGTCATGACTGCCTTGTACAGATACCAGAGCACCCAGCCGACGACCCCGGAATACACGATCACGATGGAGAAAGCCGCCAGCAGGCCCATGCCGCCGACCCACTGCCACTGTCTTGAGCGGCCGCTTTCCTGGGCCACATTGGCCATCGCCTCCGGCGGGCTGGCCGCGCCGCGGCGTCCTATGAGCAGCTCCGCCACCAGGATGGGCACACCGATACCGAAGGCGCAGGCAAGATAGATGATGACGAAGGCGGCGCCGCCGTTTTCACCCGTGACGTAGGGGAAGCGCCAGATATTGCCCAGGCCCACGGCAAAGCCCACCGAGGCCATAAGGAATGCAAAACGTGATGACCAGTGCTCAGCGCTGGCTGTAGCCATGAGATGGACTCCGAACTGTTGTTATGAAATGCAGTCTACAGGAAAAGCCGGCGCCGGTTCAGTCGCCCAGCGGTCGCGTGGCCTGCTGCAGCCAGCGGCGATCGGAATCGTCCACCAGCGGTCCCAGGGTATCTATCACGCGCTGGTGGTAATGATCTATCCAGGCGCGCTCAGGGGCACTGAGAAGACTGTTGTCGATCAGGCGCCGGTCGAAGGGCACCAGGGTGAGGGCATCGAACTCCAGCATCGGCGTTTCCAGGTCGTCCTCAACCTCTCGCACCACCACCAGGTTCTCGCAGCGAATGCCGAAGCCGTCGTCGCGATAGTAGCCAGGCTCATTGCTCAGGATCATGCCCGGCATCAGGGGCACGGCGCTCCAGGCCCTGGAGATCCGCTGGGGTGCCTCGTGCACACTGAGAAACGCGCCCACGCCATGGCCGGTGCCGTGGTCATAATCGAACCCGGCCTGCCAGAGGAATTGCCGCGCCAGCGCGTCGAGGTGGGTCCCGGTGGTGCCGCGGGGGAAGCGCGCCCGATCCAGGGCAATATGGCCCTTGAGCACCAGGGTGAACAGGCGCCTGACTTCCGCACCGGGGTCGCCAATGGCCACGGTGCGGGTGATATCCGTGGTGCCATCGGTGTACTGGGCGCCGCTGTCCACCAGGTACACCGAGTCCATGGTCAGGTGCCCCGGCGCGGCGGCGTCCTCGTGGTTGTAGTGACACATCGCCGCGTTGGGGCCAGCCGCGGAAATGGTGGCGAAGGAGCCACCCTGGAAATGCTCTCCCGCAGCGCGGTAGGCATAGAGCTGGTCTGACAGCTCCGCCTCGTCGTGCAGGCGCCCCGCCTCGACCTCCGCGTCGAGCCAGGCGAGGAAGCGGATTTCCGCCACCGCGTCGCGCAGATGGGCACGGCGCGCGCCGGCGATCTCCCGGGCATTCTTGCAGGCCTTGGGCAGCAATACCGGGTCGCGCCCCTCGACCAGGCTTGCCCCGGCGTCCTCGAGGGTGAGCAGACTCCAGGCGTTGGCATTGTCCGGGTCGACCAGCACCCGGCGCCCGGCCAGCGCCGCCGCCTGCTCGGCGAACTGCGCCTCGCTGTGGCAGTTCACCCCGTCGCCCACGTGGGCACTGAAATCCTCGGGCAGGCGGCGCGGATCCACGTACAGGTTCAGCTCGCCGTCGGCAGACAGCAGGGCAAAGCTCTGCACGACCGGCAACCGGGGTACGTCAGTGCCGCGAATATTCAGCAACCAGCTCACCGCATCCGGCGCAAACACCAGGGTCGCATCGGCACCGGCTTCCGCCACCGCGTTACCGATCCGCTGGCGCTTGCTGATACTGGATTCGCCGGTGTACTGCTCCCCCAGCAGCATCGCGCAGCGCACCTCCGGCTGTGGCCGATCCTGCCAGCAGAGATCGACCAGGTTGTCACTGTCGGCGCACAGCGTAAGGCCCGCTGCGGAAAGGGTCTGCGCGGATGCGCGGTACCAGGCCAGGGTATGCAGCCTCGGGTCGCAGGCCACCACGGCACCCTCGTCGAGATGCTCGCACAGCCAGGCCATCGGTGGCGTTTCCAACAGGGGTAAAATCTGGAAACTGTCCCCGTCGACCTGGCGGCGTACCTGCACCTTGTAGCGGCCGTCGACAAAAATCGCCGCCTCGCTGTGGGTCACCACGGCGGTGCCGGCGGAGCCGGTAAAGCCGGTGAGCCAATGCAGCCGCTCGTTATGGGCGGGGATGTATTCGCCCAGGTATTCATCCGCCCGGGGCACCACCAGGGCGGCGTAACCCCTCTCCTGCATCAACTGGCGCAGGGCCCGCAGGCGATCTTCAGTGTGCTTTGTCATGGTTCTCGTCCAGGCCTGTGTGGCGCGACAGTGTACCGATTCCGCGCCGACAGTTCAGGGTCAGTTCCCAGGCACCAGGTACTCGGCCAGCTGCCGCGCTGCCCTGAGCTTGGCGTGAAAGGTCGGGTTGCCCGCCGCGGAGGCGCCGGGCTGGCTGGAGAACCAGGCCATGACCGTATCCGAGCTGCGATTGATATAGATCACCTGGCCGTGAATACCCACGGCAGCGTACTCACCGCGCTCTGCATCCAGCACCCACCACATATTGTGATAGGCCTGCCAGGGGTCACCGCGGTAATTCGGGTTGGCCGCCATATTGGCCCTCAGCTGCTCGTCGACCGCCAGAGTGGCATCGATCCAGGCCGCTGGCAGCAGACGCCGGCCGAGGTACTCCCCGCGATCGCGAATCACCATGCCAAAGCGGGCGGCGTCGCGCAGGGTGGTATTCATGCCGCCGGTCACCACGGGCATGTAGGCGCGATCCACGGCGATGTAGGCATCGTGCTCGGCGCCGATCTGGCTCCACAGCACCCGCTGCACATAGTCCTGGAAGGTTTCGCCGGAGAGGCGTGCGATCAGCCAGCCGAGCACATCGGCATTGCTGGAGTTGTAGTCAAAGCGCGCTCCCGGGGCCACGGCGGGGTCAGGGCGCACGAAGCGGCTGAGAAAATCATGTACACCGTAGATTTCGGCCTCTGCGGGGCTCGCGTCCGCGGCCCCGGGCAGGTAGGCCATCCCCAGGGCCGGGGCGTAGTAGCGGGCGAAATCCGAGGCCGGATCGGTGTAGTTCTCCTGGAAATCGATCGCCGTACTGTGGTCCAGCAGCTGCTGCACGGTGACCCGGGCAAAGCCACTCTCGCGCAACTCGGGAATGTAGTCCGCCGGCGACGCCGCCAGATCCACATGCCCGCTCTCCACCAGCAGTCCGAACACCGAGGACGCCAGGGACTTGGTCATTGAGAACCAGAGATGCTGCTGATGGGGACCGAAGTCGCCGAAGTAGCGCTCGTGCAGCAGGCGGCTGCCCTGCATCACCACCACGCCATTGGCATGGTTATCCGCAAACACGGCGTCAAAGTCCTGTGGCTCCGCTTCATCCAGGTCGACCTGGAACTCCCCCAGTTCGGGCCGCAAGGGTCCCGCCAGGCGGCGGATATCACCCTCCCGCGGGATCATGACCACATGCAGCGGCGCGGCGGCATTGCGAAAGGCCCAGCGATTGAAGGGTGCCTGACGATAGTTCTCCAGGGTCACCTGGCTCTCCCGCGCAGGCGGCACCCCCTGCATGGGACCGGCCGGCTGAGGCGTGGCCGGCTGCGCAGCCAGCGTTAAGGGGACAACAAACCCCAGACAGAAAACCGCCAGTCCCGCGCGCCAGCCTCTCGCCATCAGCCTACCCTCGCCCCTCGTTACCCGACTCACTCTTCCAGTAGATCGAATTCAGACTTGCCGATGCCGCAGTCCGGGCATTCCCAGTCATCGGGAATATCTTCCCAGCGCGTACCTGCGGGAATCCCGTCCTCGGGCAGTCCCTCCGCCTCATCGTAGATAAAACCACAGATCACACACTCGTACTTGCGGTAGCCTTCTTCACTCATACTGCTCTCCCGTCGATGTATGGCGCGCTCCCAGGGCACTTGGTGCCCTAGAGTGCGCCGTTGAGTTCCAGATGATAACCGTCCCCGGCAGGGCGGGCGATCAATGACAGGGCATTGCGCAGGCGCGGGTCCATCCCGGCGCCGGCATCAATGCGCACGTCCACCCGATAATCACGGCCGTCCAGCGCGAGCTCGCCCGCCGCATTGACCGGCCCCGATACGGTGGTGACCTCGCCGGTAAGGGGTGTCCCCGGGCCGGCCTGGGTAAAGCTCAGCTCGTAACTGCCCAGGGGCAGGCGCCCGCCCGGTGCAAGCCACGCGCCCCGGTCCCACAGCAGGCGGCCCCTGGCATTGACCGGTACCGCATCGCGCAGGGACAGGATCTCCGCGCGCAGGGCAATCTCGCCATCGACCGCGACCGGCGCCAGCTGCCGCAGCAGGCTGGCGTCGATGCGCGCGTCCACCGCCTCGAGGTCGATATCCCGCTGCCCGCGCAGGGTGATGATGGCGTTGGCGTACTGGGCGCCCCAGCGGGTCTCGACCTGCAGCTGTGGCGCCAGGCCCAGGAGCGAAAGCGGCCGCAACGCCCACTGCAGCTCGCCCAGGTGCAGCCACCCCGCCTCCGTGCGCACCAGCGCGCGGCTTGCGCTGCCCCGCCAGAGACTGCCCTTGAGTCCCGCCAGCTGCACCTGTTCCCCCGGCAACAGCAGCGGCAGCAGGCGCGCCGGGGCAGACACCACGAGGGTCACCAGCAACAGGGTGAGGGCGGCGAGAATCACCCGCCAATCGCGTAACACCGCCTAAGCTCCCTGCCCGATACGTACCGTGGCGTTGACCCGCCCGGCGGTCCCGGACTGGGTAATCGAGACCTCCTGCAGCACCAGTGCCTCGCGCTGCTCCAGCAGGTACAGCCAGTTCACCACGGCGGCGAAATCCGCACTTTCCAGGCGCACCTGCATATCCCCGCGACTCCCGGGTTGCAGGCGGCTGACGGACAGGCCCACCTCGCTGGTGGTCTGGTTGACCAGGGAAGTCAGGTTGCGCGTGCCGGTGCTGCCCGCGCCGCTCTCGCGCAACTGGGTCAACTCGGACACCATGGCGTCCACTCGCTGCAGGCTGGTCGCCGCGGCGGCATTGCGCAGCTCCGTCTGCGCCCGCCGCTCCGCCAGCGGCAGCCAGGCCACCGCATACATCAGGTAGAGGCCCACCGCGAGCGCGAGCAGAAGCAGGCTGAGCTGCTCGCGGGTATTGAAGCGCGCAAACCAGGCCTTCATGGCGATTCCCCCACCCGCAGGCGCGCCCGCACGCCGCTATCCTGGGCACTGCTGCTCTCGAGGACGGCAGCCAGGCCAGCGCCGTTGATCCCCGCGCGCACCCGCTCCACCGCGGCAAAATCATCGGCGACAATATTCATCCGCATTTCGCCCGCCCGCGCGCTGTAGTTCAGGCTCGCCAGCAGGGTGCCGGACTCCTCGTCCAGTGTTTCCCCCACCGATGCCAGCAGCGGCAGGAAGCCGCCCCCCGGACCGGCGCCGCGCAGCTCATTCAACTGACGCTGCAGCTGTTTCTCGGCATCGACCATGGCGCCGCGGGGATTGACCTGGCGGAAGCTCGCCTCGGTAGCGGCGCGCAAAGCCAGGTTCTGGGCCGTCGCCGCGCGCCAGTCGAGGAAGGTAGCCAGCAGCTGCAGGCAGAACACCGCCGCAAAAACCCCCGCGACCAGCCGCCATTCCCGCCACCAGCGCCCCAGTGGCAGTTGCGGCGCGTAGCGCCCCTGGCGCAGGTTGAGTGCCGGCAGTCCCTCGCTGAGCAACAGGGCACTGCAGAGATTGCCCCGGCGCCACTGGGCCAGGGGCCGCAGGTGCTCCGGCAGCAGCGCCAGGTCCGCCTGCTGGTCCTCGCCGTACACCACTAGGGAATCCGGCGCGGGCTCGGCGCCGGCGGAAGCCAGCAGCACCGGTAACAGGTCGCGTTCGCAACCAAAGCCCTGAGTCTCGCCGCTGCGCAGCAGCACCCGGTCGCCTTCCAGCAGTAAACACCACTCGCCAGCCTGCCAGGGCAGCAGTAACTGCTCCGGCACCCAGTGACTGACCAGGGCACCCAGCGGCTCCAGCATTGCCTCCCAGGCGGCCATGGAATCCCGGTCGCAGACCGCGACCACGTAGCGCAGCCTGTCTACCGGCGCGGCGGCAAAATGCAGGTGCTCGATATCCTCCGCCACCTGCTCTTCCAGCATGAAGGGCAGGGACTGGTTGATGTGCTTTTTTTCTTCCGGGGTGACATCGAGCTCCAGCAGGCGAACCTGGGCCGCCGGTGCGGCAAACGCCAGGGTCCAGCGCTGCTGTACCAGGGTGGCGCGCAGCGCTGCGTGGTCTTCCTCGGCCTCGAGGGGGCGCGGTGACTCGGCGGCGCCCGGTGCGTACCACACCAGTTGCTCACCCAGCAGACGCACCAGGGCTATATTGTGCAAAACGGATTCACTCCTAAATCGGTCAGGCTGCCGCTCATAGCTCGCCACTGGAGCGCACTACCGCCGCAACCTGGCGCTGGTCGCGGTGGAGAACACTGTACAAGCGCATAGTACGGTCGGCAACTTCGACCACCGCGCGCAAAAGAAAATAGGAAGACTGCTCACCCAGTAGTGCCTGCAGGCCGGTGACCGTCTTGTCGGCAAAGATCGGCTGGGCAAGGAAGTCCTCGGTGTCCAGGAACCCGACCTCCTCGCGCAAACTGACAAGGTCCATTACCTCGTCCTCGCGCAGCGGGGTGAGTTCATCGTCCGCATTCAGCGAGCGCAGCACCTGGGCCGGCGCGGTATGGATATTGAGGCTGCCGCCGCGGCGCGGCCACACGGTCACCCAGGGCGCCAGGGCGCGGTAGATTTCAGGGGTCACATTGGCCACCGCACGCAATTCGGTCACGCTCGCCAGGGGCCGGTTCGCCGCGCGATAGGCGGGCGTCTGGCCGTAGTAATAGTCATCCTCGGCGCCCAGGGCCCGGGGAATCCGGTCCGCATCCAGCCAGTCGCGCACCGACTCGGTGATCGCAACCGCCTCCTGCTGGCTGACCGCGGGCTCCTCGAAGGTCTGTAGCAGGCGGATAAACTGCGCCTGGGCCGGGGTAAAACGCGGAGCGGCCCCGACCTCCGGCTCATCACCGGTGGTCCCGGCGGGTTCTCCCGCCAGGTTGTTGAGGTTGAAGCGCCCCTGCAGGTCCTCCAGCGCCCCCTGCAGGATGCCGCCGTCTTCCAGCGGATAGGGCTCTGGGGGCTGGGCCCAGATCTCCTCGAGATCGTCCCGGGGCCGCTCCGCCACGGTATCGAGGTCGTGATCCACCACCAGGGCCAGGGCCGCGAGATCCTCGGCACCGCGCAGGTAGGCGTAGCCCTGCTCGGCGAGAAAACTGTTGGCGCCGCGCTGCAGCAACAGGTTGAAGTCCCGCTGCATCGCCACCACCAGGGCGGCGCACAGGCCAAACACCAGCAGCGCAATCACCAGGGCCGCACCCCGCTGGTCCGCGGGGCCGATGCGCGCTTTACAGGGGCGGCAGGACATACAGCCTCCTCAGCTCGCCCCAGTCATTGAGGTCCAGGGTGACCTCCAGGGCCGCGGGCGGCGCCAGCTCCGCCGCCGGGTCACCGGGGGTGACCACCCAGTTCTCGGGCCAGTTGCGGGTATCCACCTGGGTGCCGCGGCTGCTTACCGCCAGCGATCCCACCTCGGCGAGAAAGGCCAGGCGCAGATCCAGTACCCCGTCCAGCAGCTTCACCCGCTGGGCCTCGGTATCCCCGGCGCGATCCAGTACCGGGTAAGCCTCGCGCCACAGGGCCTCGTCCTCGAGAACGTAGTTGACCCGCTGCAGGGCGCTGCGGGGATGGGCATTGGGGTTGTGCCAGCCGCTGCGGGTCAGGCTGAGGAGGAAGCGGGCCGCGCGGCCGCCACTCAGGGCGGCCTCCGGCTCACCGAATTCATCCAGCACCGGGCGCGGGCTCAATTCACGCAGGTCCCGGCTGAGAAAGCGCAGGGCACGGTTGACCTCCACGGTGCGCTCGGCCGCGCCGCGCGCGCCCTCGACCCCGGTGATCACCGTGGACAGGCCCAGGTAGGCCGCGGCCGCGATGACCGCGGTCAGGGCCAGCGCGATCAGCACCTCGATCAGGGTGAAGCCGCGCTCAAGCACCGCCACCGGCTGTTGCCCCCCCCTCCAGCTCCGCCTGCATAAACGCCACCAGGGTGTACAGCGCCGGGCCGGTCTGCACTTCCTCGCCGGCGCGCACCGAGATCTCCACCCGGAAAAAGGACTGCACCTGGGTCTCGGTACTCTGGATGCGCCAGGACCAGGGGCGACCCGCGAGCTCTTCACTGCCGGTGTCCTCCCCCTGCAGCAGGCTCTGGCGCGCCCGGCTCAGCAGGCGCAGTTCGGCGAGCTTGTTTGAGGCCACCATCTGGGCGAGGGATTTGTCGCGCAGGTACTCGGTACCATCCACCTGCTGGTAGAGCGTGAGGATCACCGCGGGCAGGGCCACTGCCACCACCGCCAGGGCCACCATGACCTCGACCAGGGTGAAGCCGCGCCCCGCCGCCCTAGATCGCATCGTCATCCACCGGCTCACCGCGGCGCAGCAGCTCGCTGCGTCCCAGCAGGTCCCACTCCAGGCGCCAGAGCAGGGCGCCGTCATCGCGACGCCGCAGGTCGAGGGTGCCGGGGGTGGCCTCGCCACTGGCGTAGAAAATCACCTGGGGCGTGGCGGTATCCGGGTCATCTACCTGCAACTGCGTATTCACCTGGCCTTCCAGCGCCAGTTCCGGTTCCACCTCGGACGGCAGCAGGCGCTCGGCAAACACCTCGGCACCGCTGCGGGGGGCTCGCCAGCCCTCCTCCCGGCGCTCGCGCCAGCTGTAGCCGTATCGGGTTTCACCATCGTCGTCCACCCGGCGCAACAGCAGGCCGTAGTCGCGGCCACTGAGCAGAGCCTCATCCAGAGCCAGACTATTGGCGTCGGCCAGGGTGTTCAGGCTGGTCTCCAGGCGCAGGTCCCGACTCCCGGAACCGACGTTGAGGGTCGCCAGGGAAGTGACCAGCACGATCACGAACAGCGCGACCAGCAGTTCCAGCAGGCTGAAGCCGCGCTGGTGCGGCGCGGTCATGTGTTACTCCTCTGTTTTCCAGTTGCCCAGGTCGGCATTCTGCCCCTCGCCGCCGGACAGGCCGTCGGCGCCCAGGGTATAGATATCCACCTCGCCGTTCTCACCCGGGCTCAGGTAAAGATAGGGCCGCCCCCAGGGATCCTGGGGCAGCTCGGGCAGGTAGCCGCCGGCCTTGAAGTTGCGCGGTTCCGGCGCCAGGGTACTGGGCTCCACGAGCGCCTCCAGGCCCTGCTCGGTGGTCGGGTACTGGTAGTTGTCCAGGCGGTAGATCTTGAGCGCAGTCTCGATCGCCTTGAAGTCGGCGTACACCTTCTGCACCCGCGCCTCGTCCGCACGGTTGAGCACGGTGGGCGCCACCACGCTGATCAGCAGGCCCATGATCACCAGCACCACCAGGATCTCCACCAGGGAAAAGCCGGCCTGGGCGGTACGCATTTTGTATCCAGTCATAGGGTTATCTCACCATTGTATTCAGGTCAAAGATCGGTAGCAGGATGGCCAGCACAATGGTCAGCACCATCACGCCCATAAACACTACCAGCAGCGGCTCCAGCAGGCTCATCATCGTGCCCAGGGTCATTTCCAGCTCCCGCTCCTGGTTGGTCGCGGAGCGCTCCAGCATGGTTTCCAGTTCACCGCTGGTTTCCCCGGACGCGACCATGTGCACCATCATCGGCGGGAAACGGCCGCTCTCGCGCAGGGCGCGGTGCAGACTGCTGCCCTCCTGCACCCGCTCCGCCACCACCGCGCTGTCGGCGCGCAGCACCAGGTTGGTCAACACCTGTCCGGCGATCCGCAGGGACTCCAGCAGCGGCACCCCGGAAGCCATCAGGATACTCAGGGTCGAAGCGAAGCGTGCGGTGTCCATCGCAGTCACCAGGCGCGAGATACCCGGGGTGCGCAGCAGCAGGCCGTGCCAGCGCTTGCGCCGGCCGGAATCGCGCAGCGCCCGGCGCGCGAGGAGCAGCGCCAGCGCGATACCCACAAACAGCCACAGGCCCCAGGCACGGAAAAAGTCGGAACTGGCGATCAGGATCCGGGTCAGCAGCGGCAGCTCCCGCTTCGAGTGGGCAAAAATCCCCACCAGCTCCGGCACCACGAAAACCATCAGCGCCACGACCACCGCAATCGCCACCCCGATCAGGATAAAGGGGTAGATCATTGCCATCTTCAGTTTCTGCGCAGTGTATTGGCGCTGCTCGCTGTAGTCCGCCAACTGGCCCAGCACCGGGCCAAGGTAGCCCGCGTGTTCGCCAGCATTCACCATCGCCCGGTACATGTCGTTGAATACCTGGGGAAACTCACCCATGGCGTAGGCCAGGGTGTGGCCCTCGGCAACGCGCGAGCGCACCTGCAGCAGCAGCGCCTTGGTGCGCGCGCGACGGCTCTGCTCCGCCGCCGCCTGCAGGCACTCGTCCAGGGGCAGGTTGGATTGCACCAAGGTCGCCAGCTGCCGGGTGACCAGGGCCAGTTCCGAGGCGCTTATGCGCGGCTGCCACAGGGACAGCTGCAGGCGGGGCTGGTTGGCGGCCTGCCGGTTGGCTTCCGTCACCTCCACCGGGCGCAGCTTCTGGCCCCGCAGCTGGCTGCGGACCTGGCGCTCGGAGTCGCCCTCGAGCACCCCCTTGACCAGTTTGCCGCCGGGGTTCAGGGCGCGATAGCGGTAGGCTGTCATTGCCGTTCCTCCCGCCTCAAGTGACCGCGGTCACCCGCAGCACTTCCTCGATGCTGGTCTCGCCCGCGAGAATGCGCCGGCGACCGTCCTCCTGGATACCCGGGTACTGCTGGCGCGCCTGGGCCAGCATCGCCTGTTCACTGGCACCCTCATGGATCAGGCTGCGCAGGGTGTCGTCCACCTCGATCAACTCGTAGATGCCCGTGCGCCCGCGGTAGCCGCTGTAATTACAGCGTTCGCAGCCCTCGGCGCGGTGCAGCTGCAGGTCACCCGCACTCGCCGCATCCACCCCCAGCAGCTCCAGTTCCGCGGCGGAAGCCGCAGACGCCGACTTGCAGTCGATGCACAGCAGGCGCACCAGGCGCTGGGCCATCACCGCGAGCAGGCTGGAAGAGAGCAGGAATGGCTCGATGCCCATGTCCTGCAGGCGGGTGACCGCGCCGATCGCGGTATTGGTGTGCAGGGTCGACAGCACGAGGTGCCCGGTAAGAGACGCCTGCACCGCGATCTCTGCAGTTTCCAGGTCGCGAATCTCCCCCACCATGACCACGTCCGGGTCCTGGCGCAAGATCGCGCGCAGGCCGCGGGCAAAGGTCATCTCCACCTTGGGGTTGACCTGGGTCTGGCCCACCCCGGGTAACATGTACTCGATCGGGTCTTCGATGGTGAGGATATTGCGCGAGGTCTGGTTGATATGCGACAGCCCCGCGTACAGGGTGGTGGTCTTGCCCGAGCCGGTGGGACCGGTCACCAGAATGATCCCGTGGGGGCTGTGCAGGCAGCGCTGGTAGCCCTCGAACACCTGGCTGTTCATCGCCAGCTGCTCCAGCTGCAGCTGCCCCGCCTGCTTGTCCAGCAGACGCAATACCACGCGCTCGCCGTGGGCCGAGGGAATGGTGGACATGCGGATATCCACCGCGTGGCCCGCGATACGCACTGAAATGCGCCCGTCCTGGGGCACGCGCTTCTCGGCGATATCCAGCTTCGCCATCACCTTCAGCCGCGACACCAGCAGTGGCGCCAGCATGCGCTTGGGCGAGAGAACCTCCGCCAGTACCCCGTCGACCCGGTAGCGCACGCTGAGCCGGTCCTCAAAGGTTTCGATGTGGATATCCGAGGCCTGCTCGCGCACCGCCTGGGACAGGATCGCGTTGATCAGGCGGATGATGGGCGCGTCATCCTCGGCGTCCATCAGGTCGCCGGCCTCGGGTATCTCGTCGGCGAGGCGGGACAGGTCCACCTCGGCACTGAGGTCCTCGGCCATCTGTACCGCCTCGTTATTGCCGCGCTGGTAGGCCAGGGTCAGGCGGCGCTGGAACTCCGCCTCGGAGACCGGCATCAGCTCAAAGGTTCCCCCCAGGAAACGGCGCAGCTCGACCAGGACCTGCAGGGGCGGCCGGGCCAGACAGTACACCACCGGCGGCGTCTCCTCCCGATCCAGCAGCACCCCGTGCTGCTTGGCGAAACTGAATGGCAGGCCGCGACCGGCCGCGGTCTCCGGTACCGGCACAGCCTCCAGTTCGGTCTCGGCGATGGCCATCAGTCCTGCTCCACGTCGGCAGGGGCCTGCTCTTCCCGAATCTCCTCCAGCTGCTGGATCTGTTCTTCCCATTCCGGCAGCACCGGCACCAGTTCATCGTCCAGGAACATCAGGCCACGCGCCTTGCGCGCGGCCTGCTGGTCGCGGATGTACCTGTACTTCTCTGCGGTCGCGCCGGAAAGTTCGCGATCGTCGCGAATAATCGTGGGGCGGATAAATATCAGCAGGTTGGTCTTGGTGACGGATACCCGATCCGAGCGAAACAGGCGTCCCAGCACCGGAATATCCCCCAGCAGGGGGACTTTCTGGCTGGCGTCCTGCACGTCGTCCTTGATCAGGCCGCCCAGCACCACCACGGTATTGTTCGCCGCCAGCACCTTGGTCTGCAGCTTGCGCTCGTTGGTGATCAGGTCCGACGCCGCCAGCGTTGCCGCGGTGTTGCTGAGGCTGGAGACCTCCTGGGCGATGTCCAGCACCACCGAATCGCCCTCGTTGATATGGGGGGTCACGGTCAGGGTGATCCCCACGTTCTCCCGCTCGATGGTCTGGAAGGGGTTCTGGGCTCCGGTACCACCGCCACCGGTGTTGGTGAAGGAGCCGGTGACAAAGGGCACGTTCTGGCCCACGGTGATGAAGGCCTCCTGGTTGTCCAGGGTCAGCAGGCTCGGCGTCGACAGGATGTTGGCATTGGACTGGGTTTTCAGGGCGTTAAGGATCACGGTCATCGACAGGTCATCGCCGATCGTGCCCCAGCCCAGGGACAGGCCATTGGTACTGGCCAGGGCCCCGGCCAGCGCACCGACGTCAAAATCACCGGTGGCGGTGCCCGTGCCGTCGCCGTCGTCATCGCCGCCGTCGGGGTTGAGAATCGCACCGCCGATGTTGGACAGGCGGTTGTCGTTCTCGGTGACGTTGCCGCCGTAGGCGCCGCTGTCATTGGCAAACAGCCACTGCAACCCGAGGTCCTGGCCGTCGGTGATCTCCAGTTCGACGATGATCGCCTCCACCAGCACCTGGGCGCGGCGGATATCCAGGCGCTGGATCACCGCCTCCAGGGCGGCCATTTCATCCGCGTCCGCAGTGATGATCAGCGAATTGGTGCCGACATCGGCTTCGATGGTAGAGGTATTGCTGCCCGCGCGCTGGGGGCGATTGCCCTCCCCGGTTTCCAGGCTGCTGATATTCTGCATCACCCGGGTCAGGACCTCGGCGATCTCGTCCGCCTTGGCGTACTCGAGGTAAATCACCTTGACGTTACCGCTCTGCTCCAGCGGGGTATCCAGGTACTGGATCAGTCGGCGGATACGCGCGCGCTGGAGCTCGTCGGCGCTGATCAGCACGCTGTTGGTGCGGGCGTCGGCCACCAGCAGCACCTCGGCCTCACCGCCACCGGCCTGCTGGGCCTCCGACTCGTTGAGCTGGTTGAGCATGCGCACCACGTCTTCGGCGACCGCGTACTCCAGCTTGATCAGGTCCGTCTCCTGCACCGCGGACTGGTCCATGCGCCGGATGATGTCGCCGATGCGATCGATATTGGAGGCAATGTCGGAAATGATGATCGCGTTACTGGGGGCGTAGGCTGCCATGTGCGCCTGCTGTGGCACCAGCGGGCGCAGTACCGGGATCAGCTTGGCCGCAGAAATGTTCTCCAGCTTCATCACCTGGGTCACATACTCGTCGTTACCCTGGCCAGAGGCGATATCGCGCACGGATACCGGCGCCGAGCGCGCGTCCTTGCTCTGGATTACCCGCACCACACCGCCGGAACGTACTGCGGTGTAACCATGGACCTCGAGAATGGACAGGAACAGGTCGTAAAGCTCGGCACGGGTCACGGGCTTGCTGGAGATCACCTTGACCTTGCCCTTCACTGCCGGGTCGACAACGATGGTGGTGTCGGTGGCCTCGGCGACAAACTTGATCAACTCCTGGATGTCGGTTTCCTTGAGGTTGACCGTGTACTCCTGCGTCGCTGCGGGAGTCGCCGCCAGGCCGGCAAAGGCCAGCAGCAGCGCAAGCCTGAGAAGCGTGGGCTTCAGCAATTCAATCACAAATACCTGTCCTCGTTTCTGATGGCCGACTCTATCACTGATCACTGGCAGCGGCACCCAGATCCACGCGCAGCGAAACCGGCTGACCGTCCCGCTGCAGCTCGAATACCGCCTCGCCGGCGGTGCGCATGGCCTGGTAAAGCTGCACGGTATTGGCCGGATTGTTGAGCTCGATGCCGTTGATGCCGGTCACCAGGTCGCCGGCCTCGAAGCCCAACTGGCGGAACTGTTGCGCATCCCGACCGGGCGCCACCCGGTAACCCAGCAGTTGCTCACCGTCGCGCACCGCACTGATGCGCACCACGCTGGCCAGGGTCTCCGGGTTCTCGTAGAGCTGCCGGCGATAGCCGCTGGCGAGGGCGGATACGCGGGGATCGTCCACTTTGTCGACCCGGGTCGGCGCCGCCGTGGTCGCTGCCGGCGTAGGACTTCGCGCCTGGTCGCGCAGCTGGGCATCGAACTCGGAATCCTCGTACAGGGTGAGCAACTCGTAGGTACCGTTGTTTTCCAGCACCACGCGCCGGGGCATCACCTTGGCCAGCTTGACGTTGCCGGACACAGGCAACTCGTCCTCCACCGCGTACACCGCCTGCCGCTGCCGGTGCTCGATAATCGCCTGCCCCAGGCCGTCCTCGGTGGAGGCGAGCACCCCGCGCAGGGTCAATTCCAGGCGGGTTTCCCGGGCCCCCTCCTCGATCCCCTCGCGGCTGGAAGGCTCGGCACTGGAGGCCGCTGCCGCGAGAGTCGCCGCCTCGACTTCCGCGCCGGCCTCACCGAAGAGGTGCCGTGCCACCAGCGCGTCGATATCCACCTGACCGCCTTCCGCGGTCACCTGGTCCACACTGGCGGGATTGATCACCGCGGCCGGCAGGGGTTCGATCGCCGGCTGCGGCCACAGGGTCCAGAACAGCTGCGCCAGCGCCAGTACGCCCCACAGGAGCAATAGCAGCAGGAGGGCCACGCGCAGTCGCTGCCCGGTATCAGGCTGGGCAAGGCGGTGACGCCCGATAGCAGTGGCGCGTTGCGCAAGATTCCCGATGTGTTCTGGCCACTGGGCTGGCAAGGCGCTCCCCCATGAGTCGCCGGGCGACAGCTTATCGCCCGGAGTTTTATTTCACCCGATTATAGGGCGCACCATTGAAAGATAAAACTGTGACAGTTTGATTAAAACCGGGGAAAACTTCGCGGAACAGGACGATATTTCCCCCAATAAAGGGGGACGGATACCTATTTTCAATTGGGGACGGATACCAGATTCAGGGCCTCACGACCCCATCCTGACCAGCAGCATTGGCTGCCAGCCAGAATAGGTATCCGTCCCCTTTTTATTGGGACTGGTAGTAGTCCATCAGGATTTGCGCTACTTCGGGGCGGGAGAATTCTGGCGGCGGGGCGATGCCGTTGCCGAGCATCTCGCGCACCTTGGTCCCGGAGAGCAGGACGAAGTCCTCCGGAGTGTGGTCCGGGGCGTCGCGCATCATCACCACCCGGTCCAGCTTTTTGCTGTAGGCGGTGTGGTCGGCGCGGTAGATCTCCAGTTCCAGGGCGTCCGCCGGGACTTCCTCGTCGAAGATCGTCTGGGCGTCGAAGCCGCCGTAGTAGTCGCCGACCCCGGCGTGGTCACGGCCCACGATCAGGTGGGTGCAGCCGCAATTCTGGCGGAAGACCGCGTGCAGGACCGCCTCACGGGGCCCGGCGTAGAGCATGTCAAAACCGTAGCCGGTGATCATGACCGTGTTTGCGGGGAAGTAGACCTCCACCATCTTGCGAATCGAGGCGTCGCGCACGTCGGCGGGGATATCCCCCGGCTTGAGCTTGCCAAGCAGCATGTGGATCAGGATGCCGTCGGCGCCGAGGTCCTCCATCGCCATGCGGCAGAGCTCCTCGTGGGCACGGTGCATGGGGTTGCGGGTCTGGAAGGCCACGACCTTTTCCCAGCCGCGCCCGGCGATCTCGTCACGGATCTCGTAGGCGGTGCGGAAAGTCTCGGGGAAGTCGCCCTGGAAGTAGGAAAAGCCCAGCACCTGTATCGGCCCGGAGAGCAGCGTACGGCCCAGCGACTTGAAGGTGGCAACGCCCGGGTGTTCGGGGTCCAGGGTGCGGAAGACTTTCTCGGCAATCTGGTCGATCTGCTCTTCGGATACGGTTTCCACCGCCTCGACATCCATCACCGCCAGCACCGGGCTACCCTCGACATTGGGATCCCGCAGGGCGATGCGGCTGCCGGCCTCAATCCCCGACTCCGTGGTCAGGTTGACGATGGGCACGGGCCAGAAGAGGCCGTCCGTGGTGCGCAGGGTCTCGGCCACGCTGAGGCTGTCCGCGAGGTTCATGTAGCCCGTCAGCGGATTGAAGTAGCCGGCGCCCAGCATCACCGCGTTGGCCGCGGCGGCGGAGTTGAGCAGCAGGGAGGGCAGGTTCTCGGCCTCGGCCGCCAGCGTCTTGCGCGCCGCCTCGTCGCTGACGTAGAGGGGATTCAGTTCTGCGGAACCGTGGGGTTTGATCATGTGTGTCTCCATCAATGTGCGTGGGCGTGACCGGATCAGGCAGCAATAATGCCGCGCTCGCGGAGCAGTGCCAGGATATGGTCGACTTCCTCATCCAGGGTCTGCCGGTCAGAATGCAGGTGAACTTCCGGGCTCGATGGTGCCTCGTAAGGGTCATCGATCCCGGTAAAGTTCTTGATTTCCCCGGCGCGGGCTTTCTTGTACAGGCCCTTGGGGTCGCGGGCCTCGGCAGCCTCCAGGGTGCAATCCACATAGACCTCGATAAAATCCATGCCTGCTTCATCGTGCAGGGCCCGCACCTGGTCCCGATCCGCCTTGTAGGGGCTGATAAAGCTGGACAGGGCAATCACGCCGCTGTCCACGAACAGTTTGGCAACTTCGCCGATCCGGCGGATATTCTCGGTGCGGTCCTCGGCGGAAAAGCCCAGGTTCTTGTTGATTCCCATGCGCACGTTGTCGCCGTCGAGCCGGTAGGCGAGGACGCCAAGCTCACTCAGGCGCCCCTCGAGCTCCACCGCCAC
This sequence comes from Sediminihaliea sp., assembly GCA_965222335.1. GTDB lineage: Bacteria > Pseudomonadota > Gammaproteobacteria > Pseudomonadales > Halieaceae. Next base: position 3,258,685 of record OZ244944.1, on the reverse strand, counting down.
GGTGCTCTTGCCGCTGCCGGAAAGGCCCGTAAACCAGATGGTGGCGCCCTTGTGTCCCAGGAGTTTGGCGCGGTGCTCGCGGGTGATATCGCCCTCGTGCCAATGCACATTTGTTGCTTTCTGATCTGCCATAGTGATGTTCTCTTGTTGCGTCAATATTGTGGGTCGCGATCGATCCGCGGGCCTTCAGGCCGGGCCATTGCCGGCCGCACCATTGCCGGCCAGGGCTACTCGATAAACGCGGCGCGATACTCGCGGAACTGTTCCTTCAGGCCGGCTTCGGTGTAACCGAACTGGTCCAGGGTGTACTCGTGCGGCGGGCGCAGCTCGCGGCGGTTGAAGTCCTGCCACTGGGCCATTTCCGCGCGCGCTTCTTCCGTCAGCTCCATGCCCAGGAAGGCATAGACCTTCTCGATCTCGCGCAATGGCTGGCTGACAGTGTCCTTGAACCACAGGTCCAGGAAGGCCTCGTCCCCCAATCGCTCGCGCACCGCCATGGTGTGACGCATGCCGTTGGCGAACTTGCGTGCCCACTGCTCACCGACCACCCTGGGATCGGCGGAATCCGAGTAGATCACCCATACACCGGCGATCAGGCTCGCCAGGGAAGGCACGGTCTCGACCGGGTCACGGTGGGATTGTACCACTCTGGCGTCAGGAAATACCTTGAACACCAGGTCCATGTAGTGAAGGTGGTGCGGGGCCTTCAGGGCCCAGCGCTGGCCCTGCTGGCCGCTGCGCTTCTTCTGCCACTGCAGGAACTGCAGCAACAGGCGCAGGTACTCGTAGCCCGGGGTGTGGTCCTGGGCCTCGATCCAGGCATCGAAGCTGGGGACATTGACGAAGGCCTGCACGTTGAAACTGTAGAAGGACTGCTCCAGGAGCATGATGTCCTCGTCCGGGCCCATCGCGTCCATGGGGTGAATCGCCATCAGTTCCGGGTTGGCATCCAGCATACCCTTCATCTCAGCCTTGGCATCCGTGATCCGCCGGTCCCCGGCGGCCGTAAAATCCCAGTCCAGGTCGGGACAGGGAAAACGCACCTCGTACCACAGCGGCGCGTACATGCGGTGATCCGCGGCGATGGTGCGATGCAGCATGGTCGTGCCGGTGCGCGGCAGGCCCACGATCACCAGGGGCGCCTCGATCACCTCATCGCGAATTTCCGGGTAGCGCATGAGCCAGGCCTGCACCCGCAGGCGGGTGGCGAGGATGTCGACCATCCGCTGGTGCATCGCCTGGCGGCCAAAGGCATTCAGGTCCGCCTCGTGTTCCAGGGACCACAGCAGCTGGCGCAGCGGTTCCTCGTGGCTGTCATCGCCGAAATCATCCAGCCCGTCGACCGCCTTTGCTGCGGCGATCACCGCGTCCAGCCTAAAATCCAACCCGTCATCCATTGCTGATTTTGCCTCTATCTATGATTGCCTCTAGCTAAGCCTGTAGCTCGGTCAATGACACCACCCGTGTCTCCACCGGCGGCTTGTCCTCGGCCTCGACGTAGCGCAGCAGCATCGCGCCACAGGCGTGGCCCGCGGTATCCAGCCAGTTGGGCCAGCCGGGCCCGGGGTCCTGACCGCAGATCACCACTCCTACCCTGCCGTCCTCGCCCACCACGGCGCTGTGCTTGTTGACGCAGACCCGGTGGTAACGGTAGTCCAGCGACTCCATCCAGTAGTTCGACAGCTGCAGGTTCCAGGTGCGGCAAACCTTGGGTGGGGTGAACTCCACCAGCAGCGCCTCGTCCGGCGCCAGGCGCCAGTAGCTGTTGTGGTAGTAGATCGCGGGGTCACCCCCCGCGCGCAGGCACATGGACTGGTCATTGGGCGGCAGCGCGTTGATATGCTCGCTGAAGGTCTGCATCCACTGGTGAAACAGTCCCGCGGTACCACTGACAAAAGGCACCACAGCCGCGAGCTGCGTGGCGAAGGCCGCGGGATCGAGCACCGCGTCGCTGTTCGCATCCAGGCACTCGATCTGCAGTTCCGCCCGGCGCTCGCGCGCGCGATCGCGGAAGGTCTGGCGCACCAGCAGGTTGTCCGAGGCCGCAGTCATGGGCAGCCAGTTGCCGCTGTGCTCGCGGGCAGACACCATCAGCTCGAAATTGCCGTCCGCATCGGCATCCAGGTCAGCCGCCTCCACATGACCGGTAGGTGCCATGTCGCCACCGCCGCTGAAGGACCCGGCCTTGGTTTCGATGCTCAGGTAGTCGACGCTGCCGAGGTTGCCGCTGATGCGGTACTCGTGGCGCCCGTCTATAGCGCAGTTCTGGTAGAAGTTGTCCGGGTTGTCGTTGCCGATCTTGGCCGTCTCGTGGGACAGGGAGTAAAACTGGGGATGCTCCGGGTCGCTGAACTCGATCTGCTTTTCCAGGGCCAGGCGCAGCAGGCGCGTGAGGTAGCGGTAGCCCTCGGCCCGGGTCAGGGCGTCATCGGGCACGCCTGTGGCCAGCACCTGCGCCCCCGCGGCCTTGAGTTCATCACAAAATTGATCCCACAGGTCACCGCTCAGCAGTGCCTCTTCCAGCGCTCTTTCCGGCATCGCTTTATCGCCTCCCGATCAGTCATTCAGTGTGCCCGCAGCGGGGTCGCGACACATCACCCTTACGGGTGGTGTCAGAGGTAGAAATCCACCAGCGACAGCACCAGCATAACGCCGACCAGGGGTATCAGCCAGCGACGCAGCTTGGCCATGCGCTCGGGGTCCGTGGGCTTGGCAAAGCGTTCCCCCAGGACCACCATCAGGGCCACGCCACCAAAAATCAGTAACAACAGCAGAAACAGGTTATCCATGATCGCTCCCGTGACTGGTGGAATTCGAAGCGCGCGGCGCGGTGCCGGCGCGCACCGCAGCATACCACGCGGCCGGGTCGACCAGCTCCCCGGCGGCATCCAGGGGCGGGTAGGCGAGGCCCCGCGCTTCGCAGTACTGGCGCAGGTCGGGATAGGCCCACTCAAACAGCAGGCGCTGGTAGGTTGCATCGTCGATCCTGCGGCTGGCGTAGAGGCCGGCAGCCTCCCGCTGGTGCTGCGCCTCCGCGAGGATAATCCCGCTGGCAACCGAGACATTATAGGAGGCGACCATGCCCATCATGGGCACCGTGATCAGCCCGTCCACCGAGGCCAGCGCGTCCGCGCTGACGCCGCGTCGCTCGGCCCCCAGTACGATCGCGGTGGGACGGCAGTAGTCGACTTCCCGGTAGTCGCGGGCGCCCTCTCCCAGATGCGCCGCCAGCAGCTGGAAGCCTACACCGCGCAAGGCCGCGACAGGCTCCTCGACCCGGGGATAACAGCGCACGGACACCCAGCGGTGGGAGCCCATGGCAGTGCCCCGGTAGCGCCGGTATTCCTCGTCACCGAGTACCGCATGCAGGGTCATGATGCCCGCCGCATCGCAGTTACGCACGATGGCGGAGAGGTTTCGCTGTTTGTTGACGAAGTCGGTCACCAGCGTGAGGTCGGGCTGGCGCCGGTCCAGTACCGCGCGCAGCCTGGCACTGCGCTCGGGGGTCACGGCTTCAGCAGGTGGGGGGACAGGACCTCGACCATGCGGCGCACGCCATCGCGCCAGGTGACCTGGGTGGGACCAATGAGTTCATGCATGCGCGTGGTGTCGATGCTGAGGCTGCCAAAGGCCTTCGGATTATCCTGGAACACGGGCTCCAGGCCCGTCAGTTCGGTGAGATAGGCGCACCAGTCCTCGATGCTGGTGCCCTCGGAGCCGCCGAAGTTGACCGTGGTCACCTCGCGGCTCGCCGCCGCCAGCAGGCGCGGCAGCTTTTCCAGGTAGTCGTCCACATGCAGCAGGTGATAGGTATTGGGCGCATCCGGGTGCACATCGATGGGCATCCCCTGTTCCATCATCAACAGGTGGTACCAGGGCCAGCCGCCGTTATCCCCGTAGGGCACGCTGAGGCGGGCGATTGTGGTCGGGATATCAAACTGGTGGGCGACGAACCGACACACGGTTTCCGCCGCGATCTTGCTGATGCTGTAGGTCGGGAACATCACCCGGTGGTTGTCCCCCAGCGGCGCGTTCTCTGCCAGCGGCTGATGGCCGGCGTACTCGTACACCGCGGTGGAAGACAGGTGGAGAAAGGCCTTGGCCTTCTGGCAGTGCAGCATCAGGCGCCCGACGCCCTCTCCGTTCGCCGCCAGGTCGTAGTCAAAGTCGCCGGTCTTGACCACGGCGAAATTCAATACGTAATCGAAGTCATCCGGCAGGCCCTGCAGCGCATCCGGCTGCGCCAGGTCCGCCTGCAGGCAGGTAGCGCCGAGGCCCTCGATACGGGCCCGGTCCTCCTCCTTGGAGAAGCGCGCCAGGGCGTACACGTCCGCCAGGGGCGCCCAGGCTGCCACGACCGGTTCCGCCACCTGCCCGGTGGGGCCAGTGATCAGGATTTTCTTGCCTTCGATGTCTACGGGATCCAGCGCCATACAACTGACCTCTAATTATGATAGGGAAACGAAACCACGGTACGCTCTCTGTAGGGCCGAATTTATTCGGCCAGCCCGGCTTCACAATCCCGGTTTGTGATCCGCACCGGCAATTCGCATTGGCCGAATGAATTCGGCCCTACAGGTTTGCAAATCCAGTTTATGGCCGGACAGCGCTGCACACCTCACCCGTTCGGGCTATTCGGTGCGGGCCATCACCCGGTAGACCCGCGAGATCTGCTCGGGGGAGGATACGCTGCAGTCCAGGTCGCGCAGCAGGCCGTCGTGCAGACTGTAAATCCAGCCGTGAACCGCCACCTCCTGCCCCCGGGCCCAGGCGTGCTGCACAATGGTCGTGTGGCAAACATTGGAAACCTGGCTCATCACGTTGAGTTCGCACAACAGGTCCACTCGTGCCTCGTCATCCGGCAAGGCGTCAATGCGCAGATAGTGCTGCTGCTGCACGTCCTTGATATTGCGCAGCCAGTTATCGATCAGACCGTTGTCGGCATTTTCAAACGCGGCACGCACCCCGCCGCAGCCATAGTGCCCGACCACCAGCACGTGCTTGACCTTGAGCACGTCAACCGCGTACTGGAGCACGGTAAGGCAGTTGAAATCGGTGTGCACCACCATGTTGGCCACGTTGCGGTGCACAAACACCTCACCCGGAAGCAGGCCCACGATCTGGTTCGCCGGCACCCGGCTGTCGGAGCAGCCTATCCACAGGTACTCGGGATTCTGCTGATTGGCCAGCTTCTCGAAAAATTCAGGGTCGCTGGTCTTGATATTCTCCGCCCAGCTACGGTTGTTCGCAAACAGCGTATCGATGCTTTTCAAAACAGACTTCCAGTATTGTTTATACCATCAGGGGTGTCAGGCGATTGACGGTAGAGCGATTGCCGCCACCCTCGCTCGCCCCCTGCAGTGCTTTGCTGGCGGCGCCTTCAATCTGCCGCGCCAGCTGCACGAGGTCGACAGCGGGAAACCGCTGAGGCTCCCAGCAGACGTAGCCAATGCTCAGCGTCACCTGCAGGTTGGCACCGCGACCATCATCAATGGAGAAATTCTCAATGTCACGGCGTACGCGTTCGGCGATTTCGTAGGCCAGCACCTCGGTACTCCCCGGGACCAGGATCGCAAATCGCGAACCCCCCAGGCGCGCGAGGTAGTCGGTGGAGCGCAGATCCGAGGACAGGCGTTCGGTGACTTTCTTGAGCAGGAACTGGCCGGTCACATCACCGTAGTGCTGGTGCAATTCGTCGAACTCGTCGATGTCCAGCATCAGTACCGAGACAGGTTGCTCGGCGCGACGGGAGCGGGCGATTTCCCGGGCGATGTCTTTCTCGAAACCGCGCAGGTTACTGATCTGGGTCAGCGGGTCCAGCATGGTCAGGCGTGACACCTGCTGCCGGCTGACCGCGTTCTTGAATGACAGGGAAATGACCGTGGCCATGTGCGCAAGCAGATTTTCCTCTTCATCGCCGAAGGGGAAAGAGGGTTCAGCCATGCCGCAGTGCAGGCTGCCCAGCAGGCGCCCGTCGTCCAGCAGCGGCATCAACAGCGCATGCTCCACCTGGTCGTGAGACTTGAGGATTTCGAACATGCGCGCGTCGGTGGCATCGACCACGTGCACGTCGGGTTCGAGATCGTACAGTTCCTGCATCACGAACACGTCCGAGTGCAGCTGCAAATGCGGGCCATGGCGGCGGGTATCCGAGAGCAGACCCGCCAGCACATGCTCCGGGTCGTAGAGCCAGAGTTCCGCCGCGCTGAAGCCGAAATGGCGCGGCAGGTTGACCAGCAGAACTTCCAGCAGGGACTGGAGGTCCGCCGCCGCGAGCACCATGTGGGTCATCTGTTCCGACTGTTTCAGCAGGTATCGATTCAGGGTGACCGTCTCGGTCAGGTGCCTTTGGCGTGCTTCTTCGGGCGACTCCGCCGGCGGTGCTGCTTCAATTTCAATGGTCGGACGGCTTTCGTTATCTGTCTTGTCTGCCATCTTTCACTCTCGTGGGACGCCGATTTCCGGCGGTGCTGTTGGCTTGGGAGTGTAAGCCGCCTATACTGTCGTTGCAATCCTGGGGGTGGCTTAGGCCTGAGATACCTGCGTGGTAAACCCTTTGAACCTGATCCGGTTAGAACCGGCGTAGGGACAGGCAGCTTTCGTTTTTCGTCTCGCTTGCGAGCCTCGATCCGACCCGCTCTTCAAACCGGTTCTCTTTCGCTGTATCAAGGAGGACCTGCATGCACACAACACCGACTATCCGCTTCACCGCCCTCGGCGCCTGCCTGCTGGCTGCGCCGGTCGCCGCTGCCGACCCGGCACTGGAGGAGGTGCTGGTCACGGCCGAGTTTCGCGAGACCCGCCTGCTCGACCAGCCCGGCAGCACCAGCGTGGTCAACGGCAGCCAGATTCGCGACCGCGCCGCCCAGCACCTGGAAGAGGTGCTCAACCTCGCTCCCAACGTCAACTACGCCGGGGGCACCTCCCGTGCGCGCTTCTACCAGATCCGCGGCATTGGCGAGCGCAGCCAGTTCCAGGAGCCCCTCAACGCGTCCATCGGGTTTATCGTCGATGGCGTGGATTTCAGTGGCCTGGGCAGTGCCGGGACCCTGTTTGATGTGGCCCAGGTAGAGGTTCTGCGCGGACCCCAGGGCACGCTGCACGGTGCCAACGCGCTGGCCGGGCTGATCAACGTACGCACCGAGGCCCCGGCCGCCACCCCGGCGCTGGAGGTCGAGGGGACGCTGGGCAACTACGACAGCTGGAGCACCGGCATCGTGGGTACCGGGCCACTGGTGCAGGATCGCCTGCTGTACCGCCTGGCGGTGAACACCTACCGCAGCGACGGCTTTATCGACAATGCCTATCTGGGCCGCGACGATACCAACGCGCGCGACGAGACTACCGTTCGCGGCAAGCTGCGCTGGCTGGCGAGTGATACCGCGACCCTGGACATCACCGCCTTCCGCATCGACGTGGACAATGGCTACGACGCTTTCTCTCTGGACAACACCCGCACCACCCTGTCCGACCAGCCCGGGCGGGATCGTCAGCAGTCCGACGCCCTCGCCCTGGACTGGCAGCAGGCACTGGGCGCGGTTGACCTGGAGGCCGCGCTGACCCTGGCCCGGACCGATAGCGAATACAGCTACGACGAGGACTGGTCCTTCGTCGGTATCGCGCCGGACCTGGAGTACTCCTCCTTTGACCAGTACCGGCGTGAGCGCCGCAGTACCAGCGCCCAGCTGCGCCTGCTGTCCACGGACACCTCGCGCCTGTTCAACGACCGCAGCGACTGGGTCGCGGGGCTTTATTACCTGGCCGACCGGGAAGACCTGACCCGGCGCTACACCTATCTGCCCAGCGATTTCAGCAGCCGCTACGACACGGACACCCTCGCTCTGTTCGGGCAGCTGGAGACCCGCCTGGCGAACCACCTGACCCTGATCACCGGCCTGCGGGTGGAGCAACGCAGTACCGACTACGGCGACAGCAACGAGGTCGCCAGCGATCCGGACCGGGACCTCTGGGGCGGGCGCCTGGGGCTGGAGTACCAGGCCGCGGACGAGCAGATGCTCTACGCCAGCCTGTCCCGCGGCTATCGCGCCAACGGGGTCAACGCCGGGGTACTCGCCAGCGTGCGCACCACCGAAGACCCGGACGTGCTGGCCCAGCTGGCGCGGGTGCAGGACTTCGACGAGGAGTCGCTGCTCAACTACGAGCTGGGCTACAAGGGCCGCTGGCTGGAAGCGCGCCTGGAAACCCGCTTAGCCCTGTTTTACATGGACCGCCAGGACCAGCAGGTCAAGGGCTCCCTGGTCATTCCGCGCGCCGACAACAGCACCACCTTCATCGATTACACCAGCAACGCCGCGGCCGGCAACAATCGCGGCCTGGAGGCGGAGATCGAATGGCTGGCGACGGCAAACCTCCAGCTGTACGCCCACCTGGGCCTGCTGGATACCGAGTTCGAGGACTACACCAACGCCGCCGGCGATGACCTCTCCGGGCGCGAGCAGGCCCAGGCGCCCCGCTACCAGTACGCGGTCGGCGCGCGCTTCGACTTTGGGAACGGTTTTTTCGCCCGGGTGGACTTTGAAGGCAAGGACAGCTTTTACTTTTCCGACCGCCACGATCTACAGGCCCCCGCCGCTGACCTGCTGCATGCCCGCCTCGGTTACACCGCCGAGCGCTGGTCCCTGGCCCTGTGGGCACGCAACCTGACCGACGAGGACTATTTCGTGCGCGGCTTCGGCACCTTTGGCAACGACCCGCGCAAGGGTTATGCACAGGAACCCTACTACCAGTACGGCGACCCCCGCCAGTTTGGCGTGAGCGCCCGCTACAGTTTCTAACAGCCCTGCACAGGAGAGCGCCATGCAACTGACAGCAGAACTGAGCCTGTACCCGCTGCGGGAGGAGTATATTCCCGTGATCAAGGCATTCATCCAGGACCTGGGCCAGCGCGATGGCCTCACCGTGGTGACCAACGCCATGAGCACCCAGATTCGCGGCGAGTGGCAGCAGGTCTTCACCGCGGTGAACGACACCCTGCAGGCCAGCGCAGCGCGCTACGGCAAGCAGGTACTGGTGTGCAAGTTTATCCCCGGGGAACTGGATATTGCCCCGTGAGTGAAGCCGGGCCCGCGCTGCTGCGCGCCTGGCAGGCGCTTTCCGGCTGGGAAATCGCCGCGGTGGTCCTGGGGATCGCCTACCTGCTGCTGGCCATGCGCGAGAGCCTCTGGTGCTGGTACGCCGCCTTTGCCGGCACCAGCATCTATCTCTACCTGTTCTGGCAGGTGGGCCTGCTGATGGAATCCCTGCTCCAGGTTTACTACCTGGGCATGGCTGTCTACGGCTGGTGGCAATGGCAACAGGGAGGGAAAACGCCCGGGGAAAGCAGCCGGCCCATTGCCCGCTGGTCCCTGGGTCGTCACGGTTTTGCCATCGCCGCAGTTCTGGCCCTGAGCGCGGTCAGCGGTGCCCTGCTGAGCGCCTACAGCGATGCCCGCCTGCCCTACCTTGATTCTTTCACTACCTGGGGCGCGATCCTTACCACCTGGATGGTGGCCCGCAAGATCCTGGAAAACTGGCTCTACTGGCTGGTGGTCGACAGCGCGTCGATCTACCTCTATCTCGACCGCGAGCTCTACCTGACCTCGCTGCTATTTGCGATTTACCTGGTGATCGTGGTCCTGGGATTCCGGCAATGGCTGCAACACTACCGCCGCGCCAACAGCTGAGGCTGGAGCAGGTGCTCGCCCAGTGGCGGCACTGGACGACGCCCGCGCCGCTGTCGGAGCCGCCGGTCGTGCAGCGACGCCTGGCCCCGGGCATCAGCAATACCAGCGTCCTGGTGGCTGCTGGCGCCCAGCGCTTCGTGGTCCGCCTGGACGGCATAGACGCCCCCCGCCACGGCATCACCCGCCAGGGTGAGTGGCACGCGCTCGCCGCCGCCAGTGCCCGGAACCTGGCGCCCGCACCCCGCTACTTTAACCCCGAGCTCGGCGCCCTGGTGTGTGACTATCTGCCGCCGGACCCGGCGCAGCCCCTGGAGATACCCGGGATCGCGAAGCTGCTGCGCGCCATCCATGCCCTGCCGCCGCTGCACCATCGCCTGGACCTGGGCGAGCGCATCGCCCGCTACCGTCACGGCTGCGCCGAGCGGGCGCCCGCACACTGGGCGGCGCTGGAACCCTTTGCCCCACGGGTGGAGGCCACCCTCGACCAGGAGCGTATGACCGCGGGTGCCCGCGTGCTGTGCCACAACGATTTGCTGCGCGCCAATCGCCTGCACAGCGGCGGGCGGCTGTGGGCCCTGGACTGGGAATACTGCGCCATGGGCAGTCCCTGGTTCGATCTTGCCGTTGTCTGTTGCGGCGACGACCTGACTGCCGCCCAGACCGAGGCGCTGCTCAGCGACTATCTCGGCGGGCCGGCAGCCGACGATCAACGCCAGCAACTGGCGCGGCAGATGCTGCTATACCGGTACCTGGAGCTGCTCTGGTACGCCACGACCCGGCCCGACCACCCGGGCTGGGACGCGCGCCTGGCGCGCCTCGAGATGGCTAGTCGCGAAAATTGTTGAACTGCAGGGGCTGCTCGAAATCCGCAGCGCGCAGGAGCGCAATCACCTGTTGCAGGTCATCGCGCTTCTTCCCGGTCACCCGCACCTGGTCGCCCTGGATCTGCGCCTGCACCTTGAGCTTGGCTTCCTTGATCTGCTTCACCAGGGTCTTGCACTGCTGGCTGTCGAGGCCGTGGCGCAGGGTCACAGTCTGGCGCACCTGCTTGCCCGAGGTGACCGGCTCACCGCAGTCCATCGCCGCCGGGTCGATATCACACTTGATCAGGGCGCTGCGCAGCATGTCCTCCATCTGCGCCACCTGGATATCCGCCTCGGCGCGGATGATCACGGTGTGGCCCTCGCGTTCAAAGGCGGCGTCCACGCCCTTGAAGTCAAAGCGGTTGGCGACCACCCGCGAGGCCTGGTCCACCGCGTTGGTCAACTGGTGCAGGTCCACTTCCGAGACAACGTCAAAAGATGGCATAGTGCGGGCTCTCGCTTAGTCGCTGAATGAGGAGCCCATGGTAATCTCCCGGGCCCTGTTTACAATCCCCGGCCGCCCCCGATGAATGCGCCCTGGCACGTCCTCGGGGCCGGCGCCATTGGCGGCCTGTTCGCCCTGCGCCTGGCCCAGGCCGGCGAGGATGTGGTCCTGCTGCTGCGGGAGACGCCACAAGGACGGCGCCGGACCCTGACGCGCAGCGGCGTCGACGGCACGGCCCGGCACCGGTTCCCGGTGGAATCGGCCACAGACGAAAGCCCCATCCAGCGGCTGCTGGTCGCGACCAAGGCGCATGCGGTCAGTGACGCGGTCATGTCGGTGTCCCACCGCCTGACCGCGGACGCAGAAGTCCTGCTGCTGGCCAACGGCATGGGCTTTGTCGAGGAACTCGCCACCCGCCTGCCGGGACTGGACCCCGTCCTGGCCACCACCACCGAGGGCGCCTTTCGCGATGACCCCCGCAATCAACCCGGCCGAATCCACCACGCCGGTAGCGGCGACACCCTCCTCGGCCGCCCGGGTCAGGCGCAGCCACCGCCAGCGCTGCAGACATTCTGCGCCCTGCCCCGCTGCGCCTGGGAGACGGATATCGCCGGCGCCCTGTGGCGCAAGCTGGCGATCAACGCCGCGATCAATGCCCTGACCGCGATCCACCGCTGCGCCAACGGCGAGCTCGCGGCCAAGCCCGAGCGCGCCTCCGAGGTGCAGGCCCTGTGCACGGAGATCAGTACCATCTGCCTGGCCCTGGGCCAGGGCGACGCCGCTCGCGACCTGTTAGCCAGGGTGAGCACGGTGATTCACAACACCGCGGCCAACCGCTCGTCAATGCTCCAGGACATCGAGGCCGGGCGACAGACGGAAGTGGCTTATATCAACGGCTACCTGGTGCAGGCCGCGCGCCAGGCGGGGCTGGCTGCCCCCCTCAATTCCCGGCTGCTGCAGGCAGTGCAGGCGATCGAGTCCGCCTGACTCAAGGTGCCAGATCAGCCGGGGCAAGACCATGATCCCGCCGGCCTTTTCAGGGTGCCCCCCAGTCCATTCGCCCCGGCAGTTTCTGCACACGCTTCGCGGGCTCCGTCTTCGCCACCACCGGCAGGGTGTGACGCAGTGGCCGTGGCGCCGCATACAGGCTCTCGGCCAGGTCAGTGACCACCGCAGACCATTCCGCCGCGGACATATCCGCCAGCAGCGTGGCCTGGCGGTAGTCCATCCGGCCCTCGCGCTCACGGCGCAGGCCCAGCACGCAGACACTGTGGTGGCAGCGCAGGACCAGCCCGAGCGCCTCCCGGGCCGGCGGCAGCGGACGGTTGCCCGGCAGGCCGGCCCGGGCCGAGGGGCAACTCGCCGGTGCATCGTAGAACAACAGGGCCTTGCCGGCGGCCAGGGCACCGGCGCAGACCCGCTGCGCGAGCCAGTCCAGTGACACACCCGCTGGCAGCGGCGTCGCGCCCACCCGGCTCACCTCGGGGGGCAGCAGGTTGATGCGCGCCGGAGTGGGCAGTGCCATGTACACCAGCAGGCCAAGTACCAGGGCCAGCGAGGCCACCCCCGCCTGCACCCGGGGACGCCGCAAGTAAGTCAGGATTTGCCGGGGCGTCAGTTCGGCAAAGCCGCGCCACTCGGCGAGCTGGGAGCGGGCCTTGCCGCGCAGGGCCTCGGGGATCACCGGGGGCAGGTCGTCCTCGGATTCGCGCCGCTGCAGTGAGCGCACCCCCGCCAGGGGCATCTGCTGCATCGCCTGGGGCTGGCTGCGCCATTCCTCGCGCAGTATCTGGCGCACCCGGTGGGTGTTGTCGGGCCGGTCCGCCGGGTCCTTTTGCAGCAGCCGGGTCACCAGGCCCGCGAGCCCAGGCGGCAGCGGCGTGCCATCCGCCAGGCAGGCGGGCAGGGGGTCCGGATCGGCCTCCAGCAGCAGGCTCGGCAGTAAGGCACCACCGCGCATAAACGGGTGCTTGCCTGCAAGCAGCCGGTAGAGGAGACAGCCCAGGGCGAACAGGTCCGAGCGTACATCCAGGGGCTGGCCCAGATACTGCTCGGGCGACAGGGCCGAGGGGCTGCCCGCGAGCGGACCCATCACACCGGTGTCAATACCGCGCCGGGCGATGCCGAAATCGGTCAGCATGGCGCGCCCGGCCCGGTCCACCAGTACATTGCTCGGCTTGAGGTCCGCGTGTACCACCCGCTGCTGCCGGGCACAGGCCAGGGCCGCGGAAATATCGATCGCCAGGCTGAGGATGGCATTCAGGGACAGGGGCCCGGATTGCAGTAATTCTTCCAGGTCCACCCCGGGGATATATTCCATCACCAGGGCCACATGTCCGGGGGCGCTGATCACGTCGTACAGGCGCACCACCCGGTCGCTCTCGATACTCGCGACCAGGCGCGCCTCCTGCAGCACCCGGCGCCGGGCCACCCGCTCCCGCGGCAGGGGGCAGAGCTTGATCGCCACCCGTCGCTGCAGGCGCGGGTCGTAACCCAGGTAGACCGAGCCCTGGCCACCGCTGCGAATGCGGTGCAGGACGCGGTAGGGGCCGATCCGCGCGGAGGGTTTCACGTCAATGCCCCCGAGCCGCGCATGCGGGCCTGCAGGGCATTCGCGGACACCTCAAGCAGGCGCGCGGCGGCGCGGTGATCGTCGTCGCACTCGGCCAGTGCGGCCTGGATATCCTGTGCGGGGATGTCGCTCGCCAACCGCACATCCGGCAGGGCCTGAAGCCGGCGGTAGACCGACTGCCGCGACACCCCCAGCGTCCGCGCGGTCGCCGCCACCTCGAAACCACTGTCGCGGTAGGCGGCGCGCAGGGTGGCGTCATCGATGTGGTTCATGCGCCGCCGGGGCGGGGGCGGCGCAGACGCCTCCCCGGCGACCGGCGTCCCGGCGGCGGGCCCCCCGGGGCTTGATTCCGCCACCGCGGTATTGGTTTCCGCCGCCGACGCGGCCGGCGCCAGCGCGGGCATCCGGGGCGAGGCCTCCCCCGCCACCACCAGCTGCCGCGCGACATTGGCCAGCTCCCGCACATTGCCCGGCCAGTGATAGTTGGCCAGCTGCTGGAACAGGGCCGCCCACTGGGCGACCCGCAGGTCGCTGTCCAGGGCCGCGGGCAGCAGGGGCGCGCAGCCCATGTGCTCACTGGCCTCACGCAGCTGGTGCAGCAGCAGTTCGCCCACATCTTCCGGGTGCTCGCGCAGGGGCGGCACCCGCAGCTCTATACTCCCCAGGCGATGCCGCAGGGCGGCGCTGAAACCGCAGGCGGCGTCGTCCAGGGGTGCGTCGGTGGCCGCGATCACCCGCAGGTCGACCTGCTCCGGTGCACCGCCCACCACCTGTACCTGTCGCTGTTGCAGCGCGCGCAGCAGCTGGGGTTGAATCTCCGCGGGCGTGGCGCCGATCTCATCCATAAACAGGCTGCCGCCGGCGGCCTGCTGAAAGAACCCGGCGCTGGGCCGCACCGCACCGGTGTAGGCACCTTTCACGCTGCCAAACAGCAGGGCCGGTGCCAGCTCCACCGGAATCGCGGCCATATTGACTGCCACCAGGGTGCGCCGGCCGCGCTCGCTGGCGTGATGAATCGACTGCGCTACCAGTTCCTTCCCGACCCCGGTTTCGCCGAGGATCAGGACATCGAGATCCGCTGCCGCCGCCCGGGCAACCTGCTGCCGCAACTGGCGCATCAGGGTGCTGCCCCCCAACAGGGGCGAATCGGGCAGTGCCTCGTCGTCGCTCGACAGCAGGGCCTGCTCGCCCAGCCACAGGACCACGGCGTGACCGATGGTGAGCGCGACCCCGCGGCGCAGCTGTGCCTGGCCGAGGGTCCGGGTGCCAGCCAGTTCCTCGCCGTCGAGCAGGCAGCGGCAGGTGCCGGGGAGTTTGATCAGTTGCAGGGCGTTATCACAGTACTCGAGGGAAAGCGCCTGGCGGGAGATATGCGGCTCTGCCAGGGCAGACCCGGCACCGGCGGCACCGGCGGCATCGCGGACAAACAGCGGCTGATAGCGCCCGAGATCAATCCGGGGCGGGATCTGCGCCAGGGGAAGGTCACAGCGCTCGCCGATGCGCTCGAGGTCGGGATGAAACAGGATGGTGAGCGTGAGCGCCCGGGCCGGGAGACCCGTGGTGAGGGACGCTACCACCGAAGGTAGCGTGGCTTCCTTGCGCGGGTATGAAGGCATGGGCTGGCAGGGGGCGTCCGCAATCCATGGCGTTCCCCTGAGTCTAGCAGCTGTGGCGGATTCTGCCCGCCAGTGGGTCGCGGCCCGCTCAGCCCAGCAGGGTGACCAGCGCCGCCAGGACCACCCAGGTCGCCGCGCTGCGCGACAGCAGCGCCGCCTGTTCCGCGACTTCCACCGCGGCGACCTCTCCCGGCAGTTCGTCGTCAGCGCTGGGCGGCCCGGCCGCCGCCCTCCCCACTTGCTGCAGGACCTCCATGGCGGGTGTGCCACTGGCAAAACTGTCCAGCAGCGCGTCGCGACTGCGGATAAAATCGCCGGTAATGGCAAAGGTCAGCGCCAGCAGGCGCACCGGCAGCCAGTCCAGCCAGTGCCGCACAACCCGGCCGGGGCCGGTGCGGTCGTTGCGCATCGCCAGCACCAGCAGGCGGTAGGCCAGCGCGCCCGCGGGGCCTAGCAGCAGGAAGTACAGCAGCACCGGGAACCAGCGCTGGTAGCCCTCGTACAGCAGGCTCGCCACCGCCTGCCGATGAAAGGCCCCGGGCGAGTCCGGCGTCGTGACCATCGCATCCGGCAGCGCATCCTGCAGGAACAGGTAGGCGCCCTCGTAGTCGGACTCCTGCAGGTGCGCGCGGTAGCGATTGCACAGCAGGGTGAAATCCCGACGCCCGAAGCTGTACCAGAGCACCAGGGCGGCGAGGATAATCCAGGGCAGCCCGAACAGGGCCGGACGCAGCCAGTCCAGCACCCAGCCCGCCACCAGGGCGGGAAACAGCACCAGCCAGGCGAGGCGCCAGCCGGGGCTGGCCACCCGGGCGTAGATGCCCAGCCGCAGCCGGTGCCACCAGCCGTCCCAGTGCTGGGGGCTGACGCCGCCGCGGTAGTGCAACAACAGCACCCCGATAATCATCGCCAGAAACGTCATGCGCTTACTCCTGCCCGGGCCAGTTCAGTGCGGTAGCGGCGCCAGTCGAACGCCGGCCCCGGATCGGTTTTGCGGCCCGGGGCAATATCACAGTGGCCGGCGATGCGCGCTGCATCCAGGCCCTCGAAGGACGCCAGCAGGCAGCGGGATACCGACACCAGCTCGCGATACTGGGCCTCGGTGTAGGGCAGCTCATCAGTGCCCTCCAACTCGATCCCGATACTGAAGTCATTGCAGTTTTCCCGCCCCTGGAAGCAGGATTCGCCCGCATGCCAGGCGCGATCCAGCAGGCTGACAAACTGCAGGAGCTCGCCGTCTCGCTTGATCAGGAGGTGGGAAGAGACCTCCAGACCGCGGATTTCGGCGAAGAAGGGATGCGCGTCCCAGTCCAGGCAGTTGGTGAACAGCGCTTCAATACAGGCGCCACCAAACTGGCCCGGCGGCAGGGAAATATTGTGGATCACCAGCAACTCCGGCCGCATGCCCGGCGGGCGCGGGCCGTAGTTGGGCGAGGGCACCTGTCGCGCCTCGCGGATCCAGCCATTCTCCAGGGTATAGGTCATCCGGGCTCCATGCGGGTCAACCTATCATAAAGCAGGCCGGGACCTGACGCACAGGGGCCGCAACTGCTAGAATCCGCGGCCCATCTGCCACCGCCGGAGGCCTGCCATGCCACCTTCGACCCGATTCGCGACCACGCCCGCCCCGCCACCGCCCACCGCGGACGACATACTGCGGGACGTGAACGCCGCCCTGGCCGAGGACGTGGGCAGTGGTGATATTACGGCGGCCCTGATACCCGAATCCCAGTCTGCCAGCGCCCGGGTGATCACCCGCGAGGCGGGCGTGCTCTGTGGCCGCCCCTGGGTGGACAAGGTGTTCGCCCAGCTGGACGCTGCGATCACGGTGAGCTGGGAGACCGCCGACGGCGAGCGGATCGATGCGGGCCAGACCCTGTTCACCCTGGAGGGTCCGGCGCGGGCACTGCTCACGGGCGAGCGCAGCGCGCTGAATTTCCTGCAGCTGCTTTCGGGCACCGCCACCCGCTGTCGCTACTACGCGGATCTGGTGGCCGATACCGGCGTGCGCCTGCTGGATACCCGCAAGACCATTCCCGGCCTGCGCCTGGCGCAGAAATACGCGGTGGCCTGTGGCGGCTGCCACAACCACCGCATCGGCCTGTTCGATGCCTTCCTGATCAAGGAGAACCATATCAGCGCCTGCGGCGGCATCGCCAACGCGGTCCGCGCGGCACGGGAACTCGCCCCGGGCAAGCCCGTGGAGGTGGAAGTCGAGAATCCCGGGGAGCTGGCCCAGGCCCTGGACGCGGGCTGTGACCGGGTGATGCTGGACAACTTCAGCCTCGACGCGATGCGCGCGGCGGTCGCCGAGGTGGACGGGCGCCTGGAGCTGGAGGCCTCCGGGAATATCACCGAGGCCACCCTGCGCCAGGTGGCGGAGACCGGGGTGGACTTTATCTCGATTGGCGCCCTGACCAAGGACTGCAAGGCCCTGGACCTGTCGATGCGCCTCGCCTGAGGGCGCCGATCCTGATCAGGCCCCGGTCAGGGGGGTGCTACTGACCAGCACGCCGTTATTGTCGGCGTAGATGTAATCCCCCGGGGCGATGGTCACGCCGCCGAAGTGCAGCTCGATATCGCGCTGTCCCTCGCCCCGCTTGTCCGTTTTCAGGGGCACGGTGCCCAGGGCCTGCACCCCCAGGGCCGTGGCGCCAATCTCGTCCACGTCGCGGATCACCCCGTTGATCACCAGCCCCGCCCAGCCGTTGCTCGCGGCCTGCTCTGCCAGCATATCCCCCAGCAACGCCCGGCGGCGGGAACCGCCGCCATCCACCACGATCACCCGGCCCTCGCCGGGCTCCGCCACGCAGGCCTTGACCAGGGAGTTGTCCTCGTGGCACTTGATGGTGACCGCGCGGCCGCCAAAGCGGCGCACGCCACCCAGGTTCTGCCAGGGCAGTTCCAAGGCCCGGGCCGCGGGGTGGGCATCGGCCAGGTCGGGGGTGGAAATGTCAGTCATTGCAGTGTCTCCCGCCTTACAGCCAGTCTTCGGGATAGTCCCGCAGGGCGCCGGCGGCGCCGGCGATAGCGCCCGCGAAGCCGCCGCAGCGCGGCAGGACCTGTTCCGCGTAGAAGCGCGCCGTAGCCACCTTGCGCTGGTAGAACTCGCGGTCACTGCCCGCCTGCAGGCGCTCGTGGGCCAGCAGGGCTGCGCGGGCCAGGTGCTGACCGCCGAACAGGTAGCCGCAGAGCATCATGTAATCGAATGAGGCACCCAGGGCCACGGCGTCATCATCCTGCAGTGCCTGCACCAGCGCGGTAGTGGCCTCCTGCGTTTGCGCCAGCGCCGTGTCGAGGGCGCCGGCGATCACCGAAAGCCCCGCGTCGTCGGCCTTGCGCAGGGCGGCGGCGGTCTGCGCCACGTCCTCCAGTGCCGCCGCCATCGCCGCGCCGCGATCGCGCCCCAGCTTGCGACTGACCAGGTCCGCAGCCTGGATACCGTTGGTGCCCTCGTAGATCGCGGCGATACGCACGTCCCGCAGATACTGGGCAGCGCCGGTCTCCTCCACGTAGCCCATGCCGCCGTGCACCTGCACCCCCAGGGAGGTGAGCTCCTGACCGACCTCGGTGAGCCAGCCCTTGATAATCGGGATCATCAGGTCGATGCGCGCCTGCTGTGCCTGGCGCTGGTCCTCGGGGCCGGCGTGGGCGAGGTCCATGGTCAGGGCCTCGCTGTAAAGCAGCGCGCGCATGGCCTCGTTCAGAGACTTCATGGTCAGCAGCATGCGCCGCACATCGGGATGCTGGATAATGGGCACACCGCCCTGCACCCGTTCTTTCGCGTACCACAGGGCCTGCTGGTAAGCGCCCTCGCTGCAGGCGAGGCCCTGCAGGCCGATTTTCAGCCGCGCCTCGTTCATCATGGTGAACATGCAGGCCAGGCCGCGATTTTCCTCCCCCACCAGGTAGCCGATGGCGCCTTCGTTATCGCCGAAGGCCATCACGCAGGTGGGGCTGCCGTGGATGCCCAGCTTGTGCTCCACCGACACCGGGTACACGTCGTTGCGCTCGCCCAGGCTGCCGTCTGCATTGACCAGGAACTTGGGCACCAGGAACAGGGAGATGCCGCGGCTGCCTTCCGGCGCGTCCGGCAGCTTCGCCAGCACCAGGTGAATGATGTTCTCGCAGGCGTCGTGGTCGCCCCAGGTGATGTAGATTTTCTGGCCGTGAATCCGGTAGTGCTCGCCTTCGGGCACCGCCCGGGTCTTCATCACCCCGAGGTCCGAGCCCGCCCCGGACTCGGTCAGGTTCATGGTGCCGGACCATTCGCCACTGTGCAGTTTGGGCAGGTAGGTCTGCTTTTGCTCCTCACTGCCGTGGGCCGCGAGCGCCAGGGCCGCTCCGGTACTGAGCACCGGGGCCAGCGCCAGGGCGGTGTCGGCGCTGTTCCACATTTCACAGGCGGCGGTGGCATAAATCTCCGGCAGCCCCTGGCCGCCGTAGTTCGGGTCCGAGGCAATACCCAGCCAGCCGCCCTCCCCCAGCTGCTGCAGGGCCTCGGCGTAACCCGGGGTGATACTCACCTTGCCGTCGGCACAGCTCGCCGGGTGCTGGTCCCCCGCCCGTCGCAGGGGCGAAATTGCGTCAGCCGCCAGCTTGCCCGCCTCTTCCAGCAGGGCCGTGGTCAGCTCGGGGCCCACGCCGAGCTCCGCGAAGGGCGGCAGCTCACCCAGGCGACCGCCGACATCCAGCAGTTCGTCGATCAGGAAGGTCATGTCTTCGAGTGGGGGGCGATAGTCAGCCATGTGGAATCCTGTGAAAAAATCGGGAGCGTAAGTATACCCAAGCTGCGAAACTGCGGTCGGTGCGAGCGCGTGGGCGCATGGATTGGCAATTCTACGGACCCGGGTATAATTTACCCAATCTATCTACTTCATCTCCGGCATTCATAAAGTGAATATTAACCGCATCGACCTCAACCTGCTGGTGTACCTGGACGCCCTGCTGCGGGAGCGCAATGTGACCCAGGCGGCGCACCAGTTGAACCTGTCCCAGCCCGCCATGAGCAACGGCCTGCGCCGGCTGCGGGAGCTTTTCGACGACCCCCTGCTGGTGCGCACCTCCGACGGCATGACCCCCACGGAGCGGGCCCTGGAACTGGAGCCCATCGTGCGCGAGGTCCTGACCAATATCGACCGCGCGGTGCAGCCGCGCTCTGCCTTCGACCCGGAGAAAGCCGACCGCGTGTTCCGCATCATGGCCAGCGACTACGCCGAGTCCACCCTCTTGCCGGCGGTGCTGGGCAAGCTGCGCAACCGGGCCCCGGGCCTGACCCTGGATATCATGACCCCCTCGGATGTGAGCTTTCTCGACGTGGAGCGGGGCAAGGTGGACATGGTGATCAACCGCTTCGACTCGATGCCCCAGTCCTTCCACCAGATTCACCTGTGGAACGACAGCTTCTCCTGCCTGCTGAGCCCGGAAAACCCGGTGCTGGAGAACTTCACCCTGGCCAACTACCTGAAGGCCAAGCACATCTGGGTGAGCAAGACCGGCATGGGCGTGGGCGTGGGCGTGGACCCGGACGACGTGCAGCGCCTGGGTTGGGTGGACGCCGCCCTGGCCAAGCTGGGGAAAAAGCGCCAGATTCGCGTGTTTACCCGGCACTACCAGGCGGCGATGACCCTGGCGGAACAGAACGACCTGATCGTCACCCTGCCCACCCGCGCCGCGATGCTGAAGGAGGACAATCCCCGGGTGGTGCTGCGGGAGCCGCCCCTGGAAATCCCGCCCCTGGAACTGAAAATGGCCTGGAGCCCGCTACTGCAGCATAACCCCGCCAACCGCTGGCTGCGCAAGCTGATCGCCGACACCGCCCGGGAGCTGGACGGCAAGGAACCACTGCCCTGACATTTGCCGCCGTTATGGCCACGATAAAAACGATAAATTAGCTAAATTATGGGTGCTTCCCTAGAATCCCGAGTGGGCCTGGCGCGCACGCGTTCGCGCCCGCCTGACCGCCACTTTCAGAGGGACACATTCATGACCGACCGCATCCAGCAGGGCGGCCTGCAAATTGCCCGGGAACTGCACGATCTGCTCACCGACGACATCGCCCCCGGTACCGGCGTGGCGCCGGCTGACTTCTGGGCGGATTTGGAACAGATCCTGGCGGACCTGGGACCGCGCAACCGCGAGCTGCTGGCGGAGCGGGACGCGATCCAGGCCAGGATCGACGGCTGGCACCGGGAGCACCCGGGCGCCGATTATGATCGCGCGGCCTACAAGCAGTTCCTGCAGGATATCGACTACCTGCTGCCCGAGGGTGAGGACTTCCAGATCAGCACCCGCAATGTGGACCCGGAGGTCGCCACCCTGGCCGGCCCCCAGCTGGTGGTGCCGGTGACGAACGCGCGCTACGCCCTGAACGCCGCCAACGCCCGCTGGGGCAGCCTCTACGATGCCCTTTATGGCACCGACGTGATTCCCGAGGACGATGGCGCCGAGCGCGCCGGCGCCTACAACCCGGTGCGCGGTGACAGGGTGATCGCCTGGGCCCGGGACTTCCTCAACCAGTACTGCCCGCTATCCTCGGGCGATCACAGCCAGGCCAGGGCCTATACCGTGGTCAATGGCGAGCTGCAGGTCGTGCTTCAGGACGGCCCCATCACCTCCCTGGCCGAGCCCGCGCAATTCCGCGGCTACACCGGCGAGCGCAATGCCCCGCGCAGCATTCTGCTGCAGCACCACGGCCTGCATATCGAGATCCAGATCGACGCCAACAGCCCCATCGGCAAGACCGACGCTGCCGGGGTCAAGGACGTGGTGCTGGAGGCGGCCCTGACCACCATCCAGGACTGCGAGGACTCGGTGGCGGCGGTGGACGCCGCGGACAAGACCGTGGTCTACCGCAACTGGCTGGGGCTGATGCGCGGCGACCTGCAGGAGTCCTTCGACAAGGGCGGCGAGACCCGCACCCGTACCCTGAACCCCGACCGCGTGTATACGGCCGCGGACGGCAGCGAGCTGGTGCTGCCCGGGCGCAGCCTGATGTTCGTGCGCAACGTGGGCCACCTGATGACCAACGATGCGATTCTCGACAAGGATGGCAACGAAATTCCCGAGGGCATCATGGACGGTATGTTCACCGCCCTGATCGCCCTGCACGACCTGAAAAAAGGCGAAGACGAGCCGCGCAACTCCCGCTGCGGCAGCGTGTATATCGTCAAGCCCAAGATGCACGGCCCGGAGGAAGTGACCTTTACCCGCGAGCTGTTCGAGCGCATCGAGGACGCTTTGGGTATGGCCCGCAATACCCTCAAGCTCGGCATCATGGACGAGGAGCGGCGCACCACGATCAACCTCAAGGAGTGCATTCACCGCGCCAGCGAGCGGGTGGTGTTTATCAACACCGGCTTCCTCGACCGCACCGGCGACGAGATTCACACCTCGATGGAAGCGGCAGCGATGACGCCCAAGGGCGCGATGAAGCAGGAGCCCTGGATTACGGCCTACGAGGATTGGAACGTCGACACCGGCCTCGCCTGCGGCCTGCAGGGCCGGGCCCAGATCGGCAAGGGCATGTGGGCGATGCCCGACCTGATGGCGGACATGCTGGAGGCCAAGATCGGTCACCCTAAAGCCGGCGCCAACACCGCCTGGGTGCCCTCGCCCACCGCCGCGACCCTGCACGCCACCCACTACCACACGGTGGACGTGACCGCGCGCCAGGACGAGATCAAGTCCCGCGCGCGCGCCTCACTGGATGACATCCTCACCATCCCCCTCAAGGGCGCCGAGGGCCTGAGCGAGGACGAGATCCAGCGGGAACTGGACAACAACGCCCAGGGCATCCTCGGCTACGTGGTGCGCTGGATCGATCACGGCGTGGGCTGCTCCAAGGTGCCCGACATCAACGACGTCGGCCTGATGGAGGACCGCGCCACCCTGCGTATCTCCAGCCAGCACATCGCCAACTGGCTGCGCCACGGCGTGTGCACCGAGGCACAGGTGCGCAAGACCATGGAGCGCATGGCGCAGGTGGTGGACCAGCAGAACGCCAGCGACCCCACCTATCGCGACATGGCCCCCGACTTCGCCGACAGCGTTGCCTTCCAGGCGGCCTGCGAACTGGTATTCGAGGGCTGCGCCCAACCCAACGGCTACACCGAGCCGGTCTTGCACCGGCGGCGTCGGGAGGCGAAGGCGAAATCTGGTGCGTGAGAGGAACGGGGAAAGGCCGAATCAATTCGGCCACCGCTGACCGTACCCAAACTCACGCCGACCGCTCAAGCCCTGCATGCACCACCGCAGTCAGCGGCTCTACATATTCATAATCCAGCGCCTCGGCAACCGCCGCGTGAGTGATCATGCCGGCGTGGACATTGAGCCCGTTGCGCAGGTGCTCGTCATCCCGCAGCGCGCCTTCCAGGCTCTTGTTCGCCAGGGTGATGGCATAGGGCATGGTCGCGTTGGTCAGGGCCAGGGTCGAGGTGCGGGCGACACCGCCGGGCATATTGGCCACGCAGTAGTGCACCACATCGTCGACCACGTAGGTGGGTTTTTCATGGGTCGTGGCGCGGCTGGTCTCAAAACAGCCACCCTGGTCAATCGCCACGTCCACCATCACCGAACCGGGCTTCATCTGCGCCACCAGCTCGCGGCTGACCAGCTTGGGGGCCGCCGCGCCAGGCACCAGCACGGCGCCGATCACCAGGTCTGATTCCAGGACGTAGCTCTCCACCGCATCGGTAGTGGAGTAGATATTCCGCAGCCGGCCACCAAAATGCATATCCAGCTCTCGCAGCCGGTCCAGGGACTTGTCCACAATCGTCACGTCGGCGCCCAGGCCCATTGCCATCCGCGCGGCGTTGATGCCGACCACCCCGCCGCCGATCACCAGCACCCGGGCGGGCTCCACTCCGGGCACGCCGCCCAGCAATGTCCCGTTACCTCCCTGGGCTTTCTCCAGGTTGTGGGCGCCCGCCTGCACCGCCATGCGCCCGGCCACCTCACTCATCGGCGCCAGCAGGGGCAGTCCCCGGCCACTGGAAGTGACTGTCTCGTAGGCGATAGCGCTGGCACCGGATTCCAGTAGCAGGCGCGCCTGCTCGGGGTCCGGGGCCAGGTGCAGGTAGGTAAACAGCAGCTGTCCGGGGGACAGCATCCGACACTCCTCCGGCTGCGGCTCCTTGACCTTGATGATCATTTCGCCGCGGCTGAAGATTTCCTCTGCCGTATCGACGATTTCCGCGCCCGCAGCCCGGTACTGCTCGTCGTCAAACCCGACCGCCAGGCCGCCGTTGTGCTCAACCAGCACGCTGTGACCCTGACCCACCAGCTCCTTGACCCCGGCAGGGGTCAGGCCGATGCGGTACTCGTGGTTTTTGATTTCGCGGGGTACGCCGATCAACATGTTGCAATTCCTCGATGGTGATATCTGTTAATCCACTATCATAGGCGAGCTAAATCGCGCTTTTCTCTGTATTTTTGGCTTCCGATTAGTTGTTTTCACTGTATTCTGGCACCTTTCAGCGTTATCGGCTGCAATAAGCTGCAAAAGTCTGAACCCGGATCCGGCTTATAACTGAAACCAGTTTTTGGAGGCCCCATGGAGCGCAAGTTGCACACCCTCAGTCGCACCGACCGCAAACTCCTGCGCCTGCTACAGGACGATGCCCGCGCCAGCTTCGTGGACATGGCGAGGCAGGTCGGCCTGTCGCCCACGCCCTGCAAGGAGCGGATTCGGCGCATGGAGCGCGAGGGGGTGATCCGGGGCTACAAGGCCATCCTGGACCCGGAGTACCTTGATGCCGGACTGGTGGTGTTTGTGCAGATACGACTCAACCGCACCTCCCAGGACATCTTCGAGGAGTTCAAGGCGGCGGCTTCTGACCTGCCGGAGGTTCAGGAGTGCTACCTGGTGTCTGGCAACTTTGACTACCTGATCAAGGCCAGGGTAGCGGATATGGCCGCCTACCGGGAGTTCCTGGGGGATACGCTGCTCACCCTGCCGGGGGTACAGGAAAGTACCAGCTATGTGGTGATGGAACAGGTCAAGGAGACCCTCGCGCTGCGGGTGCCGCTGTAGCGGCCTGCCTCAATCGTCGGGGTCGATATCGGCGTCCTTGTACTGCAGGTTGGTGAGCTGTTCCGAGAGCAGGCCCATCAGGAAAATCGTCATCCCCGCGAGCACCAGCACGGTGCTCATATTGGTGAACCGCAGTGAGCCGGAGCTGAGCCAGGCCAGGAAGTAATTGACAAAACCCAGCGCAGCCACACCCACCGAAACCGGGAAGTAGACCTTGAGCGGTGAATACAGCGTGCCGATCTTGAAGATGATCAGAAAGAAGCGCACACCGTCTCGCAACATGTTGATATGGCTCTTACCCGCCCGCTGCTGCACGGAAATCGGGACAAAGCCCACCGAATACCCGGCACGAAAAAAAGCCATGGTCGAAGTGGTGGGGTAGCTGAAACCGTTGGGCAGCAGGTAGAGGAAGCTGAGGAATTTTTTGCGGTCCACCGCGCGGAAACCCGAGGTCAGGTCTGCAATCCGCTGGTTCACCATCCAGCTGGCCAGGCGGTTGTAAATGCTGTTCGCGCCCCACCGCACCACGCTGGCCTGGTCCGCGCGACCGCCGCGGGCGCCGACTACCAGATCGTAGCCTTCCTCCACCCGGTACAGCAGGCGCGGGATATCTTCCGGGTCGTGCTGGCCATCGCCGTCCATAAACACGATAACGTCGCCGGAAGCGGCGCGGGCACCTGCCTTGATTGCGGCGCCATTCCCCTTGGAGTAGGGCTGGCTCACCACCCTGACGCCATGCTGCTGGCAGATTTCCAGCGTGTTGTCAGTGGAGCCGTCGTCGACCACGATGATCTCTGCTTCAGGGTACTGTGCTACCAGCCCTGGCAGTATGCTTATCAGCCCCTGCGCCTCATTCTTCGCGGGGATAACAATCGAGATCCTCAATGGTCAGTCCTTTACATAAAGCGCCAATGTATCACGCTGGCCCCGCGTTAGCTCGCCACTGGCAGCTCGTGCCTGGAGCCCGGCCAGCAATTCCTCAAACTCCGCCTCGTAACCGAGGGCGGCAGCGAAATGAAGCTGCATCAGCAGCTCGCGCACGCGGCCCGGCGCCAGGACCAGGGAACGCGCCGTGTAAGCGTGGGCATATTGCCACTGCGCCTCGGCATTCGCCAGCATCGCCAGGCCCGTGAACATATTGGCGGAGGCGAGGCTGGTGTCAAAACGCTGCAGGTAGAGGCTGGCCAGGTGCTCGTTGAAACCGGCCCAGTCGAATTCGGGGCAGGTTTGCGCCTGGCGCAGGCGGATGATCACCGACAGGGTATTGACGTCACCGAGGGGGCGCCCGGGTTGCTGCCGCCCGAGCTGGCTGTACTCTGACTGCGGCAGGGGCTGCCCCGCCATGCAGGCCAGCGCCACATTGCGCAGCAGGAAGTCGCCGGGGTGCTCGTCCCCCGCCGCTGCATGCTTCAGCGCAAACGCGTAGGCGTGGCGCGAGTACGCCAATGCGGCAGCCGCCTCGCCCGCGTCGGCATACACGCTGGCCATCTCCCGGTTGGCGCGGGCCGATTCCGGGTGCCCGTTGAGGTGCTGGAAAGCCAGCAGCGTGCGGTTGGACCAGATCTGCACCTGGGAGCTGGTCACCGCCAGCGCGACCACCAGGACCACCGCGACCCAGGCCAGCAACGGCGCGCTGAGCTGGCGCCAGCTGCGGGCGAGGGCCGCGTACAGGGCCAGGGGCACTGCGACCAGCCCGATACCAGGCAGGTAGTTGCGGTGCTCGAAGTAAAGCTCCAGGGGCCAGACGCTGCTCTCCAGGCTGTGCGCGCCGAGGAAGAACAGCACACCGTAGCTGATACGGCGGGCCATTGCCCAGCGCCAGCTGATCACGATGGCACACAGCGCGCCAAGCCAGGCAACGATGGCGGTCAGCGTCGACGCGGGGTCGCCCAGGGACCGCGAGAGAGGGTAGTCGTCATGGTAGATACCCAGGCGCATGACCTCTGGCCAGTAAAACTGGCGGACGTAATCCCACAAGATCCCGGGCTGCGTCAACAGTCGCTGCTGCAGGGTAAACTCCCGATTCCCATAGCGTCCCGCCAGCCACTCCCAGGAGAGGAGCAGCAGACAGCAAGCCAGCAGGCCACCCGCCCATACAAGGCCCCAGCTCCAGCGACGCAGCCAGGGGATAACTCTTCCCTGGCGGTCGCAAGCCTGCAGCCAGCAGATCTCGGTCAACAGCAACAGGGGAACCGTGACCGCGGCGTTCTCCTTGGACAGTAACCCCAGCACCAGAAACACCGGGACCAGCAGCAGCCAGATGAGACGCGGTTGCGCCGCCGACAGGCTCTGGCGCCACAGCAGGTAGGCGCAGAGGCCCCAGACCGAGAACAGCGCCGCCAGCATCGCCATGCGCTGGACACTGTAGAGCACGGTGCTGACCTGCAGGGGCGCTTGGGCCCACAGGCCGGCAAACAGGATCGCGGCGAGCCCGGCCCGGGGCACCGCCAGCGGCCGCAGGAGCAGGTAGAAAAAAACAGCGACACTGGCAGTGACCAGCAGATGCAGCCAGATATTGACCAGCTTGGAAAGCCGCGTCGAGCCGTCGCCCAGCAACTCCTCCAGCACAAAGGTGGCGATGGACACGCTGCGCCCTAGGGGACCGGAATGCTCACCGAGGATATAGTCCGCCGCCTGTTCGGGCGATTCGCGCAGGTTCTCGAGTGGCTGCAGGCTGGAAAAATCATCCAGCAGCTGGGGACCCTGGGCGCCCGGCCAGTAGGCCCAGAGCAACATCGCCAGCAGCAGGGGCAGGCACAGCGAAGTCGCGGCGCGCTGGCTAGCCAGGCTGAGCATCGCTCTCGACTCCTGATCTTGCGAACATTTTGCGCAGGGCGCTCAGCTGGCGCCGCAGGATATCGTGGCGCATCCAGCGGCGAACCGTCTCGTACAGGCCCGGCATGTCTCCGGCAGCCGCGTACTCTGTAATCAGTTGCCGGGAGAGGTACTCTGATCGGGGATGACGTTGCGCCGCCTGCTCCAGGCGGGCGATGACCGCGTCCTGCGGCGCACCCTCAAGCTGCATCACCCGGATCGCCAGACCCTCAAGATGGGCACTGCGCGGGTAGCGAGCCTGGAGGGTCTCGAACAGGCGAACCAGGCGGCCGGGCTCGGCCTCACAGACTGCCTTATCGAAGCAGTCGACGAGTGCCACCAGGGCACTGCGGTCGGAGGCCTGCAGGGGGCGATCCCGGGCGAGTTCCTCGATCCTTGCCAGCCAGTCCGCGTAGTCCTGCAGGGCCGGGAAGTGGCTTTGGTCCATCGAGTACAACATGACCAGCGCGGCGATGTCCCGCGGGTTAAGCTGGTGCATCAATTCGAATTCGCTGCGCGCGCGCAGCAGGGCAGCCTGCCTGGTCGGCGATACCTCATCACCCGTTTCTATCTGACGGGCCTCCTCCAGCAGCGACTCCGCCAGGAAGAAGTGGGAGCGGGAAGACTCGGGATGATTCTGGACATTCACCTCGGCAAGGCGAAGCCCGTCCGACCAGGTGTATACCCGCAGGAACAGCAGGGTCGAACTGATTGCCACCAACGCCAGAACCGGGACTGCAATGCCCGAGGGTGCCACCCGATAGCCCAGTTGAACAATAACCGCCGCCAGCGCGATAAAAACCCCGACACTCGGCAGGTAGTTGCGGTGTTCATAGACCATTTCCAGGGGCCAGACACCGGATTCCATAAAATGGCCGACCAGGAAGAACAGCAGCGCAAACAGCAGCAGGGGCGTGCGACGCCGCAGGACCCCCGCCACCGCCAGCGCGCCCAGCCAGCCCAGCAGCGCCGGCAGCGTGGTCCAGGGCTGCAACCATCCCCGGGAGAGCGGGATATCGTCGTGCTGGAAGCCCATGCTGTTGATATCCGGCCACACCATCCAGCCCAGGTAACGCCACAGCAGCCGGGGCTGGGTGAGCAGTCGCTCCTCCAGGCTGAAATCCCGGGAGGCATAGCCGCTGACAAAAATACCGGGGGAGAGAGCGAGCAACAGGAGAAACAGGGCCAGGGGCGCCAGCAGTGCCAGCCAGCCCAGCCCGCGGACGGGTGCAGACTCCCGTCCCGCCCAGCGACCGCGGAAAAGGGTGACCTCGATCACCGCCATCAGCCACAGGGCGAGGATGCCGTTTTCCTTGGACAGCACCGACAACAACACCAGCAATCCGAGCCACAATACAGCGGCGATGATGTCGGCAACACTCGCACCTGCGCGCGCCCACTGCGAACGGTAACGTACAAACAACAACAGGGCGCCAAGGGCGAACAAGGTGGATAGCTGGGCCATCCGCTGTACGGTGTAGAGCACCGTGGAAACATGCAGGGGGGCCAGCAGCCAGAGCGCCGCGGCGAGGAGCGCGTATAACACTAAATCGTCCTCACGCAACCTGGGCAGGGCGATTGCGAATAGCCCCCTCGCTAAATAAAACAAGAGCACGCCACAGCCGATGTGGATGGCGACATTGATCGACTTCAAGCCGACCGTATTCAGTCCACCGGCTACGGCAAAATTGGTGGCGAAGGTCGCCATGGAAACGGGTCGCAGCAATGGGCCGGAGTTGGAGCTCAGCGCGGCAGTACGCCAACCCTCTATTTGGACTGGGTCGAAGCGAAGCTGTTCATTACGGGAAATAGCTGGACCATCGTCAAAGATCAGCGGGCCAAAAAGCCCCCCAAAATAAATGAACACAGCCAAAGGCAGTAGCAAAAAAAAACGAACCGAAGTCAGCAATTGTATCGTCTTTGTTAGTGCTCGTGATGAACTTTGCTGGCACAAAAAAACCCGGACGCATGCGCCCGGGCTCGATTGAACCCCTAAGATTTTATCCCCGGCAGGTTGCAGGCACGTACTTTGCCGCAACACCAGCACCAGCGCCAGTTACAACTGAGCGCTTGCAAACCCAAGTCAGGCGGTTGCCTGCACGGGTAATGCCAGAAAGGGAGAGTCCGAGATCATTGTCCGCTGCTCCAGTGCCGTCGGGAATGACGTCCGCTTTGATACCGGCCGTTATCAATGGCAGCCCAGCAGTCCCATCTGTGGATGAATAGTAAACAGAGGCGACAATCTCCGTATTAGGGTTGCTATTAATACCTGCCTCGGCAGCAGTCGGCAGTCTGCCGTTCGCCGCATAGAACTCCGCGATCGTCGTTTTCGCCTCAGCCAGCACTGCCGTCGGCTCAGACATCTTTGCCCGCACGGTGTAGTCCTGGTAAGCCGGCAGCGCAATGGCCGCCAGGATGCCGACGATCGCGATCACGATCATCAGTTCGATCAGGGTAAAACCCTGCTGTGCACTCTGCATTCTGTTCATGTTTTCGACTCCTTTTACCCCTGGAGGGTAGCAATTGATCTTTCCCGGCAATCGGGAGACAGCGCCAAGACTACAGCAATCGCCGTGCCATTTGTCCAATAATCTTCGCCTTATCGTCTTTTTCTCTTTTAAAACATTACTTTACAGTGTAAG
This sequence comes from Sediminihaliea sp., assembly GCA_965222335.1. Classification (GTDB taxonomy): domain Bacteria; phylum Pseudomonadota; class Gammaproteobacteria; order Pseudomonadales; family Halieaceae. The sequence goes on along the minus strand of OZ244944.1, from coordinate 3,228,017 downwards.
CAGCACGCCGGCGCCGCAGCAAACCCGGGCTTCGCACCCACACTTTATCCGACCAAAATCGCGCCCCGGCTGACAATTTACGTCAGCTCCTGCCGCTACTGCACCGCTCGATCGCTGCTATTGCACCCGAAGACCACCCCCCACAAGGTGGACAAATTCACATAACTTCCAGAAAATCAGGCGATTAGGCTTGCACGGGGTATCTCCGACGGACCTGATTTCATATACTCGGGAGACTAGGGGTCGTTAGTAGTTAGTCAATAACCGCAATGATTCGCGGAAGGGAATAATGAATAACAAAGCGTCGGGGCAACTGAGCGGGCTCGCCGGGCGCCTGGTGGCGGAGGGCGTTATTTCCTCGGACCAGGCCAGAGACGCCCAGCGTCAGGCCTCCCTTGAGCGTATTCCACTGGTCAAGCTGCTGGTGGAGACCATGGACGTCAACAGCCAGCAACTCGCGGAGATCGCCTCGCTGGAATTCGGCGTGCCGCTGTTCGACATCCGTGCTTTCAACCCGGAGTCCCTGCCCCAGGGCATTGTCGAAGTCGGCCTCGTCACCAAGCACCACGCCCTGCCCCTGTTCCGCCGCGGCAACCGCCTGTTTATCGCGGTGTCCGATCCGACCAACCTCGCCGCCATCGACGAGATCAAGTTTCACACCGGCATCAACACCGACGCCATCCTGGTCGAGGAAAAAACCCTCTCGCGCTTTATCGCCGAGTGGGTGGAAACCCAGGATGACCTTGGCAAGGGCCTGGATGACATGGACTCGGAGGATCTCGAGAACATCGACATCTCCGAGGGTGGCGAAAGCGACGATGAAGATGACGGCACCGCCGGAGTAGACGAGACCCCCATCGTGCGCTTCGTCAACAAGGTGCTGGTGGACGCGATCAAGCAGGGTGCGTCGGATATCCACTTCGAGCCCTACGAGAACAACTACCGGGTGCGCTTCCGCACCGACGGGGTGCTGCGGGAGGTAGTGCGCCCGCCCCGCAACCTGTCGGCTCGCCTGGCGGCGCGCCTCAAGGTGATGTCGCAGATGGACATTTCCGAGCGCCGCATCCCCCAGGACGGGCGCATCCAGATGAAGCTGTCGCGCAACCGGGCGATCGACTTCCGGGTCAATACCCTGCCTACGCTGTTTGGCGAGAAGATCGTACTGCGTATCCTCGACCCGTCCAGTGCGCAGATGGGCATTGACGCCCTGGGCTACGAGGAAGAGCAGAAGGAGCTGTACCTCAAGGCCCTGAGCCGGCCCCAGGGCATGATCCTGGTGACCGGACCCACCGGTTCGGGCAAGACCGTTTCGCTGTACACCGGCCTCAACCTGCTGAACCAGCCCGAGCGCAACATCTCCACCGCGGAGGACCCGGTGGAGATCAATATGGAAGGTATCAACCAGGTCCACGTGAACCCCAAGGTGGGGCTGAATTTTGCCTCGGCCCTGCGCTCCTTCCTGCGCCAGGACCCGGACGTGATCATGGTGGGGGAGATTCGCGACCTGGAAACCGCGGAAATCGCGATCAAGGCGGCCCAGACCGGCCACCTGGTGCTGTCGACACTGCACACCAACAGCGCCGCAGAGACCGTCACGCGGATGCTCAACATGGGTGTCCCCTCCTTCAACCTGGCCACCTCGGTCAACCTGATTATCGCCCAGCGCCTGGCGCGACGCCTGTGCAAGGAGTGCGCCGTGCCCGCCGATGACATTCCACCGGAAGTGCTGGAAAAAGAGGGCTTCACCGAGGAGATGCTGCGCGAGGCAACCCTGATGCACCCGGTGGGCTGCGACCAGTGCAAGGACGGCTACAAGGGCCGTGTAGGCGTGTACGAGGTGGTGCGGATCACCCCCGCCCTCGCGCGGATTATCATGGAGGAGGGCAATTCGCTGGATATCCACAAGCAGGCCCGTGCGGAGGGCTTTAATGACCTGCGCACCTCGGCCCTGTGGAAGGCGGTACAGGGGCTGACGAGTCTTGAAGAGGTTAACCGGGTCACGACAGATTAAGCAGTCGCTGACAAACAGAGTCTGAGGCAGGCAAGGCGGGAAACAGCATGGCAACCAGCACAACGCGCAGTGACATTTTCACCTGGAGCGGCGTCGACAAGAATGGTCGCGCCGGCAAAGGCGAAATTATCGCCTCCAGTACTTCCATGGCCAAGGCCCAGCTGCGCAAGCAGGGCGTCACCCCCAAGCGGGTCAAGAAAAAGGCCAAGCCACTGTTTGGCGGCGGCAAGGGGAAGGCGATCAAGCCCGCGGACATCGCCATCTTCACCCGCCAGCTGGCCACCATGATGAAGGCCGGGGTGCCCCTGGTGCAGAGTTTCGATATCGTCGGCGAGGGCCTGGAAAAACAGCAGATGCGGGAACTGGTGACCTCGATCAAGAACGACGTGGCCTCCGGCAGCGGCCTGGCGCCCTCCCTGGCCAAGCACCCGCGGTACTTCGACGACCTGTTTGTCAGCCTGATCGCCTCGGGTGAAGGCTCCGGTACGCTGGAAGTGATGCTCGACCGGGTGGCCACCTACAAGGAAAAGACCGAGCAGCTCAAGGCCAAGATTCGCAAGGCCATGACCTATCCCACCGCGGTGGTGGCGGTGGCGATTATCGTCACCGCGATCCTGCTGATCAAGGTGGTGCCGCAGTTTGCCGAGACCTTCCGCAGCTTCGGTTCCGACCTGCCGGCCTTCACCCTGTTCGTGGTGGGCATTTCCAACTTCGTGCAGAAATGGTGGTTCGTGATCCTGCTGGGCATCATCGGCACCGTGTTCCTGTTCCGGGAGATCAAGTTCCGCTCGGTTCGCTTCTCCGAATTCCTCGACAGGCTGGCCCTGCGCACGCCGGTGGTGGGCGACATCGTGCACGATGCGGTCATCGCCCGCTTCTCGCGCACCCTGGCCACCACCTTCGCCGCCGGGGTGCCGCTGGTCGACGCCCTGAATTCCACCGCGGGCGCCGCCGGCAACTCGGTGTATGCCAAGGCGATTCGCCAGATTCGCGACGACGTGACCACCGGTACCACCCTGTACCAGTCGATCAAGACCACCGGGCTGTTTCCCAACATGCTGCTGCAGATGGTTTCCATCGGCGAGGAATCCGGCGCCCTGGATGACATGCTGGACAAGGTCGCCAACCACTACGAGGAAGCGGTGGACAACGCAGTGGACAGCCTCAGCTCCCTGATGGAGCCGCTGATCATGTCCATCCTCGGGGTGCTCGTGGGCGGCCTGATGATTGCCATGTACCTGCCGATCTTTATGCTGGGTTCGGTGATCTGACACCCGCACCACCGACAGGACGTCGCCATGCTTGAAGCCCTGGGCCAGACCCCCTGGCTGTTGCCGCTGTTCGTGCTCGCCCTGGGGCTGGTGGTGGGCAGCTTTCTCAACGTTTTGATCTACCGCCTGCCGCTGATGCTTGAGGCGGGCTGGCGCCGGGACTGCTGCGAACTGCTGGAGCAGCCTGCCCCCGAGAGCCCGCACCTGAACCTCGCCTCCCCCAATTCCCACTGCCCGCACTGCAAGGCGCCGATCAAACCCTGGCAGAATATCCCGGTGTTCAGCTATATCGCCCTGGGCGGCAAGTGCGCCAGCTGCCGGGCCGGCATTTCCCTGCGCTACCCGGTGGTGGAATCGGTGACCGGCCTCGCCAGTCTCTTCCTGGCCCTGTACTTCGGGCCCACCCCGGCCCTGCCGGGCGCGCTCCTGTTCACCTGGGCCCTGATCGCCCTGACCCTGATCGACATTGATCACCAGCTGCTGCCCGACGACATCACCCTGCCCCTGCTGTGGCTGGGCCTGCTGTTCAACATCAGCGGGGTATTTGTCTCGCTGCAGGACGCAGTGATCGGGGCCATCGCCGGCTACCTGATCCTGTGGTCCGTGTACTGGCTGTTCAAGCTGCTCACCGGCAAGGAGGGCATGGGCTACGGCGATTTCAAGCTGCTGGCCGCCCTGGGGGCCTGGTTTGGCTGGCAGGCCTTGCCGGTGATCATCCTGCTGTCGTCGCTGGTTGGCGCCGTCATCGGCATTGCCCTGATGGTGATCAAGCGGCGCGGCCGCGAAGTACCGATCCCCTTCGGCCCCTACCTCGCGATGGCGGGCTGGGTCATTCTCGTGTGGGGCGACCCGATCATGCAGCGCTACCTCGGTATGGCAGGCATCTCCTGATGGGCCTGGTCGTCGGCGTTACCGGGGGCATCGGCAGTGGCAAGTCGGCGCTGACCCGTCGTCTGGAGCAGCGCGGCATCACGGTAGTGGATGCGGATCTCGCCGCGCGCAAGGTCGTGGAAGTCGGCACGCCGGCCCTGGCCGCCATCGCCGGGCATTTTGGCGAGGAGATACTGCTCCCCGATGGCAGCCTTGATCGCGCGGCCCTGCGCCAGCGGGTGTTCGCCGACCCGCAGGAGCGCCAGTGGCTGGAACAGCTCACCCATCCGCTGATCGGCGAGGAAATCCAGCGCCAGCTGGCGGCGTCTACCTCGTCCTACACCGTGCTCAGCTCGCCGCTGCTGCTGGAAGGTGAACAATCCCGCTGGACCGACCTCGTGGTCGTCGTGGATGTGCCGGTGGAACTGCAGCTGCAGCGCACCATGGCCCGGGATGATAACGACGAGGCCCAGGTGCAGCGGATTATTGCCGCCCAGCTGGACCGGGACGAGCGCCTGTCGCGAGCGGATATCGTGGTGGACAACAGCGGGGACCTCGCTGCGCTGGAGACCCAGGCAGAGGAGCTGCACAAGGAATTTCTCGCCCGGGCCGAAACCGCGCGAACCAGGGGCAGTTAGCGAAGCTGGCGCGCGAGGTAGGCCCGAATCGCCGTGGTAATCGGCGCATTGGCGGCGGGGAAGTCGTAGCCGTCCAGCTCGGCAGCCGTCACCCACTGCAGGGGCTGGCCCTCCCGGCCCTCAGGTGTGCCCGCAAAGCCAAGCACCACGTGCACGTCCAGGCACACAGCCTTGTCGCCGTAATCATGCTCGATCAGGGTCAGCGCCTCGCTGCGGGTAACCTCGATCGCCAGCTCTTCCTGCAGCTCGCGGGCCAGTGCCGCGTGCACTGACTCCCCCGCTTCCACCTTGCCCCCGGGGAACTCCCAGAGCCCGCCCTGGTGCACACCCTCGGGCCGCCGGCTGAGGAGAATGCGGCGCTCGCTGTCCAGGATAACGCCAACGGCGACGTGCAAACGGTCCATTCAGGTCCGGTACTCGGCGTTGATCCGCACGTAGTCGTAGGAAAAGTCCGAGGTCCACACCGTGGTTTGCGCATCGCCGCGATTCAGTTCGATCCGGATCACGATATCCTCCGGCGCCATGGCGGCCGCACCCTGTTCCTCCCGGTAGCTGGCGGCGCGACAGCCGTTTTCCGCAATCAGCACCTCGTTCAGGAACACCCCGACCCGCTCCACCGCGAGGTCCCTGAGGCCCGCGCGGCCAATGGCCGCCAGCAGGCGCCCCCAGTTGGGGTCCGAGGCAAACAGGGCCGTCTTTACCAGGGGCGAGTGGGCGATGGTAAAGGCCACGTCCAGGCACTCCTGCTCGCTCTCGCCGCCGTTCACCTGCACGGTCACAAACTTGCTGGCACCCTCCCCGTCCCGCACCAGGCCCTGGGCCAGGTTCAGGCAGACTTCCTCCAGCGCCGACTGTAGCGCCAGGTATTCGTCTGACTCCTGTGCGTTGACTGCGGAATTACCAGCAGCGCCCGTGGCCAGCAACACGCAGGCGTCGTTGGTGGAGGTATCGCCGTCAATGGTGATGCGATTGAAGGAGGTCTCAACGGCCGCGGCCAGGGCCTGTTGCAGCAGTGCCGGGGACACCGCCATATCGGTCGCCAGATAGGCCAGCATGGTCGCCATGTTCGGGCGGATCATGCCCGCGCCCTTGGCAATCCCGGTGAGCACGTAGTCGCGCCCCCCGGTACTGAAGCGCACCGAGTGCCCCTTGGGCCGGGTATCGGTGGTCATAATGCCGCTGGCGGCATCGAGCCAGCCACCGTCCGTGAGGGCGTCCATCGCTGCGGGGATGGCGTCAACAATGCGCTGGGTAGGTAAGGGTTCGCCAATCACACCGGTGGAAAAAGGCAGCACCGCCCGGGGCTCCACGCCCGCAGATTCCGCCAGCGCCGCGGCGCAGGCCCGGGCATCGACAAGTCCCTGCTCGCCGGTGCCGGCATTGGCATTGCCGGTGTTGATCAGCAGGTAGCGGGGCTGGTAGTTGCTGGCTCGCCAGTATTCGCGCGCCACGGTCACCGGCGCGGCGCAGAAGGCATTGCGGGTGAAGACCGCAGCGCAGTGGCTGCCCGGGGCGGCCTCGATCACCACCAGGTCCTTGCGGCCGGGCTTTTTTATACCGGCCGCCACGGTCGCCAGGCGGATGCCTGGAACCGGGTCCAGTTCAGAGAGTGAGTCGTTACCTACGGCCATGGTCCGCTTATCCAGGTAGGGTCGAATTCATTCGACCAGGGTCACGTGGCCGAATTCATCCGACCGGGTTCAGGTGGCCGAATGAACTCGGCCCTACGCGCGAGCACGTTATTGCAGCTTGCCGTGGCACTGCTTGTACTTCTTGCCACTGCCACAGGGGCAGGGTTCGTTGCGCCCGACCTTGGGTTCTTCCCGGGTGAAGGGCTGCGGACTGGCGGCGGGCTGGGCCGCGCCACCCGCCCCGGCTGCAGCGGGCTCCGCGCTCTCCGCCGCCATCGCGGTGGCGGCGGCGTGCTGGAAGGCAAGCTTCTCGCGCTCGGCTTCCTGGCGGCGGCGCGCCTCGATCAGTGCGGACTCGTCCTCGCGCTGGATCTGCACGTGGCTGAGGAACTTGATCACCTCGTATTTCAGGCTGCGCAGCAGTTCCTCGAACAGGGTGAAGGACTCGCGCTTGTACTCCTGCTTGGGATTTTTCTGGGCATAGGCCCGCAGGTGGATGCCCTGGCGCAGGTGGTCCATGGTGGCGAGGTGGTCCTTCCACAGGTTGTCCAGCACCTGCAGCATGATCTGCTTCTCGATCTTGCGCATATCGGGGCCGACCTGCTCGCTCTTTCTGTCGTAGGCGGCCTGGACTTCCTCCAGGATCTTTTCCCGCAGGGCCTCCTCGAACAGCTTGTCGTCGCTGTCCAGCCACTCCTGGATCGGCAGGCTGATGGCGAACTCGGCCTCCAGTTGTCTCTCCAGCCCGGGCACGTCCCACTGCTCTTCCACGCTCATCGGCGGGATATAGCTGTCGATGGCCTCGTTGACCACGTCCGCCCGGATCGCGGTGATGGTATCGGCGATATCCGCCTCGGACAGCAGGTCATTGCGCTGCTGGTAGATAATCTGGCGCTGGTCGTTGGCAACGTCGTCGTATTCCAGCAACTGCTTGCGGATATCGAAGTTGCGACCCTCGACCTTGCGCTGGGCCTTCTCGATCGCGTTGGTCACCATCCGGTGTTCGATCGCCTCGCCCTTCTCCATGCCCAGGGCCTGCATAAAGTTCTTCACCCGGTCCGAGGCGAAAATCCGCATCAGGCTGTCTTCCAGGGACAGGTAGAAACGGGACACGCCCGGGTCACCCTGGCGCCCGGCCCGGCCGCGCAGCTGGTTGTCGATGCGCCGTGACTCGTGCCGCTCGGTGCCGAGAATATGCAGGCCGCCGGCATCCAGCACCTGCTGGTGGCGCTCTTGCCAGGCCGCTTTCAGTTCCTCGCGTTTGGCCTCGCTGATCTCACCGTCGAAGGCGGCGATTTCGGCATCCAGGTTGCCCCCGAGGACGATGTCGGTACCGCGGCCGGCCATGTTGGTGGCGATGGTCACCACGCCCGGCCGGCCCGCCTGGGCGATAATCTCCGCTTCCTGCTCGTGGTACTTGGCATTCAGTACCTTGTGCTCGATCTTCGCCTTGCGGAAGCTCTCTGACAGGGCCTCGGAGGTCTCCACCGAGGCGGTACCCACCAGCACCGGTGCGCCCTTCTCCATGCAGGATTTGACGTCCTCGACGATGGCGTCGAATTTCTCGTCCCGGGTGAGGTAGACCAGGTCGTTCATGTCGGTGCGCTGGGCCGGCTTGTTGGTGGGGATCACCAGCACTTCCAGGCCGTAGATCTGGCGGAACTCGAAGGCCTCGGTATCCGCGGTACCGGTCATGCCCGCCAGCTTCTCGTACAGGCGGAAGTAATTCTGGAAGGTGGTGGAGGCCAGGGTCTGGCTCTCGCTCTGGATATTCACCCCCTCCTTGGCCTCGATCGCCTGGTGCAGGCCCTCGGACAGGCGGCGCCCGGCCATGGTGCGGCCGGTGTGCTCGTCGATCAGCACCACCTGGCCATCCTGCACGATATACTCCACGTCGCGGTGGAACATCACGTGGGCGCGCAGGCCCGAGTGCACGTGGTGCAGCAGGTTCAGGTTGGTGGCGGCGTAGAGGCTGTCGCCCTCCTCCAGCAGCTTCTCCCGGGTGAGCAGCTCCTCGATAAACTCGTGGCCCTCCTCGGTCAGCTCCACCTGGCGCTGCTTTTCGTCGATGGTGAAGTGGCCGGATTCGCCCTCGGTGTCGGGCTTGAGCTTGGGAATCAGCTTGTTGATCCGGCGGTACAACTCGGAGCTGTCCTCGGAGGCACCGGAGATGATCAGCGGCGTGCGCGCCTCGTCGATCAGGATGGAGTCCACCTCGTCGACAATCGCGAATGACAGCTCGCCCTGCATCTTGTCCTGCAGGGAAAAGGCCATGTTGTCCCGCAGGTAGTCAAAGCCAAACTCGTTATTGGTGCCGTAGATAATGTCGCTGCTGTAGGCCTCGCGCTTCTGGTCCGGCAGCTGGCCGGAGCGCACCACGCCCACCTTCACGCCGAGGAAGTCGTACAGCGGCCCCATCCAGGTGGCGTCCCGGGAGGCCAGGTAGTCATTCACCGTGATCAGGTGCACGCTCTTGCCGGACAGGGTGTTGAGGTAGGTCGGCAACGTGGCCACGAGGGTCTTGCCCTCACCGGTGCCCATCTCCGCGATCTTGCCCTCGTGCAGGGCCATGCCGCCGATCAGCTGCACATCGAAGTGGCGCATGCCCAGGGTGCGCACGCCGGCTTCCCGGGCGACCGCAAAGGCCTCCGGCAGCAGGCGGTCGAGGGACTCGCCATCAGTAAAGCGCTGGCGGAATTCGCCGGTCTTGGCCTTGAGCTCGTCGTCGCTCAGTGCCTGCATGGCCTCTTCCAGGCCGTTGATCTGTTTCACGATCTTGCGCATCCGCTTGAGCTCGCGGTCATTGCGGGTGCCAAAAACTTTTTTCAGTGCTGTGCTAATCATCGCATCACTACTCGGTAACGAGGTTCATCCACCCGCAGGACAGGGTGGCTGGTCAGGAACGGGGGAGGGGTGGTTCAGCGCCGGGTGCGGCGCACGTAGCTCGAGGGGTCGACAGAGCGGCCGTGCTTGTACACTTCGAAGTGCACGTGGGCGCCGGTGGAGCGCCCGCTCGAGCCCATCAGGGCAACGGCTTCGCCCTTACGCACCACGTCGCCGGGTTCGACCAGGTTTTTCTGGTTATGACCGTAGCGGGAGACCAGGCCGTCGCCGTGGGAAATCTCCACCATCTTGCCGTAGCCCGCGCGCTCGCCGGTCCAGGTCACCACGCCACCGGCGACGGCGATCACTTCGCTGCCCGCCTTGCCGGCAAAGTCGATGCCGTGGTGGAAGGCGGGGTTACCGGTAAAGGGATCGGCGCGTTTGCCGTAACTGGAAGAAACCCAGCTCTTGGCCACCGGGCGACCGGACATCCAGGCCTGCTCTTCCAGCTTGCGGTTGCTGAGCAGCGATTCCAGGATCGCCAGCTGCTGCTCGCGGTCTGCGAGGTGCTGGGTGAAATCCGCCAGTTCGCCGGTCAGGTCGAGGTCGCTGAAATCAACATTGAAGTCGGGGCCCACGGGGCCACCGAGGGCAGGAGGCTGGCTGAAATCGAACTCGCCGCCTTCCAGATCCGCCATCACCGTAAGGTGTTCACCCAGAGCATCCAGGCGGGTCATGCGCGCCTGTAATTCGGCGAGGCTCAGGGTCAGGGCCTGCAGCTTGCGCTCCGCGGCCTCGCGAATCTCGTCCAGGTCCTCGGACTGCTGCGCCAGTTCATCCTGCATCGCATCCACGGTCTGGCCGCGAAGGACGCTGTTGCCGCCGTCGACGCCGGTGAGGAATCCCACCGCAAGCGCACCCAGCGGCAGCCCCAGGCAACACAGGGAGACAAGGGCACGGGACCAGCGACCCAGTTCAAGGGAACGCGAGCCGCCGTGCTTGCGGCTGATAAGAATGACTTTCATTTGCAGTCAGGTGCGTCGAACAGGCAGCGAACTATGCCACAGCCGCCGACATTTTGCCACGTCATCCCCCGCCACCAACAATTGGGGACGGATACCAAATAAACCACCCCGGCTCCCCCCTTTAATTGGGGACGGATACCAATTAAATCGCCCGAAATTCCTGACCTAAATAGGGCCGGACCTAAAATAGGGACGGATACCAATTAACAGTTGGCACAGAGAGCACTTGAGCCAACAAAAGAAATAGGTATCCGTCCCCAATTTAATGGGTTGGGGGAATTGGTATCCGTCCCCTATTTCTAGGCGGCGGGGATGGGGTTGGTGACGTAGGAGATGGGGGCCTTGGCTTCGTCCTCGAAGGTGACCATTTCCCAGGCGTCGGGCTGGGCTATGAGGGCGCGCAGGGAGGCGTTGTTGAGGGCGTGGCCGGACTTGTGGGCGCGAAATTCGCCGATCAGGCTGTAACCCAGCAGATAGATGTCGCCAATGGCGTCGAGCACCTTGTGTTTGACGAACTCGTCGTCGTAGCGCAGGCCATCCTGGTTGAGGATGCGGTACTCGTCGACCACGATCGCATTGTCGACGGAGCCACCGCGGGCCAGACCCTTGGAGCGGAGATACTCGATCTCGTGCATGAACCCGAAGGTCCGGGCGCGGCTGACCTCCTTGACGAAGGAGGTAGAGGAAAAGTCGACCTCGGCATGGGCCGAGCGGTCGCGGAACACCGGGTGGTCGAAGTCGATGGTAAAGGAGACCTTGAAGCCATCAAAGGGGAGGAAGCTGGCTACCTTGTCGCCATCCTCGACCGTGACCGGGCGCTTGATCCGGATGAACTTCTTGGCCGCATTCTGCTCCTCGATACCAGCGGACTGGATCAGGAACACAAAGGGGCCCGCGCTGCCGTCCATGATCGGGACCTCGGGGGCACTGACATCCACAAAAGCGTTGTCAATGCCCAGGCCCGCCATGGCGGACAGCAGGTGTTCAACCGTGGACACGCGCTCGCCGTCCACAACCAGACTGGTTGAGAGAGTGGTATCGCCAACGTTCTCTGCCCGGGCGGGAATTTCCGCCACGGGATCCAGGTCCACCCGGCGAAACACAATGCCGGTATCCACGGGCGCCGGATTCAGGGTCAGGTAAACCTTTTCCCCGGTGTGCAGGCCGACGCCAGTCGCCTTGATCGCGTTACGCAGAGTTCGCTGTCGAATCATAGTACTCCCATCCGTATCCTGTGCCTCACAAAGCTCTGCAAGGCACGCACCGGAACCAGTCCGAGGTCGGATGCCCTGCTAGTCTGCCTGGCGACGCAAGAACGCGGGAATATCGAAATACTCCTCGCCGCCGGCTTCAGCTGCGACAGCTGCTGCCTGTCCACCCGCAGCGGCTCGCGACTTGCGCAGGCCCGGGGGACGATCAAACTCCTTATAGTCGGGTTCGGTGCTCGTGGCAGCCTCCGCCTGACGCGGCGCTGACTCAACCACCTGCAGGGGTGCCTTGGACACCGCCTCGCTACCCAGCCCCGTGGCGACCACGGTCACCTTGAGCTCGTCCGTCATCTCTGGATCAATAACGGTACCTACCACAACTGTCGCTTCGTCGGACGCAAATTCCTCGATCGTGTCGCCAACTTCGGAGAACTCCCCAAGTGACAGGTCGAGGCCGGCGGTGATATTCACCAGAATGCCGCGCGCGCCCTGAAGGTCGATGTCGTCGAGCAGCGGGCTGTTAATGGCTCGCTCGGCGGCTTCCCGGGCCCGGTTCTCCCCTCTGGAGCTTCCCGTACCCATCATGGCCATGCCCATTTCCGACATCACCGTCCTGACATCCGCAAAGTCCACGTTGATCATACCGGGGCGAATTATCAGGTCGGCTATACCCTGAACTGCGCCCAACAATACATCATTCGCTTCCTTGAAGGCATCCAATAAACTGGTATTTTTTCCCAGCACTTCCAGCAACTTTTCGTTGGGAATGGTGATCAAAGAGTCGACGTGTTGCTGCAGCTCACGGACCCCTGTCTGGGCGATCGCCAGACGCTTTTTGCCCTCGAAAGGGAAGGGCCGGGTGACCACGGCAACCGTCAGGATACCCATCTCCCGCGCCACTTCAGCCACGACCGGTGCACCACCGGTACCCGTGCCCCCGCCCATGCCGGCGGTGATAAAGACCATGTCCGCCCCGCGCAGGGATTCGGCGATGCGATCGCGATCCTCCATCGCCGCGGCGCGGCCGATGTCCGGGTTGGCCCCGGCGCCGAGGCCCTTGGTGATATCACCGCCGAGCTGCAGCACGGTCTTGGAGCTGATATCCGACAGCGCCTGGGCGTCGGTGTTCGCGCAGATGAAATCCACGCCCTCCACGTTGTTTTCAATCATGTGTTTGACGGCATTGCCGCCACCACCCCCGACCCCGATGACTTTTATCACGGCGTTTTGCGGTACGTTATCGATCAGTTCAAACATGGTGTTTCTCCCCTTTGCTGGTGTGCCGCTGATGCGCGGCGATTTTCTACCTTGCGCCCGCCGTTGCGGGTGCCTTGTCCCACCACAGCGGGACAATTCCGTGCGCGCTTCAGAAGTTGCTTTGCAGCCATGCCTTCATCCGCGCAAAAATTCCGGGCTCATCCGCCCCCTCGCGGGCGCCACTGGCGCCGCGTTCACCACCCTGGTGCTGCTGCCCGTACTGCAGCAGCCCCACCCCGGTGGCATAAATCGGGTTGCGCACGATGTCGTGCAACCCCTTGATCGCCTGCGGGTAACCCACCCGCACCGGCATGTGAAAAATTTCCTCGGCCAGTTCCACCACCCCCTCCATTTTCGAGGTACCGCCGGTAAGCACGATGCCCGCCGGGATCAGGTCCTCGTAGCCGCTGCGGCGCAGCTCCGCCTGGACCAGGGTGAACAGCTCGTCGTAGCGCGGCTCCACCACCTCCGCCAGCGCCTGGCGTGACAGGTCCCTGGGCGGGCGATCGCCGACGCTGGGTACCTTGATGGTCTCGTCCGGCCCCGCAAGCTGGGTCAGGGCACAGGCGTACTTGATCTTGATCTCCTCGGCGTGCTGGGTCGGCGTGCGCAGGGCCATGGCGATATCGTTGGTCACCTGGTCCCCGGCAATGGGGATCACCCCGGTGTGGCGGATGGAGCCCTCGGTAAAGATCGCGATGTCCGTGGTGCCGCCGCCGATATCCACCAGGCACACCCCCAGCTCGCGCTCGTCCTCGGTGAGCACGGCGTAGCTGGACGCCAGCTGCTCGAGGATGATTTCCTCCACTTCCAGGCCGCAGCGGCGAATACACTTCTCGATGTTCTGGGCCGCGTTCACCGCGCAGGTCACCAGGTGCACCTTGGCTTCCAGGCGCACCCCGGACATGCCCATGGGCTCCTTGATCCCCTCCTGGTTATCGATCACGTATTCCTGGGGCAGGATGTGCAGGATCTTCTGGTCCGCGGGGATTGCCACCGCCTGGGCAGCGTCGATCACCCGCTCCAGGTCCAGGTTATAGACCTCGCGATCGCGAATCGCGACGATGCCGTGGGAATTGAGGCTGCGGATATGGCTGCCGGCGATGCCCACGTAGACCGAGTGGATCTGGCAACCGGCCATCAGCTCCGCCTCCTCCACTGCACGCTGGATGGACTGCACGGTGGACTCGATATTCACCACCACCCCTTTCTTCATGCCCTTGGAGGGGTGTGAGCCGATGCCGACGATCTCGATCTCGCCGTCGATGCCGATTTCACCGACGATCGCGACCACCTTGGAGGTGCCGATATCGAGCCCGACGATCATTCTCTTGTCCTGTGCGCTGCCCATGGCAGTGTGTCTCCCCCTGTCCCTGTCTAGTCTGTGGCCAGCCCGGCCACCTGGGCCGGCTCGTGAAACGCCACCGCCAATCCACTCTGGTAGCGCAGGTCCACCCGCGCCACCTCGTCCGCCCTTGCTGCCAGCTCACCCGCGTACACGGTGACAAAACGCGCCACCCGCTCGCGCAGGGCCTCGCTCCCCAGTACCAGGGTCATGCCCTGCACCAGCTGTGCCTCGAGCTGTCCCCGCTCGTCCAGAGCCAGGGTCTGTACTTCCAGCTCCACGTCCGCGAGCAGCTCTTCCAGGCGCTGGTAGCGCACCATCAGCTCCCGCTCGCTGCCTTCAGGCCCCACCAGGCGCGGCAGGTGCTGCCAGGCATCGGCGTTGGCCGACTGGAATACCTCGCCCTCGTGATTGAGGAAGCCACCGTGCCCCCAGCGGGCGATGGGCAGCTGCTCCAGCACGTGGATTTCCAGCGAGCTGGGCCAGCGCCGGCGCACCGAGGCCCGGTAGATCCAGGGCAGCGCCTCAAGCTGGACGCGGATCCGGTCGAGATCCGCACTGAGGAAGCCCCCCACCAGGGCCGGCTGCACCATCTCCTGCACCGCCTCGGTCTGGGTGTGCTGCAAATCACCGGTCACGCTGATCCGCTCCACCGGCAAGGAAGCCAGCACGCGGTAGGCCTGCAGCCCGGCAGCCATCACCGCGACCCCTGAGAACAGGATGAGCAGCCGGTTGAGCCAGTTGAAGCTCATAGTCCGCGGCTCGGCCTTCTGCACCGTCTTGCGGGTGGCGCCGCGCCCGGCATCGCGGCCCGTGCGGCGGCGTGCGTTCGCGCTCATGCAGCACCTCCCCTGTGGACCCAGCTCAATTCCAGGATGCGGCGCACCAGGGCTGGCACGTCCATTCCCGCCACACGCGCCGCCATCGGCACCAGGCTGTGGGAGGTCATGCCCGGGATGGTATTGACCTCCAGCACATAGAAGCGGCCGTCGCTGTCGCGCATCAGGTCGGTGCGGCCCCAGACACTGCAGCCCAGGGACCGGAACGCCCTGAGTGCCAGGTCGGCGATCTCGGCCTCGTCCTCGGGGCCCAGGTCGCTGGGGCAGTGATAGCGGGTGGCATCCGAGAGGTACTTGGCCTCGTAGTCGTAGAATTCGTTATCGGTTTCCATGCGAATGGAGGGCAGTGCCCGCTCACCGAGAATCGCCACGGTGTATTCGGGACCATTGATAAACTGCTCCGCCAGCACCCTGCCGCCGTAGCGGGAAGCTTCGCGCCAGGCCGCTTCCAGGGAGGCGGCGTCGCTTGCCGGGGCCATGCCGATGCTGGAACCTTCACAGGCGGGCTTCACGAACACCTTGCCCAGGCGCGCAATCACCCCGGCCCAGTCACTGTCCGCGGCCAGGGTTTCAAAGCCGCCGGTGGGCACGCCGATACCCTGCCAGATTTCCTTGCTGCGCTGCTTGTCCATGGACAGGGCCGAGCCCAGCACCCCGGAACCGGTGTAGGGTACGCCCAGGGTTTCCAGGGCCCCCTGGATTACGCCGTCTTCGCCGCCGGGGCCGTGCAGCGCATTGAAGGCACAGGTCACGCCCTCCAGTTCGCGCATCCAGCCCGCCTGCGCCGGGTCCACCTGGCGTACCTCGCAGCCGAGGGACTCCAGGGCCTCGACCACCGTGGCCCCGGACATCAGTGAGACCTCGCGCTCGGCGGAGCGCCCGCCCAGCAGCACCGCCAGCGGACCCGCGGTGATTTGCGCCCAGCTCATGCCGCACCTCCACGCAGGCTACCCAGGGCCTGCAGGTCCTGGGCCAGGCGGCCGATATTGCCCGCGCCCTGGGTAATCAATACATCGCCATCCCGGAGTACTTCCGCGAGCACGCCCGGCACCGCCTCGGGTCCCTCGACAAACACCGGCTCCAGCTGGCCGCGCTGGCGGATGCTGCGGGTAAGGCTGCGGCTGTCGGCTCCGGGTATCGGGTCCTCCCCCGCCGGGTACACGTCCAGGAGCAAGAGGGCGTCACAGCGGGAGAGCACGGCGACAAAGTCTTCGTACAGGTCGCGGGTGCGCGAGAAACGGTGCGGCTGGTAAATCATCACCAGGCGCCGTTCGGGCCAGGCCTGGCGCGCGCTCTCCAGGGTGGCGCGCACTTCCGTGGGATGGTGGCCGTAGTCGTCCACCAGCAGCACACTGCCCTGTGCAAGCTGCAGTTCGCCCAGGCGGGTAAAGCGGCGACCGACGCCGGCGAACTCCTCCAGGCCCCGGATAATGGCCGCATCTTCCAGGCCCTCGTCAGAGGCCACGGCGATCGCCGCGGTGGCATTGAGCACGTTGTGCCGCCCCGGCATATTCAGGGCCACACTCAGCGGCGCCATGTCGCCCGGGCGCGATACGCTGAAGCGTGTCACCAGGCCCTCGGGCGTCATCTCGGTAATGCGGAAGTCCGCCTCTTCGGCAAAGCCGTAGGTCAGCACCTGCCGGCTGAGGTCAGGGAGTAGCCCGGCGACCACCGGGTCGTCCACGCACAGGACCGCCACTCCGTAGAAAGGCAGGTTGTGCAGGAAATCCAGGAAGGTGCTGCGCAATACCGCGAAGTCACCGCCGTAGGTTTCCATGTGATCGGCTTCGATATTGGTGATCACCGTGGCCATGGGCTGCAGGTGCAGGAAGGAGGCATCGCTCTCGTCCGCCTCGGCAATCAGGAAGCGGCTGGCACCCAGCTGGGCGTTGCTGCCAATGCTGTTGACCAGGCCGCCGATCACGAAAGTCGGGTCCAGGCCCGCGGCACCAAAGATCGCTGCGATCAGGCTGGTGGTAGTAGTCTTGCCGTGGGTGCCGGCCACCGCGATGCCGTGGCGGTAGCGCATCAGCTCCGCCAGCATCTCCGCCCGCGGCACCACCGGAATCCGCGCCTCACGGGCGGCGGTGACCTCGGGATTATCGTCCTTGACCGCGCTGGAGCTCACCACCACATCGGCCCGGCCGATGTTGGCCGCGGCGTGGCCAAAGAACACTTCAATACCCAGGGCCTGCAGGCGATCGGTCACCGGGCTGCGGCGCAGGTCCGAGCCGGCGACATCGTAGCCCAGGTTGACCAGCACCTCGGCGATCCCGCTCATGCCGGTACCGCCGATACCGATCATGTGGATGCGGCGGATGCGACGCATTTCCGGCACGCTGTACACGCTGCGCTCAATCATGCAACAGCTCCTCGCAGCAGTCCGCCACCTGCCGGGTCGCCTCGGGGCGCCCGGCGCTTTTCGCCGCGCGCGCCATGGCCGCCAGGCGCTGGGGGTTGTCGAGGTAGCCCTGCAGAATCTGCTGCAGGGAGGCCGCACTGATTTCACTCTGGCGCAGCAGCAGGCCGCCGCCGGCATCTGTGAGGGCGCGGGCATTGCGGGTCTGGTGATCGTCGATCGCGTGCGGCAGCGGGATCAGCAGGGCCGGGCGCCCCATCACCGCCAGTTCCGCCACCGTGAGGGCACCGGCGCGACACAGCACCAGGTCGGCCCAGGCATAGGCAGCGGCCATATCGTCGATAAAGGGCGCCACGCGCACGCCCTTGTCCAGGTATTGGCCGTAGGCCTGGCGCACCGCGTCTTCCTGGGCCGCGCCGGTCTGGTGCCAGACCTGCAGCGCATCATTGCCGCACTCCTTCAGCAGGCTGCGCACCACGCCGGGCAACAGATCGTTGATCGGCCGCGCGCCCAGGCTGCCGCCGGCCACCAGCATGCGCAGCGGCCGCTCGCCGTGGTACTGCCAGGGGTGCTCCCCGGCCGCGACCATCAGCTCCGCGCGCAGGGGGTTGCCGAGCTCCAGGACATCATCCCGGTCCTTGAAGGCCCCGGGGAAGCCGGCGACGATGCGCCGCGCGAGGGGGGCCAGCAGGCGATTGGTGGTGCCCGCCACGGCGTTCTGCTCCTGGATCAGAAGCGGCCGGCGCAGCAGCCAGGCCATCAGCCCTACCGGGCCGGTCACGTAGCCACCCATGCCCACCACCACGTCGGGTTTCACCCGGCGCAGCAGCAGCAGGGCCTGCACCAGGGACCAGAGCAGCAGCACCATCCCCACCAGGGTCTGCCACAGGTTTTTGCCGCGCACCCCGCGGGTTGAGAGTGTATGCAGGGGAATGCCCGCCGCCGGTACCACGCGCGCCTCCAGGTCGCGCTCGGTGCCAGCCCACTCCACCCGGTGCCCGCGTTCCTGCAGGGCGCGCGCCACCGCGAGAGCGGGATACACGTGGCCACCGGTTCCGCCGGCGGCGACCAGGAAGCAGCCCGGCAGGCTCATCGCCTGCCTCCCGCGGCCAGGTCACTCTGCACCCGCAGCACCATGGCCAGCATGCAGCAGCACACGATCAGGCTGGTGCCGCCGTAACTGATGAAGGGCAGGGTCAAGCCCTTGGTCGGCAGCAGGCCGGAGCTCACGCCCATATTGACGAAGGCCTGCCCGGAGAACACCAGGGCGACGCCGAAGCACAGGTAGGCTCCAAAGGCCTGGCCGGCGAGGTTCGCCTGGCGCCCCACCCAGAGAATGCGGCCGATGAGGGCGGCGAACAGCCCGATCACCAGGCTGGCGCCGACAAAGCCCGTTTCCTCGGCCCAGATCGAGAATACAAAGTCCGTGTGCGCCTCGGGCAGATAAAAGAGCTTCTGCACGCTGTTGCCCAGGCCCACGCCCAGCCACTCGCCGCGGCCGAAGGCAATCAGCGACTGAATCAGCTGGAAGCCGCTGCCGAAGGGGTCTGCCCAGGGATCGGTGTAGGCAGTCAGGCGCTGCACCCGGTAGGGGGCACTCAGTACCAGGGCGACCAGTCCGCCCACACTCAACGCCAGCACGGTGACAAAGTGCAACAGGCGGGCGCCGGCGAGAAACAGCATGCCCAGGGCGGTACCGGCAACGATCACGGTGGCACCGAAGTCCGGCTCCGCCATCAGCAGCAGGGCGACGAAGCCGAGCACCGCCATGGGCCGCAGGAAACCCTGCCAGCTGCTGCGCACCGCCTCCGCCTGTCGCACCAGGTAGCCGGCGAGATAGACCACCATCGCCAGCTTGGCGAATTCCGAGGGCTGCAGGGTAAAGGGTCCCAGGGGCAGCCAGCGCTGGGAGCCATTGACGTCCTTGCCGATGCCCGGCAACAGCACCAGGATCAGCAGCGACAGGGCCGCGAGCAACAGGGCCGCGCCGCTGCGCGACCACCAGTCCTGGGGTATCAGGTAGGTCACGGTCGCCGCCATCAGCGCCAGCGCGATGTAAATCACATGCCGTATGGCATGGAACCAGGGATTCTGGAAATGCCAGTCGGCGTACTCGATGGAGGCGGAGCTGATCGCCACCAGGCCCACCAGCAACAGGGCCAGCCCGGTGAGAGACAGCAGCGGGTCCAGGTTCGGGAGTTTGAGGGTGACACCGGCGATGGTCATGCGTCCCCCTCCCCCAGCGTGCGAACCGCAGCCACAAAGGCCTCGCCGCGGGCCGCGTATCCGCTGAACATGTCGAAGCTGGCGCAGGCGGGTGACAGCAGGACCAGGTCCCCCGGCTCGGCACCGGCGGCAGCAAGGCGCACCGCCTCAGCCATATCCGCTACCCGGGTGACCGCCACCCGCTCTGCCAGCGCGGCTTCCAGGGCCGGCGCCGCCTCACCCAGCACCAGCACCTGCCGGCAGCGCCGCGCGACCACGTCGCGCAGCGCAGCAAAATCCGCGCCCTTGGCCTGGCCGCCGGCGATCAGCCAGACATTGCCTGCGTCCCCCAGGCCTTCCAGGGCAGCAATCGCGGCGCCGACGTTGGTGCCCTTGGAGTCGTTCACGTAACGCACCCCGGCATGGGTGGCCACCGGCTGGCAGCGGTGCGGCAGGCCGCCGAACTCGCGCACGGCGGTGAGCATCGGCTCGCGCTCAAGTCCCGCGGCGTGGCCCAGGGCCAGGGCGGCGAGCACATTGCCGAGGTTGTGGCGCCCGGCAAGGCCGACTTCCGCCACGGGCAGCAAGGCCTCGAAGCCGTGGTAAATCATTTCCGTGCCATCGTCTTCCCGGCGCAGGCCAAAACCCTGCAGCTCGGGCTCGCGCAGGCGCCAGCTGAACACGCGCACGTCCTCGCCCAGCAGCGGCACCGTCAGGGTGTCGTCGCGGTGGACCACGGCCGCCTTGCAGCCGCGGAAAATCCGGTGCTTGGCCTGGTGGTACAGGGGCAGGCTGCCGTGGCGGTCGAGGTGGTCGGCACTCACATTCAGCACTGTCGCCACCGCCAGGCCCAGGTCACCGGCCCGCTCCAGCTGGAAGCTGGAGAGTTCCAGCACGTACAGGTCCCGGTCTGGTGCCAGCAGGTCCAGCGCCGGGGTACCCAGGTTGCCACCCACGCCGACATCCAGCTGCGCCGCCCGGGCCATGGCCCCCAGCAGTTCAGTCACCGTGGACTTGGCATTGGAACCGGTAATCCCGATCACCGGCGCCTTTGCTTCCTGCACAAACAGGTCGACATCCCCCAGCACATGCGCGCCGGCGTTAATCGCCCGCTGCACGTGGGCTTCGCTGAGAGCCACCCCCGGGCTGACAATCAGCTCCCCGGCGCTGTCCAGCAAAGACCCGGGAATCTCTCCCACAAATACCGGCACCTGCGGCATCTCGCTGCGCAGCGTGTCCAGGCCAGGTGGCTTGTCGCGGGTGTCGACCACGCTGAAGTCGAGACCCCGGGCATACAGGAAACGCGCGCAGGACAGACCGGTGACGCCCAGGCCGAATATCACCCGGGACTCACTGCTTGCGATCAAATCCTGTGCCACTGCTACTTGCACTCCCCTTCCCGCCTAACGCAGCTTCAGTGTCGCCAGCCCAAACAGCACCAGCATCACGGTGATGATCCAGAAGCGCACGATCACGCGCGGCTCCGGCCAGCCCTTGAGCTCAAAGTGGTGATGAATCGGCGCCATGCGAAAAATGCGCTTGCCGGTCAACTTGAAGGACGCCACCTGCAGGATGACCGATACGGTTTCCAGCACAAAAATGCCGCCCATGATGAAAAAGACGATCTCGTGACGGGTGATCACCGCCACCGTCCCCAGGGCCGCGCCCAGGGCCAGGGCGCCCACGTCACCCATGAAGACCTGTGCGGGATAGGTGTTGAACCACAAAAAGCCCAGCCCGGCGCCGGCGATCGCGCCGCAGAATACGGCCAGCTCGCCACTCCCCGCCACGTAGGGAATGTGCAGGTAGGCAGCAAAGTCCACCCGGCCGGTCAGGTAGGCGATCACGCCGAGGGCGGTGCCCACCATCACCGTGGGCAGGATTGCCAGGCCGTCGAGACCGTCGGTCAGGTTGACCGCGTTGCTGGCGCCCACGATCACGAAGTAGGCCAGCAGGATAAACAGCGGCCCCATGCTCCAGGCGAAGTCCTTGAAGAAGGGCACGTAGAGTTCGGTCGTGACGGGCGTGTCATAGGCGAAGAACAGGTAGCACGCGGCGGCGAGCCCGGCGGTGGACTGCCAGAAATACTTCCAGCGGGCCGGCAGGCCGCGGGAATCCCGCTCCACCACCTTGCGGTAGTCATCGACCCAGCCCACGGCGCCAAACACCCCGGTCACCAGCAGGGCGATCCACAGGTAGGCGTTACCCAGGTCGCCCCAGAGCAGGCTGCTGACTGCGACCGCCACCAGGATCAGGGCACCGCCCATGGTCGGGGTGCCACTCTTGCTCAGGTGGGTCTGGGGACCGTCGGTGCGTACCGACTGTCCCACCTGGTAGTGATTGAGACGCCGGATCATCCCCGGCCCCACCAGCAGGGAAATAATCAGGGCGGTACCTGCCGCGAGAATGCCGCGCAGGGTCAGGTATTCGAACACCTGGAAGTTGGGATTGAACTGGGTGAGGTACTCGGCCAGCAGCAACAGCATGATCAGTCCCCCGCCTCTGTTGCCGCAGGCGCCAGCGCCGCCAGCAGGCTTTCCATTGCCGCGCCACGGGAGCCCTTGACCAGCAGGGTATCCTCCGCCGTCACCGCACCGGCCAGGGCGGCGGCAGCCGCTTCACGGTCGCTGAAATGCTGTCCGCCCTGGCCAAAGGCCGTTACCGCCGGAGCCAGTTCCGGGCCGACGCCCCAGAAGCGCTCGATGTCGCGGTCACGGGCGTACTCGCCGATCTCGCGGTGCAGGCGCTCGCTGTCGGCACCCAGCTCCCGCATCGCCCCCAGCAGCAGGGTGCGACGCCCGCCGCAGTCGGCGAGGGCGTCTATCGCCGCGCGCACCGAGCCGGGATTGGCGTTGTAACAGTCATCGATCACCGTGCTGCCCTCGATGCCCGCAAGCACGGCCATGCGCCCCGCCATCGGCGCCACGGTGGCCAGGCCCGCGGTGATTTCTCCCAGGTTCAGGCCGCAGGCGAGACCCACGGCGATCGCGGCCAGGGCGTTGGCAACGTTGTGCCGCCCGGGCAGGCGCAGGGTGACCGGTGCATCGCCGGCCGGGGTGGTGGCGATAAAGCTGATACCAGCGGTGCCGCGGCTGGCGATCGCACTGGCGCTGATCGCAGCGGGCTTTTCCAGGCCGAAGTCGAGCACGCTGGCGCTGCCGGCACGGGCGCGCCAGCTGCGGGCGTAGGGGGAGTCGGCGTTGATGATCGCGGTACCGCGGTCGCGCAGGCCGGCGTAGATAGCGCCCTTGGTCTCGGCCACGGCATCTACCGAGCCAAAGCCCTCGAGATGCGCCGGCATCGCATTAAGCAGCACCGAGACATCCGGCAGCGCAAGGTCGCAGAGCGGCGCGATGTCGTTGGGTTTGCCGGCGCCCATTTCCACCACCGCGAAGGCGTGTTCCGGTGCCAGGCGCAGCAGCGTCAGGGGGACGCCGATCTCGTTATTCAGGTTCCCCTCGGTGGCCAGGGTGTTGCCGCGCTGGGCCAGCACCGCGCGCACCAGGTTCTTGACTGTGGTCTTGCCGCTGCTGCCAGTGATCGCGACCAGCGGGCCGGTATAGAGGCTGCGGTTGTAGGCGGCGATCGCGCCCAGGGCGGCGCCGGTATCGGCCACCTGCAGGCGCGGCAGTGAGCTATCCGTTGCTGTGGACACCACGGCGGCAACCGCGCCCTCGGCCGCGACCTGGCCCAGGAAGTCATGGCCGTCGAAATGTTCACCCATCAGGGCCACGAACAGGCCACCAGCCTGCGGCTTGCGGCTGTCGGTAAACACGCTGTTCACGGTGACGTCCGCCCCCAGGTGCCGTGCCTGCAGCGGTGCGGCCAGTTCGCCGAGGGTAAAGGGACGCATCATGAGCCTGCCCTCTGCGAAAGCGCCCGCACCGCCTGCTCGCTGTCACTGAAGTGCAGGCGCTGGCCCTCGATCAGCTGGTAGTCCTCGTGCCCCTTGCCGGCGATCAGCACACAGTCACCGGCCTGCGCACCCTGGATGGCAGTCTCGATCGCCCGGGCGCGGTCGACCTCCTGCTGGAACTCGCCGGTGCAGCCGGTGACGATATCGGCAATGATCGCCGCGGGATTTTCGCTGCGGGGATTGTCGCTGGTGATGATGACCCGGTCCGACAGTTCGCAGGCCAGGCGGCCCATGACCGGGCGCTTGCCGGGGTCACGATCGCCACCGCAGCCCACCACGGTGATCAATTTGCCCGCGACCTGGGGCCGCAGCGCGCGCAGGACCTGTTCCAGGGCATCCGGGGTATGGGCGTAGTCCACCAGTACCTGGATACCCTGGTCATTCGGGATCAGCTGCAGGCGCCCGGGCACCGGCTGCAGGGACGGCACCCGTTCGAGCACCTGTTCCAGGCCGTGCCCCGCGAGCACGGCGCAGCTGATCGCCGCGAGCAGGTTGGAGACATTGAACACGCCGGGCAGCGGTGACTCGAAAGCGCCGCGACCCCAGGGGGTCTCGATCTCGAGGGCAACCCCGCCGGGATGAAATTCGCTGCGCAGGGCGCGGACATCGGCGCGGGCATCCCCTGCGGCGGAGTAGGTCAGCAGCTCACAGTTGGCCTGGGCCCGGGCGGCGACCAGGGGCGCCAGGTCATCGTCGGCGTTGATCACCCCATAACGCAGGCCCTCGCTGGCGAACAGACGCATCTTGGCCTGGGCGTAGGCCGCCATCGAGCCGTGGTAATCCAGGTGATCCCGGGACAGGTTGGTAAACACCGCGGTGTCGAAGCGGACCCCGTTGACCCGCCCCTGCACCAGGGCGTGGGAGGATACCTCCATCGCCACCGCGCGCACCCCCTGACCGTGCCAGTCCGCCAGCCGTTCCTGCAGGGCGACCGGATCCGGGGTGGTATTGCCCGCGGCGGTGACCGCCTCGTCCAGGCTCGCGCCCAGGGTGCCGATGACCCCGCAGGGCGCGCCCTGCAGGCGTGACAGCTGCGCCACCAGGCGGCTGGTGGTGGTCTTGCCATTGGTACCGGTGACCCCGACCACGTGCATCGTCCGGGTGGGGTCACCGTGGAAACGCGCGGCAATGCCGCCCGCCTCCTGAAACAGTTCGGGTATCTCGATCAGGGGCACCGGCAGGGCATCGACAAAACCGGTCGCGGGTGCTTCCGCCGCAATCGCCACGGCGCCGTTGGCGACGGCCTGCTCCATGAACTGGCGACCGTCGTGGGTCTCCCCGGCCAGGGCCAGGAACAGGTCCCCCGGACGCACCCGGCGGCTGTCGAGGGCTACCCCGGTCACCACCACGTCGCTGCCGGTCTGCTGGCCCAGCAGCGCATCCAGGCTGTGCGTATCGGCACTGTCGATGCGCGAGGCCATCATGCGGCACCCCCGCGTCGCGCTTCCTGCATGGCGATAGCCTCGGTCGGCTCCGGCACCACGTTCAGCAGGCGCAGGGCACCCTGGGCTACCCGGGAAAACACCGGCGCCGCCACCGCACCGCCGCCGTACTCCTCGCCTTGGGGACCGTTGAGAACCACCACGGTAACGATGCGCGGATCCTCGACCGGGGCCACGCCGGCAAACAGGGCCCGGTATTTGTTATCAATATAGCCCTGGGCGCCCACCTGGTGCACGGTGCCGGTCTTGCCGCCCACCTCGTAACCGCTGATGCGCGCCCGGCGCGCGGTGCCGTGTTCGCCCGTCACGCGGTTGAGTACAGTCAGGACCTCCCGGGCGGTTTCAGGCGCCATGACCCGCTGACCAGTAGGATGCTGCTCCTGCAGCGCCAGTAGCGACACCGGCAGCAACACGCCGTCATTGGCGAATGCCGCGTAGGCGCGCGCCAGCTGCAGGGGGGTCGCGGTCAGCCCGTAACCAAATGCCAGGGTGACTTCCTCGATCTTGCTCCAGCGGGTGCGGTTGGGCAGGCGACCGGCGCTCTCCCCCGGGAAGCCGGTGCCCAGGCCCTGCCCCATGCCCAGGCGCTGGAATACGTTCCAGATGGGCTCCCGGCCCAGGTCCAGGGCGATCTTGGTCACCCCCACCTGGCTGGATTTCTCGATCACCCGGGACACACTGATCTCACCATAGTTGCGCGGATCGGGCAGCGTCTTGCGCCCCACGCGAATGCGCCCGGGGGAGGTGTCAATCATGGTCTCCACGGTATAGCGCCCGCTCTCCAGCGCAGCGACCAGGGTCAGCGGCTTCATCGTGGAGCCGGGCTCGTATTCGTCGGTCATCGCCCGATTGCGGGTATGGGCGGGCTTGATCTCGCCGCGGGCATTGGGGTTGTAGACCGGGTGGTTGACCATCGCCAGCACCTCGCCGGTATGGGCGTCCAGGGTGACGATTGAGCCGGAGTCGGCACCGGTGCGGGCGACCGCCCGCTGCAATTCCTGGTGCTGCAGATACTGCAGGCGCAGGTCGATACTCAGGCGCAGGTCGTTGCCCGGCCGTGCGGGCTCGAGCACGCCGATATCGCGCACCGCATCGCCGTGCAGGTCCTTGATGTACTGCTTTTTACCGGGAAGCCCGCGCAGCCATTCCTCGTAGGCCAGCTCCAGGCCCGCGATACCGCCGCCATCGACATTGGTAAAACCGACCAGCTGCGCCGCGACTTCCCCCGCCGGGTAGTAGCGCTGGTACTCGCGCTCACCGAAGACCCCGCTGATGCGCCGCGCCAGCACCTCGCGCGCATCCGCAGGCACCCGGTGCCGGGCCAGGTACATAAAGCGCTTGCCTTCGAAGCGCTGCAGGCGCTCCTCCAGGTCCGCCAGCGGCATGCCCAGGACGTCAGCCAGCTCCGGCAGGCGGCC
The DNA here is from genome assembly GCA_965222335.1 of Sediminihaliea sp. Lineage (GTDB taxonomy): Bacteria > Pseudomonadota > Gammaproteobacteria > Pseudomonadales > Halieaceae. The sequence goes on along the minus strand of OZ244944.1, from coordinate 3,201,759 downwards.
GGAGTCGGCCAGCATCACCGGGTCCGCCCACAGGGAAATCACCGGGGTGCTGACCGCCAGCGGCTCGCCGCGTCGATCGGTGATCACGCCGCGGTAAGCGGGAATCTCGGCGGTGCGCACGGTGCGTTTGGCGCCCTGGCTCTGCAGGAACTCGTAGCCGCGGTCCGTATTCAGCACCTGCAGCGACAACACCCGGCCCAGCAACAGCACCAGCAGCACGCAGAGCATCAGCACCACCAGGTAGAAACGCCAGGGCGCGGCGACCGCCGTTTTGGCGCGACGGCTCACGGCGTTACCACCCGCAGCTCGGCCATGACCGGCGGCTGCATGCCCAGTTCATCCTCGGCGACTTTCTCGACCCGGTAGTGGGACGCCCAGGTGCTCTGTTCCAGCAGCAGGCGGCTGTAATCTTCCTGCAGGTACCACTGATCCGCTTCCAGGCTCTGGAGCTGCGCGTACAGTTCGCGGCAGGTGTGGGAGGCATGCACCACGGTGAGGGCAGAAAACAGCACCGCCACAAGCAGGCCACCGGCCAGGGCCAGCGCGCGCGGCTCGGGCGCAGTCACCGCCGGAGCGGCCTGGCGCCGGGCATTGCGTCGATTCGCCGCCATCAGTGCAGCTTCTCCGCCACGCGCATGATGGCACTGCGTGCACGTACGTTCACGGCCACCTCCTCTTTCGATGCGCGCACCGCCTTGCCCACCAGCTTCATGCGCCGGTTGAGCTTCTCGTCGCGTACCGGCACGCCGGCGGGCAGCTGCTCACCGCGGGCCATGTCGCGCATGTAGCGCTTGACCATGCGGTCTTCCAGGGAGTGGAAACTGATCACCACCAGGCGGCCACCGGCTGCCAGCAGGTCCAGCGCCACGGCCAGCAGATCCTGCAGGTCGTCGAGCTCGCGATTGATGTAGATCCGGATACCCTGGAAGGCGCGGGTCGCGGGGTGCTTGTGTTTTTCCCAGCGGGGGTTGGCCGCGGAGACGATCTCGGCCAGCCGGGCGGTGGTGGTAATCGGGGCCTGCGCGCGCTCGCGCACGATGGCGCGGGCTATGCGGCGGGAAAAGCGCTCCTCTCCATACTGGAACAGGACATCGGCAATCTCGGCCTCGCCGGCGCGGGCCAGCCAGTCGGCGGCAGTCTCGCCGCTGCTGGTGTCCATGCGCATATCCAGTGGGCCATCGTGCTGGAAGCTGAAACCGCGCCCGGCGTCGTCCAGCTGCGGGCTGGAGACGCCGAGGTCGAGTAAAATACCATCAACTGCGCCGATCCCCATGCGACGCAGTTGATGGGGAAGCTGGGCGAATGACCCGTGGAAAAAATGAAACCGGGGTTCGCCCATTACCAACTCTTCAGCCGCACGGTCGGCGGCGGGGTCCTTGTCCACGCCCAGCAGCTGACCGTCGCTGTCCAGCACCTCCAGCAGCGCGCGGCTGTGACCACCGCGACCGAAGGTGCCATCTACGTAGAAACCACTCGGGGTAGTCACCAGAGCCTCCACCGCCTCTCGTAACAACACTGTTTGATGGATATCAGCCACTAGAGCGTCAGCGACATCAATTCATCAGGTAATTCAGCCTCGGGACCCGAGTCCAGCAGCGCCTGGTCGCGCTCCGCCAGCCACAGGTCTTCTGACCACAGTTCCAGCTTGTTGCCCTGGCCCACCAGCACCAGCTTCTTCTCCAGGCGGGCGTAGTCGCGCAGGGGCTGGGGCAGCAGCATGCGCCCGTTGCCGTCCAGCTCGACGTCGGTGGCGTAACCCAGCATCAGACGCTGGAAGCGCTTGACCGCCGGATTCAGGGCCGGGAGGTTCTGGATGTCCTGCTCGATCCGCTCCCACTCGGGCAGGGGATAGATCGCCAGGCACTTGGACTGGGTATCGATGGTGACCACGATTTCCCCCCCGCACTGGGCCAGCAATGGCTCGCGCTGGCGTGCCGGCATTGCCAGTCGCCCCTTCGCGTCCATATTGATGTGCTGTACCCCACGGAACATGCCAGACTTCCCCACTGACCCGACTCTTAAACCCACTAAAAGCCAGATTTATCCACTTATTCCCACTTTGCGACACTATAGGTCTCGCTCGCGAGAAGTGTCAAGCAAGCAAATTCAAAAAAACGTTGTAATTTCAGCTAATTAGCGCCGATTCCGTGGGTAAAACGCGGGGTTTTGAGAGCGGCGGGAAAACAAAAAGAGACGTAAAACATGCGCGTAACTCCACATGCTAAGAACTTACTTTAAGTGAAAGGCTATTTTTTTCTGTAGGAACGGCTACTTAGGCGGAAATAGTATATCGCGCGAGCCCTGGGTGGTCGCGATTGCTTGCAGCGATGCCTCCCCGGCCATAAACTACCGATCGGTCGTAAATGCTCCGGAGTCAGCCATGTCCGCCGTCCTGTTTGCCAAGCGAGGCCACGTCGCGTGGCTGACGATCAACCGCCCGCAGGCGAAAAACATCATGGACGGCGCCGTCTTCGTCGGTCTCTCCGATGCCTGGCAAGAGGTGCGCGACGATGTCGATATCCGGGTGGCAGTGCTCACCGGGAGCGGCGATGAGGACTTTTGCTGCGGCGGCGACCTGGCCGCGGTCATCCCCCTGTGGACTGGCCAGCGCCAGCCCGAAACCGACCTCGAGCGGCGCCTGGTCGAGGATCACGGCATCGTCGACCGGGTCCTGCTGAAAGACCGCATCCTCGATAAACCCGTGGTAGCGGCAGTCAACGGCCGCGCCCTGGGTGGTGGCTGTGAAATCCTGCAGGCGACGGACTTTCGCATCGCCGCGGAGCACGCGGTGTTCGGGCTGCCAGAGCCGCGTCACGGCATCGTGCCGGGCGGTGGCTCGATGGTCCGCCTGGCCCGGCAATTACCCTGGGCACACGCGATGAAAATACTGCTCGGTGGTCAACCCGTCGATGCACGAGAAGCCCTCGCCATGGGGCTGATCTCCGAGGTGGTCAGCGCAGACAGCCTGCTGACCCGGGCCGAGGAGGTTGCAGCGCAGATTGCCAGCCTCGCACCCCTCGCCATCCAGGCGATCAAGCGCACGGCGCTGGCGACCCACACCATGAGCTGGGAGGAGGGCTTCGCCTTCGAGCAGGCGCAGTCGGGCGAGGTGATGATGTCCGGGGATGCACGGGAGGGGACCCGCGCCTTCAGGGAGAAACGCCCGCCCCGCTTTGCGGCCGAGTAGCCCCATGTCCCCACACGAGAGTATCCCACACGACAGCATCCACCCCGAAACGCCCGTCCTCGTCGGCGCGGGCGTGGCGGCGCAGAAATGCCAGGACCCGACGACGGCCAAGGAGGCGGTGGCGCTGATGAGCGACGCCGCCCGGCGCGCCGCCCGTGACGCTGGCAGCGGCCAGCTGCTGGCGGACTGCGACCTCATCCTCAGCCCCCAGGGCATGTGGGCCTACACGGACCCGGCGCGCCTGGTGGCCAGTGCCGTGGGTGCCACCCGGGCGCGCACCCTGTACGCCAAAATCGGCATCCTGCAGCAAACCCTGCTGGGTGAAGCCAGCCGCCGTATCGCGACGGGCGAGGCGGAGGTGGTGATGGTGACGGGCGGCGAGGCCCGCTATCGGCAACTGATCGCGGATATCACCGGCGTCGAAATCAGCGAAACACCCCAGGACACCGCCCCGGACGAAACCCTGGAGCCCGCTGCCGAGATGTGGCTGGACGCGGAAACCCGCGCCGGTCTCGGCATGCCGGTGGGCTTTTATGCCATGATGGAGGTCGCCCGCCGCCACGCACGGGGCATCGGGGTAGAAGACCATCGCGATCAGCTGGCGAGCCTGTACAGCCGCTTTGCCAGCATCGCCGCCGGTAATCCCGACGCCTGGAAACGCGAGCCGGTAGCCGCCGAGAGCATTCGCAACCCCTCGGCGAAGAACCGTATGCTGGCCTTTCCCTATACCAAGCTGCACAACACCTCCTGGAACGTCGACCAGGCCGCGGCCCTGATTTTCTGTAGTGCGGGCAAAGCCGATGCGCTCGGCATCCCCCGCGAGCAGTGGATTTTTCCGCGCGCCAGCGTGGAATCCAACCATATGCTCAGTGTTTCCCAGCGGCGGGACCCCGGGCGCTCAGTCGGCGCCGAGATCGCGGCCCAGCGTGTGCTCCAACTGGCGGGGCTCCGCGCTGCCGAGCTGGACTTTATCGACCTCTACAGCTGCTTCCCGATCGCCGTGCAAATCTATGCCGATGCGCTCGGCCTTAGCGACGAGCAGGAGCGGACCTTCACCGGCGGCATGCCCTTTGCCGGGGGACCGCTCAACAACTACGTGCTGCAGGCCACCTGCCGCCTGGTGGCACTGTTGCGCAGCCAGCCGGGCAGTCACGGCCTGGTCAGCTCGGTATCCGGGCTCCTGACCAAGCAGGGCTTTGGCATTTTCTCCACCGAGCCGTCAGCGCAGGGCTTTGTGATGGAGGACGTGAGCGATGCAGTAGCCGAGGCCGATGCGCCGCTGACGGTGCTCGACGAGTACACGGGCGCCGGTGTCATCACCACCTACACCGTGCTCTACCAGGGCGACGCTCCCTGGCGCCTGGTTGCGCTGTGCGACGTGGCCGGCGGCCGGCGCGCCATCGCCGTCTGCGAAGACGTCGCGCTGATGCAGCGCGCCATGCAGGAAGAACTGTGCGGGGCGCCGGTGGCCATCGCCGCGGGTCTGTTCAAGCCGGCCGACAGCCACTGAGGGCATGCGATGGCGACTGCAGCAGATGACAAAGCCCGCACGCCCAAGGGCGAACAGACCGTCCAGCGCCTGCTCGACGCTGCCGAACAGCTGTTTGCCGAGCACGGCTTCGCGGGCACCTCGATCCGCGATGTGGCCAGCCTGGCGGGTCTGCAGAAAGCCAGTTTCTACAATCATTTCGACAGCAAAGACGCCCTCTACAGTGCGGTGCTGGCCCGCGGCTTCCAGCCGATGATCGGCGTGATGACGGAGTTTCTCGCCCGGGGCGAAACCGCCTACGACAGCCCCAGGCTACCTGCGGATTTTTTTGCCATGCTGGCGGCGCGGCCCAACTTCGCGCGCCTGCTGCAATTTGAATGCCTGCAGGGCGGGGAGCGCGTCAAGCCACTGCTGCAGGGCTGGGTGAAGGAGAGCCTGGACAAGGGCGAAATCACCCTTCGGGGTAGCGGGGAGGGCAAGCACTGGCGGCCGCAGGACCTGCACCTGCTGATGTTCTACACCTTCGCCATGATGCTGGGTTATTTCACCCTGCAACCCCTGTACGAGCTGTATGCGGACGAGGCGGCCATGACGCCCGACTCCATTGCCCGCCAACAGGATTTTCTGAGCCGCCTGTGGCAGCAAATCTGGTATCGGGAACCGGCCTGAGGGCGTGGTCGAGCTGCCGCCCGGCGCCGCGGCAGCTGATCCTGATCCAGACGGCGCCACTGTGAGCCCTCGGGCTCGGAGGTAGAAAATGTCGAACAACACTCGCCGCGTGGTCGAGGCCGCCCAGCAGCGCGCTGCCGAGGGCATGGAGATCGCCGCCGTCGCGGCCATCGACCCGGACCGCCCGGCCATTATCTCGGCCCATGGCAACCGCAGCTTTCGGGAGCTCAATGCGCGCGCCAACCAGATCGCCCGTCTGCTGCAGGAACGGGGTTTCAAGCCGGGTGATGCCATTGCCCTGCTCTGCGGCAACCGCCCGGAATTCATTGAGGTGCGCTTTGCCGCCCACCGTATTGGCGCGCGACTGACCACCGTCAACTGGCACCTCAGTGGCGAGGAGATCGCCTACATCGTCAATGACTGTGACGCCACGGCCCTGTTCGCCGACGTGCGCGCCTCGGCAGCGGCGCAGCTTGCCATTGCCGACGCCGCCCAGCTGACAGTCAGGCTGGGTATTGGCGGTGAAATTGCCGGCTGTGAACCCTACGATGAGGCGCTGGCGGGCTACAGCGGCGAGGACATTCCCGCCCCCTGCCTCGGCGACGTGATGCAGTACACCTCCGGCACCACCGGCAAGCCCAAGGGCGTACTGCGCAAGCGCCCGGACCCCGCCAAGGCCGCCGAAATGCAGGCCATGCTGTCCGCCGTATTCCAGTTTGACCCCGAATCCGGAACCGACAAGTCCCTGGTTACCGGTCCGCTCTACCATGCGGGGCCCTTCAACCTCTGCATGACCACCCCCCTCACGTCCGGCATCGGCTGCGTGGTCATGGACAAGTGGTCACCGGAAGAGACGCTGCGTCTGATTGAAGCGCACCGGATCACCCACTGCTTCTTTGTACCGACGATGTTCCTGCGCATGCTGCAGTTACCCGAGGAGGTCAGGGCGCGCTACGACGTATCCTCGCTGCGCTTTGTGATTCACGGCGCCGCGCCCTGCCCGGTGGCCACCAAGCGGGCCATGCTCGACTGGTTCGGCCCCAGGATATGGGAAATGTTCGCCGGGACCGAGGGTGCAGGCACCCTGGTCAGCCCCGAAGAGTGGCTGCAGAAACCCGGCACCGTCGGCAGGCCCGGTCCGGATCGTATCCGTATCTGCGACGACGCCGGACAGCCGCTCCCGGCGGGCGAGGAGGGCCAGATCTGGGTCATCAACCCGGCAGACAGCGGCTTCGAGTATTACAAGGCGCCCGAAAAAACCGCCGCCGCGCAACGGGACGGTTACTTTACCGCCGGGGATATCGGCTACCTGGACGAAGATGGCTACCTGTTCCTGACCGGACGCAGCGCCGAGTGCATCATCTCCGGTGGCGTCAACCTCTACCCGCAGGAGATCGACGACGTGCTGCTCACCCACCCGGCGGTGGCCGACGTTGCCTGTGTGGGTGCACCCCATCCGGACCTCGGGGAGGAGGTCAAGGCGGTGGTGCAACTGGTAGCCGGCGCCGCGGGAGACGAGGCGATGGCTGAGGCGCTGCTCGAGCACGTGAAGCCGCACCTGGCGATCCAGAAGTGGCCGCGTAGCATCGACTTTATCGAGCAGATTCCCCGCAGCCCGGCGGGCAAGGTGTACCGGCGCCAGCTGCGCGACGCCTACTGGGCGGACGAAGATAGACGCATCTAGGATTTCAGGAGGTCACAGCGTCATGCATATCGAATTCACCGCAGAGCAGCAGGCCCTGCAGCAGGAGGTAAGGGCCTATATGCGCGAGCGTATGACCCCGGCCGTGCGCGAGGAAATGAAAGATCCCGAGTTCATGGAAGGCGGCGGACCGGAGTTTCGCCGGGAGTTCGCCCGCATGGGGCGCGATGGCTGGATCAGCCTGAGCTGGCCAAAGGCCCTCGGCGGCGGCGAGGCCACGCCCATGGAGCAGTACATTTTTACCGAGGAGGTGATGGCCTCGGAATTCCCCTACCCCTTCCTGACCACGGAATCCATTGGCCCCGTCCTGTCGGCGCACGGCAGCGAAACGGTTCGCCGCGAAGCCGTGGGCGGCATTCTCAAGGGTGAGGTAGTGATCGCCATCGGTTACTCCGAGCCCGGCGCCGGCACCGACCTCGCCAGCCTGACCACCCGGGCCGAGCCCGACGGGGACGACTGGATTATCAATGGCCAGAAAATGTGGACCAGCCTGGCCAACTTTGCCGACTACGTGTGGCTGGCGGCGCGTACCGATCCGGACCCGGGCAAAAAACACAAGGGTCTGACCCTGTTCCTGGTGCCCACCTCGGCACCGGGATTCAGTGCCACGCCCGTGTGGACCCTGGGCTGCCGCACCAATGCCACCTACTACGACAACCTGCGCCTGCCGGACTGCTACCGGGTCGGCGAGGTGAACGGGGGCTGGAAACTGATCACCGGTCAACTCAATCGCGAGCGGCTGTCGCTGGTCAATCACGGCCCGGTGTACAACCTGTATCGCGAGGTTGGCCAGTGGGCCGCCGCGACGCCCGGCGCAGACGGCCGTCCGCTGATCGAACAGCCCTGGGTGCAGCACAACCTGGCGCGGGTGAAATCGCGCCTGGAGGCGCTGAAGCTGATCTGCCTCAAGCAGGCCTGGGCCATGGGCGAGGGCAGCCTTGGCATGGCAGAAGCCTCTGCCGCCAAGGTTTACGGCACCGAGTTTTTCGTCGAGGCCTACCGCTGGCTGCTGGAAATCGTCGGGCAGGCGGGCATCATCTGCCAGGATTCCCCGGGTGCGGTGCTGCAGGGCAAGCTCGAGCACCGCTACCGCGTGGGCTCCATCCTGACCTTCGGCGGGGGGTGCAACGAGGTGCAGCGGGACATCATTTCTGCGGCCGGGCTGTGGATGCCCCTGGCCAAACGCTAGCAAAGGCTGGAGCAGGACATTATGGATTTTACCTACAGTGAACAACAGACAGCGGTCCGGGAACTGGCCCGGCAGATCATTGCCGACCACAGCCAACCCGGGCAGCTGCGTGAGATCGAGCAGCAGCCGCAGCGGCTGGATCAAGCACTCTGGCGTCAGCTCGCCCAGGCGGGCTTACTCGGCGTGGCGATAGACGAGGCCTACGGTGGCATGGGTTACGGCTTTGAGAGCCTGTGCCTGCTGGTGGAGGAAGTGGGGCGACACGTCGCCGCGGCCCCGGTGATTCCGGTGCTGGTGAGCGCCGCGTCCACCCTGCAGCGTTTTGCCCCCGAGAGCCTGCGACAGCGCTACCTGCCCGGCGTCGCCAGCGGGGCGCACCTGTTGGGTGCCGCCCTGGCGGAGCCGGGCAGCACCGACCCGGGTGCGCCCCACTGCAGGGCCGAAGAGATTGACGGGCAGTGGCACCTCAGCGGGCGCAAACACTGTGTTCCCTTTGCGGCGCAGTGCGCGCGCCTGCTGGTGACCGCGCGGGCGGGGGATGAACTGGTCGCCCTGCTGGTCGATCCGCAATCGGCGCAGGTCTCCATGGCGCCCCAGGCTGTGACGGCCGGTGAAACCCAGTACGAGGTGACTTTCGATGGCGCGGTGAGCGAGGAGCTTATCGCCAGAGGGGGGCGGGCCGAGGCCCTCGCGCGCGGGCTGGATGACGCCACGGCGGCAGCTTACGCAATGCTGGCCACGGGTCTGTGTGACCAGATGCTGCGCATGACCGCCAGCTATACCAGTGAACGCAAGCAGTTTGGTGTGCCCATCGCCACCTTCCAGGCCGTCGGCCACCGCGCCGCGGACGCCTTTATCGATATCGAGTGCCTGCGCCTGGCGTCCCAGCAGGCGGTTTCATCACTCGATCGTGACCAGGACGCACGCGAGGCAGTCCAGGTGGCCCGCATCTGGACCGGCGACGTCACCCATCGGGTCAGCCAGTCTGCCCAGCACCTGCACGGGGGCATGGGAGTTGACCGGGATTATCCGCTGTTTCGCTACTGTCTGTGGGCGCGGCAGATCGAGCTGACCGTCGGCGGCAGTGCGTCGAACCTGGCGGCATTGGGCGCGAGCATCGCCGAGGAGTTTCGCGCGGCGCCGGCGTAGCCATTGGCACACGCTGCAGGCCGCATGAGTCGCGGAGAGTTTCCCGCACCTCGTGCCAGCTGCCGAATGAGTTGAGTCGATCGATAAGCCGGGTTCTGTCGTGGACGATCATTCATCTGCGACCGGCGTCACCGCCGGCCTGTAGCGACCTACCCGAATCCACCGTGGGCCACGGCATCTGGATTCCTATTTGGTCTTGCTCCGAGTGGGGTTTACCATCGCCACGCCTGTTGCCAGCCGCGCGGTGCGCTCTTACCGCACCTTTTCACCCTTACCCGACCGCTAAAAGCGGCCTGGCGGTATCCTTTCTGCTGCACTTTCCGTAGGCTCGCGCCCCCCAGGTGTTACCTGGCACCCTGCCCTGTGGAGCCCGGACTTTCCTCCCCGCGACACCCTGGGGTGACCACGAAGCGATCGCCTGATCGACTCGGCGGCAAGCCTACTCCCGCACCCGGCACAAGGCAAGCGTCAGCTCGACTGTGGTGGCGGGTGCTGCAGCAGGTAATCGTAGAGCTGCTTCTTGCGCAGGCCGCTGATATCGGCGACCACCGCCGCCGCGCGCTTGCCGGGCAGCTCCTGGGCGAGGCGCTGTAACAGGGCCGCGGTGGCCTCATCCACCTCGCTGCTGCGCTCGCGCTGGCCGCTGACCACCAGCACGATTTCGCCCCGGCGCTGGTTGCTGTCCGCGGCAACCAGCGCCAGCAGTTGTGCCAGGCTGGCCCGGCGCAGGGTCTCGAAGGTCTTGGTCAGCTCCCGCGCCAACAGTGCCTCGCGTTCGCCGCCCAGCTCACGCACCATGTCTGCCAGGCACTCCTCCACCCGGTGGGGCGCCTCGTAAAACACCAGGGTCTCGGCGCGCCCCGCCAGGGCCTGCAGGCGCTTCCCCCGCGGACCCGCCTTGCCCGGCAGGAAGCCCTCGAACAGGAAACGGTCCGTGGGCAGGCCGGAGGCGCTGAGGGCCGCGATCGCGGCGCAGGCGCCGGGCACCGGCACCACCGGGATGTCCCGGTCCTGAACCTCACGCACCAGGCGGTAACCAGGGTCCGAAATCAGCGGCGTCCCGGCATCGGAGACCAGGGCGACGGCCCCGCCCTCCTCCAGGCAGCGCAGGATACGCCCGGTGGCACGTTGGTCACTGTGATCGTGGTAGGCGACCAGCGGCGTGTCGATGGCGAAGTGCTGCAGTAGCTGGCTGCTGTGGCGGGTGTCCTCCGCCGCCACCAGGTCGGCCTCCTCGAGCACCGACCGGGCCCGCAAGGTGAGGTCACCGAGGTTGCCGATGGGCGTCGCCACCACATATAGTCCTGAATCCACTGCCGGGTCCTGTGTTTATAATGGGAGCTGGCTGCCCGCGGCGATCATCCGGCGCGGCACCCGATTAACAGCCCGGAAGGATAACATGCCCACCCCCCGCCCAGCCCGACCTCTCACCCCTGTCGCCACCCTGCTGCTGGTGTCCCTGCTGGCAGGCTGCGCCGGCGCGCCCCCGGCTGAAGTGACCCAGGTGCCGGCACAGCCCCTGCCAGCGGTCCAGCCCGGTATGCCGCCGGCCCCGAACCGAGCCCTGTCCATGGACCTGCCCCCCAGCGTCCACGCGGAGACTTTTGCCGCCGCGGAAACCGCCCTGCTGGAGAACGACTGGATGCGGGCCGACACCCTGCTGGCCGCACTGGAGCCGCCCCTGAACGCCGATGACCAGACCTACCGCGAATACCTGCAGGCACGGGTGCATTTCCTGCGCGGCAACCTCGCCGCCACCCGGGAAGCCCTGGCGCCCTGGCCCGCCCCGCAAACCGCACCGGGCATTGCGGTCAAGGTCGACAACCTGCGCCGCTACGACCTGCACATGCAGGGCGATTACCTGGCCAGCGCGCGCCTGGGGGCCGCACAGCTGGAGTCGGGACTCAGCAATACGGAGCCGGCAGCCCTGGTGCGCAGTATCTGGAGCGACCTGGCCCACCTGTCAGTGGACCGGCTGTCAACGGCGGAAGACCAGGCGGCAGCCGAGCAACCCGGCTCCTCATGGCACGGCTGGCTCGCCCTCGCCCGCATCGGCGCGGGCGCCTCGGGTACCGCGGAACTGGCTGGCGCCGTCGCGGACTGGCGTGCGCAGTTTCCCGGGCATCCCGCCGCAAAGCCGCTGCCCGGGGGCCTGGACCCCCTGCTGAACCAGCCGGTGGATACCGGCACCGTCGCCCTGCTCCTGCCCCTCAGCGGGCGCCTGGCGCCGGCCGCCCGCGCCGTGCTGGATGGCTACCTGGCCAGCTACTACGCGGCGCGGGCACGAGGCGTGGATGCCGCCTCCCTGCTGGTCCTGGACAGCAGCCAGTACGCCACGGCAACGGCGGCCTACAACGATGCAGTGCTGCAGGGTGCCAGCCTCGTGGTCGGCCCCCTGAGCAAGGAGGGCGTGACCGAACTGGGCCAGCTGAAGGAGCGTGCGGTGCCGGTGCTGGCCCTCAACCGCAGTGACCAGCCTGTCGACCCCGGCCGCACGGCCCTGGTGCAAATGTCCCTGGCGCCTGAGGACGATGCCGAGCGCCTGGCCAACCTGGCCTTCGGCCAGGGCGCGCGGCGTGCCCTGCTGGTTTACCCCGGCGGCGAATGGGGCGACAAGATGCGCGCGGCCCTGGAGCAGCGCTGGCAGGCCCTGGGCGGCGAGATCGTGACCCGCATGCAGTACGCGAGCGCCGAGGCCTACTCCGACAACCTGCTGCGCAGCCTGGACATTGACGACAGCGAACAGCGCGCCCGTGACGTGCGCAGCATGCTGGCCACCAATATCGAATTCACCGCGCGCCGGCGCCAGGACATCGACTCGGTATTCCTCCTCGCCGGCAGCGCTGGCGAAGCACGCTCACTGAAACCCCTCCTCGCCTTCCACTACGCCGGCGAACTGCCGGTCTATGCCCCCTCCAGCGTCTACAACGGCGTTCCCGACGAGGGCAATCGCGACCTGAACGGGATGCGCCTGGTGGACCTGCCCTGGCTGCTGGGCGCGAGCCCCTCCCTGCGGGTGGCGATCGCCGCCGGTGATACCGGCAGTGACAGCTATACCCGGCTCAATGCCCTGGGCGCGGATGCCCACCTCCTGCAGACCCGCTTCGGTCAGCTGCAGGGCGGGCCCGATGCCCTGCTTCGCGGCAACACCGGCCTGCTGCGCATGGATCCCCGCCTGCGCATCCTGCGTGAGCCGCAGCCGGCCGTATTTGATGGCGGCGAGATCCGCCCGCTCTAGGCTAGACTGGCAGCCCCTGACCAGGAGGCTGCCCGCATGGCACGCGGTGATCACTTCGAGGACCAGGCCCTGCGCTGGCTGCGCGATCAGGGCTGGCGTCCGATCCAGCGCAACGCCCGCTTCCGCGGCGGCGAGATCGACCTGATTGCCCTCGACGGCGAACAGCTGGTGTTTATCGAGGTGCGCGCCCGCAGCAATCCCCGCTTTCCCGGCGCCGCGGCCTCGGTGGACCGGCGCAAGCAGCAGCGGCTGCTACGGGCGGCCGCCGCGTTCCTGCAGCGGCACCCGCAATGGGCCGACTATCCCTGTCGATTTGACGTGATAGCCTTCGAGCCGCGACAATCAGCGGCGCCCGCGCAGCCCACCTGGATCCGGGCCGCGTTTACCGCCTGACACCTGCGGACCCCCGACATGGATCATTACCAGACCCTGGCGAACAACTGCCACCAGACCATTGAGTCCATTGCCCTGGTGGTGGACGACCTGGCTGCGCCCCTGGCCCAGGCTGCAGCGCTGATCGGCGAGGCGCTGCTGGCCGACCACAAGGTGCTTGCCTGCGGTCTGGGCCAGGATGCCGCGATTGCCCACCTCTTCACCCTGGGCATGCTTGGCCACCTGAACCAGGAACGCCCCGCCCTGCCGGCCATGCAGCTGGCGGCGGACGGCGCCGCGGTGGCCGCGGTCGCCGGCCAGGACGGCGCGGCCGAGATCTACGCCCGTCAGGTACGCTCCCTGGGGCAGCCGGGGGACGTGCTCCTGTGTATCGCCAGCGGCCCCTGCAGCCCCAGTCTGCTGCGGGCGATTGCCGCGGCCGGGGACCGCGAGATGACCGTGGTTGCCCTCGGCCGGCCCTCGGACGACGCCCTGCTGGCCGCCCTGCACAAGGGCGATGTACACGTGGGAATCCGCGCGGACGCCCCCGCCCGCGCGGTGGAATTGTGCGCGGTAGCGGTGCAGAATCTTTGCGAGTTTATCGACCACTCTCTTTTCGGCGACAACATGGGAACCCCTGAAACATGAGCAGAATCTTTCTCTCCATCCTGTTGCTGGTGACCAGCTTCGGTCTCGGCGGCTGCGGCAATATGCTGGCCAGCATGAAGGCCAACCCGATTGAGGACGAACCGGTAGAGCGCACCATGGGGCGTCGGTTGGAGGACGAGAGCGTCGAGATCAAGTCCATGGTCAATATCCGCGCCTCCGATCCGCGCTTTGACGATACCCACCTGGTGATCGTCAGCTACAACGGTTACGTCCTGCTCGCGGGGCAGGTGCCCAGCGAGGAGCTCAAGCAGAAGGCCAGCAACGTGGTGCGCGAGATTCGCGGCGTGCGCCGCATCTACAACGAACTGGAAATCGCCGCACCCTGCTCGGCCATGACCCGCACCTCGGATGCCTGGATCACCACCAAGGTTAAATCCTGGCTGCTGGCCAATAGCGATACACCCGGCATGCGGATCAAGGTGCTGACAGAAAACGGGGTGGTCTACCTGATGGGGCTGGCCACCCAGGCAGAAGCGGATCGCATTGCCGGGATTGCCGCCGGCATGACCGGGGTGCAGCGGGTGGTGCGCCTGTTCGAGATCGTACCTGCCTGATAGCGCGGGCGGGCGCCCGCGGCACGGCCGGCTATCTACTTGACGATTTTCAGTGAGGGCCGGCCTTCCGGCTTGTCCGTGGGTGAGGTCGGTGGGCCGGGATCATCGTCGGGCCCTTCCGGGGGCTCTTCCGACTCAAACACCATACCCTGCCCGTTCTCACGGGCGTAGATACCGATCACGGCACTGACGGGGACCACGATATCCGTGGGCATGCCGCCGAAGCGGCCATTGAAACTCACGGTGTCGTTGGCAATATCCAGTTCGATCACGGCACTGGGGGAGATATTCAGCACGATCTGGCCGTCCTTGACGTACTGCTGCGGTACGTCGACGCCGCGAATACCAGCGTCCACCAGCAGGTAGGGCGTGCAGCCGTTATCCACAATCCACTCGTACAGCGCCCGCATGATATACGGGCGGCTGGGGGACATGTCGGGCCCGGTGGTGGTCATGGACGGCGTCCCGGGCGGCGCCCTAGGACCGCATCTCCCGCTCTGCCTCGGACAGGCTCTCCTGGAAGGAGTCGCGGTTGAACAGCTGGTCCATGTAGGCCAGCAGCGGCTTGGACTGCTTGCTGGAGCGAATCTCCACGCCCAGGGAGGGCAGGCGCCAGAGAATCGGGGCGATGCAGCAATCCACCAGGGTGAATTCCTCACTCATGAAGAAAGGCTTTTCATCGAAGATCGGGGCAATGCCCATGATGCTCTCGCGCAGTTCCTTGGTGGCCTTGCTCACCACATTGTCGCTGCGGGAGTTCTGGATCGAGTCGACCAGGGCGCACCAGTCCTTCTCGATACGGTGGATAAACAACCGGCTCTCTGCGCGCGCCACCGGGTAAACCGGCAGCAGCGGCGGATGCGGGAAGCGCTCGTCCAGGTACTCCATAATCACCCGGGACTCCCACAACACGAGGTCGCGATCAACGAGGGTGGGCAGTGAGTTGTCCGGGTTCACATCGGCCAGTTCTGCGGGGGGGTGGTTACCTTCCGCTTCAATCAGGTCGACGGTCACACCTTTCTCGGCCAGCACGATGCGCACGCGATGGCTGTAGTGACTGCTGTTGTCGGAATAGAAGGTCATGGAAGACCGTTTTGCCACAACGCCCATCTGGGAATCCTCAGTTGTTCTGGTAATAGTCAGGGGCCAGGTGGCCCCGGTGCCCGGGGGCTGTTTTAGTGTACGTCTTTCCAGTACTCGCGGTTAAGCAGCCAGGCAAAAACGAAGAACAGGGCAATAAACATCAGTACGAAGGTACCAATACGCTTGCGCTCTTGCACCATGGGCTCTGCGGTGTAGGCCAGGAAATTCGTCAGGTCGTATATCGCGGTATCGAATTCTTCAGGCGTCATCGCGCCCTCCTCGGTGACAACCAGGCGGCCGCAGGGCTCTTCCATGATGTCTTCACCGGTCAGGGGGTCGCGCTTGACGCCGCCGTTGGCGGCCTTGGCCGGACCCATGGCGCATTCCTGCATGCCCTGCAGTTCCAGCAGCACGTGGGGCATGCCCACGTTGGGGAACACCTTGTTATTCACGCCCCAGGGACGGCTGGTATCCTTGTAGAAGGTGCGCAGGTAGGTATAAAGCCACTCCGGGTGTTTGCGCGCGCGGGTCACCAGGGTCAGGTCTGGCGGAATCACGCCGAACCACTTCTTGCCGTCTTCCCGGGTCATGGCGTTGGTCATCAGGCTGCCGATCTTCACGTCGGGGTCGAAGATCAGGTTTTCCAGGAACAGGTCATCCGGTATGCCCAGGTCCCGGGCGGTGCGGTTGTAGCGCTGGTACTGCAGGGAGTGGCAGCCCATACAGTAGTTCATATAAAGCTTGGCACCATTTTGCAGCGAGGGTTTGTCGCTGGGGTCAGCCTTGAACTCATCGCAGGGGATTGAGCCGCAATCGTAGGCGGACTCCGCTCCCACAGCCTTCAGCGGCAGGATCGTCAGGGCCAGGATCAGGGCCAGGCCGCCCAGACTGCCCCAAACGCCGATACCGCCGTCCATGGTCACCCGGTCGGGTACCGGCTTGGTCTTGTCCATTGCGGACCAGATCGGCATCGCCAGGAAGAACAGGAAGTAGAACACCGAGCAGATCTGCGCCAGGAAGGTACGCTCCGGCGTGGGCGCCTTGACACCCAGTACGCCGAGGATCAGGAAGCTCGCCACGAACAGCACCAGCATCGCCTTGTTGAGGTTGCCGCGGTAGCGCCAGGAGCGCACCGGATTGCGGTCCAGCCAGGGCAGCAGGAAGGGGATGGCCACCGAGGCAGCGAAAGCGACAAAGCCCCAGAACTTGTCCGGAACCGCACGCAGCACGGAGTAAAACGGGGTGAAGTACCAGACCGGCGCAATGTGATCCGGGGTCTTCAGGGGGTTGGATTCCTCAAAGTTAGCATACTCCAGGAAGTAGCCGCCCATTTCTGGCAGGAAGAACATCACCGCGCAGAAGATGAACAGGAACACCCCGATCGCCTGCAGGTCGTGCACCGTGTAATAGGGGTGGAAGGCCACGCCGTCCAGGGGCACGCCGTCCGGGCCCTTGTGCTTCTTGATGTCAACGCCGTCGGGGTTGTTTGAGCCAACCTCGTGCAGGGCCAGCAGGTGCAGTACCACCAGCGCCAGCAGCACGATCGGTAGCGCCACCACGTGCAGGGCGAAGAAGCGATTCAGGGTAATCCCCGAAATCAGGTAGTCGCCGCGGATCCAGGTAACCAGGTCCTCACCTACCACCGGGATCGCGCCAAACAGCGAGATGATCACCTGCGCACCCCAGTAGGACATCTGGCCCCAGGGCAGCACGTAACCAACGAAGGCCTCGGCCATCAGCACCACGAAAATCAGCATGCCGAAGATCCAGATAAGCTCCCGCGGCTTCTTGTAGGAGCCGTAGATCAGGGCGCGGAACATGTGCAGATAGACCACGACAAAGAATGCCGAGGCGCCGGTGGAGTGCATATAGCGCAGCAGCCAGCCGTAGTCGACATCCCGCATGATGTACTCGACCGAGGCAAAGGCCTCTTCCCCGCTGGGGGTGTAGTTCATGGTCAGCCAGATGCCGGTCAGCAGCTGGTTGACCAGCACCAGCAGCGAGAGCACGCCGAAGTAGTACCAGAGATTGAAGTTCTTGGGCGCGTAGTACTGACCCATGTGGGTGTTCCAGGCGCGCATAATGGGCAGGCGCTCATCCACCCAGTCACGTAAACCGACCAACATATTGACCATCAGGCTGCCTCCGAATCCACGCCGACCACCAGCACATTCTCGCTCTCAAAGGAGTAGGGTGGTATTTCCAGGTTGGTAGATGCCGGCACCCCGGAGTAGACCCGTCCGGCGAGGTCGAACTTGGAGCCGTGACAGGGGCAGAAAAACCCGCCCTGCCAGGAGTCACCGCCGAGGTCGGCCGCACCCACTTCCGGGCGAAACTTCGGTGCGCAACCCAGGTGGGTGCACAGACCGACCGCCACAAAAACTTCCGGACGCAGCGCACGGCTCTCGCCGGTTATGTATTCCGGCTGTTTGGAAATCGCCGAGTCGGGATCCTTCAGGGTGTCGTTGAGGGAGGCAAGGGATTCCAACATGGATTCTGTGCGGCGCACCACGTATACGGGCTTGCCCCGCCATTCCACCACCACCATCTGGCCCGGCTCCAGCTTGCCGATATCAGCCTTCACCGGTGCGCCGGCTGCCTTTGCCTTGGCCGAGGGGTTCCAGGAACCGACGAAGGGTACTGCTACACCCACCACACCGGCCGCGCCCACTACGCTCGTGGCCGCCGTCAGGAATCGTCTCCTGCCGGTGTTGACGCCATCGCTACTCATGTTTCTCTCCCTGGTTATCGGACCCCTGGCAAGCCCTGCCTGAAAGCCGGATCCACTGTGCCAAAAATGCTGCAAATACTAATGACTTTGGCCCCTAGAGACAAGGAAAACGCCTTGATTCTGCTGCGTTTTCAGGTCGCTACCGGGACAAGCTTCCCGCCCCGGGCAAGGATCTCGACCCCACCCGCCATTCTACCCCAAAACCGCTCGGCGAGCCGCGAAATTGGGGACGGATACCTCGCTAAAACGGGGACGGATACCTATTTTCGGGGCGAAATTGGTATCCGTCCCCAATTTCTGTGTTGGGCAGTGGCCCATGGCTCGCCGCTGCCGCCATCCCTGGCTCTCGCGGCGTACCGTACATCCTGTACATAAAAAAGCGTCCGGCCTTTTGGGGCCGGACGCTTTCGGTTCGAATTCGCGCGGGCACCGGCCGGGGGCCGGACGCCATTAACGCTTGGAGAACTGAGGACGCTTGCGCGCCTTGCGCAGGCCGATCTTCTTGCGCTCGACGGCCCGGGCGTCACGAGTGACATAGCCGGCGCCGCGCAGGGTGCCGCGCAGGGACTCGTCATACTCCATCAGCGCGCGGGTGATGCCGTGGCGAATCGCCCCGGCCTGGCCGAAACTGCCGCCGCCAGCTACCGAGACGTTGATGTCAAACTTTTCCGCCAGGTCCACCAGTTCCAGCGGCTGACGCACGATCATGCGCGCCACTTCGCGGCCGAAGTACTGGTCCAGAGGGCGCTTGTTGACCGTGATGGCACCGGCACCGCTTTTCAGGAAAACGCGCGCAGTAGACGTCTTGCGGCGACCGGTTCCGTAATATTGGGTAGCTGACATAGATGGATTCCGTTAAATATTCAGTTCTTGCGGCTGCTGCGCGGAATGCGGATGCGCACTGCCGGCGTACACCTTCAACTTCTTGAACATGGCACGACCCAGCGGGTTGCGCGGCAGCATGCCCTTGACCGCGCCCTGCAGCACACGCTCCGGAGCCTTGTCGATCAGTTTCTCGAAGGACATGGACTTCAGACCACCGGGGAAGCCCGTGTGGTGGTGGTACATCTTGTCCGTCGCCTTGGCGCCCGTCACCCGGATTTTCTCCGCGTTGATCACCACGATGTAGTCGCCGGTGTCCACGTGGGGGGTATATTCCGCCTTGTGCTTGCCGCGCAGACGGTGCGCAATCTCGCTGGCCAGACGCCCCAGGGTCTTGTCAGCGGCGTCCACCACGAACCAGTCGCGGGACACGTCTTGAGCTTTGGCACTAAAAGTTTTCATCAATAACCGCCTCTTGGAAGGCTCCAATTTTGAGAGCGCGAATACTACTTAATCGACCGGGGCTTTTCAAGCCGGATTCCAAAAGAAAATCCGGTCACAAAACCATCCCCGGCGCTCTTCCCGGGGTGCTGCCTATCGCCTTAAGCGACATGTCTCAGGGTCGATGTTCCCGCCCCAGATATTCCGTTGACTGCATCTCCTGCAGCCGGGACACGGTGCGCTGGAACTCAAACGCCAGGCGCCCGCCCTGGTACAGCTCCAGGAGGGGCTTGTCAGCAGCAATCACCAGCTTTACACAGCGGTCGTAGAACTCGTCGACGAGGTTGATAAAGCGCCGCGCCGCATCGTCATTATCGACCCCCAGCGCGGGGACCCCGGAAATTAACACGGCATGGAACACTCGCGCCAGCTCAATATAATCATTTTGCGAGCGAGGACCTTCGCACAGCTCGCGAAAATCGAACCAGGCGACATCGTCAGCGAGGCAGCGGCAGGTCAGGTAGCGGCCGTTGACCTGGATCCGCTCCCAGTGCTTCCCCGGCTCCGGGGCCAGCTGCTCGAAGCTGTCGCGCAGGCTGACGTCCGCCGCCTCGTCCAGGGGGTAGTGATACAACTCTGCCTGCTGCAAGGTGCGCAGGCGGTAATCCACGCCCGAATCCAGCTTCATCACCTCGGTATGTTTCTCGATCAGGGCGATCGCCGGCAGGAAGCGCTGCCGCTGCAGGCCGTTCTCGTAAAGCCTCGCGGGCTCGATATTGGAGGTGGCGACCAGGGTCACGCCGCGCTCGAACAGCGCCTCCATCAGGCTGCCCAGAATCATGGCATCGGCGATATCGGTGACGAAAAATTCATCGAAGCAAACCACACAGGCCTCGGCGGCGAGACCGTCGGCGACGATCTCCAGCGGGTTTTTCTCCCCTTCCAGGGTCTTCAGTTCTGCATGGACCCGCTGCATGAAGCGGTGAAAGTGCACACGCAGCTTGTTTTCCAGCGGCAGGCTCTCGTGAAAAGTATCCATCAGGTAAGTCTTGCCGCGCCCCACGCCGCCCCAGAAGTACAGGCCGCGCTCTGGTTCCGGCACCTGGCCCCGCAGACGCCGCATGGCCCGGCGCAGTTTGCCGCCTTCCAGGCGACGGCGCGCGAGCAAGCGCATGTACAGGTCCTGCAGCTTGATCACCGCACGCTCCTGGGCCGGGTCGTGGCTGAAGCCCTCCCGCTTCAGGTCGGCCTGGTATCGCTGCAGGGGGCTGGCGTGGCTACTGGTCAAGTGGGCTCTGGCATCCGGTCTCGGGGAAGAGCGCCACTTTACCCAGCGGCCGCAGCGGAGGCAACGCCGGACCACTGCACTCACAGGCGCAGCAACGCTTTAGTCCCGGGATGATTCGGGTATACTGCCCTCCTGATCCAGATACCCGCCGTGAGAGGACCTGTTTGTGTCAAGCGAAACCATTGTCGCCGCTATTGTCGCCCTGCTGATCGGGCTCGGGGTGGGTGCCCTGATCGGTCGCCGCAGCTCCGCGGACAGCCGCAGGTACCGCGAGGTCGAGCGCAAGCTGGACCAGGTAATGCAGGACAAGCGGGCCTACGAGGACGAGGTCGTAGAACACTTTACCCGCAGCGCCAAGCTGCTGAACAATCTGACCGACAGCTACCGGGAGGTGCACAATCACCTCGCCGCGGGCGCGTCAGAGCTCTGCCACGGCCAGGGGCCGGTGGCGATGGAGCGCCTCGAACGCGCCGGCGATGACGCCGAGATTCCGGCCCACCTGGCCCATATCAAACCGCCGCTGGATTACGCCCCCAAGGCCTCGCCCGAGGAGAAGGGCATGCTGAACGAGGAGTTTGGCCTCGAGCGCAGCGCCACGTCGCCCGCGGCCAGGGCGCGCAAGGAAAGCGAGCAGGACTGAGCACCCGAGGCGGCTGCAAGTTACGCGGCCCGACCTACGCAGCCCGACCGAATGCGGCCCAACCTACGCGGCCCGACCGAATGCGGCCCAACCGAACCCGGCCCGACTACACCGGGTTCGGCATATCAAAGAACTGGTGGGACAGGCCAAAGCGCGTCGCCATCGCCTCTCCCACCGCCTGCACCCCGTAGCGCTCGGTGGCGTGATGCCCCGCAGCGATAAACCCGATGCCCTCCTCCCGGGCAGTATGCACAGTCTGCTCCGAGGCCTCACCGGTGATGTACAGGTCTGCGCCCCGGGCCAGGGCCTGGTCAATAAAGCCCTGGGCACCGCCGGTGCACCAGGCGACCCGGCTTACCGCCTGCGCCGCATCCCCGATGTGCAGGGGTTCCCGCGCGGTCAGTGCCTGCAGGCTGGCCAGCACTTCACCCGCGGTCGTCGGCCTGGTCAGGGTGGCGATGCTGCCCACGCCGCCCTCCGAGAATAGGGGCTCGGTACCGTCGAAGCCCAGCAGCCTACCCAGGCAGGCGTTGTTGCCCAGTTCCGGGTGATCATCCAGCGGCAGGTGGTAGGCCAGCAGGCTCACTTCATGGCCCAGCAGGGTGGCCAGCCGGCGGCGCTTCATGCCCACGACCGGCGCTGGCTCGCCCTTCCAGAAATAGCCGTGGTGCACCAGGATCGCATCGGCGCCCCACTCGACCGCCGCGTCCAGCAGGCGCTGGCTGGCGGTCACGCCCGTGGCCAGGCGCGCGACCTGGTCGCGGCCTTCCACCTGGAGACCATTGGGACAGTAGTCACGGTAGCGCCAGGGCTCCAGCAGGTCCTCCAGCGCACGGTGTAATTCGCGCAGGGTAACGGCCATAGTTTCTCCTCGGATGCAGCGGTGGGCGTCAGCGGCGCAGCAGCCGCGGTCGGGACACCCACAGTGCGCATCATATACAATGCAGGCGCAGACCTCACACAGCGGACCCATGAAAGACCTACTCAAATTTATTACCTGGCCGGCGATCGCCGGTCTGCTGGCGGCACTGCTGATTCTCGACCGTCTCGCCCTGCCCGGGGGCAACGGCGGGGATACGGTACCCCCGGAATCGGTCAGCTACGCAGCAGCGGTGCGCAGTGCCAGCCCGGCAGTGGTCAACATCTACACCGCCAAGCTGATACAGGAGCGACGCCCCCTGGCAGACACCCTGTTTCCCGGTCGCTATGCCGCGCCCCGGGCGCCGCGGCAGCGGGTCGAGGAATCACTGGGCTCGGGCGTGATCATGACCGAGGCGGGTCATATCCTCACCAACAACCATGTGATCAGCGATGTCGACGCCATCCAGGTGCTGCTGCATGACGGGCGCCTGGCCAAGGCGGCGGTGGTCGGCACCGATCCCGCCACCGACCTCGCAGTGCTCAAGATCGACCTTCCGGACCTGCAGCCCGTGGCCCTGGGGGATTCCGACGACACCCGCGTGGGCGACGTGGTGCTGGCGATTGGCAATCCACTGGGCTTCGGTAACTCCGTCACCCAGGGCATCGTCTCCGCCCTGGGGCGCTATTTCCCGCGGCAGAGTCGCAGCACCTACTACGAGGACTACATCCAGACGGACGCCATTATTCACCTGGGCAACTCCGGGGGCGCCCTGATCGACAGCCGCGGTCGCCTGCTCGGCATCAATACCCTGATTTACACCGCCGGAGAGCAGGGCCGCGCGACCTCCCCCACCGGCATCGGCATCAGTCTGGCGATCCCGGTCAACCTGGCGGTGTTCGTGATGCAGGACCTGATTGACTACGGTGAGGTGATTCGCGGCTGGCTGGGGGTCAGCGTGGAGCCGGTACGGCGCATCGAGGATGGCTCGGGCACCGGTCAGGCGCTGGTTGTCGCCAGCCTGGCCGAGGACAGCCCGGCCCAGCGCGCGGGCGTGCAGCTCGGCGATATCATCACCCACATCGACGGCGAGCCCATCAGCGACGGCCGGCGCACCATGCACCGGATCGCGATGCTGCGCCCCGGGGAAGTGATCGATGTCACTGTACGGCGCAAGCAGCAGACCCTGGAGCTGCACGCCATCGTCGGCACCCTGCGCCAGTCACCCAGCGCCTGATTCGCCTCAGTCGTCCTTGAGTCGCAGCTCCGCGCTGCGGGCGTGGGCGGTGAGTTGCTCTCCCCTGGCGAGCACCGAGGCCACGCGCCCCAGAGCCTGCACACCGGCCTCGCTGCAGTGAATGACCGAGCTGCGCTTCTGGAAGTCGTACACCCCCAGCGGAGAGAAGAACCTGGCGCTCCGTGAGGTGGGCAGCACGTGGTTGGGCCCGGCGCAGTAGTCCCCCAGGGTCTCGGTGGTGTAGGGCCCCATAAAGATCGCCCCGGCGTGACGCACCTGCGCCAGCAGCGCCTCCGGGTCCGCCACCGACAACTCCAGGTGCTCCGGTGCCAGGCGGTTGCTGATCGCCACGGCCTCGGCAAGGTCCCGGGTCAGGATCAGCGCGCCCCGGTCCTCGAGCGAACGCGCGATAATCTCGCTGCGCGCCATCTCCGGTAGCAGGCGGGCGATACTCGCCTCCACCCGGTCCAGATAGGCCGCATCGGGACACAGCAGCAGCGCCTGGGCATTTTCGTCGTGCTCGGCCTGGGAGAACAGGTCCATCGCCACCCAGTCCGGCTCGGTGCTGCCATCACAGATCACCAGGATCTCCGACGGCCCGGCGATCATGTCGATGCCCACCTGGCCGAACACCTGGCGTTTTGCCGCGGCCACAAAAATGTTCCCGGGGCCGACGATCTTGTCTACCGCGGGGACGCTGGCAGTGCCATAGGCCAGCGCCGCGATGGCCTGGGCACCGCCGAGGGTGAACACCCGGTCGACCCCGGCGATCGCCGCGGCGGCGAGCACCAGGTCGTTCAGCTCGCCCCCTGGCGCCGGAACCACCATGACCACCTCGCCCACCCCGGCGACCCGCGCCGGCAGGGTATTCATCAGCACGGACGAGGGGTAGCTGGCCTTGCCGCCCGGCACGTAGATGCCTGCACGGTCCAGCGGAGTGACCTGCTGGCCCAGGCGATTACCGCCGGCGTCCTCGTAGGACCAGGACGCCTGGCGCTGGTGTTCGTGGTACTCACGCACTCGCAGGGCCGCGGTTTCCAGGGCCTCGCGCTGGACCGGCGGAATCGCCGCCAGCGCCTTCTGCAGCCGCGCCTGGCTCACTTCCAGGTCAAGCACCGAGTCAGCGTGCAACTGATCAAAGCGGGCGGTGTACTCCAGCAGCGCGTCGTCGCCCCGCTGTCGCACCCCGGCGATAATCTCCCGCACCGTGGTCTCCACCTCACGATCCAGGCTTTCCTCCCAGGCGGTCAGCGCCTCGAGGCGGGCGTCGAAATCGGGGGCGGCGCTGTCGAGGCGACGCATCAGGCTGCCTCCCCCTCTGCCACCGCCTCAGCCAGACGATCGACAATCTCCTGGATGCGGGCGTGGTTTGCGCGCATGGCGGCCTTGTTCACCACCAGGCGGGAACTCACCCGGGCGATTTCCGCCAGCGGCTCCATGCCGTTGGCACGCAGGGTGTTGCCGGTATCGACGATGTCCACGATCAGGTCGGCGAGGTCCATCATTGGCGCAAGTTCCATCGCGCCGTAGAGCTTGATCACGTCGGCATGAATTCCCTGGCGGGCGAAATAGTCGCGGGCGATATTGGCAAACTTGGTCGCCACACGCACGCGTGCGCCGCCACCCTGCCAGCCCACCGGCCCGGCGGTCATCAGGCGGCAGCGCGCGATGCCCAGGTCCAGCGGCTCATAAAGCCCCTCGGCGCCGTGCTCGAGCAGGATGTCCTTGCCCACGACGCCGATATCCGCCGCGCCGTGGCGCACGTAGGTGGGCACATCGGTACCCCGCAGGATCACCAGCTGCAGTCCCGGCCAGGTGGTGTCGAAGACCAGCTTGCGACTCTTGTCCACATCCTCGACCGGCTCGATACCGGCGCGGGCCAGCAGGGGCAGGGTCTCCTTGAGAATCCGCCCCTTGGTGAGGGCCAGGGTCAACGCACGACTCATCGACAGGCTCCCCCGCTCACTCCGCCAGGCGGCGGATGTCCGCGCCCAGCTGTTGCAACTTTTCCTCGATACACTCGTAGCCCCGATCGATGTGGTAGATCCGGTCGACACAGGTCTCGCCCCGCGCGACCAGGCCCGCGATCACCAGGCTGGCAGAGGCGCGAAGGTCGGTGGCCATCACCGGGGCGCCCTCGAGGTGCTCCTGCCCGGTAATGATCGCGGTATTGCCCTCGATCACGATGTGCGCGCCCATGCGGTTCATCTCGTGGGTCTGGATCAGGCGATTCTCGAACACGGTTTCGGTCACCGTGCTGGTGCCCTCGGCAATCGCGTTCATGGCCGTGAACTGGGCCTGCATATCTGTGGGGAAGCCGGGATAGGGCGCGGTCTTGATATTCACTGCCCGCGGTCGCCTGCCGTGCATGTCCAGGCGCACCCAGTCATCCCCGGCCTCCACCTCGGCACCCGCCTCCTCGAGTTTCTGCAGGACCACTTCCAGGTACTCCGGGCAGGTCCCGCGCAGGCTGATGCTCCCCCGGGTAGCCGCGGCGGCCACCAGGTAGGTGCCGGTCTCGATCCGGTCCGGCATCACGTCATAGGTGCAGCCGTGCAGCGCCTCCACGCCGTCGATCACGATCGTGTCGGTGCCGTGGCCACGAATCCTGGCGCCCATGGCCAGCAGGCACTGGGCCAGGTCCACCACTTCGGGCTCCCGGGCGGCGTTCTCGATCACCGTCTGCCCCTCGGCGAGGGTCGCCGCCATCATGATGTTCTCGGTGCCGCCCACGGTGACCGTCTCCATGAGGATGCGCGCACCCTGCAGGCGACCGTCGGTTTCCGCATTGATATAACCGCCCTCGACGCTTATCCGGGCGCCCATGGCCTCCAGTCCGCGCAGGTGCAGGTCCACGGGCCGGCTGCCAATCGCGCAGCCGCCGGGAAAGGACACCCGGGCCTGGCCGAAATGTGCCAGCATCGGGCCCAGCACAAGAATCGAGGCGCGCATGGTTTTTACCAGCTGGTACGGCGCGGAGAACTCGCGAATGGTGCTGGCGTTCACCTCAATGCTCAATTTCTCATCGATGGTCAGCTCCACGCCCATGCAGCCCAGCAGCTCGATCATGGTGGTGATGTCGTGCAGGTGCGGCAGGTTGCGAATGGTGACCAGCTCTTTGCTCAGCAAGGTGGCGGCCAGGATCGGCAACGCCGCGTTCTTGGCGCCGGAAATACGCAGCTCGCCATGCAACTGGCGACCGCCCTTGATCAGTAATTTGTCCACGTTGTCTCCGCGGCGAAGGGAATCAGGCCATCCCCTGCCACTGTTCGGGGGTGAAAGTGCGGATGTTCACCGCGTGAATGCTGCCATCGGCGATCTGCTCGCTGAGACCGGCATAGACCAGCTGCTGCTTTTTGACCGGCCGCATGTCGGCGAAGATCTCGCCGACGACGGTGATATCGTAGCGGTTACCTTCCCCCTCGACGTGGATTTCGCAGCCCTCGAGCTTGTCCTGCAACAGGGCGGTCACGGTGGCAGCATCCATAATTGTCTCCTCGCGCGCCGGGCTGAAACTGCCCCCGGCCAGTCAAAAGCGCGTATTTTAGGAGAAACAAACCCTGATAGCGAGGCCGGTATCGGGCTTCAGGCGTCCAGGTCCACCGCAGACCAGTTAGCGATCACCTTGTCCAGGTCACCGTTATACTGGCGGGCGGAGGACTCAAACTGGCTGCGGTAGATTTCACCCAGATTGACGTTTTCAATAATCATGTTGCGCAGCTTCCAGCTGCCATCGCGATCGCGGCCCATCTGGTAGAGCACCACGTAGGGCTCGCTGCCCTCCTTGAAAATCAACTGCTGCACCGTCTCCCTGGAATCCCTGCCCGCATCGCCGCCCTCGGGCTCCGCCACCTCAATGCGGGAACCGCCAAAGGCCAGCAGGCCCTTGCTGTAGGTACGCACCAGGCCCTCGCGCATCACTTCCGTGAAACGGTCCAGCTGGGCCGCCAGCTTTTCCCGGCCAGCTTGATCCAGGGAGCGGTAGCGGGCGCTGGTGGCGTAGGGCCCCATGACGCCGCGGGCGAAACCGCGAAAATCCACCACGGGGTCCAGTAGCGACTGGATTTCCCGGTAATAGGCCTCGGTCACCTCATCCCCCGCCTTGGCTTCGGTCACGGCTTCCATGACCGCCTCGGTGGTCTCGCGCACCACTTCGTGGGCGCTGTTTGCCGTCGTCTCGGCCCGGGCGCCGCCCGCCAGCAGCGCGGCTGCGAGCAGCAGGTAGCCATAGCCGGTAAAAGAAAATAGCTTCACGTCCTTTGCTCCAAATTGTTCTTCTCTGTAAGGTTAGCCCCTGTATAATCCGGCTCTGCGCGCACAGCGCACCATCCCGGCCAGCGGCGCTTCCGTCTCCGGTAAGACAGCATGTGCGCTTCGGCAGTTCCCGAGGGCGGTATCCCCGAAGGCGGTATCCCCGGCGGCAGCCCCCCGGAATTGCGCGGCGCATACTGTAACAGGAAACAGGCTTTATGTTGTTAGCTACCGCTGCCATCGTGGCGGGGTTCATCTTACTGGTGTGGAGTGCAGACCTGTTCGTCGCGGGCGCCGCGTCGATCGCCGAGAATCTTGGCCTGTCGCCAATTATCATCGGCCTCACCATCGTCTCCATCGGCACCTCTGCACCGGAAATCCTGGTTTCCATCACCGCTACATTATCGGACGCCGGCGAGCTGGCTATCGGCAATGCCATTGGCTCCAATATTGCCAATATCGGCCTGGTCCTGGGCACTACGGTGCTGGTGGCCCCCATGTGCGTGCACCCGAGCTGCATGCGCAAGGAGCTGCCGTCACTGCTGCTGGTCACCCTCGGCGTGGGCCTGCTGATCCTGGACGGCGAACTGTCCCGGATCGACGGTATCCTGATGCTGAGTGCACTGGCCTTTATCCTGATCCAGATGGTGCGCTACCAGGACGAGTCTGCCGTACTGGTGACCGAAGCGGGCGATGATGTGCTCCCCCACCTGCGCCCCCTGCGCGCCTGGCTGACCTTTCTCTTCGGTCTGTCCCTGCTGATCGGCAGTTCGCGCATGCTGGTCTGGGGCGCCAGTGAGGTCGCCGAGTTCCTGGGCGTGTCACAGCTGGTCATTGGCCTGACCATCGTCGCTATCGGCACCAGCCTGCCGGAACTGGCCGCCACCATCGCCAGCGCCCTGCGCGGCCATACCGAGATTGCGGTGGGCAACGTGATCGGCTCCAACCTGTTCAACCTGCTGGCGGTGATGGCCATCCCCGGCCTGATAAGGCCGGAAATACTGGATGCCCAGGTTCTGCCCAGGGACTACGCCACCATGTCGGTGATGACCGCCCTGCTGGCGCTGGCCATTTACACCGGGCGCAAGCGCAAGCGCGCCCCTCCCGGTCACGCCTACATAGGCCGCACCGTCGGGGTGCTGTTAGTCACCATTTACGCGCTGTATTATTACTGGCTGTACCTGACCCGCTAGGGATATCCGCCGATGCCAGACAACGACTCCAGCTCGCCCCGCACTTCGGCACAGCGCACCATTCAAATGGAGGCTGATGCCGTGCGCGCCCTTGCGGGTCGCATCGACGAGAGCTTTGATCGCGCCTGTGAACTGCTGCTGGCCACCCGCGGCCGGGTGATCGTGACCGGGATGGGCAAGTCCGGCCACATTGCGCGCAAGATCGCTGCCACCCTCGCCAGTACCGGCACCCCGGCCCACTTCGTGCATCCCGGCGAGGCCAGCCACGGGGACATGGGCATGATTACCCGGGATGACTCGGTGATCGCCCTGTCCAACAGCGGCAACGTCCCCGAGGTGGTTACCCTGCTACCGCTGTTGAAGCGCCTCGGCACACCCCTTATCAGCATGACCGGCAACCCGGGGTCGCCGCTGGCAAAAGCCAGCGACGCCCACCTGGATACCGGCGTGGAAACCGAGGCCTGCCCCCTCGACCTCGCACCGACCTCCAGCACCACCACTGCCCTGGTGATGGGTGACGCCCTCGCCATTGCCCTGCTGGAACTGCGCGGCTTCACCGCCGAGGACTTTGCCTTTTCCCATCCGGGCGGCACCCTGGGCAAGAAGCTGTTGCTCAAGGTCGAAGACGTGATGCGCGTGGGCGATGACGTCCCCCGGGTCACCGAAGACACGCCCCTCGCCGAGGCCCTGCTGGAGATCAGTCGCAAGGGGCTGGGCATGACCACGGTCCACGGCGGCGACGGCCGTCTGGCGGGCATCTTCACCGACGGCGACCTGCGCCGGGCGCTGGACCAGCGCGTGGACATCAACGCCACGCGGATCATGGAATTGATGAGCCGGGGGCCGAAGCAGGCGCACCCGGGCATGCTGGCAGCCGAAGCGCTGCGCATCATGGAAGAGAACCAGATCACTTCGCTGGTGGTCATGGAGGAAGGCCGGGCGGTGGGCGTCGTGCACCTGATGAGCCTGCTGCACGCGGGGATCGCCTGAGATGACTGACCCCCGGAAAGCCGAAGACAGCGCCCGCCAAGTGCGCTTGCTGGCCCTGGACGTGGACGGGGTGCTCACCGACGGACGCATCGTCTACGGCAACAACGGCGAGGAGTTCAAGGCTTTCAATATCCGCGACGGACTGGGCATCAAGCTGCTCCAGCGCAGCGGCGTCGAGGTTGCCATCATCACCGGCCGGCAGTCGGAGATCGTGAACCGGCGCGCCGCGGAACTCGGTATCGAACGGGTGGTGCAGGGCCGCGAGGACAAGCGCGAGGCCCTGCAGGAACTCTGTGACAGCCTCGGGCTCACCCCGGCAGATTGCGCCTACATGGGTGACGACCTGCCGGATCTCGGCGCCATTCTTGTCGCCGGGCTGGGGATGACCGTGGCGGACGCGACGCCCGCGGTGACAGCGGCAGCGGACTGGCAGGCCAGCCTGCCCGGCGGCGCCGGTGCGGTACGCGAGGCCTGCGAATTCATCCTCGCGGCGCGGGACGAACTGGCCGGGCTGGAAGCGGGCTACCGCTGATGCGCAGGGGCAGTCTGCCGCTTTTCCTGGCCCTGGTACTCGCGCTGCTGGCGAGCTATTACTGGCGCCCGGGCGGGAACCCGATGGCGGACGCCGACGTGGTCAAGCGGCAAATGGCCCTGGCGCAGACTTACCTGGAGGAGCCTCGCAGCTGGTCCTACAACGAAGCGGGCGTGCTGACCGAGGTCCTGGAAGCCCAGCGAGCGGAATATTTTGCCCGCCGCGATGTCTCAGAACTGGAACAGCCGCGACTATACTCCCACGATGGCAACGACCGCACCTGGTCCGCGCAGGCGGAATGGGGCCGGCTGAAGCACAGGCCCAATACGCTGACGCTGCGCCGGCAGGTCCTGCTGAACAATGACCAGACCGGGGCGGAGCTGGCGACAAGGATAATGACCATCGACATGAACCGGCGCACGGCAACGGCCCGGGTACCGGTCACCGTGACCGAGGGCGACAACCGTATCCGGGCCGAAGGCATGGTGGCCTACCTTGACGAGGAGCGCGTGGAAATGGGACCCAACGTGGAGAGTACCTATGTACCTTCCCGGCCCTGAACGCCGCGGCATGCAGCAGCTGCTGTCGGCCCTGCTGCTATGGGCCGCGTGCGGGCTGGTGCAGGCCCTGCCCGAAGATCGCGAACAGCCCATCCGGATTACCGCGGATCAGGCGATCCGCGATGAAAAACAGGGTTTTACCGTGTACCAGGGCAACGTCAAGATGCGCCAGGGCAGCATGCAGATTGATGCGCGCAAGCTCACGGTGTTTCACGCGGTACGGGATGCGGAACGGATCCTGGCCGAGGGCAGCCCCGCGCACATGCAACAGCAGCCGGAGCCCGGGCAGGGCCTGATGCACGCGCGGGCCGAGCGCATAGAGTACTTCAAGGCCGGCGAGCGGGTGCTGCTCACGGTCAATGCCAGTATCGAACAGGATGGCTCTACGGTGACCGGGGACTCAATCGAATACCTGATCACCGAGCAGCTGGTGCGCGCTGATTCCACCCCCGATGCGGGCTCCCGCAACCGCGTTGAGGTGGTGATTCCGGCGCGCAACCTGCCCGACGCCGAGCCGACGGCGCCCGACCCCAATGACAGCAATTCCGCCGCAGGTGCCAATGGCGCAACTGACGGCGAATAACCTGGCCAAGGCCTACCGCGGCCGACAGGTGGTGCAGGATGTTTCCCTGCACCTCGAGAGCGGCCAGATCGTGGGCTTGCTGGGCCCCAACGGTGCCGGCAAAACCACCTGCTTCTACATGATCGTGGGCATTATTCGCGCCGATCAGGGCCAGATTGTGCTCAATGGCGAGGACATCACGCCCCTGCCCATGCACGAGCGCGCCCGACGGGGCATCGGCTACCTGCCCCAGGAGGCCTCGGTATTCCGCAAGCTGAGCGTGGGCAACAATATCCTCGCGATCCTCGAGACCCGTCCGGACCTGGACCGGGCAGCACGGGAGCAGCGCTGCAGCGCGCTGTTGCAGGAGTTTCACATCGACCACCTGCGTGACAGCCTGGGCCAGGCCCTGTCCGGGGGCGAGCGGCGCCGGGTCGAGATTGCCCGGGCCCTGGCCACCGAGCCGGATTTTATCCTGCTGGACGAGCCCTTTGCCGGGGTGGACCCGATCTCGGTCAATGACATCAAGCAGATCATCCGCCAGCTGCGGGACCGCGGTATTGGCGTACTGATTACCGACCACAATGTCCGTGACACCCTGGATATCTGCGAGAATGCCTACATTGTCGGCGAGGGCCACATCATCGCCGAGGGCGATACCGCGGCGATCCTCGACAACGAAAACGTGCGCAGGGTCTACCTGGGAGACCAGTTCCGGCTGTGATTCGCAGGCCCCGCCCTGACAAGCAATATTCGCGCCATCAGTTGCTCTCACGCCCGCCCCGGGGCTAAACTCAAATTTCCGCAGCGATAAGAGCAGCAAGCAGAACCGTGGCAGCCAGCGTTTACAGACTATCCGCATGAAGCAGTCGCTACAGCTCAAGATCGGGCAGCAGCTGACCATGACGCCACAGCTGCAACAGGCCATCCGGCTACTGCAGCTAAGCACCCTGGACCTGCAGCAGGAAATCCAGCAGACCCTGGACAGCAACCCCCTGCTGGAGCTGGTAGAGGAAGAAAACGAGGCCCCCCAGCAGGATAACGACCAGCGCCTGGAGGACCCGCTGGTCACCAGCGGCGACGGCCCCCTGGAAAAGCTCGAACAGGCCACACGGGAAGCCAATAGCGGTGAGGAGTGGCAGACTTCCATGCCCGATGAGCTCCCCGTGGATACCCAGTGGGACGATCTGCTGCCCTCTTCCTCCTCGCCGCCGCCTCCCAGCGACGATGGCGGCGACGCCGACTACGACGACCGCAACAGCCACAGCGAGTCCCTGCAGGAGCAGCTGCGGTGGCAGCTTAACCTGACCCGGCTGTCGGACGTCGACCGTGTGATCGCCCTCGCCATTATCGACGCCACCGACGCCAGCGGCCGCCTGAGCACCCCCCTCGAGGATATCCACGAGATGCTGGCTGCGGACCTGGACGTGGATATGGACGAGGTCGTGGCGGTCCTGCACTGCCTGCAGCAGTTCGAGCCCGCCGGGGTCTGCACCCGGGACCTGCAGGAGTGCCTGCTGGTGCAGCTGGGTCAATTACCCCCGGATACCCCGCAGCTGGAGCAGGCGCGCCAGCTGGTCAGCCGGCACATGAGCCAGCTGGGCAGTGGCGACTATCGCCAGATCATGCGCCGCACCCGGATGACGGAGGCACAGCTGAGCGATGCCCTGGCCCTGCTGCGCAGCCTGGATCCCAACCCGGGACAGTCCGCCGGCGCTGACGACACCGAGTACGTGGTGCCGGACGTGTTTGTACGCAAGCACGAGGGCCGCTGGCGCGTCGAGCTGAACCCCGATATCGCACCCCGCTTGCGCATCAACAGTGACTATGCCAGCCTGATCAAAAGGGCGGACAACAGCAGCGATAACACTTTCTTGAAGGACAACCTGCAGGAAGCGCGCTGGTTCCTCAAGAGCCTGCAGAGCCGCAATGAGACGCTGATGAAAGTGGCGAGCAAGATCGTGGAGCACCAGCGCAACTTTCTGGAGTACGGCGAAGAGGCGATGAAACCCCTGGTACTGCATGACATCGCCGAGGACGTGGACATGCATGAGTCCACCATTTCCCGGGTCACCACTCGCAAATATATGCACACTCCCCGCGGTATCTTCGAGCTCAAGTACTTTTTTTCCAGTCACGTGGGCACCACAAGCGGCGGCGAATGCTCCTCTACCGCAATCCGGGCACTCATCAAGAAGCTGGTAGCGGCAGAGAATCCACGCAAGCCCCTGAGCGACAGCAAGATCACCCAACTGCTGGAGGAGCAGGGTATCCAGGTGGCGCGACGCACCGTGGCCAAGTACCGGGATACGCTGTACATACCCCCCTCAAACGAGCGCAAGAGATTGGTCTAGAATGAAAAAACGGGTGGGCAGATGCAGCCCGCCCGGCACCGGGCCCCTGTCGGGCTTTTCAGAAGAAGGAGTCAGCTATGCAACTGAATGTCAGCGGTCACCATGTAGACGTCACACCGCCACTGCGGGAATACGTGGAAACCAAGTTTGAACGCCTGCAACGACATTTCGACCAGATCACCAACACCGAAGTTACCCTTATCGTGGAAAAGCTGATCCAGAAAGCCGAAGCAACGGTGCATATTTCCGGCGCCGACATTTTCGCCGCCGCGGAGTCCGAGGACATGTACGCGGCAATCGACGCGCTGGCAGACAAGCTCGACCGGCAGCTCATCAAGCACAAAGAAAAGGCGCGAGGTCACTGACTGCCAATATGCCTAACCTGAGTGACATCCTGACCCCCGCTCGCACGCTCTGCAAAGCGCAGGGGGTCAGTAAAAAACGCCTGTTCGAGACCGTCGCCAAACTCATCAGCGATGACCAGGAAACACTTCCCTACACCGAGGTATTCACCCAGCTGATTGCCCGCGAGAAGCTGGGCAGCACTGGCCTGGGCAACGGCATTGCCATTCCCCACTCGCGGGTAGACACCTGCCAGGCACCCCTGGGCAGCCTGATTACCCTGGACGAACCGATCGACTTTGACGCCCCTGACAATGCGCCGGTGGACGTCCTGTTCGTGCTGCTGGTGCCGGGGGAGGCGCAACAGCAGCACCTGGATATCCTGGCGGAAATCGCACGCCTGTTCAGCCAGTCGGCTTTCTGCGCAGCTCTGCGCGAGGCCGGCGATGCCACCAGCCTGCACCGTGTCGCCACCACCTGGGCAGACAGCTATTAGGGCGACTGTGGATAATGGGTAGATCATGCAACTGGTAATCATCAGCGGTCGTTCAGGCTCGGGGAAAAGTACCGCCCTGCATCAGCTCGAAGACGAAGGCTATTACTGCATCGACAACCTGCCGGTGGCGCTACTGCCCTCCCTGGTGGAGGAGACCACACGCGCGGAGTTCGCCCACTTTCGCGGCGTCGCCGTGTGTATAGACGCCCGCAACGCCTGGCGGGACCTGCAGAATTTCAACACCATCCTGGAGTCACTGCCCGCGCACATGCAGACCCAGGTGCTGTTCCTCGACGCGCAGGAAGGGGCGTTGATCAAGCGTTTCAGCGAAACCCGCCGCCGCCACCCTTTGAGCGGGGAGAACATGCCGCTGGCGGAGGCCATTGCCCGGGAGCGCGAGTTGCTGGAGCCGATTGCCAGCGAGGCCTCCCTGGTGCTCGATACCAGCCAGCTCACCATCTACGAGCTGCGCGACGCCATCCGCCAGCGCCTGCTGGGCGACAGCAGCGGCAGCATGTCCATATTGATCCAGTCCTTCGGCTTCAAGCGCGGCCTGCCGGCGGACGCCGACCTGGTATTCGATGTGCGCCTGCTCCCCAACCCCCACTGGGTCAAGGAACTGCGCATGCTGAGCGGTCTGGATGAACCGGTACGGGAGTTTCTGGAAGCCCAGCCCATGACCGCCGAGCTGTACGCAAGTCTGTGCGAATACCTGGACCGCTGGCTGCCGCGCTATGCCCAGAGCAATCGCAGTTACATGACCATCGCAGTGGGTTGTACCGGTGGGCAACATCGGTCAGTATACCTCGCGAACCGGCTCTACCGGCACTATCACCAGCACTACCCCCAGGTCCACCTCAGGCACAGAGAGCTGCAGGCGTGATCCAGACCCAGGTAACCATTGTCAATAAACTCGGCCTGCACGCGCGCGCGGCGGCCAAGTTCGTGGGCTGTGCCGCGAGCTATTCCAGCCGTATACAAGCCGGGCGGGATGGCAACCTGGTCGACGGCAAGAGCATCATGTCGGTGATGATGCTCGCGGCAGGCAAGGGCACCGTACTGGACCTGCATATCGACGGCGAGGATGAGCAGGAAGCTCTCGATGCCCTCGAAACCCTGATTGCCAACCGCTTTGACGAGGCAGAGTAAGCCCTCCCCGAAGGCGCCAGCCCCACCCCCAAGTTGTTGTCGCACCGCCTTTACCGGATAATCACTCGCGCCGGCACACCTGCCGTTCCCCGCCCCGGAGGAGTCTGATGGCCGAGACGAAGACGCCCAAAACCCAGCAGCAGATCGACCGCCTGACCCAGGCGCTGGATGACGGCACCCTCGCAGACGTCAGGCGGATGCTGAACGATCTGCCGCCCGGGGACGTGGCGCACCTGCTGGAGTCGTCGACACCCAAGTTCCGGCATATCCTCTGGCAACTGGTCGACCTCGAAAACGAGGGCGACATCATCAACGAGCTCAGCGATGAGCTGCGGGTGCACTTCCTCAGCGACATGGACGCCAGCGAGGTAGCCCAGATTACCGGCCACCTGGATGACGACGACGTCGCCGACATCCTCCAGCAACTGCCGGACCGGGTCACCTGGGAAGTCCTCAATGCCATGGACCACCAGGACCGGGCGCGCCTGGAACGGGTGCTGCAGTACCCGGATGACAGCGCCGGCGGCCTGATGAACACGGACACGATCACCATTCGTGCCCGCCTGACCCTGGACGTGGTGTTGCGCTATCTGCGCCGGCACGAGGAGCTGCCGGCAATGACCGACAGCCTGATCGTGGTCAATCGCAATGACCAGTTTATCGGTTTGCTGCCCCTGCGCACCCTGCTGGTCTCGGACCCCTCCGCTTCGGTGCGGGAGATGATGGACACCGACATCGAGCCCATCCCCGCCTACATGCAGGACGATGAGGTCGCGCGTCTGTTCGAGCGCAATGACTGGGTCTCGGCCCCCGTGGTCGATGAAGAGGGCAAGCTGCTGGGGCGCATCACCATCGATGACGTGGTCGACGTGATCCGCGAGGACGCCAACCACTCGCTGACCTCCATGGGCGGCCTGGACGAAGACGTGGATACCTTTGCCCCGGTGTTCCGCACCACCTACCGCAGGGCCACCTGGCTCGGCATCAACCTGATCACCGCCTTCCTCGCCGCCGCGGTGATCAATGTCTTCCAGGGCACCATCGAGAAAGTCGTCGCCCTTGCGGTGCTGATGCCCATCGTCGCCTCCATGGGCGGGATCGCCGGCACCCAGACCCTCACAGTGCTGGTGCGCGGCATGGCCCTGGGCCAGGTGAGCAACAAGAACCAGGCCTGGCTGATCAACCGCGAGCTGGGGGTGGGTCTGTTGAATGGGGTCCTGTGGGCGGCGATTGTAGCGGTCGCGGCATCACTGTGGTTTGATGATGTGAATATCGGCCTGATCATCGCCGCCGCCCTGGTCATCAACC
The DNA here is from genome assembly GCA_965222335.1 of Sediminihaliea sp. Classification (GTDB taxonomy): domain Bacteria; phylum Pseudomonadota; class Gammaproteobacteria; order Pseudomonadales; family Halieaceae. The sequence continues at coordinate 3,164,703 of OZ244944.1, read as the reverse complement.
TGGTCACCGCCGGCTTCGTCGGGGCCGTGCTGCCGCTGCTGCTCAAGCGCATGGATATCGATCCGGCGCTGGCGGGCGGCGTGGTGCTCACCACGGTCACTGACGTGGTGGGCTTTGTTTCTTTCCTGGGCCTGGCGACCTGGTTCTATGCCTGAAGAAGACGACTACAGCGCAGACGACGCCCCGAGCAAGAGCGAGCTCAAGCGCCGCATGACGGCACTGCAGGAGCTGGGGGAGACCCTGACGCGCCTGAGCGACAAGCAGTTGCAGCAGATACCGCTGCAGGACCCTGCGCTGGCCACCGCTATCGCCGAGGCGCGCAATATCCAGTCACGCAGTGCCCGTCGCCGGCACCTGCAGCTGATCGGCAAGCTGATGCGCAATATCGACCCCGCACCCATCGAGGCGGCCCTCGACACGCTCTACCGCGAACAGCGGGAGAACGCCGACCGCTTTCACCAGCTGGAAGAGTTGCGGGATGCGGTCCTGGCACAGGGGCTGAAGGGTATCGAGGAGATCGTGGCGCGCTGGCCGGCGGCGGATCGACAGCACCTGCGTCAGCTGGTGTTGCAGCACCAGCGCGAGGCTGCCCGCGGCAAGCCGCCAGCAGCCAGCCGCAAGCTGTTTCGCTATCTGAGGGAACTCCAGGGGCCCGGGGAGGGCAGCTAGCAGCGCTGCTAGGGAGAATCCGGGCCGACCACTTCTGCGGCGGCGTCCTCGGGCTGGGCCGCGAAGGGGTCCACAACCGACTCCCCCGCGGGAGGAACTCCCGGCGTTGAGTTGGGGTCCCGCGGATTGTTGGGGTCTGGCGCCGGCGCCGCCCTGGTCGGCGCTGCGCCGGTATCGAAGATGCGACTGAACTTCACCTCGGGATCGTCCCAGGTGCCACCTATGCTGTAGATCGCGCTGGAGAAACGATTTACCTGTTTCTCGAAAACCTTGCTCACCACGAACACGCCGGCCGCCACCGGCAGCCCCCCCGCCAGCGCCGCCACCCAGGGCAGGTTGTTGGCCACCGGCAGGGTCGCCACCAACTCACCCTGCAATTCACGGCTATCCAGCTGACTGACCGCATTGAAGGCAAAGCTGCTGGAGGCCCCCTGCACCGCGAGCTCAGGCACTTCTACCGTCCCCGCGTGGAAATAAAGCTCGCCATCCATGCTATCGAAAGGGATGCCAGACTCAAACATATGGCTCAGACTGAGGCGCTGCACGATCTCCGCAAGATTGAAAATACTCACCACGCGTAGCGTCCCGGAGGTAGTGGCCGGGGCATCCAGAAATCGCCCTTCCTCGATATCCAGTAACAGATTACCGGTGGTCGCGGCCAGGCTGAAATCCCGCGGTGACCCCGGCCAGGACAGGGCGAGTTCAAAGCGGCCACTGTCGGTATCCACGATGGGCTGATAGTCGAGGCGCTGCAACACCGCGCCCAGGTCGGAAAAAGTCAGGGCACCCGCCACCGCCGTGCGCGCGGGATCACCTCCCCGCCAGGTCAGCTGCGCCGGCGCCTCGGGCGCCAGGGTCATACCCGCCAGGCGCCCGGTGACATCAGCCGCGCGCAGCGTCTCACCGTCACTGCTGAGCCTGAACTGTAGCTGTCCGAGCTCCCGCCCCTCGTGCAGCAGGCGGGCAATGCTGACCTCCAGATCGGGGAGCGAGGGCGGGCTGCTGGCACCCGGAGTGACCGCTCCAGATGGCGTGCGGCCCAGATCCAGCACCTCAAGCTGCAGTGTGCCCTGTTCCAGCCCGGGACCCAGCTGCAGTTCCCCCTGCAGCCAGTCGGTCTCCGCCGCCAGGGACCAGCCCGTATCTGCCTCACGGGCATCGATCATCACCGCGCGCAAGTCCAGCGCACCCAGGGCGAGACTGTCGACCAGGAGCCCGTCTACCTGCAGCAGGGGACGCTCTGCCGGGCCCTGCTCCTGCTCCCACAGGGGCGCGAGCGCCGCCTGCCAGGCCCCCGGCGACAGCTGCGCGACATGCCCGCTGAGCTGCAGCACGCCGTCACGGGGCGGCTTCACCCGGTCCTGCAGGGCGAGATTGCCGCCGCGCAGGGTCCAGTTCCCGTCGAGCAGGAGGGCACCCTCAAGGCGGCGTCCCAGGGCCAGGTCCAGCTGGCGGCGGTCCCCCGACAGCTCCAGGCCCAGGCGCAGCGGCCAGGTCTCGGCAGCCGGCTTCTGCAGGGGCGCCGGCAGGTCCAGGGCCAGGCCCTGTAAAGCCGAGGTCACGGTCAGGCGCGGCGGCACCCCGGCCTGCACCCGGATGCTCGCGGTCGCCGGCGCACTGCCGTCGGCAAGCCCGCTCTGCCCGAGACCGAGCCAGTCATCGATCGCAGTGGCCACCAGGCTGCCCTCCAGGTCCAGGGCCAGGCTCTCGGGCCCGCCGCCGGGAAGCGGCGCCAGAGTACCGCTGAGCGGCTGGCCCCAGAGCGCCCCGCGCAGTTCGTCGGCGCGGAAGCCGGTGCCGCTGTTGTAGTGCACGCGGGCGTGCACCTCCTCGACAGTCAGCCCCATGGGGATCAACTGCAGTTCGGCATTTGCCAGGTCTGCCTGCACATCCACCTGCGCCGGGGAATTGCCCGCCAGGTCCAGGTGCAGGTCCAGGGTGGTCTGCAGTTCGCCCTGCGGCGCCTGCCAGGCGTCAAAGGTGCCGGCTGTGAGCCCCGCCAGGGGGGACTGTCGCACCAGGGCCAGGCCATCCGCCGCGGGACCCTGCATTTCGCCGCCGACAGCCAGGTGCATACTGCCATCGTCTGTCATCCAGGCTTCGGCCGACAGCTGCGTGAGAGCGGAATCGAACAGGCTCGCGCGCTCGCCCCAGACGCTGACATTGGCATCGTCGATCAGCACCAGGCCGTCCAGCGACTGCAGGGCCGGCCAGTCGGGCTGATACTGCAGCGCGGTATCCCGGACCTGAAAAAACAGCTGCACCGTGCGCAGCTGCGCCGCCTGCAAGCGCAGGCTGCCACGCCAGAGAAAACCGCCCCGCTCGATCCAGCCCGCATCGACGCTCTCGCCCAGCCACGCCAGCAAACGCTCATCCAGCACCTGCGGCAGGTATTTGCCCCGGTGACCGGCGTCGGCGTCCTGCAGGCCCACCAGCAGATCCATCTCGATGCCGCTGGCGCGCTCGCTGAAGGGTACGTCCAGGGCGAACAGGGCATGGGCGGGACCCTGCTCGTCCACGGCTGTGATCAAACCGCTGCGCAGGGTTAAACCGGCAGGGTCCCAGCCCAGGTAGACTTTGCCATGGATATCCTCATATTCCAGGGGGGCCGCATACACTGTGGGGAAGGTCAGGGCAAAGTCGCGGCTGTCCAGCACCACCTCCCCCTCCCCCGGGGACAGGCTCACAAAACCGGTGCCCTCGCGCATGCCCGGAGCACCGCGCCAGGACGCCACCGCAACCCGGTCAAAGTTCGCACTCAGCTGCCAGCCACGGGCCGGCGCGTTGAGGTCATCCAGGCTGAACTCGACCCGCTGCAGCTGGCCATCGGCGGCGAGCACGTCCAGGGCCTGGGCGAGTGCCGGCGGGGTCGCGGGCAGGCGCGCGTAGAGCAGGCTGGTCGGGGCCAGGGGCACCTGCTCTGCGCGCAGGCGCAGGGAGTCACCCCACAGGTCTACCTGCAGGCGCGGCACCGCGAGCCGGGTATCCGCCTGGCCCAGGGACAGGTCGCGGGTAAACAGGGTCCAGCGGTTGTCCCCGCGCTGTACGGTGGCGCTAAAATCCAGGTCAGACACGGGGAACTCCCAGGGCTCGGACTTGCCCCCCGACAGGCGCACATCCCTGGCGCTGACCCGGGTCTCCACCCGGGGCAGTCCCTCCTCCCAGGCGACCCACAGCTCCAGGTCCGTCCTGCCCGCAGCCCGCAGGGGCATATCAAAGGCGGGAAGCCACTCCGGGAGTGTCGCCAGCTCCAGCCCCCGGGCATCCAGGTACAGCTCGCCCTCCAGGCTGTCAGCGGCAAACAGGTCGCCCAGGCCGCGGGCCGCGATCGCTATCCGGGTGGCGTCGTCATAGTCCCGCACCACAGCGTTGAGCAGGCGCTCGCTGCCGTCGCGACTCAGGCGGAGCTCGAGTCCCATGGCGCGCTGCCGGCCGTCGGGCAGCGTGGCCAGCAGGCGGGTGTCGCCCAGGCTGAGCTGTTCCACGTTGACCAGCACCTGACGCAGCCAGGGCAGCAGATTGCCATCCGAGAGCGGCATACCGGGGAGGTACCAGCGACCATCCGGGGTCATCGACAGGGAGAGGTCGAGACCGTCCAGGCGCAGCCGGCTGACCTGCAGGTTGCCGCTGACCAGGCTGCCGAGGATATTGAGCCGCGCGCGTCCCTCTCCCAGCGCGAGTGGTGTCCGGTCCCCGGCCGGAAAATGCAGGCGCATGCCGGACAGCACCAGTTCGGGGCTGAAGGACACCCACTCGCCACTGACCCGCGTGGCACTGATACTGAAGGGCAGGCGCTGGTTCAAAGCATCCAGGATGGGGCGCTGGTAGTCATCCACTGCCGCGATCAGCAGGCGCCCGAAGCTGACGTACGCTGCCAGCAGCACGATGGTGACCACCAGGCCGCGCCAGAGTACCCGACCAAGCTTGTGCAGAAATGCGTGTTCCAAATTCGTCTCGCGGTTAGCTGCCGGGGAGCGACTCCCGGTAGGCGCCTACAGCCTTAGAGCCGCACCATAGCAAACTGTTCCGGGCGATGCGGCTGGCGCCCGCCCCGGATGCCCCGGGACGAACCCGGATGGCGCAGCTCAGGCATCACCCGGGCCCAGACCCGCGACCACCCCGTGGGCCAGCAGCAGTTGCCAGGTTTCTGCCAGCGGCAGCCCCACGACATTGCTGTAACTGCCATGGATACGCTTCACCAGCACCGCGCCGCGACCCTGGATTGCATAGGCACCGGCCTTGTCCCAGGGCTCATCGGTGGCGAGGTAGGCTTCACAGGTCTCGCGGTCGAGGCTGACAAAGGTGACTTCCGTGGTCACGCACTCGCTCTGCAGGGCGCCGTCCAGGGACAGGCAGACCGCCGTCATCACCTCGTGGGTACGACCGCTGAGCCGGGCCAGCATGGCCAGGGCGTCCATCGCATCCGCGGGCTTACCCAGTACATCCTCCTCGATGACCACAGTGGTATCGGCGGCCAGTACCGGGACCGCGGGCGGCAGGGTCGCTGCCACCGCCGCGGCTTTCTCTTCAGCCATGCGCAGAACATAGTCTGCCGGGGCCTCGCCGGCCTGCGGCGTCTCATCGATAGCCGCCGGCTGCACCCTGCAGGGCACCCCAATCTGCGCCAGTAGTTCCCGGCGCCGGGGGGAAGCGGAGGCCAGTACCAGTTCGCTCATTTCAAGCCACCTCGAAGTGGCGACGCAGGCCGCGCAGGAACGGCAGCACCAGCGGCCACAGCAGGGCACTGGTAAAGGCCGGCAGCAAAAACAGCAACGAGCGCGCACCCACGCCCTCGAGGTTCTGCACCCACTGGCAGATCAGCTGGTGAATGCCAATCAACAGGAACAGCATCCCCGACTGCTGCCACAGGCTGAACAGGCGCAGGCGCTGGTAGAGAGATGCACAGAGCAGGGCCAGCACCGCCAGGGCAAAGGTGTTCTGGCCCAGCGCCGCGCCCTCCAGTACATCCAGCAGCACCCCGCACACCAGGGCCACTACCACCCCCACCCGGTGTGGCAGGGCAATACACCAGTACACCAGCACCAGGGCGACCCACTCCGGACGCCCCCAGGCAATGGCCCCTGGCAGCGGCACCACCGCCAGTACCGCGGCGACGAACAGGGTCATGACGATGACCCAGGTGCCTCCTCCCGCCTCGGCCATGCCTCAGGACGCCTCGTCCTGGCGGGCGGTGAATACCAGCAGCACGTGCCGGCTGCGATCCAGGGCCGCGGTGGGTTGCGCCAGGATCCGCGCGAAGGGCTGCCCGGGGTCACGCTCCACCGAGGTGACCAGGGCGACCGGGTAGCCCACCGGGAAGCGTCCACCGAGGCCGGAGCTGACCAGCAGGTCGCCGGCGCGGATATCCGTGGTCGCTGATACGTGGTGAACTTCCAGGGACGCCAGGGAACCGGTGCCCTCGGCAATGGCGCGCACACCGTTGCGGGTGACCTGCACCGGGACCGAGTGGGTCGCATCCGTGATCAACAGGACGCGGGAGGTGAGCTGCCCCACCTCGACCACCTGGCCCATCAGGCCATCGGCGTCGATCAGCGGCTGGCCGACATAGACGCCGTCGCGACTACCCTTGTTCAGCACGACCTGCTGGCGCACCGGATCCGGTGCCACGCCGATCAGCTCGGCGACCACCACATCGTCGCGCAGCAGCGCGGTGGAGTTGAGCAGCCCGCGCAGGCGGATATTCTCCGCCTGCAGCGAGGCCAGCTGCTGGGTGCGCCCTTCGAGGATCAGGTTTTCCCGACGCAGGCGCTCGTTCTCCTCCTGCAGGGTGCTGCGGGTCACCAGGTGGGTATCCTGCCAGTCGTTCACGCGGCTGGGGATGTCGGCGACCCAGTACACCGGGGCCACCACTGTATCAAGCAGTGAGCGCGTGTGCTGCAGGCTGTTGAAGCGCAGGTCCGCGAGCAGCAGACCGGCCACCACCAGCAGCGTCAGCAGGACGCGCAGCCCGAGGTTGGATTCCTTGACGAATAGCGGCTTGATATCAGCAGCCCCGCGCAGCCCGTGACAGGGCGGTGAAGAGGCCGGCGTGAGGCTGCACCCGAGGCCCGGTTATTCCGTGGACAGCAGGTCGATCGTGTGGCGATCCATGCGCTCCATGGCGCGACCGCCGCCGCGAGCGACGCAGGTCAGGGGATCGTCGGCGACAATCACCGGCAGACCCGTTTCCTCCGAGATCAGCCGATCCAGGTCGCGCAGCAGGGCACCGCCCCCGGTGAGCACAATACCGCTCTCGGCGATGTCCGCCGCCAGTTCCGGCGGTGATTGCTCCAGCGCCGACTTGACCGACTGCACGATGGAGGACAGCGGGTCCTGCAGGGCCTCGAGAATCTCGTCGCTGTTGAGGGTGAAACTCCGCGGCACACCCTCGGCGAGGTTGCGCCCGCGCACGTCGATTTCGCGCAGTTCGCTGCCAGCGAAGGCGCAGCCGATTTCCTGCTTGATGCGCTCGGCCGTGGCGTCGCCGATCAGGCTGCCGTAGCGGCGGCGCACGTGGGACACGATGGCCTCGTCAAAACGGTCGCCGCCGATGCGCACGGAATCCCGGTAAACCACCCCGTTGAGGGAGATGATCGCGATCTCGCTGGTGCCACCGCCGACGTCCACCACCATACAGCCGGTCGCCTCCTCGACGTCCAGGCCGGCGCCGATCGCCGCCGCCATGGGCTCCTCGATCAGCCTGACCTCGCGCGCGCCGGCGCTCAGGGCGGACTCGCGGATCGCGCGCCGCTCGACCTGGGTCGACATGCAGGGCACGCAGACCAGGACCCGCGGGCTGGGGCGGATAAAGCGGCTCTCGTGGACCTTGGCGATAAAGTGCTGCAGCATCTTCTCGGTCACCTGGAAATCGGCAATGACGCCGTCCTTCAGGGGCCGGATCGCGGTGATGTTCCCCGGGGTGCGGCCGAGCATGCGCTTGGCCTCGGTGCCGACTGCTTCGATGGTTTTCTGGCCATTGTGGATACGGATAGCAACGACGGACGGCTCGTCGAGTACAATTCCCTTGTCGCGCACGTAGATCAAAGTGTTAGCCGTACCAAGATCTATGGAGAGATCATTGGAGAACACTCCGCGCAGTTTCTTCAGCATTAAAATTTACTACCTTGTGAGTACAACGGACACCCCTGACAACGGGGCCTGCAAGCACCCTACCTGCCGCCTTCCGGCCGTGAAATGCCCTGCAAACGGGGCGGCGAGTTGATTATTGTTCGTTGTGCGGATAATCCCGCAACTGTACCAATGGCGGGGATTTTGGGCAAGGCGCAAATGTGATAACTTTACGCCCCTTTGGGCCTCACCGCCCTCCCCCGGAACCCTTTGCCAGCGCACCAGGAGCCCGTCGTAATCCATGTCGATAGACCAGCATGAGATCGAGAATATCGCGGAACTCGCCCGCATTCGTATCGCTGCCGACCAGGTGGGTGAGGTGACCCGGCGTATTGATACCATCCTGGCGATGGTGGATACCCTCCAGGCCGCCGATACGGCGGGTGTGGAGCCCATGGCCAACCCCCTCGATGCCACCCAGCGCCTGCGCGAGGACTGCGTGAGCGAGGACAATCAGCGCGAGGCCTTCCAGGCGATCGCCCCCGCGGTGGAAGACGGCCTCTACCTGGTACCCCGGGTTATCGACTAGGCGGCTGACCGCCGCAGGACAGACAACATGCTCAAGCAGACGGTCGCCCAGCTTATGCGCGGGCTCCAGGAACGACAATTTTCCAGCGTCGAGCTGACCCGGGAGCTGCTGGCGCAGATCCGGCGGCAGGATACGGCGCTGAACAGCTTTATCACCGTGAGCGAGGAACAGGCGCTGGCAGACGCGGCTGCAGCGGACGCCCGTATCGAGCGCGGCGACGCCGCCCCCCTCACCGGTATCCCCCTGGCGCACAAGGATATTTTCTGCACCCGGGGCCTGCGCACGAGCTGCGGCTCGCGCATGCTCGACAATTTTGTGCCGCCCTACGATGCCACCGTGATCCGGCGCTTCCGCGAGGCGGGGGCGGTAATGCTGGGCAAGACCAACATGGATGAGTTCGCCATGGGCTCCTCCAACGAAACCAGCTACTACGGCCCGGTGCACAACCCCTGGGACACCGACCGGGTGCCCGGAGGGTCCAGCGGCGGTTCTGCCGCGGCGGTGGCCGCCGGCCTGGCGCCGGCCGCCACCGGCACCGATACCGGCGGCTCTATTCGCCAACCCGCTGCCCTTTGCGGCATTACCGGGCTCAAACCGACCTACGGCCGTGTCTCCCGCCTGGGCATGATCGCCTTTGCCTCCAGCCTGGACCAGGGCGGCCCCATGGCCCGCACCGCCGAGGACTGCGCCCTGCTGCTACAGGCAATGGCCGGGCACGATCCCCTGGACTCCACCTCGGCGGAGCAGCCGGTCCCGGACTACAGCGCGGACCTGGGCCGCCCCCTGGCGGGACTGCGTATCGGGCTGCCCAGGGAGTATTTCGGCCCGGGCCTGGATGCGGCCAACGGCGAGTGCATCCGCGAGGCACTGGCCGTCCTCGAGACCGCGGGGGCCACCCTGGTGGAGGTCTCCCTGGCACACAGCGAACTGACCGTGCCGACCTATTACATCATCGCCCCGGCGGAGGCCTCTACCAACCTGTCGCGCTACGACGGGGTGCGCTACGGCTACCGCTGCGAGCAGCCAACAGACTTGCACGATCTCTACACCCGCACCCGGGAGGAAGGTTTCGGCGAGGAAGTCAAACGCCGGATCCTGGTCGGCACCTACGCTCTGTCCGCAGGCTACTACGATGCGTACTACCGCAAGGCACAGCAGGCCCGTCGCCTGATCAGCGAGGGTTTCGCCGCCTGCCTGGAGGAAGTGGATGTCCTCGCCGGTCCGGCGACCCCCGGGACCGCGTTTGCCCTGGGCGCCAAGAGCGACGACCCGGTGGCGATGTACCTGGAGGACGTCTATACCCTGGCCGCCAACCTCGCTGGACTGCCGGCCATGTCGGTACCCGCGGGCTTCGTCGCCGGACGCCCGGTGGGTCTGCAACTGATCGGCCGCCACTTTGACGAGTCCCGGCTGCTGAACGTGGCCCACCAGTTCCAGCGGGCCACCGACTGGCACAGCCGCTGGCCGCAGATGGCGGCGGGAGGTGACGCCTGATGGCCTGGGAAACCGTGATCGGCCTCGAGGTGCATCTGCAGCTCGCGACCCACTCCAAAATTTTCTCCGGCGCCCCGGTCAGCTTCGGCGCCGAGCCCAACACCCAGGCCTGTGCCGTGGACCTGGCGATGCCCGGGATGCTGCCGGTGCTCAATGCCGGAGCGGTGCGCTGCGCAGTGCTGTTCGGTCTGGGTATCGGCGCCGAGATCGGGCGTCGCTCGGTTTTCGATCGCAAGAACTACTTCTACCCGGACCTGCCCAAGGGCTACCAGATCAGCCAGTTCCAGGAACCGATCGTGGGCCGGGGCGAGTTCGAGATCCAGCTCGAGGACGGCAGCAGCCGGGTCATCGGCATCACCCGCGCCCACCTGGAGGAGGACGCCGGTAAGTCCCTGCACGAGGACTACCACGGGCAGAGTGGCATCGACCTCAACCGCGCCGGCACCCCCCTGCTGGAGATCGTCAGCGAGCCCGACCTGCGCAGTGCCGAGGAGGCGGTCGCCTACCTGAAGGCGCTGCACAGCCTGGTGACCTACCTCGGCATCTCCGACGGCAATATGGCCGAGGGCTCCATGCGCTGCGACATCAACATTTCCCTGCGCCAGGCTGGCAGCGACACCCTCGGCACCCGGGCCGAGATCAAGAACGTGAACTCCTTCCGCTTTGTGGAAAAGGCGATCGAGCACGAGACCCAGCGCCAGGCGGACATCCTCGAGGACGGCGGCCATGTGGTGCAGGAAACCCGCCTCTACGACGCCGACCGCAACGAGACCCGACCCATGCGCAGCAAGGAAGTGGCCAACGACTACCGCTACTTCCCCGAGCCGGACCTGCTGCCGGTGGTGCTGGAGGAATCCTATATCGAGGCCCTGCGCGCTGAACTACCGGAACTGCCGCGGGAAAAATGCGAACGCTTTGCCCGCGACTATGGCCTGACCGCCTACGACGCCGGCGTGCTGTCCGCGTCGCGGGCGCTGGCGGACTATTACGAGCAGGTTGCCGCCGATGCCGGCGACCCCAAGCTCGCCGCCAACTGGGTGCAGGTGGAACTGCTCGGCCGCCTGAACCGGGATGAACTGGATATCAGCGCCTGCCCCGTTCCCGCGGCGCACCTGGCACAGCTGATCCAGCGCATCCGGGACAACAGCATCTCCGGCAAGATCGCCAAGCAGGTGTTCGAGGCCATGTGGGTCGGCGAGGGTGCCCCGGACGCCATCATCGAGGCACGCGGCCTGAAGCAGGTCAGCGACAGCGGCGAGCTGGAGGCGCTGGTGGACCAGGTGATTGCCGACAACAGCGCCCAGGTAGAGCAGTATCTGGCGGCAGACGAGGTCAAGCGCAAGAAACTGCTGGGCTACTTCGTCGGCCAGGTGATGAAACTTTCCCGCGGGCAGGCCAACCCGCAAATGGTCAACGAACTACTCGGCAGGAAGCTGGGATGAGTGTCATCCCGGCTCCGCATTGCCAGCGACAGGAGGCGCCCCACGGGCCATGAAAAAGGACAAGGAAAAGGTCATTGACGAGGTCTGGACCGAGGACCACGTGCGCAGCTACCTGAACGTGCGCTCCTTTGACGCAGACAGCGATGATTTCCACATGCTGCACAAGGCCTACCAGAGCATGCGCGCCTCGGACTTCGAGCTGTTCCTGCAGTTCTTTCGGGAGCAGGGTCGCGACGTCAACGCCACCGGGCGCGATGGTCGCAGCGTGCTGGCCATTGTCAACGAACATCGCCACGGCGCCGAATACGCGCGCCTGCTGCGGGAAGCCGGCGCCAGCTAGCGCCCTCGCTCGTAGGGGATGCGGCCCTTGGTAAAGCGCTCGCGGTTCTCGCGCTTTTTTTCCTCGCTTTTGCGCAGCAGCACATAGACCGCGCCGGTGCCACCGTGCTGGGGCCGGGCGCTGTGGAAAGCCTGCACCACCCCCAGGTCCCGCAGCCAGACATCGACATAGCCCTTGAGCACCGCGCTGCGCTCCCGCTCCGGCTTGCGCTCGCCCTTGCCGTGCACCAGCAGCACGCTGCGCAGGCCCAGGCGGAAACACTCCTCGATAAAGTCGAACAGTTCGCGGCGGGCAATCGCCACGGTCATGCGGTGCATGTCCAGCCGCGCCTCGGCCTCGTAGCGCCCCTGCTTGAGTTTGCGAAACACGCCGTTCTGCACCCCGGGGCGCTTGAATTCCAGGACGTACCAGGGATCCAGCGGCGCCACTTCCCGGTCGCTGAGCGTATTGGGGTCGTCCCCCTGCGGCGTCACCGCCGCCGCCCGGCGATGGGCCAGGGAGCGGTCCCGGCGATCGCCGCTGCGCGGCAGGACGCGCCGTTCCCGCACCAGGGGCGCCACGTCCGACATGGCCTCTTCGAATAACTTGCGTTCGTCGTCTGCCATTTACACCCCCTGCCCTGACTCCGGTATTATAACGCCTCAATCCAGCGGGGTAAGCCAATGCCAGTCCACAGCACAGGAAGCCACCAGTGAAAGGCAATGCGATCAAAGGAGCCGGCTACCTTATCGAGGGCGCCAAACTGCTCACCCACCCCCGCCTGCGCCTGTTCGTCATCATTCCGCTGGCGGTCAACGTGGTGATTTTCGCCTCCCTGTTCGGGATCTCCCTCGCCTATATCAGCGACAGCATCGACCGCTGGGTCGCGGCGATGCCGGACTGGCTGGGTTTTATCGAATGGATTATCTGGCCGCTGGTGGGCGCAGTGTTCGCCCTGATCGCGGGCTATACCTTCACCGCCCTGGCGCTGATCATCGCCTCGCCCTTCAATTCGCTGCTGGCGGAGAAAGCGGAGGAGCTGGTCACGGGGCGCCCGGTGGACGCCCTGGAGGGCCTGGCGGCCGCCCTCAAGGAGGTGCCGCGGAGCATCGTGCGCGAGCTGGCAAAGCTGGCCTACTACCTGCCGATGGCCGCTTTTGTCCTGATCCTGAGTTTTATCCCGGGCATCAACGCCATGGCGCCAGTGTTCTGGTTCCTCCTCGGCGCCTGGATGATGAGCATCCAGTTTGTGGACTATCCCATGGACAACCATCAGCTGAGCTTCGGCGACGTCAAGGAGGCGGTGCGCTCACGGCGCCTCAGCAGCATGGGCTTCGGCGGCCTGGTGGCGGTGTGTACCGGGATTCCGGTGCTTAACTTTTTCGTGGTACCGGCGGCGGTGGTGGGTGCAACCCTGCTCTGGAGCCGCGAGCTGGCGCCGCCGGCAATGCGCTAAAGCAGGTCTTCCGGCGGGTGGGTGCACTCCAGCCGGTCGCCGAGCAGCGCTTCGATATCCGGTAACAGGAACGCGTCGTCCTCGCTGGCAAAGCTGATGGAAATACCGGTCGCGCCGGCGCGCCCGGTGCGGCCGATACGGTGCACGTAATCCTCCGGGTCCTCCGGCAGGTTGTAGTTCACCACGTGGCTCACGCCCTCCACATGGATACCCCGGCCGGCCACGTCTGTGGCCACCAGCACCTTGAGCTTGCCCCGCTTGAAATCTTCCAGGGTCTTGGTGCGCTTGGCCTGGGGCACCTCTCCGGAGAGGATCCCCGCAGACACCCCCGACTTGCGCAGGCGCTCGTGCAGGCGCCGCACCTGGTCGCGCCGGTTGGCGAACACGATCACGCTGCTCGCATCCGGACTGCGCAGCAGGTTGGAAAGCACCTTGTAACGCTGCTGGCTGCTGACCAGGTAGACCTTCTGGTCCACCGAGTCCGTGGCCACGTGCTCGGGCTCAATCTCGATGGTGATGGGATCAAAGGTCCACTGCTGGGACAGGTTGATGATGTCCTGGGTGAAGGTCGCGGAGAACAACAGGGTCTGCCGGTCCTCCTTGCGCGGGGTGGCGCGGACGATGCGTTTGACCTGGGGGATAAAGCCCATATCCAGCATACGGTCGGCCTCGTCCAGCACCAGGATTTCCACCCGGTCCAGAAACAGGTCGCGACGGGTCATAAAGTCGATCAGTCGCCCGGGGGTCGCGACCACCAGATCGACAACCTCCCGGGTGAGGCGGTTCAGCTGCTTCTGGTAGTCCATGCCGCCAATCAGCGTCACCGTGTTCATCCCGGTGTATTTCGCCAGATCAGTGGCGTCGGCGGCAATCTGCATCACCAGCTCCCGGGTGGGCGCGATCACCAGGGCACGCGGTTCACCGAGGAAGCGCTCCCCCTCGACCGGATGACACAGCAGGTCGTTGAACACGGTAATCAGGAAGGCGGCGGTCTTGCCGGTCCCGGTCTGGGCCTTGCCGATCGCATCGCTGCCCTTGAGCGTGTGTGGCAGGATGGCGGCCTGGATGGGTGAGCAGTACTTGAAGCCCAGGTCGGCGATGCCGTGCATCAGCTCGTCCCGCAGGTCCATGTCGTGAAAACGGGTCTCTCCCTCCATGGGCTCCACCGGGAAGTCTGCCGGCGTCCACGGCTCTTGCTCCTGCTGCTGGGCGTTGCGCTTGTCGCGACTGGCCAGGTTCTTGGTCACTTGATTCTCTGTCCCTGTCTAAAAAACGCGCTAGTCTATCACTTTTAAACGCTGACAGCTTCCGCGGCAACCGCGCCTGCCCGGCCGCGCGCGCAGGCGCGAATCAGGGGCGCGGGTACAGGCGCGAGAGGTAGTAGTCGAGACTGACGTAGCGGCCGCCGCCGGTAAACAGCAGCGCCAGCAGCATGACGAAATAGGTGACCGAGAACTCGATCCCGTTGTTCAGGATCACAAAATTGCCCTTCTCCGTCAGCCAGCGGTAATTGCCATGCTCACGCAGGATGTCACGGGCTTCACCCAGGCGTACCGCGATGTCCTGCGCGCCGGAATCGGCAATCGCGGCCCAGCCGTGGGGCCAGTGCACCGTGATCGCTGCCACCACCATGGTCACCATCAGCGGAATGCTGATCCAGCGCACCGCCAGCCCCAGCAGCAGCAACAAAGCGCCAATCGCCTCGGTGTAGGCCGCCAGCGGCGCCAGCAGCCAGGGCAGCGGCAGGCCCAGGCCCCACTCGGCGTTGCCGAACCACTCTATGGTGCTGTCCATGCTGGCGATTTTCTGCGTTCCCGCCATCCAGAACACCGGCACCAGATACAGGCGCAGGGCCAGGGGTGCGAGACCGTCGAGGTGTTTAAGGGGGGAGCACAAAGCGTGGTGCAGGCGATAGTAGGCGGTCGCAATGGCGTTCATCAATACATCCCGTTTGGCGGTATCTTCGTGAGACAGCCGCCTTGGTGAAAAGTTTTGCGGGCAAGGATATCCGCTGCCCTACGCGCCCGTTAGCCCCTCGCAGTCGGGGCAACCCGCGCGTCGGGCCAGGGCCAGGCGCTCCATCTGCAGGGTGGCGAAATCCACCATCAGCAGGGTATTTTTTAGCGGCTCGCCAAATCCGCTGAGGCGCTTCAGCGCCTCCAGCGCCTGCAGGCTGCCCATCACCCCCACCGCCGGCCCCAGCACACCGCTCTCGCTGCAGCTCAAGGCGCTGCTCGCGCCCGCCTCGGGATAGAGGCAGCGATAGCAGGGGCCGCCGCGTGCCGGATCGAAGACCGCGAGCTGCCCCTCCGCGCGCACCGCCGCCGCCGACACCAGGGGCACGCGATGGGCGATGCAGGCCCGATTGAGGGCGAACCGGGTGGGGTAGTTGTCACTGCCATCGACTACCAGATCCACCGCGGCGACCTGTTGCTGCAGCGCCGCCTCATCCAGCTGCTGCGCAATCGTGGTGCAGGACACCAGCGGGTTCAGGCGGGCGATGGACCGCGCCGCGGAACGCGCCTTGTTGCCACCGCAATCGGCATGGGCGTGGATCACCTGTCGCTGCAGGTTGCTCAGGCTGACCGCGTCGCCATCTGCCAGCACCAGCTCGCCGACGCCTGCCGCCGCCAGGTACAGGGCCACGGGGCTGCCCAGCCCCCCCAGGCCCAGCACCAATACGCGCGCCCGGCGCAGCCGCTCCTGACCGGCAATGTCAAAGTCCGGCAGCAGGATCTGGCGGGCGTAGCGCTCCAGTTCCTCGTCAGTCAGCATGCTAATGCCCCTCCCGAGACGCGCTCGTGACCCGCGAGGTCACGGCGACTGTGCACATCGCCAAATCCCGCCGCCAGCAACAGCTCGCGCACCGCCGGCGCCTGGCGGTAGCCGTGCTCCAGCAACAGGTAACCACCCGGGACGAGGTGCTCCCCTGCCCCGTCCACAATCTGTCGCAGGGCCTCGAGCCCGTCTGGACCGGACGCGAGGGCGGCGTCCGGCTCGAAGCGCAGGTCACCCCGGGCGAGATGGGGGTCATCGCTTTCGACATAGGGCGGATTGCTGACAATCAGGTCGTAGGTGCTGCCCGCCAGCGGCGCCAGCCAGTCGCCCTGGATCAGGTGGACGCGACCGGGGCAGTGTCGGGCCACATTGGCGGCGGCGACTTCCAGGGCCCCGGCACTGGCGTCGGTGGCAGTAAGCTGCCATCCCGGCCGTTCCACCGCCAGGGCGAGGGCGATCGCACCGCTGCCCGTACCCAGGTCCAGCACCCGTGCCGCACCCGGCAACGACAGGTCCAGGGCCCAGGCCACCAGGGTCTCGGTGTCGGCCCGGGGAATCAGTGTTGCCGGGCTCACTGCCAGCTCCAGGCTCCAGAATTCGCAGTGGCCAAGGAGATAGGCCACCGGCTCGCCGGCGCAGCGGCGTGCCAGCAGATCGCGGTAACGGGACTCGTCGGCAGGGGCAACTTCGGCCCCGGGCCAGGCGTACAGCCAGGTGCGCGGGCGCCCGAGACAGTGGCTCAGCAGGACCTGCGCATCCAGCGCACCCTCGAGATGGGCACCCAGCTGCAGCAGCTCCCTGACGCTGGCCATCAGCCCTCGGCCAGCGCCGCCAGCTGGTCTGCCTGGTATTCGTGGCGCAGGGGGCCGATCACCGCACCCAGGTCGCCCTGCATGATCTCGTCGAGCTTGTACAGGGTCAGGTTGATGCGATGGTCCGTGACCCGCCCCTGGGGGAAGTTATACGTGCGGATGCGATCCGAGCGGTCGCCGCTGCCGACCAGGTTGCGGCGCTCTGCCGCCTGTTCCGCCGCCTGCTGGTCCTGGGCACTGCTCATCAGCTTCGCCTGCAACAGGGACAGGGCCCGGGCACGATTCTTGTGCTGGGAGCGCTCGTCCTGGCACTCCACCACGATACCGCTGGGCAGGTGGGTAATGCGCACCGCGGAGTCGGTCTTGTTCACGTGCTGGCCGCCGGCGCCCGAGGCGCGGTAGGTGTCGATGCGCAGGTCCGCCTTGTTGATCTCCACCTCGTCCACCGCTTCCGCTTCGGCCATCACCGCGACCGTGCAGGCGGAGGTGTGTATCCGACCCTGGGATTCAGTCTCCGGCACCCGCTGCACCCGGTGCGCACCGGATTCGAACTTCAGCTGCGCATACACATCCCGGCCCTCGACCCGGGCGATGATTTCCTTGAAGCCGCCGTGCTCACCCGGGCGCTCGGACATCACCTCGATCCGCCAGCCCACCGCCTCGGCGTAGCGCGTGTACATCCGGAACAGGTCGCCGGCAAAGATCGCGGCCTCGTCGCCGCCGGTGCCCGCGCGGATTTCCAGGAATACGTTGTTAGAGTCGCGGGGGTCGCGTGGCAGCAGCAGGGTCTGCAACTCGCGCTCCAGGGCCTCGAGGCGCGCCCCGCCCTCGGCGAGCTCCTCCTCCGCCATCGCCACCATTTCCGGGTCGCTCTCCTCGAGCATGGCCCGCGCCGCCTGCTGGTCGGCCTGCACCCGGGTGTACTCCCCGAAGCACTTCACCACCGCCTCAAGCTCGGAGAACTCGCGTGAAAGCTCGCGGAATCGCTTCTGGTCGGCAATGGTCTCGCCATCGCCGAGCAGCGCGGACACTTCCTCGTGACGGTCGGTGAGACTGTCCAGTTTCTGCAGCAGGGAGGTCTTCATTGCAGGGTCGTTCGCGGCGGGACGCGAGCGCCGGACGCCGGTACCGGATCGTCCTCGCCATCCGCATCGACCTCCAACTTGTCGATGCTGTCGCCAACCGGCGCCAGTCCCAGCAGCCGCCGGGCGCTGGCGAGCAGGTCTTCCCTGCCCTCGCTGCTGGCGTGCTTGAGCCCGGTCGTCGGGGCGTGAATCAGCTTGTTGGTAATGCCGCGGGCCAGCTGGGCCAGCACCACCTGGGGGTCGTCACCCCGGGCCAGGCTGCGCAGGGCGCGATCCAGTTCCTGCTGGCGCAGCTCCTCCGCCATGCGCCGGTACTCCTTGACCGTGTCCACCGCGGCGAGGCTGCGCATCTCCTCCAGGTAGGCGTGCACCCCCTCGGCGATCATCACATCCGCCTTGCGGGCCTCGTCCTGGCGGTTGCGCAGGTTGTCGTCCACGATCGAGCGCAGGTCGTCGATGCTGTACAGGTAAACGTCGCGCAGCTCCCCGACCTCGGGCTCGATATCCCGGGGCACGGCGATGTCGACCATCAGCACCGGGCGATGCTTGCGCGCCTTCAGCGCCCGCTCCACCGCGCCCTTGCCCAGGATCGGCAGCTGGCTGGCGGTGGAGCTGATCACGATATCGGCATGCTGCAGATGCTCGGGCACCTCCGCCATCAGCACCGCTTCGGCACCGAACTTGTGCGCCAGCTCCCGGGCGCGGCCCAGGGTGCGGTTGGCGATGGTAATCCGGGTGACGCCGGCTTCTATCAGGTGCCGGGTCACGAGTTCGATGGTTTCCCCGGCACCGACCAGCAGCGCGCGGCAGTTGCCCATGTCGGCAAAGATCTGGCTGGCAACTCCGACCGCGGCAAAGGCCACGGACACGGGGTTTTCGCCGATGGCTGTGTCCGTGCGCACCCGCTTGGCCAGGGCAAACACCCGCTGGAACAGGCGGTGGAAGTCACTGCCCACCACCCCGGTCTCCACCGCCACGGCGAATGCGGACTTGAGCTGACCGAAGATCTGCGGCTCGCCCAGGACCATGGAGTCCAGCCCGCTGGCCACCTGCACCACGTGGGCAATGGCGTCCGCGG
The DNA here is from genome assembly GCA_965222335.1 of Sediminihaliea sp. Classification (GTDB taxonomy): domain Bacteria; phylum Pseudomonadota; class Gammaproteobacteria; order Pseudomonadales; family Halieaceae. Next base: position 3,145,913 of record OZ244944.1, on the reverse strand, counting down.
ACTCGTGCCAGTAGGCCGCGCGACGTAACTCCTCGGCCGAGAGCAGGTGGTAACCCGCGAGCCACTGCAGCAGCACCTGGGCCTGGGCTTCCAGCACGAGGCTGCCGTCCGTCTGGACGTAAAGCTCGGTGCGATTGCAGGTCGACAGGATAACCACGTCTTCAACCCCGGACTGGTGGCACAGGTCCTCGAGCGCCTCGCTCACCTGCTCCGGCGCAAATGCCACCCGTTCACGCACGTCGACCGCGGCTGAATTGTGGTTGATTCCCAGGGCGATAAAATTCATGGTCCCTCTGCTCACGCCCGAAAGCCCGCGAGGGGGCGGCCCCGGCGCGGGGTGCGATAACGAAAACGGCGCGCAAGTTACCACAACGCCGCCAACTGGGCATGATTCTAGCAAGTCGGCGTGCAAATAATAATGCCCCGGGGAACCCCGGCCAGCGGCACACAGTCCACCCCGGTAGGTTTGCGCCAACGCTTGTGTCATCATTACTCCCGATTCTCGCTATGCCCGGACGATTTCACAGCATGTTTCGCCTCCTTTTCGCACTCGGTCTCTCGACGCTGCTGGGCGCCTGCGCCTCGGCGCCCGGGCCGGCCACGCCCGCTACGGACGTGACCGCTGCGGAACCGGCCACGCCGGAAACACCCACTGCGGAGCCGACACCACCCCCCGAGCGCGCCTTCCCCGAGGAGTCCGTCTATCCGCTGCTGGTGGCCGAGTTCGCCCTGCGTCGCCGTGCCTACGACCTGGCGCTGGAGCGCTACCTGGAACAGTCAGACAGCCTGCGCGACCGCGGCGTCAGCGCGCACACCACCCACATCGCCCAGGTGATGCAGCGCGAGGCGGAGGCCCTGCAGGCGGTACAGCTGTGGGTAGAACTGGAACCGGACAACCTGGAGGCCAACGAGACCCTCGCCACCCTGCTGGTCCGCGCCGGCAGGACCCCGGAAGCCCTGCCGCACCTGGCGACCGTTGCCCGGGGCGGTGAGGCGGCCAATTTCCCTATCCTGCTGAGCCGCTTTCCTGAACTGTCCGCGGCCCAGCAGAACCAGCTGGTCGAGGAGCTGGATGCCCTGTCCAGCGAATTCCCCGAGAGCAAGTCGATCCTGCTGACCCGGGCCCTGGCCTTTGACGAGCTGGAGCGGAGCGAAGATGCTCTCGCGGTGCTGGAGAGACTGTTCGAGCTCGAACCCGACCAGTACCAGGGCCTGCTGCTGGAGGCCAAGCTGAAGCTGGAACGCGGCGATCGACGGCCCTTTGACCACATTGAGGAAGTCCTGGAAGCTGACCCCGAGAACAATCGGCTGCGGCTGCAATACGCCCGCCTACTGACCCGCGAGGATATGGAGGCGGCGCGCAAGCAGTTTGAAATCCTCTCCGCGCAGTCGCCCCGGGACGGAGACCTGCTGTTCTCCCTCGCCCTGATCAACCACGAGGTGGGGGATGACCTCGCCGCCAGGGCCTACCTGCGCCAGCTCCTGGACCTCGGCCAGCGCACCGACGAGGCCCACTATTACATGGGCCGCATCGCCGAGCAGAGCGGCTCGCTGCGCGAGGCGCTGGAGTCCTACATGGCAGTGTCGGATGCCCGCTCGGCAGACTTCTACAGCGCCAAGGGCCGCGTGGGGCGAATCCTGCTGGACAGCGGCCAGACCGAGGAAAGTCACGCGTTCTTTACCGCCCTGCGCGAGGAACACCCCGAGCACCGGGAACGGTTGTATGCCCTGGAGGCCGAACTGCTGTTGGGCGCTGACTACCCGGACCGGAGCCTGGCACTGCTGAACGAGGCCCTGCAGGAGCTGCCCGAATCGACGTCCCTGCGCTACAGCCGCTCCATGATCGGCGAGAAACAGGGTGACCTGGAGCTCATGGAGCGCGACCTGCGCGACATCCTGGCCCGGGAACCGGACAATGCCACCGCACTGAACGCCCTCGGCTATTCCCTGGCCAATCGAACCGAGCGCTTCGACGAGGCCGAGAAACTGATCGCCCGGGCCCTGGTGCTGGCACCCAACGAGCCGGCGATCCTCGACAGCATGGGTTGGGTGCTCTACAAGCAGGGCCGCCTCGACGAGGCCCTGCCCTATTTGCAGCGCGCCTACGACGCCTTCCCCGATCCCGAAGTGGCGGCCCACCTGGGTGAGGTGCTGTGGGTTTCCGGCGCCAACGAGCGCGCCCGGGAAATCTGGCGGGAAGCCCTGGCGCGCGACCCGGAGCACACGGTCCTGGTGAGCACGATCCGGCGCTTTGACGTCAGCATGCTGCAAGCCGCGCCCTGACATGTACCGGATCGGGCTGCTGATACTGGTCCTGCTGCTACCTGCCTGCGCCACCACCCAGCCCCCCGGCGCCACGCAACCCTGGCAGGACCACCTGCAACAGATGCTGGCACTGCAGCAGTGGCAGGCCAGCGGCAAGCTGGCGCTGCGCAGCGGTAGTGAGGCGGACTCGGCCAACCTTCTCTGGCAGCAAAGTGGACCGCGCAGTGACCTGCAGCTCAGTGGGCCACTGGGCATGTCCGCCACCCGGATCGTCACCGAGGGCCAGTACCTGGAAATCCAGCGCGGCGAGGAGTTCCAGGTCCTGGATATCACCACCCCCGAAGCCGTGCAGCGCAGTACCGGCTGGGACCTGCCGCTGGCCTCATTGCCCTACTGGATGCGCGGCATCCCCGACCCCGGCCAGGATTCTGGAAGTCTCGAAATCGAGGACGAACTCCTGCGCAGCCTGCGCCAGGATGGCTGGCAGGTACGCTTTTCCAGCTACGGCGAATTTGGTGCCCACACCCTGCCCACCCGCCTGGAGGTCAGCCGCAATGACACCCGCGTGCGCCTGATGATTCGCGACTGGCAGACGGAAAGCCCGCGATGACAGACCGGCGGGCGAGCGAGCGCTCGGTCACCGTTCTGGCCCCGGCGAAACTGAACCTGTTCCTGCACATCACCGGGCGGCGTGCCGATGGCTACCACGAGCTGCAGACCGTGTTTCAGCTGCTCGACTGGGGCGACACCCTGGAATTTACCGCCGATGGCTCCGGCGAAATCAGGCTGCTGGGCGATGACCTGGGGCTACCCGCGGCGGACAACCTGATCGCACGCGCCGCGCAAGTACTGCCGGCGGCAGGCCGGGGGGCCAGTATCCGGATCACCAAGCGCATCCCGGTCGGCGGTGGTCTGGGCGGTGGGAGCTCCAATGCCGCCAGCACCCTGCTGGCTCTGAACCAGCTCTGGGACTGTGGCCTCAGCAGAGACGATCTACAGTCGCTGGGCGCGTCCCTGGGTGCCGATGTCCCTGTATTTGTCGCCGGCCACAGCGCCTGGGCCGAGGGTACCGGGGAACAACTTAAGGCGGTCAATTTACCCCCGCGCTGGTACCTGGTGATCCACCCCGGCTGCCACGTCTCCACCGGGCAAATTTTTTCCGCGCGGCAATTGACAAGAAACAGCCCGCCAATCACAATGGCGACCTTTTTTCGGGGGGGTACACGTAACGATTGCCAGGCAGTCGTCACCGAGCTTTACCCGGAGGTCGCCAAGGCCTTGAATTGGTTGGGAAAATTTGGCGAATCCCGACTGACTGGGACCGGCGCCTGCGTCTTCGCTGGCTTCGCTGAGAAAGCCGAGGCGGAGACTATTCTGGCCGACGTACCCGCACCATGGCAGGGCTTTGTCGCGCGCGGCATCGACAGCTCTCCCACGCTGGCGGCGCTGAACTGAACAACGATTTTATTGGGGTGTCGCCAAGCGGCAAGGCACCGGGTTTTGATCCCGGCATTCGCAGGTTCGAATCCTGCCACCCCAGCCATATGCAAGTGCGGTGAGCGAGCGGTTGGCGCCGCCGCGAAGAAAGCCGGCAGAGCGATGGATATTGCGCCCACAGCAGCCTTCCCCAGCAGCGACCAGAGGTAGTTCAGCGTGTCCTCAAAAATGATGGTCTTCACGGGCAACGCCAACCCGGAGCTGGCCCAGAGAGTGGCCAGCAGACTGTACTTGTCCCTGGGAAAAGCGGATGTCGGCAAGTTCAGCGACGGTGAGGTCGCAGTAGAGCTAAACGAAAATGTCCGCGGCAAGGACGTCTTCGTGGTGCAGAGCACCTGCGCGCCGACCAACGACAACCTCATGGAATTGCTGGTGATGATCGATGCCCTGCGCCGGGCATCGGCGGCGCGTATCACCGCGGTGGTGCCCTACTTTGGCTACGCCCGCCAGGACCGCCGGGTGCGCTCGGCGCGGGTGCCGATCACCGCCAAGGTCGTGGCCGACATGATGGTCAGCGTGGGCGTGGACAGGGTCCTCACCGTCGATCTGCACGCGGAACAGATCCAGGGCTTCTTCGGCTGCCCGGTAGACAACGTGTACGCGTCACCGGTGCTGAATGAGGATATTCTCGCGAGCCAGTACGAGAACCTGATGGTGGTATCGCCGGATATCGGCGGCGTGGTGCGAGCCCGGGCCATCGCCAAGCAGCTGGATGACGCTGACCTGGCGATTATCGACAAGCGCCGCCCCCAGGCCAATGAGGCCCAGGTGATGAACCTGATCGGCGAGGTCGATGGCCGCACCTGCCTGCTGGTGGACGACATGGTCGACACCGCCGGCACCCTGTGCAAGGCCGCCGACGCCCTCAAGGAGCGCGGCGCCACCCGGGTGGTGGCGTACTGCACCCACGCGGTGCTGTCCGGCCGCGCCCTGGAAAATTTACAGGCCTCCCAGCTCGATGAGCTGGTGGTCACAGATACGATTCCCCTGAGTGAGAAAGCTCGCGCGATCGGCAAGATCCGCCAGCTGACAATCTCGGACCTGCTGGCGGAGTCCATCCGCAGGGTCTCCAACGAGGAATCCATCAGCGCGCTGTTCCAGTAGGGCAGCGCAAACCTAGACCCACTGCCGCGCCGGTCGCAAGCAACGCAGTGATCTCAAAGGAGTCAAGACAATGTCTGACCAGTTTGAACTGAACGCCGAAGTGCGTGAGGACCTGGGGAAAGGTGCGAGCCGCCGCCTGCGTCGTCACGCTGACCTGGTTCCCGCCATTATTTACGGTGGCACGCAGGATCCCCAGCCCCTGACCCTGGTCCGCAAGGACCTGGAGAAAGCCCTGGAATACGAGGCCTTTTACTCGCACGTCCTGACCATCCATGTGGGCAAGGACCCGCAGAAGGCAGTCCTCAAGGACCTGCAGCGTCACCCGTCCCGCGAAGAGGTCATGCACGCCGACTTTATGCGCGTCGACGACAAGGTCGAGATCAAGATGAACGTGCCTATCCACTTCCTCAACGAGGACACCTGCAAGGGCGTCAAGTTCGAGGGCGGCGTGATCCAGCACATGGAGACCGACGTCGAGGTGCTGTGTCTGCCCAAAGACATCCCCGAGTATCTCGAGGTGGACATGCTGGACGTTGCCACCGGCGACATCGTGCACCTGTCGGATATCAAGCTGCCTGAGGGTGTCATCTCGACAGCCCTGTCCCTGGGCGAGGATCATGACCTCGCCGTGGCTTCGGTGATTGCGCCGCGTGGCGTGACCGAGGAAGAGGAAGATGAGGCGGCAGCAGCCGAGGAAGAAGCTGAAGCTTCTGCCGAGGACGATGATGACGCCGAGGAAGAGCGCGAGGACTAAGGCCCTCGCTGCTCGCAGCACCCGCATTGTCAGCAGCTATCCAGCTTATTGTTGGCCTTGGCAACCCCGGTGACGAACACCGGGGTACACGCCACAATGCGGGCGCCGATTTTGTCGAGGCACTGGCCGCAAAGGCCGGTGCCACACTCCAGAGCGAGAGCAAATTCTTTGGCCTGACGGCACGCATCAGCATCGACGGGCACGACCTGCGCCTGCTCATCCCTACGACGTTCATGAATCGCAGTGGCCAGTCGGTATCCGCCCTGGCGACCTTCTACAAGATCGACCCTGCCGGGATCCTGATTGCCCATGACGAGCTGGACATTCCGCCCGGACAGGCGCGCTTCAAGCAGGATGGCGGTCATGGCGGCCACAACGGCCTGCGGGATATCGTACCGGCGCTGGGCAACCGCAAGGATTTTTACCGCCTGCGTGTCGGCATCGGTCATCCGGGACATGCCTCCCGGGTGACGGCCCATGTGCTCGGGCGGCCTTCATCCGAGGACCGGGAGCGCATACAGGGCAGTATCAACGCCGCGGTGGAAGCACTGCCACTGCTGCTGGCCGGGGACATGACCCGGGCGATGACGCAGTTGCACAGTTTCAAGGCTGCCTGAGGCCACCCGCCCGGGCGCAAGCATAGGATTCAGACATGGGTATCAAATGTGGCATCGTCGGCTTGCCCAACGTGGGCAAGTCCACCCTGTTCAACGCCCTGACCCGGGCCGGGATTGACGCGGAAAACTTCCCCTTCTGCACCATCGAGCCCAACGCCGGGGTGGTACCGGTGCCGGACCCGCGGCAACGGCGCATTGCGGACATCGTCAAGCCCCAGCGTGAGATCGCCACCACCATGGAATTCGTGGATATTGCCGGACTCGTGGCCGGCGCCTCCAAGGGCGAGGGCCTGGGCAACCAGTTCCTGGCCAATATCCGCGAAACCGACGCCATCGCCCACGTGGTGCGCTGCTTTAACGACGACAACGTGATCCACGTTTCCAACCGGGTCGATCCCGCCTCCGACATCGAGGTAATCAACACCGAATTGGCTCTGGCCGACCTGGAAAGCTGCGAGAAGCAGCTACAGAAAGTGGTGCGCACCGCCAAGAGCGGCGACAAGGAAGCGGTGGCCATGAAGGCCCTGCTGGAAGACAAGCTGTTGCCACACCTGAACGAGGCCCGCCCGGTGCGCGCCCTGGATCTGGACGCCAACGCCCGCGCCCTGGCGCGCAGCCTGCATCTGCTGACCACCAAGCCCACCATGTACATCGCCAACGTCGACGAGGAAGGCTTTACCGACAACCCCCTCCTCGACGTGGTGCACGAGGTCGCCCGGGCAGAGGGCGCCGTGGTGGTGGCGATCTGCAACAAGCTGGAGTCGGAAATCGTCGAGTTGGAGGACGAGGAGCGACTGGAGTTCCTGCGCGACCTGGGCATGGAAGAGCCGGGCCTGGACCGCGTCATCCGCGCCGGCTACGAGCTGCTCAACCTGCAGACCTACTTCACTGCGGGCGAGAAAGAAGTCCGCGCCTGGACCGTGAAAGTGGGCGCTACCGCCCCGGAGGCGGCCGGCGTGATCCACACGGATTTCCAGAAAGGCTTCATCCGTGCCGAGGTGGTGGGCTATGAGGACTTCATTGCTCACAATGGCGAACAGGGCGCCAAGGACGCCGGCCGCTGGCGGCTTGAAGGCAAGGATTACATCGTCCAGGACGGCGATATAATCCATTTCCGCTTTAACGTTTAGGACTCGTCTTGCGCCCGCAGCCGGAGTTGACTTGCCCCGGCAAACTGGGCAAAATGCGCGCCTCTTCGGAACCGCAGGTTCCGCCGCTTCGTGGCTACGTAGCTCAGCTGGTTAGAGCACAGCATTCATAATGCTGGGGTCGGTGGTTCAAGTCCACCCGTAGCTACCACCTTTTTGTTTTTTAAATCAAGCGCTTACGGCACTCCCCAATAAACGGGCCCTCCCCAATTAGCGGGGACGGAAAAAAGGGGTCGGATCCCTTTTTTCGTGAATACAATGACAGTGCTCTTCGCCGGAAAAGGGGTCTGACCCCTTTTACTCGCGCCAGACGAATGGCGAAATTGACTTCATTGGGCTCCCCTCGTTCACGCAGCACCAACTTCATTTGTGGTCGTATCGTATTGGGGAGGTACTCAGGCCTTCCGATCACGCCGGCTATTCAGGGCGACTCACTGATCGTAGTCGCCCATCCCGTAGGGCGGGCTCACCTCGTTGATGACAGCATCGGCACGCACTTCAAACAGCGGTTTAAACTCCGGCTGGGGCAGCAGCCAGAACCTGTCGGCCTCAATACCGGCAAATACCCGGCTGGCAAAGTCATCCGGCGCCAGGCCGCGAGCCACACCACCGGCGACCATATCATGAAACTGCCGCTCCGCTTCGCTGCCCAGCTTGTTGTGCTGCTCCACCGGGCGCAGCCGGTCCGACTCCCAGATGCCGGTTGCCACCTCCGCCGGGCACAACACCGAGGCAGTGACCGGCGCCTCCTCCGCCAGCAATTCACAGTACAGGCATTCAGTGATGGTGGTGACAGCGTGTTTACTGCCCTGGTACAGGGCCATATAGGCACTGCCGCCTAACAGGCCGCCGATGGAAGAGGTATTGATCACACGCCCCGGGGACTGCTGCGCCAGCATCCGCGGAACGAAGCTGCGAATGCCGTTGATCACGCCAAGGATGTTGACGTTAAGCACCCACTGCCAGTCCGCAACACTGCGCTCCCAGCTCTTGCCGTCCACCAGCACCCCGGCGTTGTTAAACAGCAGGTTAACCTGTCCATGGCGCGCAAAAGCCGTTTGTGCCAGGTGCTCCACTGCCCCCGGGTCGGCCACATCGATGGGCATAGTGACCATGGACTGCTTCCTGTCGTCGGCCTCTTGCTGCAGAGCGGCCAGACCCTGTTCATCGACATCCGCAGCGATCACGTGCATGCCCAGACCCGCAGCGTGGCGGGCCAGGCCGGCACCAATGCCACTGGACGCGCCGGTAATCACGGCGACTTGTTCACTCCACTGCCCCATAGACCCCCCTGATTGCTGACGACTGCCTGCCACGGCACCGTGGCGTCGAGGTCAGGCATCGCAACTGAAATGGAGGGGTCACTATAGCCCAGCCCGGGGCCCCTGTGGCAACGGAACGGGCAACCGGTTCAGCTGGTTTACCGGCTAAAACCGGTAGGCAATGCCCAGCATCCAGACATAGGGATCGATCTCTACATCGAAGTCCACATCCGCCACCGCGGTCGAAATTGTGGCTTCGGTGTCAATGTCGATGTAGTACATGGAGGCGTTCACCGACCAGCTTTCATTGATGGGTACGTCAACGCCGGCGCGGAACGCCAGGCCCCAGGAGTCCTCGAGGTCGAGGTCAGCGTCCAGCGGGCCGGGAAGCCCGACGATGTCTCCCAGGGCAGCCTCCAGTGCAGGGTCGACAGTCTCATCGAAGAAAATGGTGTAGTTGAGACCCACACCGACATAGGGCTGCCAGCCAGACTGCCCGCCGCGCGGGTACCAGTTGAGGGAGACGGTGGGGGGCAGGTGCTTGAGGCTGCCGGCATCGATGGGGGCGTCCTGCAGGAATATGTCATGCTCGAAAGGTGTCGATGCCAACACTTCAACCGACCAGGTGTCGCTGTACATATAGCTCAAGGTCAGGCCGAGCTGGGTATTGTCGTCGGCATCCACACCGCTGGGCAGCACCGTCGCGGGGTCCGTGGGTATCACGATAGCGTCGCTACTGGCATCGGGATCCACGTTGGCGGCACCACCGCGAATAATCCAGTCTCCTTTCTCATAGGCCATTGCGGTCAGCGGGGCCGAGAGGGCCGTGGCAGCCACAAGTCCAAGGGTAAATTGCTTGCGATCAAACATGACGTTGCTCCTTGCATTGCTGTTAAAGCAGCGAACTCTCGCTCCTTGAGAGAGTTCACGCCGGGGTGTTGCTCCAGTTGGCGCAAAGTATTCGTCGCCCATGGAAAGCGCGCAATTCGCTTGTCTCTACCCAACAGTGAAAGTATTTCCGTAGACTCCGGAAATGCGGCGGGAGCGCTGGGGCCCGGCGGAACAAGCTCGATCAGGTAATCCCGATCCCGGGCCACGGCTATCCCGACTTTTCCGCCCTCAAGCGCTGCTAGGATACTGGCCTTCTTCGTCACTGGCCGATCAAGCTTGCTATGAATAAGCCTTCAAGGAAGAGAGCTGCCGTATTCGCATGGAACCCTGCGCCGCTCGTGCTGACCTTCACCGCCTGCATGTTGATGCCGCCACTTGCCCAGGCCAATACCTCGACCGTATTCAGCCCCGACGTCAAGGCGGGCACATCGGCTCTGGAATACCGCAGCAGCTATGTGCCCAGTGAGGGTGAGGAGCGCAGCGCTTTCACGCATCGAGTCCACTACCAGCGGGCGATCGACGATACCTGGCGATGGCGCCTGATCGGACAGCAGGGCCGGCGCGGCGATGACTCCCTGGAATACAGCTACACCCGCCTCGAGGTGCAGCAGCAGTTTCGCGAAGATGAGGTACACGGCTACGATGCGGCGTTTCGCTATGAGTTGCAGGTTTCAGATAGCAGTAACCGACCCGATCGGGCCAGGTTTGTCTGGACCGGCCGCAAGGATCTGGATACCGGCTGGCAGTTGCGAAGCAATATTCTGTTGGGTCGCCAATTTGGCGAAGCAGCCGGCAGCGGCCTGCTGGTGGAGGCACGTTTCCAGGTCACCTATCCCGTATTCACTGACAGCAGGTTCGGGATTGAGTCTTTCAGCGACATGAACCGGACCACTGACTGGGGAGGCTTTGACGACCAGGAGCACCAACTGGGACCCATCTTCAAAACCGATCTCGGCCCGCTGACCATCAACCTCGGTTACCTCTGGGGCATCTCTGACGCCGCGCCGGATGACAACTTACGCTTTATCGCGTCCTGGGGTTTCTAGCAGGCGCAGGCCTGCGGTAGGCGTCTGCAAGCGGAACCATCCGCTGGTTCAATAAAGCGCCTTTACTCGCGAGCGGCTGTCACTCCAATATGTTCGCATCAGAAGCCATAGCCCGTCGTTGGAGGGAGAGCCCGTGAAGACCAAACCCCATCCCGCTGTAGAAGCGAACAAAAAGTCCGTCAAGTACGCCAGCGAAGGGAATAAAGAAGCCTGGCTGGCACTGTATGCCGAGGACGCCCTGGTGGCGGACCCCGTCGGCGTCTCGCCCATGGACCCGACCGGCACGGGCCACCAGGGCATTGCCGCCATCGAAGAGTTCTGGGATACGGTAATCGGCCCGGCCAATATTGAAATCAGGGTCGAGAAGCGCTGGATCAGCGGCGATTACTGCTGCTGCGTTGCCCAGGTTGCGAGAAACGATCTTGGCGAGGGCAAATATACCGAGTGCGACATGCTGGCCGTGTACGAGGTAAATGAAGAAGGCCTGATCACCCGCATGCAGGCCCACTGGGATTTTGACGACCTGATGGAGCGGATCGCCGCCGCCAACGCAGGATGAGTCGCTGGCTGCGTATCCCGGCAATGCTCCCGCATGACTTCTCCGGCATTACCGCCCTGCTTCCCGATGGCAACCTGGCCCGCAGCATCGGCGCCGTGACCACCTCCACACCGCTGTCGCGTATCAAGCAATTCTTCCCTACGTGCCACCAAGTCAATTAGCCGGAAAAACCGTGCGGCGGGCTCCAATCAAACAGCCCCCCGCATGAGCGTCGTTGTGTCCAGCAAAAGCCTGGCTATACCTTCTTCCGGCGTGACCAGGCAAAGCCAGCGAGTCCGAGGCCGAGCAGCGCCAGGGTCGCGGGTGCGGGGACGGGTGCACTGTCTCCGATAAAAAACATGGGCCCGTAAAAGCCAGTGTTCGCAGTCGAAAAATTCGTTGGCCTACCGAAACTAGTGGTAATATTCGAGAACGTGGCGTCGACATAACTTATGGAACTATCGACAAAGTGAGTGACATCAGCCGCAAGCCTGTCACCTGAGTTGGAGGAATTCAAGCCACCAACGATGTAACCGGTTCCGACTCCAAGACTCAGCTCAGATACGGATACTTTCCGGTAAACACCATCCAGGGTTCCCGTGGTCCCAGCGGGGACAATGCTCGACGTCAGCAGAGTCCCGGAAGAATCCCATATACCTACTTCGTGGGCAGCACCCAGACCGTCCTGGTTTTCGTCGTACCAACCCAGGCCCGTAACGTTGATAGCTGAAAGCACATCGAATTGCCAACCCACATTCTGACTTTGGTTGATGGCATTGGTGCCGGTTGTTTCGTCAAATGTAATGATGGGCAATGCGCTGCTAACAGCCGAAAACACACTGCACAGCAACCCAGCTGCAATAACTTGTATCCCACGCATGGTGATCTCCTCACGTTCGTTTGATGCTGGCATATCCCTAGCATCATAGGGCATGCAAGTTAGGTGCCACCCCTGTAAAAACCAGCCCTGCAGCGATTTCCGCACCCGCAAACAGCCTGGTATGTAAATAAAACCGACACCACTAAATCGTTCTTGCCAGTAAATATTGAAAGTCATTCGCAGAGGCAACAGGGGCCGTCGCTTCACTGAGCCCTCCGGCGCTGGTGCTTCCAACCTGGTATTGGCGAGAGCCCTCCTTGGCAACCTGACTTGATTCCGGCACGCGACGGCCAGATACTCACGCTGACGCTGGCGGGTTGGTCGCCGGCCGCAAGGCGGGAGCCAGTGCCATGGCTGAATTGGTCAACAAAATAAGTAACGCCGCAGGGATTGGAGGCGCCGCGGCCTGCGTGCTGGCGGTATTGCTGCGCCTGTCCGGTGAGCACTACCTGCTGGACACCGAGCTGGCCCAATGGCTGGTCGGCGGTATCGCCCTGCTGCTGATCGGCTGTTTTGCCAAGCTCTGGTCGCTCGAGGCGACACTGCAGAGCGGGGGCCTGACTTCGGTCAGGCCTCCACCTCCGGCTTCTCGAACGGAGTAACGAAGGTCTTGTGCCACAGGTGTCGGACCAGCAGGGGCAGAGGCATTTTAAGGTAGTGTGAACGGCAATACAGGGCAAATCGGGCCGCTCCCTGCCCGCCGCCTGCCACCCCGCGAGGCAACAGGGCGCGCCCGAACAGCCAGTTCATCAGCGCCGCGACCGGCGCCCACGGCGCCTCGGCGCGCGCCGTCGCCGAGACTGCCGGTGGCGGCACGAGCCCGAGGATTCCCTGCAGCTGCTGCAGCGCATAATAGAGCACGCGCCCCAGGCCCAGCTGGCGAGCCCGCGCCACCAGGCTCGACCAGAACGCGGGGTCCGCAGCGCTCATCTCGTCTATCAGGATGTACAGGTCCGACAGGTCGCGAAAGGCGTTATCGAACTCGCCTTCCAGCAGCAGGTGAGCGGCGCTGTGCAGCACCCGATCGGTAGGCGCCAGTACATCCACACCCGAAACGGTCGAAGACTCAATGCCCTCGGCGATGGCTTCGGCATCAAGGCGGACCCTCGAGGTCAGTGGCAGCAGGTTGTGATGCACATCAAGCGCAATTCCCCGGGCGCGATGGGCCAGGGGCGGAATCTCGTGCATCCAATGGCGGTAGTAGGCCTGGTCATAGTCACTGAGCGTCTCGCCCTCCCAGCCCTGCCAGCGCAGCACCTGCTCGGCTTCCGCCAGGCGGGAACGGGGCAGGAAGATATCGACATCGCTGAACATACGCCCCATCGCGGCACGATCTCCGGCCGCGATGTAAGCTCCGCCCTTGAGCAGCACCGGGCGCAGTCCCACGGTGGCCAGGGCCTGGCGCAGGTAGCCCACCTCCAGCAGGATATCCTCGCGATGGGCCAGGAACACAACCCAGGCGGACTCCAGGTGCCAGCGCACCGGCTCGGGTGTCTGCTCCAGCACGTCCGCCTCCCGCAGCAGGCCACAGACCCTGGCCAGCAGGCCTGTACTGCGGGCCTGCTGGATCAGCTGGTCCCAGCTGGCCAGGTCGTAGTCGAACACCCGCCGGGGCTCCAGTAGCACGTCGCGCAGGAGAAAGTTCTGCGGCGTCATGCGCTGTCCGCCAGGCGGTCAAGCAGGCTGAGCACGGCATCCACGGAGCCGTCATTCGGCAACTCGTAACAGTCGCAGGCATCCACCATTGCCGTCAGGGCAGCAAAGCCCAGGCGCCCATGAATGGCGTAGTTGAAGGCGTTGTCGGCCATGCGAATAAAGGCCTCCCCCCGGGGCAGGGGTTGCAAAGCGGTAGCCGCTTCCGGGTCGTAGCGGGGGAACACCACCCAGGCCGGCACCGCGGGCTCGGCGAGCCTGGCGAGGCTGTCCCGCCCTGGCTGCAGGTGCGCGACCGTGCCCTTGAGGGTGTCGCGCACCGCCGGGCTGAATTGCGCTTCCGGCAACTCCCGCTGCATCAAGGCGATTGACGCGTTTTTCAGGCTGACCGGCCGCGGGTTGGCGTGTACCAGGCCAGAGGTCAGCTCGATCAGGGTCAGCTCATCCGATAGCAGGCGCCAGCCGCCGAGCCCCGTCAGCAGTGCGGTGAGGGTACTCTTGCCCGCCCCGGGGCTGCCCGGCAGAATCAGCGCCCTGCCGCGCTTCTCCACCACGGCGGCATGCACGATCAGGTACTGGTGGCAATGATTGGACACACACCAATTCAGGCCCCACTCCAGCAGGGGAAAGGCGTGTGCTCTGGGCAGGGGCGCGAAGGGCCGGGCGCCGTTCAGGGAGAACAGTACCTGGGGACGGTACCAGCGCCGCGGGCCCAGGGGGGGGCTCACCTGCACGGTGAAGTCAGCGAAGGGCCCCTCGGCAGCGGGGGCACCGGCGTACATGGCCTGCACACCCTCTACAAGGCGCGGTAGTGGTGTGTACAGGCGGACCGTGAAGCGGCCGGCATGGAACAGCAGGCCCTGATGCCGGGCCCGGAGGGCGAGTTCCCCCGCGGAACCGGCAAGGCTCATTGCGCGCGTTCAACCAGTTGCAATTGCTCTAGCTCGACCAGAACCGCCTCCAGGGTCGGGGCCTGCAGGTGCTCCTGCATCAGCGCGCGGATCTCATCCAGCTCCAGCTCTCGTGCCTGCTCACGCAGCACGGACAGCAACTCTCCGGCGGGGTGCGGCAGGTAGAACGTAGACTTGTCGGACTCGCGAAACACCGCGAGCCCCTCGGGGAACGCGTGGCAGGCACAGGACGCTGGGTCAATGGCTCGCCAACCCGCTGTGGAAACGGACACAGGCGGGACCTTAGTTGTAAGTCTGCTCGATAAAGGTCTGAAGTTGGAACTCGTTCATAGTAACTTCGACACCGCTGGACGTGGTGAAGGACTTGCCGGCTCTGACTGCGCGGTACAAACCGACGAAGTCGTAGGGCTTCATAAAGCCAAAGGTTTCTGCGTTAAGCAAGCCGGCCACGGCATGGCTCTCCAGAGAATTCGGATGGCTCAACAGCACATCCTGCATGGTCCCAACGCCCAAGGCAGTATCGAAAGCCTCGTCGAACAGGGTGCCGAGTGGGTCGTCGCTTTCCTCCCTCGGGTTAGGAAAGTACCCCGCGGCTATCCATTGCTGTCGGCTTCCTGCACCAGCGTTTGCGTCGGGGTTTGCCCAAGCGATGGGACTCAATCCCCCACAGCCCGCCTCATGGTGGCGAATCCCCGAGGGATTCTCCGGCGACGCGGACACGAAACCGGAAGGGCTGCACACCGCGCCAAAGGCGGGCCGGTTGGCCAGGCTCAGCACCACGGGCACGGCGACGCCGGCGCCGGCAAACCGGCGGCGGGACAGGCGACTCAGTGACGCGCCTGGAGCCGCCCCGGGGGCGTTATCCGCCGCCGGTGGCTGTTCGCTGGCTTCTGCTTCACGATCCTTCATAGTGGTTCCGATTCAGTTCAGTATGGGGAATCTGTCCGGCGCGTGGGTGGCTTGCCGCCGCGCCTGTTCCCCGATGCATGCGTGCATGTCTGCAAAATTCACGCCACTCAACGCAACTCTCTGAAATCTCTAAACTTGTATAATCTCGCGCAGCGTCAACGTAGTCGTTTCGGCCGCCGGTGTAAAGAAATCCGTCACGGGAAAAAGTATGGCAAAGGCCTGCCTATCACGCCAGCTTGGTCTGGCGAAATTGCGGGCCGGCTCACACTTGTTCGCGCTTTCCGGGACACTACGGCATGCGCGGGTATCTAAGCGTCAGGGAAGTGTCAGTGTATTTTACACTGGGCAGTCACGGGCGCCGGGATCACCGATTCCCCAACGACCGGGCGGTGGGCGACCTGCGCGAGCATGCCCTACTTTATGATGGCTTATCTCACTGTTTTATATCGCTTTTTTCTCACAGAACGGCGGAGCGCTCTTATACGGCCGGGAGGTTTTCAACAATTTACGCCCCACAATCAAAAGTTGGCACGGTTGGTGCATTGGAATAATCAACATAATCGCCATCAGGAAACAGTCCTATGATCAAGCACATTGCCCGTTCTACCCTTGCCGCCCTGCCGCTGGTGCTCGCCGCACAGTTTGCTAGCGGCTCGGCCTCCGAATACAGCATCGAGGGTGTGTCCCTGGACGGCAGCAGCTGGACCGACGCCACGACCAGTATCACCGTGGGTCAGACCTATGCGCTAGGGATTGACCTGCGCTTTGAGCTTGGCGTGCTTTTTTTAGATCCACCATTCTTCACCGTTGGGCAAAATATCGACCTGAACCTGCTTACCTCTGACGGCGCCCTGCTCGGCAGTGCTTCGTCGATTCTCCCGAACGGTGGAGACATTCTTAGCCCGGAAGAGGGTACCTTCGCAACATGGTTTCTTGAGGGCTCACTGTCCTTCCAGGAAAGTTTTGGCGGTCCGGGCGTATACAATGTGGCCTTCAGCAGCGCCGGCCTGGGCGAAGGCGGCTTCAACCAGGAGCTCACCGTGCAGGCTGCAGCCAACCCGGTACCCGCGCCCGGCACCCTGGCCATCCTGGCCCTGGGCCTGCTGGGTCTGACCTTCCTGCGCCGCCGCGCCAGCCGCGGCTGAGCTTCAGCTTCGCCACCTCGGTGGCGGCCGGAAAAAGCAGAGTGTAAGCTCTGCTTTTTTTTGTCCGCATCAACGCCAGGACCCTCGCATGATCGCTGGCCTCCTGTCCGGCAGCTTGGTGCTGCTCGCCTCCCCTTCCCTGGGTATCTGGCCGCTGATTCTGGTGGCTTACCTGCCGCTGCTGATCAGTCTTGAGAGGCGCTTCCACGGCGGGCGGCTGCGTTGGCGCGATGCGGTTGCGGCAGGCTACCTGCTGGGCCTGATGCACGCGGGCTCCCTGTTCTTCTGGCTACTCACGGTCAACCCCTGGTCCCTGATTCCCGTGGTGGGCCTTTACGCCCTGCTGCACGCGGCGCTGGCGGTCGCCATTCTTTCCGGCCTGCGCTGTGGCCTGAGAGGCGGCTGGCTGTCGGCCTGGACCCTGTGCTTCTGGCTGGCCAGCGAGGCGCTGGTTTCCGACCGCTTTTTCGAGCTGCCGGCCTACGGCCTGGGCTATTTCCTGTGGGAGGCACCGGCGCTGATACAGCTGGCCGAACTGGGCGGCGCCCATGCGGTCAGCCTGCTGGTGATGGCCCTGAACCTGATGCTGGCCCGGCTGTGGCTGGACGGGCCGCGGCGCGCCCTGCCCTGGCTGGCGGGCACCGCCAGCCTGGTTCTCGCCGCGGGGCTCTATGGCGCGATCAGGCTGCAGGATTTCACGACACCGGTGACCGCGGATAGCTCCCTGCGGGTACTCAGCCTGCACACCCGGGTCAAGCCCGAACAAAAGCGCGATCGCGAGGCCATCAGGGCCATGTTCGACCGCTTTGCCGATATCACCCGCGCCGCGGCGTCCGCTGCAGTGCCTCCCGACCTGATTCTCTGGCCGGAAACCAGCGTGCCGGTATGGCTGCGCTCTCCCAAAGAACGCGACCTGATCCAGGGGCTACTGGCCATCGCCGCCGATGCCAGCGCCCCGTTGGTCATAGGCGCGCACTCTGTTCGCGCCACCGACAGCGGCGCTACGGCAGTCTACAACGCCGCATTCCTGGTTCCGCCGGCAGGCTATATCGCCCAGGAGTACCACAAGGTCCTGCTGGCCCCCGGGGTGGAAAAAACACCCCTGGCCAGCCTGCTACCGGCAACCCTGGGCCGCCGCTGGCCATCGCGCCTGACGCCGGGGACAGAGCCGACACTGATTCACCCGCGCCCGGACACGGCGCTCGCCGCCTTCATCTGCTGGGAAGCCCTGTTTCCACATCACGTGCGTGAGCTGGTGCTACTGGGGGGGAGCGTGCTCATTAACCTGTCCAACGACGAAGCCGCCTTCGGGACACTGCGGGCTGCGTACGCGATACCACTGCCGCACCTGGCCTTTCGCGCAGTGGAAAACCGCCGCTGGCTGGTGCGCAGCGCCAATGCCGGGCCAGCGCTCGTGGTGGGCCCTGATGGCCGAATACAGGCGCAAAGTGCACTGTTCGCGGAGGGTGCCCTGGATGCGGAAGTGGCCCGGACAGCGACCCTGACCGTCTTTACCCGGTTCGGCCACCATATCGCGCCGGCGCTTATCTGGGTGGCACTGTTGTGGGGGTGCTGGCTGCCCGTCAACCGCCGCAGGCGGCGGGCATCGCTACCGGCGGTGACAGTGGATTGAACGACATCAGCGCCGCCTGGCACTCCAGCTGCCGCGCCGCGTGGGCGCGCCCCAATTCCTGATACGCCGTGGCAAGCGCCGCCAGCCACTCCGCCCGCGGATCGGCCTGCACAGCAGCAAACAGCTCGCTGAGCGCCTGCGCCTCGGCACCGCGCAGCCAGGCCGCCCGACCCTGCAGGAAAGCCAGCTCCCCCGGGGGTAGCTGACGCCGGGCCAGGTCTTCCAGCATGCCCGCGGGCCATTCCCCGCGCGCTGATTCAAGTACCGCCCGGGCATGGGCCAGGAGCAGTGGCACGGACTCGGGCTTGAAGTTCAGTGCCCACTGCCAGGCCTCCCGCGCGCCTTCCCACCCCTGGTCAGCCTGCAGCAGCTCACCGTAGGCGAGCTGCCCGGCCACGAAGTCCGGATGCGCCTCCAGCATCGACTCGTACTCGGCCAGCGCCGCACCCGCCTCACCCGCCGCGGTGAGCGCCCCGGCCAGCTGGAAGCGCAGGCCGACACTCTCCGGAAGCAGCTCGAGGGCGTCCCGATAAACGTCGACCGCGGCGCCTGCTTCGCCCGTTAAGCGCAGGGTCTCGGCCAGCAGCAGTGCCGGCAACACGTTATCTGTGTGCGCCTCGCGCAGTGCGCTCGCCCGCTGCCGCGCCTGCTCGAAATAACCCTGGTCCAGGCTGAAGTACGCCAGCGCCAACCCCGGCGCCAGCGCGGCAGACTGCAGGTCTTGCATGAAAGCCGGGTGACGAACCATTTCTGCAAGGGGCAGGCCGGCCCGCTGCAACCACGACGCCGCGGCCTCCTGCTCTCCTGCCGCCATCGCCAGCAAGGCCTGCTGCAGAGGCAGCCGCGACGCGGTGGGGTCCTTCTCCAGCAGGGCTCGGGCGGAGCGCGCTGATGACTCCCCAGGCTCGACCAACAGGCGCGCGAGCACCGCCAGCGGGCCCGCCGCCTGCCCGCGGGAACCCAGGGTCTCCCAAGCCACTTGATAGTCGCCGGACAACAACAGGACCTGCGCCCTGGCCTGCAACACCGGATCGGACTGGGGCCCCAGCGCGAGCCGCTCGAGGGCGGCGTTGTAGTCGGCCTGGCTGGCCAGGTAGCGGGCCTCAATCACCGTCGCCAGTTCGGCAGGCGGAGCGCCCAGACCTGGCCTGGCGAGTACCTCCCGGGCCTGCCGGTGGCGGTTGAGACGAACCAGGGTACTGGCGAGTTGATCGCGCACCGTTTCCGCCAGCTGCGGAATACCGCACTCCGCCTGGCACAGGGCGTGGGCGTCTTGCAGATAGGCCTGCGCCCGGGTGAAGCGCCCCTGTTCGAGTTGCGCACGGGCCATCAGCAACAGCAGCTCCACCGCGTTGACATCATTGATCAGGCCCTGCTGGAGCACGCTCTGGGCATTGCCCCAGTCACCCCGCGCCAGGTAGGCCTCGGCCAGGGCGCGTGCGCCCAGGACCGGCAGCGGGCGCAGCGGGCCAAATTCCCGCCACAGCGCTTCCGCGGCTTGCGCGTCCCCGCGCATCAGCAGCGCCGCCGCCTTCAGCGCGAGCACCGGGTCCGCAGTCGCTTCCGCCTCGGGCAGCGTTTCCAGCCGGCGCAGGAACATCCCCGCCGCCCCCTCACGGAGATAGTTATCCAGTTCTGAAAGCCTGCGCTGGGCCGCCAGCAGGTCCGGCGCCTCTGCAGCAGGACTCCCGGACTTCAGGGGCGCTGCCAGCAGCGGCATCGCCGCCAGCACAAGCACGACAAGGCCAGCGGGCAAGGCGCCCCGCAGTACCGCGCGCGCCATCAGGACGCTGTCAGGCGCTGCAGCAGCTCACGCGCCTGGGTGCCGGCACGGGCGGGAAAAGCGGGGTCATCGACCAGCGCTTGCAAGATTTCGATTGCCGCCTGCTCCTGCCCATCCGCGGCCAGGATACGTGCACGGTTAAAGCGTAACTGGGCGTTGTCCGGCGCCGCCTCCATGGCCTTGCTGTTGGCCTCGAGGGCCGCCCGCAACTCGCCCTGCTCCAGCAAGATCATCGCCCGGGTATCCAGTATCGCGGGGTTGCCGGGTGCGCGCTCGAGCGCCTGACTGACCAGTTGCAGCGCCCGCCCCGGATCAGACTGGCGCAGCGTCCAGGCGAGGTTATTCAGCACCACCACATTGTCCGGCTGCAGCCGGTGCAGGGTTTCGTAGAGAGGCACTGCCTGCGCATCCCTGTCACTGCCAACGTACAGCGAGGCCAGCTGTTCAATCGCTGCGCCATCCTCGGGGTGTTCGTCCACCCAATTCGCCAGCAGTTTCTCGGCCTCGTCGCCCTTGTCCTGCTGCAACAGACTGGCGGAGAGGAACAGCAGGGAGTTGCTGCTTGGCTGCGCCCGGTGCGACTCCCGCAGCAGCTTCTCCGCTTCCGCCGGCTGCCCCAGACTCAGGGCGATGCGGCCCCGGGCCAGGCTGACCTGCGGGTCGCTCACTACTCCCGGAGGCAACTTGGCCAGTTCCTCGCTGGTTTCCTCCAGCTTGCCCTGCAGCATCAGGGCCTCGATCAGCTGCTTGCGGGTCGCCACGTTATCGGGCTCGACCTCCAGCGCCCGGCGCAACAACGCCTCGGCCCGCGGCAGGTCATCATTGGCGCGCTCCGCCTGGGCGGCGAGCCGCAGGGCCACCGGGTCCTCCGGGGCCAGTTCCTGCAGGCGGCGGCCCGCGGTCACGGCCGAGCCGGGTTGCTCCAGCGCCAGGTAGGCGCCCACCAGCAACTGCTGCAGACGCGGGTCGTCACCGTGGCGCTCGCGCGCGGCGGTCAGCAGACCGGCTGTTTCGCCGGGGCGCCCCTCGCGGAAATAGTAGCGGCCAAGCGCCAGACGCGGCTCCAGGGCATCCGGGTGCGCCTCGACCGCACGTTTCAGGGTCTCCGCCATGGCCTCGCGCTCGCCGCGCGCCTCCTGCACGGCGGCAAGGCCCATCAAGCCCTCCAGATCCTCGGGCTCGGCCTCCAGCCCCTCCTGAAACACCTGCATCGCGGCACCGGAGTCGTCACCCCGCATCGCCAGCCTGGCCAGGCCCTGGCGGGCCTGATCACTGGCCGGGTCGATCTCCAGCGCCCGGCGATAGTGGTCGCCCGCCTCACTCTCGCTACCCTCTTGCAGGGCCACACTGGCCAGCAACAGGCTCGCAGCCGGCGCATCGGGCGCAATGGACGCCAGTTCTTCCAGTTCGCGTCGCGCCGACGCGTTGTCTCCATCGGCCAGGAGAGCCCGGGCCAGGCGGGCGCGGACTTCAGCATTCTGCGGCGCAATAACCCGGGCGCGCTCGAGCTCGGCAAGGCCGCGCTCCATTTCGCCGGCGAGGACCAGCTCGCTGCCCAGCGCCATCCGGACTTCCGCGGATTCGGGTTCCAGTGCAACCTGCCGGGTGTAGACCTCGGCGCTGTCGGCATGCAAGCCCTGGGCACTCAGGGCAAGCGCCAGCAGACTCATGGCTTTCTGATTCATGGGTGACTCCTCCAGCAGGGCGCGGGCTTCGTCAGCCGCCCGCTCGGCTTCGCCCTTGCGCAACAGCAGCGCAGCGAGCAGCTCGCGGGCAGTGGCGTTGCCCGGGTGCTTGCCCAGGAACGCCTTGATTTGTGACTCAGCGGTCGCGAGGTTGCCCTCGCGAAAATTGGCATTGGCGGCGAGATACAGGCTCGGCGGGTGGCTGGGCAGGACCTTGAAGACCTCGGCCAGCTCTTTCAGGGCGAGCTCGCTATCACCACCGGCGAGGGCAACCCGCGCCTGGGCATAATTGAGCCCGGGATGATTGGGCACCACTTTCTGCAGGACGTCCAGATGTTCGCTGGCGCGATCGAAGGCCCCCTGCTCCACCTGCATTGCCGCGAGGCTGAGGCGGTCTTCAAGGCGCCGGGGATTGATCCGGATGGCCTCGGCAAATGCCTCCTCTGCCGCAGCCAGCTCTCCGCTCAGCTGATGCAGGTTGCCGTACAGGCTCCAGCCCGGCGCATAATCGGGCGACGACGCTACCAGGCGCTCCAGAATGCGCTCCGCAGCCTCCAGATCGCTCTTGTGGCGGGCCTGCAGTACCGCCTCGGCCAGAAGCACCTCGGGCAGTTCGGGAGCGAGTTGCGCAGCCTGTTGCCAACTGGCTTCGGCGGTGAAACCATCGCCATTGAGCAACTGGCCCCGGGAGAGATGCGCCAGGAACACCGGGTGATCGGCGGCAAAGTCGAAGAAGCCTTCTTCCTGCAATTCCACCAGCCGGCCGGGCTGCCCCGACTCCAGCAACGCCCTGGCCAACTGCGCCGCCACTTCCGGATCGGGTGCCTCTTGCAATGCACGCTCGAATTCTGCCGCGGCACCGACCAGATCGCCCTCTTGCAACAGGGCTTCGCCCAGCAGCCGGCGTGCCTCGGGATTGTCTGCATCGCGCTGCAGGGCCGTCTTGGCGTCAACAACGGCGGCGCTGGCATCCCCGCTGGCCATCGCCTCTTCCGCCCTTTGCAGGAGCTGTTCCTCGGTCAAGGGGTCGCCGCAGGCCGCCAGCATTCCCGCCACCAGCAGCGTGCCCAGTCTGGTTCTCGGCATATCCGTGCCTCTCCTCACAAAACGCGAGACTTACTGTATTCCAGGAAGGGCGGGTCGCCAAGCGCAGAAATGCGGCCTGGCTCACAGATCACCCCGAAAGCGGGCCCCAAGGCATCAAAACCAGCGCCGCAGCTCCAGGTAAATGCGATCACTCTGGTCGAACTGGCCAAACAGGCCTATCGGCTCCCCGCCGAACAGGTCGGCACCCACTTGCAGGCGCCACTCGGGGCTGAGGTTGAACAGCATGCGCGGTTGCAGAGACCAGTCGCTGCGATTGAGCCCTGACAGATACAGGAGCTCCCACTCCAGGTCCTGACCAAAGCCGTAATTGACCAGTACCGTGAACCCGGTTTCATTGGCATCTGAGATAAAGTCGCGCTGGTGCTGGAACAGGTAGCGGCCGTAGAACTGCAGGTCGAAACGCCAGTCCCCACGGGGAATGGTCGCGCCCAGCACGTAATCCAGTGACTCGGCGGCCTGCGGCGCGAAATCCAGGCCGTTACCCTGGGTATAAAACTTGCGCCCGGTGGTGTGGACCGCCTCCCCGCGCAGTACCCAGGTGTAGAAGTCCTTGGAGAAAGTCGCCCCCAGTTGCTCGACTCGCTCATTGCGCAGCACCAGCCCCTCAGGTTCGGTGTAGAGGGTGGGCGCCACATCCTGCGCCTGGTAATAGAAGGCCGACAGGTCCCAACCGCCCACCAGGTGGGAGGCTCGCAGGCCCCAGTGGGTATTGTCGAGATTGCGCGTGGGCTCCCGATGGCGGACCGGCACGCCGGCCGGTACCGGAAAAGGGTAAAAGTCTGCACCGGGCTCGCCGATCTCGTCGTAACTGGGGTAGGGAATCCACAATAACTCGAGGTGCGAGTTGCCGGCGAAGCGTTCCGCGCGCACCGCCCACTGCGGAATGCGCAGGGCGTCGAACTCCTGCAGGTAGAACTCGCGCCTGTCGCGAGCCGACACCACATCCGCCAGGAACAGGCCGACCATTTCGCCCCATACCACGTGCTGCCGCCCCAGGCGGTACTGCCACTTCCCGGCGCCCGCATCCAGGTAGGCCTCGCGGACCATGAACTCACTGCGCTGGTCCTCGCGCACCGCTGCTGGGTAGAAGTCATTCTCCAGGCTGTAAGCCGCGTCACCCTGGGCCCTGCCTGCCAGTTTGAAGCGCAGGCCGGTACCCAGGTCACCCGTCAACCCGAGATCCACCCGGGCGCGCAGCTGGGACCAGTGCGTGGGATCGGCCACTGTGTATGCCCCAGACAGCTCGCCGTAACCCGCTATCCGCAGATTGCGCAACCAGGCCGGCGCGCTGCCCCCGATCGGCCTTCCCGGCGGCCCAGTGCCCCGGGGCGAGGCGGCGGCCGTGTTCGGGTACGTCGGGCGCCGAGTTGGCGGCGCCACAGCGGTAGACGCGGACGCCTTGCCGACCGCGCTCGCGCCGCTTTCGCGGGCTGGGTCTGTCCGCTCCGGTCGCGGCGCGTAGAGGTCCACGACCAGGCGGTAACCCTGGCCGGCGTGGGGGTCCAGGGGAAAGACTTCCACATGTTGTGGCTCGCGCAGCAGGAGCCGCAGGTGGAGCCCGCCGGCGTCCGGCGCCTGTCGGTGCTCCAGGTCTCGCACCGGAGACCCCGCGAACAGCCGCGCCGGTATCTCCGCTTCCCAGCGGCCTCGGGACAGTGCCATTTCCAGCACGAGCCCCTCACTCTGCATGTCCCAACGGTAGTACGGCGCCGCCGTGAGGTCGAAAACCAGCCGGGTGCGCCCCGGGGTACGCCCAAGTCGCACGGCGCGCACATCCGGGCCCGGGGAGGCGCTGGCGCCGGCACCGGGACTGGCGTCAGCCGCCAGGGCCGGCGCCCAGAGCAGCCAGCAGGCCAGCCCGCACAGCAAAGCGCCGGTCAGCCTCACGCCAGGGCATCCCCCGCGGGCGCTACCGGTGATTGTGGCGGTCGCGGTTCATCGCCCAGGATGCACCCGTCCTCGATACTCACCAGCCGCTCCGCCATGGCCATGACGTGCGCGTCGTGGGTGGAGAACACGAAGGTCGTGCCCTCCTCGCGGTTGATGTCGCGCATCAGCTCCAGGATTGCCTGGCCGTTCTGCCGATCCAGGTTGGCGGTGGGCTCATCGGCCAGGATCACCCGCGGATGGGTCGCCAGCGCCCGGGCAATGGCCACCCGCTGGCGCTGCCCCCCGGACAGCTGGTTGGGCCGGTGGTTGGCAAAGCGCTCCAGGCCGACAACCCCGAGATAGTGGGCCACACGGCGGGCGCGTTCGGCGCGATCCAGCTCCGGCAGGTGCATCAGTGGGTAATCGACGTTCTCCGCAGCCGAAAGCACCGGCAGCAGGTTAAAAGTCTGGAAGATAAAGCCAATACAGCGCGCGCGCAGATCGGCCAGCTGGTCCGGTGTCTGGCCTGACACCTCGCGGCCGTCAATGGCCACGCGGCCCCGGGTAGGCGTGTCAATACAGCCGATAATGTTCAGCAGGGTGGATTTGCCACTGCCCGAGGGGCCGCAGATCGCCAGGAAGTCACCCGCTTCGATGCGCAGGCTGACATCCCGCAGGGCGAGGACGTCCTGTTCCCCCAGGGTGTAGGATCGGGAGACCGACTCCACTTCCACAATAGCCATGCCACACTGTCCGACTAGCAGCCAATAAGGCCGAAGCATAGCACCCCTGCGGGGCCCGCCCGCGCAACAAACTCGACTTTTCCCAATTTGGGGTAGTCCCGGCGGTCCATGCCGCGAGGCCTTCGGTGCTTTGCAATCTCCACTGCGGGGGGCGAGAATGCCGCTCAACAAGGTTACAGGACTCCCACCAATGCGCTGCTTCACTGCCCCGAACTCATACCTGCCCTGCCTGCCGGGCGCCCTGATGCTGGTTCTGCTGAGCCTGCCGCCAGGGGCCATCGCCAGTGGCGAGTCACCCGCGGCCACGCCCTCCGCGGACCAGCCCGAGGCCGTTGATGCTGCGGCATTGCTGCAACAGGCAGACGCCATTCGCTTTCCCCGGGAGCAGTTTGAGACCCGCCTGACGGTCACCAACCACGAAGACGGCGAGGCCCGGGAAGTGCGCGAATACAAGGTGATGTCCAGGGGCAATGAGCACACCATCGTGCTCACCGAGGAACCGGCCTCAGAGCGGGGCCAGGCCCTGCTCATGCGCGGCCGCGACCTGTGGATTTTCATGCCCAGCGTCTCCCAGCCGGTACGCCTGTCACTGTCCCAGCGGCTGACCGGGCAGGTAGCCAATGGCGACCTGGCCAGGGCCAACTTTGCCGGGGATTACCGGGCTTCCGTGGCCGGTCGCGAGCGCGTGGACGACAAAGACTGCTGGGTGCTGGACCTCGAGGCCGCGGGCGAGGGAGTCACCTACGCCCGGGTGAAATACTGGGTAGAGCAAGGCAGCGCGCGCCCGGTTAAAGCCGACTTCTACGCGGTATCGGGCCGCCTGCTCAAGACCGCGCGTTACGAGAATTTCCAGGAGCTGGCAGGGCGTGAGCGCCCGACACGACTGGTGATTGAGGATGCGGTGAAGGAAGGCGAATACTCGGTGCTGGAGTACAACACCATGACCCTGCGCGAGTTGCCGGAGCATATGTTCACCCGCCAGTACCTGCGCCGCCTCTAGCGGGCGCCGCGTCCGCCTTCAAACCGCCTGGCGCAGCGACTCCGCGATATCCGCGCGGGCAGCCCGCCGCGCCGGGCGCAGGGCTGCAAGCACCGGGGCCAGCACCCCCACCAGGGCTGCCAGGCCGGTAATCCACCAGGCCTGGCGGATCAGCGCGATATAGCCCAGATCGGAGTTGGGAGGGGGCGGCATGGGAATTCCCACCGCGGAGATGCCCAGAGCCAGCAGGTTGCCCAGCAGCGTGCCCAGGCCCGCCCCCAGCAGTCCCAGGAGTGCACTTTCCAGCACAATCAGCCGAAACACATGGCGCTGCCGGGCGCCACACGCAAGCAGGGTGCCGAGCTCTGCGGCGCGCTCGTGCACGCTCATGTTGATCGCGTTGCCCACACTCAGGGCAATGACCAGCAGGATAACCAGCACCAGAAAGCCGAATTGCTGACGGTAGAGGGTGACGGTCTGCTCGTAGAAGGGGTTCAGCTGCCGCCAGTCGCGCAACTCATAGCCCTCGGGCGCCAGGCTTTGGCGCAACTGTGCCGCCACCCGGGGCGTGTCCCCGGTGCGGGCCAGGCGCAGCACGGCCAGGTGTGCGCCCTGGCTGCCGAGCAACTCGCGGGCCGCCGCCAGCGGCAGGCGCAGTGCTCTGGCGTCATATTCCTTGGCAAAGGTCTGGAAGGTACCCACCACCTCGAACTCCAGCAGGTTGACCGCGCCATCCGCCGTATTGGTCATCAGGTCCACCCAGTCACCGGGCGCCACGTCCAGGGCCTCGGCCACCCCCGCACCCAGTAACACCGCGTAGTGATCGCCTGAACGCAACTGGCGGCCCTGGGCAATGGTGATATAGCTGCCCAGCGCCGCCTCCCGGGCAGGCTCGACACCCTCGGCCACCACGACCCAGTCGCTGCGCCCGTTATTGAGCAAACCGGGGAACACAAGCCGCAGCAATACATCCTCCACCTCCGGCAGCGCCAGCAGCCTCTCGCGCAAACGCTCCGGTTGCGGCAGCTGCCAGGCGGACAGATCGCTGCCGCCCTGCGCCCGATAGCCGTCGCGGCTGACCTGCAGGTGGCCGGACTGGGAATAGATCATCGAATCAGCCAGCTCGTCCACGGTGTCCTTAATGAAGCCGCCGCTCAGCACAAGGGCAATAACGCCCAGGGTGATGGCGAGCACTGTCATTGCGGAACGACCGCGCTGGCGAAATACATTGCGGGCGGCGAGGGTCAGCAGTTCCGGCATGGCAGCCACCTCAGCGCAGCGCCCGAAGGGCATCGACTATCACCATCCGCGAGGCACGCATGGCGGGGTAGACGGCCGCAAGGGTAGTTGTGATCACCGCGAGCAGTACCGTCTCGGCAACCATGGTGGGAGTGAAGCGGAGCGTGGCCAGGTAACCCCGGGTAAAGCCCGGGGGGGGCGGCATGTCTATTGCCAGCGCCGCCAGCAAGGCTCCCAGGGCAACGGCCGCAAGCACCCCCACAAGCGACCCCAGCAGGCCAAGCAGCGCGCCCTCGAGCAGAAAACCTCGCAACACCGCGCCCCGGCGCGCACCCAGGGCCATCATGGTGCCAATCTCGCCCGTGCGCTCCAGCACACTCATCATCATCGTGTTGCCGATCCCCAGCAGAATAATGACCACCACAATCCCCTTGACCATGGCCAGCTGCTGGTCGAACAGCGTCACCGCGCGCCGGTAGAACTCCGCCAGTTCATACCAGGGCCGGGCCCCCAGGTCCTCCGGCAGTTGGCCGCGCAGCTCACGCAGGAGCATGTCCGTATCGGCGGTATCCTGCAGAAAGACCAGCCAGGCGTGCGCGCTCTCCTGGTGGGTCAGGCGCTGCCCCAAAGCCAGGGGCATGTACAGTGCGGCGTCGTCGAACTCATCGCTGATGGAGGCGAAGATGCCGACGACCGGGACCTCCGCCGCAGCCAGGTGCCCTTCGGGAGTGGTGGTAAGGAGTACGACCGGATCCCCCACGCTCACCGACAGTTGCCGCGCGAGGCCCCGCCCCAGCATCACCTGGTCGGCCACCCCCGCCGCCAGGCGCTCACCCGCCAGGAGCTGCAACGCGCTGTCGTCACGCATGTCCACCGCCGGATCAATCGCCTCGCTCATAAAGGGCACGGTGACCTCGCCGTGACTGACCAGGCCATTGAGCAGCAGGCGCGGCGCCAGACTCGCCCCCTCCGGCAGGCGGGCACGCAGGAATTCGGGCTCGGCGGGCAGCAAATACGCCCAGGGGTCGCTGCGGCCACGCGCGTGGAAACCGGGGCGGGTCACCTGTATGTGCCCGAACTGGGACTGGATCGTCGCCTCGCGAAACTCCGTGAACAGTGCTTCGGTATAGGCGCTGGCCACCAGCAGCGCGGCCACGCCGAAGCCTATCGACAGCAGTGAGGCCAGGCTGCGCCGGAACTGGCGGCGCAGGTTGCGCAGGGCAAGCCGCGTCGCATTGCCCACGGTTCGCCAGAGCGAGGGCCGGGCCGCTTTCGGGGGCAAGGAGGCGGCGCGACTCATGGCTGCGGGCCGTAGCGGAACTTGCGTTCGTAATCGAGGTTCATGCCATGGGGGAACTCGGCCCAGCGATAGCAGCACAGCTCAGGTATCACGACGCCGCGGCCGCGGGCTGCGTCGGCTACCACCGCCCCCAGTGCCTCTGCGACCAGCGCCGGGTCGCGCTGGCAGGAGGCTGACAGCTGCACATCCACCCGCAGCCCCCCCTCCTGGCGCAGGAGCCGAAAAGCACCGGAGCAACAAGCCGCCAGGTCGGTGTCGCGATACAACAGCGCCTTGAACTGGTCGACATGCCAGTCGGGTGTTACCTGGTCCCGCGTGCGGCCAAGCATGGCGAGCATGGGAAAGGGCGACGCGGCCAGCCCGCGCCCCGCCTGCTCAGTCAGCACCGCGCGCTCCTCGTCACTTAACCAGCGCGCCCGGTCCCCCGTGCGATAGCGCAGCATGGGGATCACCGGGTCTTTGTCCAACAGGGTGACTACCAGGTCGCCCACGCCTGCGGCATCTGGCTCGTGCACTTCCACCAGGGTGCGCAGGGGGTTGAAGCAGAAAAACAGGGGTTGGGGATAGTCTGGTTCCCGGCGGTACAGGTCGCGGCGCAGGGCGATGGTCTGGCGGGACTCGAAGAACAGGTTCAGCCCCAGCTCGCCCACGCCCATCGAACTGCCGAGCAGTGGCGCACCCGGCTCCTCTGGATCAATGCCCAGGCGACCCGCCAGGTAATCCCTGAACTCCTCGGCAAAGGTTTCCTCGCCGATAATCGCGTGGGTCGGCAGCGCGCGCCAGTCATAGCCCTGCTCGTCGGCATGGTCCAGCAGGCGCTTGCAGAACAGCGGATCGACACAGAGGATCGCCTGGTCAAACAGGGGCCCCGCCTGGCGCAGGATCGCCAGAGCCATGTCTTCACGCACGCTGACGTTGGCCACGCAGACCCTGTCCGAGGTAAAGAACACGCCCATGGGCAGGCAGTTGACAAGCAGGGTGCTGGCCTGATCGATGCCAATGGCCTGCTCCAGCCCGAGATCGATGGCCCCGGCGCCGGCGCGCAACTGGCGCCGGGTAGACAGGCCGAAGGCGAAGCTGCCACCACCGTGGCCCGAGCTGGTGAGCACCCCGCCGAGGTCCGCCGCTGCCAGACGGCGATCGATAAGGTCGCGAATGGAAAAACGCTCGAACAGGTCTGCCTTCTCCAGCACCGGCAGGCGCGCCAGCAGCTCCCCGCCCGGCAGGCGGGGCAGCGGGTCCAGCCCGGCTTCCCCGAACAGTGTGCGGTAGGCGCTCGACACTGTGACCGCCCGGCGCGCCTGCTCCGGCAGCCGGCGCAGGCCGGCGGCCAGCATGCGCTCGGGGCTCTGCCGGGCCAGCATGGCCAGCAGCATCCGTCGCTGCAGACGGGCAATTTGCTTGGGCACGCGCTCCCTCCTGTGCCGGTATCCGCCCGCTACGCCCTATGGACCACTGCGAAACCACCAGAGCAGGTCTGGGTTGCTGGCGTCCAGCTCCGCTTCCAGTTGGTCCAGGTCTCCAAGGTAGGGGGTCACCGGGCCGTAGTAGTCACGTTCGGGGCCGATAGGGACAAAATGGAAGCCGTAGATAGCCAACACCCGCGCCAGCCCCCGCTCCATGGCCGCATACCAGTAGCGGATGCCCCGCTCCCGGCTGTAGCGGTACACCTGGCGGTAAAGCCCCAGCACCAGCAGGGGAGCGTTCACCCGACGCTCGCCCTGCGGGCCGGTGGGCGCCTCCGCGTCGGGCCCCTTCAAATCCGACTGGTTGATGCCCCAGAGGGAGTCACCCGCACGGCGCCGATACTCGCGCTTGACCGCCAGCCGCGAGACTTCCCCGGTCAGGTGTGCCGGCGGCGGCTCGAAATCCTCGAAAGGCGGGCAATGCTCTAGATAAGGGAAGGGCTCGTTGTCAGGACTGAGCACCAGGCGCACCGTCCCCGCTACCTCCCCGGCGTGGTTATTGGCAGAGAAATGCGCGGAACGTGGGTCGTACTCATCGGTCTCCAGACCGTCCGGGTAGGCAAAGGACGACAGGAAATGCCGCTCCAGGCAGTAGATCTGGTAGCGCAAGGCATACAGGTCACGCAACTGTTGGCCCTCGCTCCCCACCTCGAACGAATGCAGGGAGAAGTACTTCGCAAGCGCTCCCAGTGATTTCGCCGCGCTGGAATCCATCCACACTCCCCAGATCAATCTTATACTTGCTCTGCGCGCAGGATAGCATGTTTGTTCCCTGCGGCGAGCCCGCAAACTCAAGGAAAGGGGTGTCGGGAAGTTTTACAGTCCGTGGCCAGAGCCCCGCTCCTGAAATAAGCGAAAAAATCTAACCCCTTGTTTTTAATCTTTATTTTTGATGTGGCACGGGCATTGCTTTATCTCTGACAACGAGGATCAGACCTATTTGCCGGTCAGCGCAGTTACCGAGCCTTGTTACAGAGCGCTATCGCTAACTTGAAGGAGATTCACAATGAAAACCTTGATTAAAACAGCCGGCGCGGCCAGCCTGCTCGCCCTTGGGGTGACAAACGCCAACGCCGGTGTGCTTCTTCCCGAACTGTTCTTCAGCCAGAACGCGGGCTTCCTGAACCCGGTGGTGGAATTCAACGAGGGCACACTTACACAGGGAGACTTCACCGGGGACTTAACGGGCACGGGTGCTCCGGACGACACCTTCAGCAAATTCGACTGGTACGGGACTGATTCCGACACTCGCTCATCAATTAGCATCGAGTCCTACACCGATTCCGACAGTCCGGATACCGAGAACCCTCTCCTTGGGGGCGCTCCGCTGAAGCTTAATAGTGACCTGACGGCGGCAGACGGCTCCACGGATGAATGGAACCTGGGGGACTGGTGGGTAATCGACACCCTGACCCAAACCAACAACGCGCTGACTTCAATCCCCGGTGAAGATAACCAGAGCCCGCTCTGGATCATCGACGCGCTGGCTAACCTGCGCATTTACTCAGATGATACGAGGACCACAGAACTGTTTTCCGACCTGGGTAGCCTGACTCGGATTTCCTTTACGGAGACAGTCAACACCGCAGGTGTCGGCGGCTGCGGTTCCAATGAGACCGGTGGCCCGCCTTGCGAAGATGTGTTCACTGTGCTCGCCGCCGATCTAGACCCAGTAACGTTTAATCACGATGGCTACAAGTACAGCATCAACTTCACCCTGTTGCCGGGTGTCTCGACCAACGCTGCTGGTGATCTGGCATCTGCACAGTCCGCGCTTGTGGAAAATCCAGATGGAACCATCAGCGTTTATACGCCCGAGTTTAACCCGGGCACCAGCTCCATCCACGTTCTGGCGCAGTATACTGCCACCAAGATCCCCGAGCCGGCGATCCTGGGCCTGTTCAGCGTGGGCATGCTTGGCCTGGGCATGGCAGCGCGGCGTCGCCGCAAGCCTGCCTGATTACCGCGTAATATCCAGAC
The DNA here is from genome assembly GCA_965222335.1 of Sediminihaliea sp. Taxonomy (GTDB): domain Bacteria; phylum Pseudomonadota; class Gammaproteobacteria; order Pseudomonadales; family Halieaceae. The sequence continues at coordinate 3,113,509 of OZ244944.1, read as the reverse complement.
GCAAGGGCCTCCCAAGGGAGGCCCTTTTTCGTTGTGGATCTGTGTACGCTGAGCAGCGCCTTACGGCAAGAGCAATCGCCAACACCCCATCCCATCCATTACAATTCTCTCCTTTGATACGTCCATTGGAATAACCCTGCCCATGAATGCACTCGAACTCACCCAGCAAATGATCCGTGCCAGCTTGAACCTGGGCCCAAATGAGCCTCTTGGGGAGGACACCTACCTGGTGGGGGGATTCCCGGAGTTCGATTCACTGACCATTGCGAGCCTGATTGAACAGATCGAGGAAACGGTGGGCTGCGAGATCGACGATGATGAGATCAGCGGGGCCACTTTCGAGACCGTGGGCTCACTGGCCGCTTTCGTGGAAGAAAAACTGCAGCAGGCAGCATAGCGCGCACCAGGCCGGCGACTGCATCGCGCGCTCGGAGTCGCTCTGCGAGCCAAGTATTGCAGGCTGTGGGTGTCGAAATTCTTTACACAGCGAGCTGCTGACCGCCGTTGACAATGAGACCAGCTAGCAGCTCATACTGCCGACCACACACTAATTTCCCTCCCGCGGCGGGACACCGGTAGACGCCTTCACCCGGGTGGCGCTGAACGGCGGTGTGCTTACCGAAGCCTGCTTTTTCCGCAATCCGCAGGGCATTGCCAGGGTGGAGCAATTGGTGGGCTGTGATTTCGCGGTGCTGTAGAGTGGCGTCATCATGTTCAAGGCCCGTAATAAGCTGACTTTTCCTGCACCAAATGTCTCTGCCGATGCGACTAGAGCAGCGATTTACGGCGTTTACTCGCCAGCATCTCCGCTGAGGTGCTGGGCCGGCGGCACCGCTGCGCTGGCGGCAGGTCGCAGGCGTGTGCCCAGGGTGACAGGGGCATCGCAGGAAGCCGATAGCATGTCCTGCAGCATCACATCGCCGAGCGCCTCGGTGTAGTGGGCCGGCTCCCAGAACCACTTGAGGCGACGCGGGTCGCTGGCTTCCGGTAGTGGCTCATGCAGATAGGAGGAGTCGGCGGTAAAATCCCAGAAGGCAACCGCACCCGCTGGTAGGCTATCAATCAACTTGAGCATTTCCATCTGCCACTGCCGGTAGGTGTCACGCAGTTTCACCGCATCCATAATCCGCCAGAAGCGCTGGTGCAGAGGATTGGAGAACATGATGACCTCGATATCCTGCTCCAGTGCGATAGTCAGGAAACGCTCCAGGTCATCAAAGTCGGCTGAGCGGGAACCATCGGCATGGTATAGACGCCAGGTTTGCCGATATTTCTCTTCCAACTCCGCTTCCTTTTGCTGGAATAGCGCGCGGGCGCCCTCGGTGAGGGTTGCCCCGAGGTAATCGTGCGCGGGGTTAAAACCCCGCTCAGTGCGATTGGGAGCGTAAGGACCCTGGCGTAGGGGTGTTCCGAGGGAGTCGATAAAGGCATCCAGCGAATAAAGCACCCGGTAGTAGTCCTGGAAGCGCTGCCAAGGGTAGTCCGGATTGAGTGTACCGTCGGGTTGATAGCGCGCATTGTCAATGACGGTGGAGCCGACGCGGCTAGGCAGATCTAGGTTGTTGCCGTGGATCAGGAAGTCAGTGAAATCGACCCCCAGAAAGACCCGGCTGACCCCTTGCTGGTAAATAACGTTTAGAGCCGCCGCAGTCTGGTAGCCAACACTGGCACCGGGCAATCCCAGATTATAGGTGTCGTATCCCGAATTCTGCAGGCAGACATGCTCGGGATTGAGGCCCATCTCCACCCGGGAGTTGCCGACGATGAGGGTGTCGATTTCTTGCCTGAACGGCTGGTATTGCTTGCTCAAACGGACCCGGGCATTGATGGCGGGCTTGAGCTGGTTGAAACCGGCGAGACGTGGAGAGCCGATAACAGCGTAGGGGTCAATGGCGCCATTGAGCACGACAATCAAGACCGACAGCAACAGGGACCACGCGGGAGTCCATAGCAGGTAGCTTTGTGCGTGACGCATTACCAGCCCTCTAGAACTGAAAGTAGAGAAACTCCGACACTTGGTTCAGTGTCAGAATACCGAGTACCAGAAGCAGGGCCGTCAGGCCTGCGGCGGCCGGTGTCAGGCGCCAGCGCAGTCTGCGGGGAGCCATCCGCTGGTCGGCGAAACTGAGCTCGGATTCAAACAGGGCCGGTCGGTACTTGCAAAAAATTTGGGTGACGTTCGGGGCGAAGAGCGCCGTAACAGCCGCGACGACAATCCAGGCAAGGCTGAAGATAAACTGGGAGCCACTGGCGCTGGGGCTGGCCTTGATCCCAAGCTGTGCGAACAGTGGCTGAAGTTCGCCTAGGCGCGCGACGAGCCCGGCGGGCAGGCTCGCGCCATTCAAACCCGCCATGGCGTAGAGAATACCGCTTGCATGCTCCAGCGTCGGAGCGCGAAAAAAAACCCAGGACACGACCACCGCGAGAAAAGTGAGCAGCCAGCTAAAGGCGCGATAAACCGCGTGCTGTCCCGGCGCGATACGCAGCGCACTGAGCAGCGCGTTCCAAGCGTGATTGATAACCAGGTAGAAGCCGTGCAGGAGCCCCCAGACCACAAAGGGCCAGCCAGCACCGTGCCACAAGCCCCCCAGCAGCATGGTCAGCAGCAGGTTGATATAGCGGCGTATTCTGCCCTTGCGGTTGCCGCCCAGCGCGATATAAAGATAATCGCGCAAAAAACGCGAGAGTGTGATGTGCCAACGGCGCCAGAAGTCCACAATGCTGAAGGCTTTGTACGGCGAGAAAAAATTGACCGGTAGGATGATACCAAACAGCCTGGCGCAGCCAATTGCCATATCGGAATAGCCCGAGAAGTCAAAGTAGAGCTGGAAAGTATAGGCGAGCGTCGCCGTCCAGGCGCCAAACAATTCCAGGTCGCCAAGGGCCGCCGGATTGTCGTAAACCGGGCCAACGTGCTGGGAGAGGCTGTCTGCAATCACCGTTTTCTTGAACAGGCCTATGCTGAAGATACTTATGCCGATAGCGATATTTCTGGCGGTGTGGGAGAGGCGAGGCGAGCGCATGAACTGCGGCAGCATCTCTCGGTGATGCACGATCGGGCCGGCAATCAGCTGCGGGAAAAAGCTGACAAACAGTGCGTAGTGCAAAAGGCTGTATTCGCTAGCCTTTCCCTCGTACACATCCACCAGATAGGAAATCTGCTGGAAGGTAAAAAAGGAGATGGCCAGTGGTAGTACGATCAGTCCAAGGTCCCAGTGTTGAGACAGCAGGTAGTTGGCGTTGTCGACAAAAAAATTGGCGTATTTGAAATAGGCGAGCACCAGAAGGTTGGCCGCTATAGCAAGCGCCAGCACCAGGCGCCCGGTGCGAAATCCCCGGTGTCGTTGGGTGAGCTTTCCCGCTGAATAGTTAAACAGAATGGAGGCACTAATCAGCAACAGGTATGCCGGATTCCAGTAGCCATAGAAAAACAGCGATGCCAGCACCAGCCAGGCGATTGCTAACTTGGCGCGAATGCGCTCCAGCAGCAGATAGGCCAGCACCGTGATCGGCAGGAACAGGAATATGAACTCAACAGAGTTAAACAGCATCAGCCGGCCTCGATGCGCTGGCCAGGCGCTGGGCGTCGAGCAGTCTGGAGGGATCGCGACATGGGCAGTCTAGAGCGCCAGCCGTTTTTTTGCTTCTGCATCTGTAGCTCCAGCACCGTCCGGACCCACACCAACCCACCGTAGTAGGTGGCGTGCTCGTTGCGGTAAAGGTCAATGGTGCGATCGATAAAGGCCGCGCGAAACAGCCCCCACTTCTCGGTTCAATGAGGCTGTCGTAGGCGAGCTCCTGCAGCGCCTTGCCAAGCTGCTGGAAGCTTTGCTGCAGCTGCGCGCCACACGAGGGCGCCCAGTAGAGCGCAGTATGATACTCACCGTTGGTGTGGCGCAGGCACTGACCCTCCAGTGGCCGCTCTACCTCCTGCACGATTGACTGGGAGCTGGGAACCATGCGAAAGAACACATAGTTATAGATGACTTGGGGCGCAAGGACTGCCGCCATCCCGCCTGTTCACTGAGGGTAGAACCAGAGCTTGTAAAGGTGTGGCCCTCTATATTTGCGACGTTGGCACTGACGGTGAAGCCACCAGAGAGGCCGCGATAGTGATATCCAGCCGCACATTCCGCTGCGGCTGCCGTTGCCCTACCGTGTAGGAGGAAGTGGCCTGCCATGTAGGGACCTAAAAATGTCATGCTATTCGCTGGTGCCAAATTTTTGTTTGCGTGATAAATTGCTCAGTGGGCGCAGGCCACATAACTCATCATGAGGAGATTCTACAGCATAGATCGTGGCTCATCATATGACTGCCAAGACACTATGAACACCCACTTCGCTGCCGATCCTAAAACTTGCTTTGTATACGGCACAATGCGGACTCTAGCCATGCGCTGAGCGGTACGACTGATCGATTTCGTCAGCACCATAATCCGCTTCTGATTGATCAGCTCAGAGGTTTTGCCTTATGGCGATAGCGACAACTCTTGTCGCTTGGCTCAACACACTGGCCGCCAATGTGGACCTGCCGATCATTCTGGACGGCAATCCTAGCAAACACCCTTCTACGACACCGGCTCGACCCTGCAGGGCTCAAAGAATACGCTGGTCGAATTCGCTATTATGACGGTCGCTGCACTGCCGGGAGATTGCTTGCGACCCGTGCATCCGCCACATCTTACAACTGCTGCCCCCTTGGCTAGCTCATCGCCATCTGCTGGAAAGTCGGTATCCTGAAGTTTACAAGTAGCTGGACTTTGCTCGAGAATTCTGAGTCCTAGTCTAGTTCTGAGTAAAGCCACTTGATTATCTAGTGGCCATCAGGTGGGCGATTGTCCTGAAAGACTAACACGCCCTTCTAGTTGGCAACATGTCGGAGGCCACCTATAAGTGCTTGCTGATCTTTGGCATGAGTTGCTACTGCCGCGCTTTGCCACTGCCGACATGGAAGAAATTTGGAGGCTATCCCAGTGTTCGTCGCTGGCCTCTGTGATCGGGGCAGTCGCTATCGTCGCCGTACCAGTCGGTGCTGGCTTGCACCTTATGGCCAACGATGCCGTTACCGTTTTTATATGGCCTCTGCAGGAGGGCGCCGCTGGTATTCTGCGCTGAGGCGCGGCATTTTATTTGCCGCCCTGTATCGGATAGGGCCGTGAGGCTGGGCTGTTAATCGAGTGGCCCTTTTATCACATAAATGGGCGGGCGTTTGTGTTAACGTAATTGTGCGACTGCCCCGAATCCCACGAAAGCGGGCTGCGAATCATGGCACGGGGTATGTCCAGGCACGCGCCAGGAGGCGCCGTTGAGGGAGGCAGGCAAACATTGATGCAACATTGGTCTCGATCGCGGAGCTTTACTATCGCTGCGGGGGGAATCTTATTTGCCCTTGGCGTGGTGTCGTTGAACCGTTCCGAGCTTGCCGCGAGAGGTGAGCCGAGACCGCGCGAGGCGGTGATGTCCACGGCGCCGGCCGCCACCGCTGTAGCCGGCGCCAATACCTCGCAGCAGCCGATTCGCTTTGGCCCGGTCTGGTGCCCAAAGCTTCGCAATGGCGGTGCAGACTTTCGGCCCATTGCCGCTTACCGTGACCTGCCCAATGACCCGCTGGGTAACGGGCGTGACAACTGTTACATGGCCGCCTATGACACCCGGATATTCTCCATCGACGGGCAAGCGCTTCAGGGCTGCGGCAACCTCGACTTACGCCAGTTTCCGGGCCATCGTTGCCGGGAAGTGAGTACGCCGGCGGACCTGAAGAGCTTGTCCAGTGGGCGTCGGCAGGTGGCGATCATTACCCAAGACCTGGCGCTGGCGCCGGACCAGGCTCCCTACCTCGCCGCGGGACAGGAGAGCCTAGTGGTGATCGGCACCTACAAGCCCGACAACCTGCGCCCAGTGCTCCTTTCCGGGGCGAACCCCGGCCCCTCGACGTTTTTTAACTGGAATGTAGCGGAGGAGGATTCTCGCCTCGTCCTTATCAATCTCCGTCTGCGCGGCGCCAACTGCATCCAGTTGGGGGACCGCGCCAAGGGCAAGACAGTGATCGGCGTCAGCCTTACCGGCAAGTGTTTCGGCCGCTTCCTTATGGCCTCCTACGAAACGGTCTCGGAAAGCCGTCCCGTCGACAACCGGCTCTACCTGAAGAACGTTTTGGCCCGCGCCAGGAACAGCCACACTATTTACATGGACCGGACCTATCTAAACTGGATTGAGGACAGTCTGTTAATGGGTCCGTGGATTCCTGGTAAGCACGCCGCCAAGTTCACCGGACAGAATGTCGTGGTGCGCAACAGCCTGTTTAGCAATGAGGGGGTTCACGGCGAGCCCTTCGAGGATCCGGATTTCGCCGATCCCAAGCGGCCCTGGCTAGGAAAAGGGGGGCTGGCGCCGATATCGATGGCATCCTGTAACCGGGCTGTACTGGACGGCGTCACTGCCGTCAACCATGTGATTCGTGGGAATAGTAACCCGCAGGCCATCCAGTGGCAGTTTCGCGATGCCCTGGGGGCCGGCTGCGATCTCCCCCGAATTTATCGACAGGTGGATGGTGAGCCCGGCGTCGACCCCTACTACGGTCCGGCTTGGTACGAAGGCCGGCTGGAGCAGCCATCATCGGCATGGAGTGAGGCTTTCTGGCGGGCGCCGGCTATGCTGGACTCGTTTGTGGTCCGGAGTCGTGTGATACAGACCTACGGTGAGAACCCGGGACACGGACGCTATTATGCGCTAATGTCCGATGGAACCTACCCCTCGGTCAGGGACGGGCCGACCGCGAGTGTACGGCGCGCGCCGGAAAAAATCCCGCCGGGATGGATCGAACGCCAGCGTATCCATGTTAGCGGCAACTGCCTCGATGATGGGGCCAAGCCCGACGCCCTGTTCCACGACCATGTGCCGAAAGGTATGGGCGAAAATGGCCGTCACCGTTATGACAACAGCAAGCGCTTTGTGGATTACAAAAACAATCGTTGCTCCTCGCCGGAGGTGGTGGATGGCGAAGTCGAGGCGATGCTTCAGGCCTTTATCGCCACAATACCGCCACCGCCGTGGCAGCAATGGCGGCAGCCCGAGCCGGCGCGCTAAGCCCGAGACTCAGGCTAAAGGGAGCTAGAGTTTATCACAAATTCCCCGGCTAGATGGTGCGGACCTTGCAGCCATCCGGGTCTCTCCAGCCCCGCTCTCGCGCGGAGAGCCGGCCCCTCAAATTTCAACAGCGCCATGAGTGGAATACCAGCCTGATACGAGGCATAGTGTCGCCCGATCTCCGAGGATTTCAATCGCCAGAAGACCACGCCTACCAGCATTAGTTCGACCATCTCAACACCCGCGGAGTGAAAAGCATTTTGCGCATAATCGCAGATTGGACGGACGATACCTCGGTATTGCCATGCACTGGAACACTAGGCGACGGATGCCTGCGCAAACCCGGATCAATAAGGGCATCACTCTGAATCCGGCGTCGACGTTTGCAACGCGGGAGTAGTCCATCTCCACGACCGTGCCATCGGGCACCGTCTCTTTCGAATCCAGAAAAGCACCTGGGCCAAAAGTATATGAGACCTCGTTGTGGTGTGCTCAGGCGCAGCCATCCTGGTGCAGCCACATAACACATCAAGAACCTTGTCGCCTCGCGGTACGGGCTAGAGCATCATTATCAACATCGTTTTGACGTGTTGCCCATAGAGCGTCACTGTGAAGGTTAGAGCGAAGCTCGTGGACAAGCGCCTGAGCACGTATTGGGATTCGCGATTGGCACGATGAAGGGCCGCGGATCTCTTTCCTGGGTCGATCTCCTGCTTTATCCCTTGCATGCCATTCAATCCGGGACAGTCCTAGTGGGTGTGAACGAGACTTATCTTTCCAAGCCGTAGGGGCCAGCTTTGTAGGCGGTCGAACTATGATCCTTCAGGCGCAACCTACAATCCGCCCGCAGGAGGAAAAGCTCTACCTCGCTCACCCGCTCGCGAGGGACGGGAATGGCGTAGCGCCAAGCCCGGCTGCCAGCGACAGGCTGTCCACCAACCTACCCACTCGCACGGCCGGAATCCTTGTCGATGTAAATGGCAGCGTCCGAGGCCGCAACTGGGCTCACACACGCTGGACCACGGGTCAGGTTAAACTTTTCCTCTCATCGCCCAAGTTAAGGCTTGACGGTCACGAACAGGTCCGTATTTCTCATGCTCCGAGAATCATCCTGCTGTATCTGCCCGTAGCCTTTTGGCAAACCCAGATAATCAGGGTACAGCCGCCCAGCACCGCGGCAGTGGCTAGCATGTAATTTAGCACGTTGCCTTCCGGGAATCCCTCAGCCCCCGAGAGTTGCAGGTAGAGAATCTTGACCACCGGCAAGACGTAGGCGTGGATAAAGAAAATGCCGAAGCTGATATGCGCGATGTAGCTGAACCTGTGCCCTAGCAGGCCTTCAATTTGATTGAAGTAATACAACAGTAGCGGACACATGACCATCTTCAGCACGTACTGGACAAAACGCGCATACTCGTCGTTCAGGGTATTACCGAAAATCAACACCAGGGCGACGGCTAGGAGCCACCACTGGCAGCGTCCAACCACAGCCAGAAACCGGTCGTGGTGCCTGGAGGCGAACATACCGAACAAGTAAACGGAAAAGAGATAAACCGCTTTGTTGATCGGCCCCAGGGCCCCGTCGCGCCCGAGGAAAAACGAGACTGCCATGAATACGGGCAGCAGCCAGTATATTCTCCTGTCCCTGTCAGCCTTTACTAGCAATGGTGCGAGCAGGTAGAAAATCGCAATGGTGGGTACGAACCAAAAGGGCGCTAGGTGCTTGCCAGTGATTAAGAAGAAAAACACCTGCTCGTACAGCGGGTTGTCGTAGAACCCAGTCCATGTGTTGTCCTGCTGCGCAAATTGCGTGTAGTAGATTATCGCCGGCAGCGAAAGCACGAGGTATGGCGTGATGACGTTACGAACCTTTTGGCGCCAGTAATTCCACTTTTCGTACCTGGGACTCAGGTACTGAAACATGAACCCTGCTATAAAGAAAAACAGCACCGACGACTGGTTAAACAGTGTGTCAAATAAACCGAAGATTCTGGGATAGTCGTTCCACTGAAAAGCGTGCAGGGTGTGGGCTCCCACAATACCTATAATGGCATAGGCCCTGAAGTTGTGAATATGCGCTAGGAACATGCTATTGCCTACATGAATTCAACATACTAATCATAGCAAAAGGCGTCGATGCAGAACTAGCAGCGATGCTCTCCCGGGGGAGAACACTGGGCGTAGGGAGCAAGAATATTTTCTATCCTGAGCCTGTTCTAAAGACCCTGGCCACCCGTGGCGTAGAGAATAGCGTTGCATTGCTTGCCTAATACCTTCGAATACGCGGCGGTCTGAATCATGTCGAGAAGAGCATTCAACGGACCATTGGGGCAATTGAGGCAGACCACATAGCTTTCGAACTTCATCGAGAACAAGACGTTATGTCTATCTTTCGCCTGCCAAAAAACACAGGATGATAGGCACTAGTCCTGAACATCGCGAGGTGGCCAGAGGGTAGCGCAAGGACTCGGTGGCACCGAGGCGAAGATTTCGGTCAGGCTCCACAGGTCATCCGTGCTTACATAGGCATTCGGCGACCGCAGAGCCAATTGCGAAATGATCAATGTTCCCCTGAAATTCCTGTAACTAATCACCCGTGACAAAGCGATGATGGTGACTTACAGCGAGATCATCGCGAGATGAACCGAAATCCAGCGGTGTATCACCGATAACTCCTAAACAAATAGGATTTTCACAGTTAACCAGCAGATACGCTGGAATTCGCTCGATTACTTATGGATGCTACGGGGCGCCAGCAGACATAGTGCCGTTGCGGGGAGGAGTGTGAAAAGCAACGGAAGCCACTAACTCTATCGTCAGGCTCTCTACTTCTCGCTTGAAGCGCCCGGAGGAACAGGTGTGATCAGCTCCCTCAAGATGGCAAACCCGTGCCGAAGCACAATGAAACACCGGCCAGCCCTCGCCACCCAGCGCTTGCTGTGCAAACTCCCTGGCGGTCAGATCATCACCGCTGAGGACAAGGCAAAGGGGCCCCGTAAATTCCTGCATCGCCACCTGCATACGCTGCTGGTAAGCCACAGCATTTCCCTGCCCCTTGCTTCTGAGGCTACGACCAAGATGACCAGCGGCATCCCGGGCGCTCGCAAGGAGTCTCACGCCCCCGCCAAGCAACTTGCGCCAGAATTCAGCGGACCACAGACGCTTCATATAGTAGTGACGCACCATTACCCGCCCCATGGCTTCCTCGCTTCGTAACCAGGGGTTCAGCAATACCAACCCGGCAACGCGGGAGTCGCGGGGGGCGTACATCATAGCTGCTGACGCAGCATCACACAGGCCCCAGAGGACTATGCGTTGCACTCCTGCTTCCGCCTGCAGAACATCACACGCTGCCCTGATGTCCTCGTCGATATCGACAAAATCCCGCTTATCTCCCTCGCTGTCACCCATGCCCCGGTAGTCAAAGCGCAGGGAAGGAACCCCCGCCTCCGCTAGAGCCCGTGACAGTTGAACAAATTGCCGGTGGCTGCCGACCCGGTACTGTGGGCCACCGACGATGACCAGCACGCCGATGTCGGCGTCCGCATTGGGTACATGCAGGACACCCAGCAATTGTGTGTTCTCGAGTGGAATTGTAATACCTCTCTCCACAGCCTACCGTCCCACCAGAGCGAGTCCATGAGGGTGCAATTCAGGCACGGAGAAGGTTTCCGGTATTTGCCAAAATAAGGGTCCCGGAATCGCACGCAGCTCATAGTCGGTATAGGGCCACTTGGCTAGCAGACGTCCTACTGCTGGTGGAACCTCGGGGGCACCCAACTCTAGCCACAGGGCATTCGATTGCGGCTTTGTGGACCCCGAAAAGTTCAGAGCCTCGATTGAGGCCAACAGTTGCTCGTTCACCGGATACCCGGCCACCTCAACCGTTTCTCCCATAGCAACACGCCCGCGCCAATCGATCTTCTCTCTACTGCCACGAATTAATGAGCCAGCCTGCCTTAGGCGCATCAGCTGGCTGATATAGCGCTTGCCGTCAGTAAGCGGTTTCCATAGCAACTGGCTGCATATCGGTAGTTCTTCGTGGAGGTGCTTCTGGTAGTGCAACAGCAGCAGCCCACCAAAGCGGACCCCCCAGACCACAAGTCGCTTCGCGCCTTGCTGTAGCAACCAATGGCTCGCGGCTACAATGTCGTCTATCCAGAGCTCAGCGGACGCGAGATTTGTCTCGCCCTCACTGTCACCAGTACCATAATAATCCACTATACAGGTGGTATAGCCATGGTCAGCGAAAGATTGCGCCTGCTTGGCGATCACTGCCCGTGCAAGGTTCATTTCCTCAAACAACGGGGGAAGACAGAGAATCACTTTATCCGCCGGAAGTGAGCCGGTGACGGTTAGGAATATCCGCCCCGCTTTTGAGTCTATGAAGTGGCCGCTTAGACTCATCGCTGAGCGAGATTCCCGAAATCAATACACGGCTGCTGACCCTTTTGGAAAGTCACCGAGACATACGGGCGCAAAGATGCAACCATGACCTGCGCTCCACCAAACTTCAAAAATACCGCCGTACCCACCTTTTGCGCTCCAAGTTTCTTATGCGACAAAATGGAGTTTCGGTTGTATGCAGATATGCGACTGAGTGACTCCGAGAACCCCTCTCCGGTCAACTTCCTGTTGGCCTCTTGCCATGTACGAATGAATAACCTGCCAATCCGGTATGGCGGAAAAACGAAGATATCAAAATCCCACACGGTTTGGCGTGGCAACAAAAAGGTACACCGCACCTCGTCCTCTTCAAATTTTTCGAAACCAAACCAGGCACAGGCGACTAGTTCACCCTCTTTCAATGCGACAAGACACTCAACGCGTTGCTCAAACCTCGCTTTGACATCGGGAAGTGGCCGGGGGAGAACATCCAGCAGGTGCTCGTATTGGTCCAGCCACCTGAACGTGATTGCGCTACTGTTTCGCAGAGTGGGTGCACCACACAACGGTTGCCGATAGAACTGATACCAATACAAGCCACAACGCGGGCCAATGCGGCCAAGCAACCTATGCGCGGCCAAAGCAAACCCAACCCGCCAGCCGAATTCGCGGAGATTGCTTCTGGCCCGAGTGAATAAACTTCTTAAGGCCACGTACTTGCCTGGTTGCGAAACAGTCGCAGATGAAACCGCCAGGGAACGCTATCCCAGGGGGTAAAACGCTTCAGCAACCAAGGTGAAGTCCCTCTATCCGACACCCCCCACTCAGTTGTCACGGCAGTGCTGAAACCCGCCTCCCGAACGCGTTGAGCAGTAGTGACGTCCAGGTCCTTGCCCCAGACACCATTGGGATACGCGAAATGGCGCACAGGCTTCCCAGTCCACTCTTCGAGAATTGCTTTGCTGTCTCGTATTTCGGAGGCCTGCTCTTCCGCTGACAATGTCATGAGGATTGGGTGGTTTACAGTATGAGCGCCTATCTCAGTTCCGGCGGCGGACAAGGCTCTAATCTGCGCAGGTGACATCATCTGAGGGGACTGTTCTTCTATGGAATTCTGCTCGTAGAAGCCGGCTACAGCCTGAAGCCGCTCCTGTACCGGTAAATACTTGAGCCGCCTAAGCCAAAGTTCTGCCAGGTCTCTGCGCTGCGACCAACTTTCGAGCTTCAGTTCCTCGCCATCTAGAACTAATACGTTACGAGTAGGGTCCGAAAACAGGTTGATCACCCTGTCATTCCACATATTCAAGCCATGACTGAATGCCGTAGCAACATACACGGTTGCGGGGATCGAGTACTTTGCCAGAATGGGTTGGGCTACCGTCAAATTATTCAGGTAACCGTCATCAAAGGTGACACAAGCAGCATTGGCCGGCAGCGTACCCTCGGCCAGGCCTTCCACTGCGGCATCCAACGAAACAGGCGCAAAGTGACGGGCCAGTAGCGCCATCTGCCAGTCAAACACAGCCGCGGTAGGCTCAGAGGGCCTCATGGGGTCAGGCTCCGCCAGCACCTGATGGTAGATCAGGATAGAGAGCTTGCCATTGGCCATGGCCCTGCCCAAAAGGGATAAAGCATACCCCAGCATTGCTATCTACCCCGGCTACTCAGCCACAGCTCAAGCACCACCATAATCCAAATCAACTCGCCGTAATAGCCAGAGTGCCCGGATTCGTGCATTCGCAGGGCGGTGTCAATAAAATCGTTGCGAAAAATGCCGCGCCCCCTGAGTTCATCCAAGGCACTTTTCGTCAATTCCTGCAGGGCTGGTTGCTCTCTCATCCAGACCCCAAAAGGCAGACCAAAACCATGTTTACTTTTACTTAGCGTGGCGTCAGGCAGAAAGCCACGGAAGCTGCGCTTGTAGAAATCACGGAGCTTATCACCCGGCAGCTTGATGTGTGCGGGCACGGTGCAACTGAAATCCACGACTTCTTTCTCGAATAGAGGATAGCGGACATCCACGCCCGCCTTACGGCACATGCTGGACACCTTGACCAAATCGTTATCAGCAAGAGTGAACTTCCAGTCCAGGTACATCATTCGCTCAACAGGGTGAGGCGAAGCGCAATCGAAGTAGCGGTCACGCTTGGCCCGAACGGGAACGGCAGTATCCACCTGCTGCAGAAACACCGGCTCAAACATAACGTTTGGACCGAAACGGTTAAGCAGGTTCCAGGAGTCCATTCGATCAGGCAGCGGTGTGTCCGCCTGCTCGATATAGCTACGCCCTTTGGAGAAAAGAGGCAGAGTGCCCACCCGGGTCGCGAACAGTGCCGCCACGGGCACGCGAACCCCCTCAGGTACACTGGCCCAGGCTTCGAATAGTTTTTGCCTAGCATAGCGCTCATTGCCACCAAATATTTCGTCCCCACCGTCACCGGCCAATAACACTGACACGCCATTTTCCATCGCTACGCCGGCACAGACATAAGCCGCCAATGCGGAGGAATTACCAAAGGGCTCATCAAAAAAGCCAGCGACATCGACGAAATTCTCGATAATCTCCCTAGGCTGCAGATAATGCTCGTGGTGGGCAGTGCCAAAATGTTTAGCGGCGAGGCGTGCATATTCGGTCTCATCATAGCCATTGGCGTCAAAACCGATGGAGAACGTGGGTAGACTCGGTTGAAACCTCGCGGAGTAACCTGCCACCGTGGAGCTATCGAGACCACCACTCAGGAATGCACCAGAACACGGAGTGATGTTGCGTCGTACCGCGTCCTCGATCACCTGACGACACTGCACCATTAGATCAGCAGTGCTCTCGTTGCTGTACTGGTATTCCGGCTGGTACAAAGAACGCGTTGTCCGACTTCCACCCGGACAGACAATCAGTTCCGAGCCGGGCTCTAGCTTGATGACGCATTTATAGATGGTCTCTGGCGCCGGAATGCAGTGATGGAAGCAATAGTTATAGAGGGCCTGAGGGTTGAGTTCCAACTCTGCCGGGGCGACGACGGTTTCGAGGATCTTCAGGGAGTCGGATAGCCACCATTGCCCCCTCAGGCTGCAAAAGTACAAGGGCACACTACCCACATGATCGCTAATCAGGCGAGCGTCGCCAGTTTGTTTGTCCAGTATAATGATCGCAAAGAAACCGGCTATGTCGTGATAAAAACCCTCTGAGCCATTGAAGATTTTTCCAAGCAGCCACTGCGCCGGATCGGGGAGACCGTAGTCCCCGCCATAGGGGCGCAAACGCCCAAGCACACAAACCACGTGCCGGTCATTCTCCGTAAACGCTAAAGGATTTTCACTTATGCAGCACAGCTGAAGGCGACCGCCCTTTAGCCCGCCCAAAGTTGCTTTAAAGGCAGCTCTATCGGGGCCCCGACAAGTACTAACTGACTCCGGGTCAAGCTTCCACACAGCCGCATTCCTCTACCTGGCCTCTATACAAAGTCATCAAGCGCCGTCACCGCCATGAAAGTACGGTAGCACGCCGTATATCGCATCAATCATCCCTTCGGGAGCCTCGTAAATCCTTTCCACCTGCCGCCGCTTCATGTTGTAAGCCACAACAAGCGCGTTATTCCCGGCTCCGTACCTGAAGTTACCTTGCGATAGAAATTTCAGCTTCGACTTGAGGTTGGTCTTGCGAAGTCTGGAAAACCCGATATAGAAGAAGTCGTCCTTGACGTAAAGCCCTCTGCACCAGCCTTTCGGGCGATTGAGATGCAACCTAAAAGGATCATGGTTCTCAATCACCTTCCTCTTCGCGGGATCGCACAGGATCAGCTGGCCGTCTACACGGGTAAATACTAATTTGTCACGCCACCACAGGCCATCGTGAGCACTGATGTCCTCCCCTTCACCGAGGTCGATCCTGTCATTCACATCCTCCAGGCAAACCGCATCTTCCGTGGAGCAGCGGGTCACCCACAGCGTTCCCTCAAGCTCAAAGACATAATTGGGATGGCTATCATGCGGTCGAGTGGAATGTACCAGTCGATAATCGGTCCCAGGGTCAAAGCGATGCCAGGTTTCCTTGCCCTGAGTGTTGATAATCCGGTCGATTGCACCGGTATGTTTGTTGAGCAAGACCACGCTATCCAGCCCTGTCGATGTGACTGCCAGCTGCCCGCCAAACACCTGAACCGAGTGAATATTGTGGAAGCATGGATGCGAGAAGCAGGTGAGCAGCTTAAACTCCGGCAATTGATACTTCATTATTTCGGTATCGGTGGGCAACCAAAGCACATCACCCTCTAAGCAACCGGCAGTGAACTGTTGATTCGGGTGGTCGGCGGGATAGTGTTCGCCCCCATCGGCCTTGCTCAGAAGCGTAGTAAATTGGCCGCTCTCCAGGTCGACCATGGCGAGAACCGCCCGGTCATAGTACTTTCCCTCACCCAACTCGAAGCCGTTCGTGCGCAAACACCCCCCGGAAACCAATAACTTCTCTAGCACCGCGCTAAGATCCTTGTCGTTTTTCCAGATCCGACAACTTGTTCTTTAGCCCAGGCAGGGGATACCCTCCGGCGTAAGCGATATCCGCATGCTTGTGGGCTCGTTCGATATCGTTGAGTTTTACGTAGACTAGGCCCAAATTATAATGAGCCTGCACATAGTCGGGCTGTATTACTAACGCTTGGTGCAGCAATTCGGCCGACTCCTGGTACTTCCCGTTTCTATAGCGGTGAATAGCCCAGACGACTTTAGTCTCCGCCACATTGGGAAAAACATTATCAGCACGCCCGAAGAGGCACTCAGATGTGTAAACGGGCCGGTTCGTGTCCTTGCGCTCCCTAAATACGCGTGAATCTCGATAGCGCCGCTCGTACCGAGAATAGGCGTCCAGTGCCTGAGGGTGGTTTGGAATCGTATTCAGCACGAACAAGAGATCACCCGGCATGGCGCCAGTCGCACCGCGCTCCAGCGCCTGAACGTCTTTAGTCAAGTGATGCTTCTCCACAAGATACAAGAGCCCACCCCGATAGGTGCCGGTATCCATCCGAGTTTCAGCCGCATAGTAATCAAATGGCTTGCCTCGCTTCCACTCCATCTGGTTACAGGAAGCTGCTGCCGACACGGGGATCAAAAGCGCCAATACATAGGCCAAGTAATTGAAGCAGCGAAAATCTCTACTCATAATCAACACCTGAAATCCTCGGGGGCGCCAAACGTATCTCACCCGAAACTAGAACTTCCTTTCGCCCCAACAAACCCACCTCTCCGATAACGTGCCAGGGATTGGCGCATCACTGTCTTGTTGAGTATTACATTTTTGCCGGATCTCGGCGAGCCAGCTGTCGCTCAACCGATTCGGGCGCTGCCATCGAAAATGATCTGCGCGCGCTTTAACAGCCTCGCTCACAGCTGTTTACGAAGCTCGTGAACTTATCTACCGAGACCCGGTTTTAACAGGCGCTATTGATTACTTGGCGTATTGTCGTTCGCGCGTTCAGCCGGCAACAAAAACGTTCATTTTCATCGAATCTTTTTCAAGTTTGGCCACTATAGACCGGTTTTGGATAGATTAAATCGGTGGTTACGCCGTTTACGCCGAAAAAACCGCCTTCGCCAGCAAGGGTGTCAATTAAAGAAGCCAGCATTGTTAGTGCAACCCACACCCTTGCAACACCTGCCAGATAAACCGGACTCCACATCAATGCGCGGACCGGTACCTTGCCCAGCCAGCGTCTGCTACTCTTGACGGTAGGAAAGCTCGGCGGTCATTAACGGCATGGAAACTATCCTTTACCCTGATTAACACTATCAGAATTGGGTGAAGACGAGTAGGCGAAATGACACGTCACGTGCTGGTTTCGCGATTAGCGCTTCAAGTCTTCAACTTCGATAAGGACCCACGCATGGCACAGCAAACGGAGGGCGCGATGTGGATCAAAACTTGACTTTAGCTTGGCGACAAAGGCACCGCTGGCTTATCACGCCTTTGGCAGCCATTGTCCTTTATGCCCTGTCCACAAAAATGTCGGGCCAAGAATTTGGCTGGCAAGCAATACCTGACACAGTGCTTACCAACCATTGCCCAGAAGCCGGGTTATTCGGGTATGACTATCCCGCCAAGTGCCAAAACGTTGTATACGCTTGGAACAGCGGCGCATTGGATCAGAAACGGGGGCGGCTATACGTCTGGGGCGGCGGTCATAACGATTATTACGGAAATGAAATCTACGCTCTGGATGTGCATCGGCGATCTCTTGCCCGTATCACCGATCCTGCACCACCGGCTAACCCCTCGGCGAAACCGGTAGAGAGTGAGCTCGCACCCTACGACGGCAGTCAACCGAACTCCCGGCACACCTATGACGGCTTGACTTTCATGGATGATCACCACGTACTCTGGGCGTTCTCCGGAGCTCTAGCGGGTAAAACAAATCCGCTCATGGATGACAAGACTTGGCTTTTCTACCCCAGCACCAACCGCTGGCGCCTTGTTGAGCCCAGAGGCGATATCCCCCAGGGCGCTTTTGGCATTGTCTCTGCCTACGACACCATGACAACTAAAGTTTTTCTGCACAACCGAAGGGCACTGTACAGCTATACGTATGATCGTGACGGTGGCACCTATCAAAAACTAAACGAACAAGGTTCAACTGGACTCGGTATAAATGGCGCCATAGATCCCAAGAATCGCCGCATGATGATCATAGGCAATGGCCAGCAGATTCTGTATGACCTGGAGCCAACATCGGGATACCGGCGCATTCCCGTCCCGCTAAAGGGCGATGCCGATTTCATCCGCAAGCACAATGCACCCGGTCTAGCCTATAACAGCAACGACGAGCATCTGTACGCCTGGCCCGGGGATGGCAAACTCTACCGATTCCACATGGACACCCTCAGCTGGGAGGGCATCGCGTTCAATGGAGACCCGGGACCACAGGCCAGACATGGCACTTTCGGACGCTTTGATTACGTACCCTCCATTAACAGCTTCGTGCTGCTTAATAACCCCAGAGAAAACGCTTACCTGTTCAAACTACCCACCTACCTGGACGACCATCGACCTACGGCGCCACACGGCCTTTAGGCCAGCCATCCTTGTCGGGTGCACTGGATTTGAGTTTACAGACCAGCTCCGACAGCTTTGGAGTCACAGGATACCGGTACTCGTCAACGGCGATAAGGTGGCGGAATTCAAAGACACCCAATTTAAGTCCATGCAGTGCAAGCCGGGGACACCATGGAGTTGCCGGTGAAGGCTTTTGACTCCGCTGGCCATGAGCGCCCCCGTCGGGTGATTTACTGGTGACAGTGCCTCCGGCCTAGCCAAGTATGCGCCTCGACGACCGCTGCTCGGAGACCCAATTGTGAGTGACCCGCGTCCCATGACCGAAATCATTGGCAAATACACCCGAGTAATCAGGAAGGGGGGGGGCGTGGCCGGGCGGTGCCTTGAGGCCACCATGGAGGAGAGTAAAAAAAAGCGCTTAGCGCCTACTGTCCCCTAGCGAATGCCAATCTGGCGCCGGAGCGGCTGCTCAAGGTATCCAGCGACAACATCCAAAGACTCACGAAGAAGTTACTTACAGTGTGGCCAGGAGCTCATTCTCAAACACCTCGAATATTGCGTCCTCAGCGCGAAACATGCCCGCATGCCACTCCAGATCACCAGACTCTGTCAATGTCCAGTGACCCGGACAATCGCGCACAGCCCAACTCGCGAAGGATAAATTGGACTCGAGCAGCACCGGTTCACCGTTCTTGTAGGCGAAATCCATCGCGTTACTTTGGGTTCCCATATCAGCGGCGATCTTGAAAGCCAGTCTGATAATCTCCGGGTCGATGGACTCAGGATTCCAATCACGCAACTCGCTGCCGCTCGCCCGAAAGTCGTTTTCCCGGTTGAAGCGTCGCATTGCAAATGCGCGATGTCCCATAACCCATACGCGCGTATCGTAGCTATTACCCGGCAAAAATTCCTGTACGTAAAAGTAGTCGCTCTCCAGTCGCTGGCTCCAGAAGATCTGGTCAAGCTGATAGCCAAGTAACAGCTTCGCTGCCGGAACAATTCGCGTCTTGAAAAACCGAAAAATGAACGGCTGGCGGATCAGGATGCCATTGTTGGACCTAATCGAGTCGACATGTGAGCCGAACATCAGTTCAACCATTTGCCGGGCATCCTTTTTATTCAAAACTTTAGCGACATTTCGGCCCGTATTGCCCATATCCAACTTCAAAACCATAGGAAACTGCGCTGTTTCGATGAAGCCCAAGGCCTCAGGCTTGGATCTAAACACTTTGGTTGCTGGCATTGGTATGCTTAGAATCTGAGCAAGATACGCCTGATCCAGCTTGCTGGCAGTCATCATGGTCTTGGAGGAGGGATAGACCAGAATATCCGTGTAGAGTTCCTGCAGCAGGGCGATATCCTTCATCAGCGCACGCTGACGGTGAAGAGGTCCTGGGCGCCACATAAATGCGTCATAGCCCCTGAGTAATGCGGGGAACTCACTTGACCAGGCATTGACAAAATCCGCTTGCCAGCCGCGACTCAGGCATAGCTCCATCCACCGCTCGGAGTAAGACTGTGACTCACCGCTACCGTGAAGAGTGCGGTCAGGCTGGATTGCAATTCTTGGCATTCAGGGACCCAGAGGCTTCTCGGACATTCCGTCGCTAGGCCTAGAGCATAGGAGGAAGCAGTATGCCTCGTCAAAGGCATAATTCAGCATCGCGAAACTTTCCCGATAACAGACTTGTTGCTACATACCTTTAGCAATACCAGAGCGCCGCCGGCCTTAACTCGTCACTCCTCTATCCACCGCAATAAAGAGGCATGGCTGCGGCCTAGTACGCAAGCTCCGATGGCTGTCGGCGCGAGATTAAACTCAATCAAAACGGGCTGGGCTTCTGTGAACGCAACGTCCAGCCCGACAAATCGAACTGATGGCAGGACGTGAAGAACCTTCTTGGACAGGGCGGTTACTTCGGCTGCAAATGGCAATTTTCTGCCCATCATGTTTAGGCCGCTATCCGGATGCGTGCTAAAAACCCACCCACTTCCGTCCTGGGGTACAGCATCCTGAGTCACGAATGTTTCAGCGTCCACTCGGACACCAAAACCTCCAGAAAGCCTGTTATCTACCAGACTTCCGCGTTGACCCACGCGAAGATACATCCCCACAATCCCTATCTTGCCTTCTGGTGAACGCCCCACCCAAATTCTCAAAGTGTTGAGACTACTGGGGTTGAATATCGCGAGGTCCGGGTGTTGCTCCAGATAAGCCTCGACAATGTAATCGGAGTCCGAACAGCCTTTCAAGTACCTGTCAATGTAATCCAATAACGGCAATGGCACACCATCAGGAAGGTTTCTGAGTGCAAGGTCGTCGCCACGGATGATCTCTGCGGCACAGAACCCGTCTCCCCCAGAACCCTCCACAGGCTTGAAGCACACACGAGTAAGATGTGGTTTGTCATTCAGTAGATCCAGAAGTTCTTTGTGATCGCCAAGCTCTGAGCCATCCGCGGTCACTCCGCCGTATTTTGAAAGATAGGCGATATACTCCGCATCGGGAATGCCATAAAAGCGAAGTAGCGCCTTGGCGATTACCTTGTTGCGCGCCATCATACGGTAGCTCTGAGGATTTACACGATCGAGGAATGCATAGTATTTCTGATCATGCCAGAATCCTAACTTATCCTCCCAGAGAAAGGACTTTTGCCAGAGTCTATACTTGTGGTAGTTGCCAGGACCCAGCCCGGTAACGACCAATAGAACGGCCATTTCCACCAGCTGGCGAGCTAAGGAAATTGACGCGGGCTCTTGGCTGCGCCGCCACGAAAGCTTAACTGAGCGCAGCAAACTAGCAACCATGATATTCCCATGCCTTCTTCCAGATGAGTAGCGAGGGAATATTCGCATGCGCCGAGCCATCCCTCTCGGGCGCCATGTTGGCTTCAATCAGCGTGGGGCCATCTTCGGTCATTGCCACATCCGGGCCTGCGAATCCTGTGTGGGGTAGTCTGGTCAGCATCTCCGTTAAAAGCTCCATCATCGCCTGCCTATTTACTCGCGACTCGCCCGGATTGTCCTCAAGTACCGAGGTTCGCGCAGTGTTCGCGCCGTCCGGGTTGCCCCCCATGAATTCGCGGGGCTGCTGCAATTGCCCTTCGGCGATGAATTCCGCCGCGAGCCAACCCTGAGCAAAGCATTCCAGAGGCCGACTGAAGTCTCCTCTTACGCCTCGGGGATTCAAGCGAATAATAGGCGTATCACTCTCCAGTTGAACGTTTCCCACCATTAAATTAGCGCCGCCCCAATACACCACGTGCCTAATAGATATCATGGGACCCGTGCTCTCATCCAGTAAAGCCTCCAGTTGCTCAAGTGTGCACAGCTCTCTCCCCTGTGCATCAGGGCCGGGGCACTGTGAAAATAGTTGAACAGAGGCGCTGGCGGAATTTGGATCAAGTCATACAGATCCTATTCAGCGACCTTATGCTGCGTTAACTTGCAACAGTGCTTTGGATACAAAGATTTCTAGTGGCCAATACATCTTGCGAGCAGATGCGTGCTATTACATCTCATTAGTGGATTCAACGATGCTACCGCGAAGCGACGCAAACACCCGGGTCATGATCACAGAGGCCATCTCGGTCAGCGGTCTCTTCGCCAAAGTGTTCGTATCAATGCCGCCCCCTTCAAAAACGTAGCCTGAGGGCACTCGATTCCAATGATTCTCTGTCGAATGCGACAAGTGACAAATACAAGTTTCCAGGAATGTGTATGCCCTAGCTTTGAGGCCAACCCAATCTCGGGGGTCGAGGCCATTATCAGACAACGTCATCGCGAATCCTCCACCAGTTCTCTAAAAGAATCTCGAGCTTGTCGACGGCTCGAATCATATCCGCGATCTCAGATTCCAAAGCGGCAGTGATTGCGCTCGAACCGGCATGGCCCACGATATTGAAGAAGCGGGTGCCGATGACTAACCGAAGAATCGCGCAACTGCCGCCATCGCGCCCGAGTTCTACCGGTTGGCCGATGTGGAATTTCTGTTGCAACACAGCCTTGACCGCCTGCGGAGCCTCCGGAAGCAAGCGACGCACATCAACATTTAGCAATTCGAACAGGCGACGACACTGTGCTTCATCCAGCAGTTCCACCTCCTTGTCCCAACGACGACCCAACACCTGAAATGCGACGATCGAATGGTGAGCAAAATCTTGTTCTAAAGTAGCCCCAGCAACTGACTCATCGCCCGGCAACATCGTCAAATTCAGACTCCCGGCTAACCGTTCCCCTACTTCGTGACGAAAACGCTGTAGCGCGTAACTGCGCAAGGAGGCGGGTACACTGCGCATCAGCGTGGCTTCCAGCAGCGCGGGTAGCCACCGGAACGCCGCTCCAAATGCTGGAGGATTTGTCGTGGCGTGCATCCGCCCGGACCACCATTCCGACCAATCCTCAGTATAGCAGATACCCGGTCGCAGCAGAGTCTGGCAGGCAGCAAGCCTATCGCGCCACCGCGCCGGGAAAAGCAAAGCTCCCGAGAACGGTGGCCCGGTTAGCGATTTTGAGCCGGAAAGCTGCACCATCCACCCACTGCGTAGAAATTCTCCAAGGCGGCGATAATCCACCCGCATCTGACATGCATCAACGACCACGTCGACACGGTCTGGGGCGTAAGCAACCAATTCCTCCATCGCTGACCTGGAGGGTCCACTGAGACCGGTCTTGGAACCCAACAACATATGGGCGAGGACCCGGTCGCCCTGGTCCAGCGCAGCTTTGCCCAAGCGCAGAAAGACAGAATCTAGCTCGTCCGGCGGGCGCAGTTCACCGGCGGAAGTGCGGATATCAATGTTAACGAGCTCGATGGATGCATTCTCCCAGATTTCGCTTCCGCGACTAACGGTCATTCCGGTAGCCGTCATTTCGTCGAAATAGCATCCTTTTGCCGCGAGGCGTACGCCGCGGCCGGTTTCCTCCGGTGAGACCAGGACGCTGACCAGTTTTTGTTCTGGTGCTGCCGCCCGTGCGAGCATGACAGCCAGGACTTCGGCATCAGTACCCGACGGAGCAATGGCGCCGTCAGCCTCCGCCGCGCCCAGTTCGCACATATCGCGCAATTCTTCGATTATGGCATCTGATAGGGCGCGCCGTGTTGTGGAGACTTCGTGTCCGGCGTCTATAACGTGGTGCAGCAGATCGCGGCGCAGGACATCGCAATAAAGAAAACCGTAGTCGGAAATTGAAGAGGCCGTGGACGATGAAAAATGCACGGCTTCCGGTCGTGGACGCACAGTAGTACCGTATTTATTCATCCCGGTTTGCTCATCCACCAAAAGGCGCGAGTCTCCATTGGACAGCAGTATCTGCTCGACACTCCCCTCCAGCAGGTCAAACTGCGGCGAGCCCGTTTCTCCACCTGGCACCTCAACATCCAGCAGCGCAGCCAGCCATTGAAGGAGTTCCATCGACGGGTGGCTTAGCTTTGAGCCCTGTAATTCAGCGCCGATTGCAGGTGGCAACTCCTCAAACAGCAGTGAACGCTCAGAGCAGGGTAGCTGGCGCATCAACGCAGCCCCATAGCGGCTTAGCGCAACCAGTCGACGCCGATCAGGTGTCCCGACCCGGCAGAGCGCGCAGGCCTCGATCCCCCAACGGCAGGCCACGGCCATGGCGGCCGGAGAAGACAGCAACGCAGGCGGCAACACAAGCAAATCCCGTGCCTTGAGCCGGAACGGGAAGTCCGTGCCCCGGCCCAACGCAATAGCGCAGGGTGATGCAGGTAGTACTGCCGCCATCGCCGGATCCGCCTCCAGGGTCATGCGCAGCAGCGGATGCGGGACCAGTGTCTCAGGGCCGTTCTGCTCCAGGTTGGCGGCAGAGAGAGTGTGGATCCCTATCCGCCGACCGAACTTGTGGTAAGCCGCGGACAAAATGTGATGCCGAGTGCACCTTGCGGGTGCGGCTAACCCTGTCTCGGCTCCCGCTCCACTGCCCCTCAACTCAGCCAGGTCTACCCGGCAGCCGGGTAGCTGCAGTTCCACGCCAAGCCGCACTGAGTTGGCCGGTAAAAGAAGTTCTGAATCAAAGATAGCGGCCAGACTCGGAGCGTTGTCTCCAATTTCCGGACCCCATAATTGAAACGAAACCGCCGGGTCATCAAGGCTCAGCCTTACCACCGGTACCTTCTGCAGGCCCAGCTCGCATGCCACGTGATACAGCTCATGACCGTGTAGGATCCTAGTGGTTAGCTTATCGACCAGAAGCGGCCGCACCCAGACTCCTGTGACCTCGAGCTCAGACTGATAAGAAGCGGCCCGCACCGGACAGGGTTCTTCGAGCGGGCGGATTAGACCAATCGGTAGTATCTCCACACGAAAACAATGCTCATGCACTCTCAACACTCCCGGCTTCTCAGCCATTCCCCTCTAGCCAAGGTGTTAGGACATCACCAATTCCACGTTGATGGGAAACTTGAACACTATCCACATCGTACGTAGGGTTGGCTTCGACCAGAACAGGCCCGCTCTCGGTGACGGCGATATCCCAACCCAGCGTTTTGAGATAAGGGAAACTGCGCTGACCACGATCAATAAGTTTCAGCACCTCGTCCCACATCGGCACTTGGGAGCCCTGTATGCTGTTTCCCGTATCAGGGTGATTTGAAACATCTACAACTTCAGGCCAAGTCTTGTTAATGGATCCTCGACATGATCCAATCCGCCCTGTTTCCGTATCAACCGGGGCAACAATATTTCCCGACTCACCATGCGCGAAATGATCAGTTACATTGTCTCCAACGGGTATGCGCAGGACGGCAAAAAACACCCTTGGCGTCCCGTCAACCATGCAGGTAAGCGCACGGAGCGTGGTTAGAGCTCCGGGGGCGCTGATTCTCTCCAGATCGGGATGGGAGCGGATCTTTGGCTGTACAATACAGCCGCGTTTCCCCTCGAATCGTCTTGTTACAAACTTGTAGAGATCTTCGCAGCTGCCCTGATGGCCACAGAAGCGCCAGCCCTCACCGGTGGGCTCCGCCCAGAACGCATCCTTCCCCCAAGTTCCGTCAATCAATTTGATGAACAAGGCTTCTCGGCAATGCTGAAGGCGCACCGCCCATTCCTCCGCCGAGGAAATAGCCAACTCGCTTAGCTGCCCTTCAGGCGGCCTATTATCTATAGCACAGAGCACAGGAATGGTATCCAAGCCGTGCGCCAGGCAGTGTTCATAGAAAGCTAGCTTGTCACTGGCAGCCTTCCTGCGACTGGATGGATTGATGCGACGGAGGATTACCCGAAGATTTTCGTCGACAAGATAGTCACCCCACTTCTCCCGTTTCTGGCCCATTAGACCAAAAAGCGAGAACAGTCTTGGACCAATACCATAACGGAATCTTGATTGCAGGATACGGAGAGTTGATACAGGGTAACGTGAAATGCGCTTCCCAGAGGTGATGTGTATCGCTTTCAGATAATCCGCTACAGTGGAAATTAATGGCATGGTTCAAGCCTCGCTACCAAGCTTCTGGGGTGATTCCATATTACCGATATAGCTAGCTTACCCACTCGACTTGCAGAAACGCCAAGTGTCAGACAAGTTGTTTCAGCCGATCAATGAATACAGGTTTCAATCCCTTTCCGTAGGCTACCTCCATCAGTTCACTCGCGTAATTGGTATTGGTCTCCACCACACAGGGCCCCTGATCAGTTATCGCCACGTCCCAGCCCAGAGATTTCAATCCCGGAAGAGTTGATTGTGCCTGCAAGACCACTCTTTTTGTCTCTTCCCAGAAAGGGACCAATCGCCCGGTGATTTGTCGCCCGGTATCCGGATCGACAGAAAAGCTGCTGATGCAAGGGAAACTCTTACTCAATGAGCCCTTCGCGGGTCCCAGCCGGCCGCTTGCAATATCGATCTCGGCGACCATGTTACCTGTTACCCCCATGTAGAAATTATCCACCGGGTTTGACCCTCGCGCTAACTTCAGCAAAGCCAGCATGATCTCAGGCCCCTCCTCTGTGACGCATGTCACTATTCGGGCGGTGCTCAAAGCGTGGGTGGAACTGATTTCCTGCAAACTGGCATGCGCCTTCACTATTGGCTGCACCAGCCAGCCGCGGTCGGCGCCCAAACGCTTCCGACAGAAGTCGTAAAGCTCGGCCGTCGTTCCGCTCTCACCATCGTAAGACCAGCCGGAATTGCTCCGTTGTGAACTAAAGGCGCCCTCGCCATGTTGGCCTGCTACAAGCTTGAAGAAAAGTGCATTCGTCACAGGCTCGATAGCCCGTATGAAACTTTCCCGCCGCTCGGCTTCTGAAAGATACAGCTCTGGCCGATCATGGTATATCGTCTGGATATGAGGAATACCGTGTGTTTCGCAGTGGAGGGATAACTGGCTTTTGTCCCCACAAACACTCCGACTTGCCCCGGGGTTCACTTGGTGTAGAACCGCCTCCAATTCCTTGTGGTGCTGAAAGTATTTCCACTCTGATTCGGGCATTCCGGCCAAGCTGAACAATCCGTGCATTCTGGGCCCCAGGCCGAAACCCAGTTTCGCCCTGAACACGCTTCTACAGGCCGACAAGGTAGAAAGCCCGTGGACCTTCCTTGATGACGAGATGGCTTGAAAATAGTCATACAACCTGCCCGAAATACTCATCTTCAACTTCCCGAATCCAAGTCAATAGAGGGAATGTATAGCATGTTTTACCCCCTTTCTTAAAACCGCGAACTGCAAGCGTTGGTTCACCACCATTGCTCCGGTACTCATTGGCGCAGCGGTTCCATTACCGAAGTACCGGGGCACGCACTTTCCAGGCCGCAAGAGGACGGTGAAGTCGCAAAACAATGGAATGGCACAGGTCTCTCCCTTCCCTGAGGAGGCGTCCGCAACAGCCCCAAGCCAGGAGGCTCTCTATCACTAATTGTAGTCGGAGAGCGCACCCCGGGACCAGAGGCATCCCGTGACAGTCAACGGACACCATGGCCGCACGCTGCTTCACTCAAGGCGTTTGGCACAGGTATCGTATCGCAGACGCGTTGTCGGTCCTGCGCAGCGCCGCCGACATTCCCTCAACCTCTGTCTGCAGACAACGGGAGTAAAGCTTACCCACCCAAACTTCGCATCCAGCCTAAGTATTCGTATCACCTCGCTCATGGCCGGACCGAATCTGCCAGCGCTTGCATAAACCCGATTCACAGAAAGCCGCCTGTCGCTCCATCCAGTATCGGGATAAAATTCCTACTCACTGCCAACCATTTGATTCCTTCCAGGCTTCGGTCACGGGATTTCCGCACGGATGGCAAGAAGTAGTTCAAGTCCAGGGCTTGATGGCCTTCGGCCCATAACATTGCGGTGCGCGATGCGGCAAAGCATTTGAGGTCCACCCAGCGCCCCGGTGGCTGATTCGCTCGGCGAAATGACCGTGCTACATCCTCATCTCATTGCTGGCCCATAAATCGGACATTAAGAGAGGCCAAATAGTGAAGATATGTCGCGATTGCTGCAGCTTGTTGCACGGAGTCTGGAGCCATTTGCGGATTGCTCCAGCTTGCGCGATATTTTTAGAAATCTGCCCGCGCCATCTACCAAGCGCCACCATCTCTGCAGCAGCCACATATTGCGCATTTCACTTCCTCGCGCCAATGAAGGATATCTCACAAGTCTCTTAATCATGTGGTCTAACTGCCGCTTGCCATATGAGTACCGAAGGGATGTTCGCGTGTGCAGCACCATCCTTGTCGGGAGCCACGTTGGCTTCGACCAGCGCGGGCCCGCGGGTTGTCATCGTAACATCGAGGCCGGCAAACCGGGTCTCCGGCAGGCGAGTCACCACGCTCTGAGAGAAGTGCATTATCGTCCGCCAATCCTCTAGTCTGTGACCTGCTATAGCATACTGGTGATCCAGATGCTCACGAATGTTATCGCGGTGCGGAGTGTGCTTGGTAAGCCCCGGCATAATATTGCCGGTACGGATATCGATCGGGAACATCATGCCCCCGACCGATGCGTTGTCAATCGCGACACCGGCCCTGCCAACCCGTAGATAGGCGCCGATAACCCGGGCGTCGCCAGGCACGCTCTCCAGCACCCAAAGTCGCACCGTATTTAGACTATCCGGATTGAACCCCTTGAATTCATTTGACTGCTGGAGATAATCTTCCATAAGGAAAACAGTTTCCCCGTGCAAACAGCGATAGAGCGAGAGAAGTTGTCTCACATCTATCATCTCGCCTGAAGGGTGGCGGCATAGACACGGCTTGCCCTGATGATTCGCAAGTGTTCCCACGATGACGCTGGCCCCTCCCCAGCCTTCAAGGGGCTTGACACAGATGCGTCGGCCGTCGTTGGCCGAAAATAGGGCCTCCAGCTCTTCTTCGCAGCGCAACGCATTGCCTGTTGCGTCAAAACCGCCAGAGAAATGGTAGTAACCCAAGAGCCTAGCAGTCGGGATGTGCATTAGCTGGTACAGCGCCTTCTCCGACACCTTGTTCTGTGTCAACTTGCGATAAGAGGTCGGATTGAGCACCTCGAGGGCCTGGTAGTACTTGCGAGCCGAGATGTGGCGCCATTTGTCGTCCGCCGGGAATTCCTTCCTGGCCATCCCCGCCACCACGTAGTAGCGCGGGCCGAGGCCGGTACGCACGCAGAACCACAAGACGTCCAGCAACAGTCGCACAAACGGTGTTCCCGCTAGCTGCGCTTCTTTGCGCAACATCTTCACATTGACGTCAATACGGTGCAGAAAGCCCGTCATCGGCCACTCCACCATCGCCTGACTTGTCTGAGCAGACTCATGAACCCGGTTAGTTCGGCCTCGAACTCGAGTTCGCTTCTATCCTCGCTGTCCACGATACGCGGCCATTCGAGCGATGAACCCTCAGGGCATACCAGTTCATTCCGTGTGGTTGTCGCGGTCTTGATACCCTGTTCTTCCAGAACTCGAAGCTGCTCTCGGTAGTACTCACCACGTGGAAAGCAAAAATGCTCTGCTGATCTGCCAGTCAGATCGGCAATGACTTGGCGATTCTCCTCGATCTCGCGCCTGGCATCATCCAGGCTCAGTTCGGAAAACCGGTGGCGGTGCGTATGCAGCTCGATGGTCAGCCCCTCCGCCGCCAGCTCACGCACCTGTTCGGGATTCAGGAAATGGAATTTACCGCGCTTGTACCAGTCTGAGAGTGGCTCTCCAAAGTACTCGCTTATCTCCTCCAAGAGGGGCTGCTCCCACTCGGACCCCAGAGACTTGGCCGCAGCCAGCACCTGCTGCTCATGGAATATCACCTCGGAGGTGACGAATCTTACGCAGCTAGTTCCAAGCGGCTCGAATGCCCGGCGGTACTTCCAGAAAAGATAGGCGACAGCCACCTTGAATACCGGTCGGCGTACCGCTACGTAGTAAGTCGATAAATACAGGGTCGCTGGGAATCCGCTTCGCATGAGTTCGGGCAGCATCCCCTGGGCAATGCCCGCCCAGCCGTCATCAATGGTAATGGCTACCTGTATGCGATTTCCCGACACCCCATGATCCCGAGCCTCGTAGAGCTCATCCAGACTGACCGCTTGGATACGCCACTTTCGAAGCAGCTTCATGCGTCTGGCGAAAGTCCCTGGTTGCATGAACAAACCTGGCCGGAAGCGGTGCTCATCCTCCAGCGACACACCGTGGTAACAGAGTATTCTCGGCTGCCGCTTGGTCAGCCGTGACGCAAGCAGGAAGAGACCCAGAGCTCGGCAAGCAAGAAGTATGGCAGTTTTCATGAGGCCGCCTCTATCCGCTCCAGCCAGGCCAGCGCATTCCCGCGTGGCCAAAACACCGAGTAGCACCGAGGAGTGTATTGCCCCGCCTCGAAGGCGGTCCGGCGGTTCTCCGACCGGGCAAACGCCCCGCTGTCACCTCCCTCCTCATGGGACAGGAACCAGCTAGCGCCACCAATGCGCAACAGGTCATTGATAAATGCCAGGTGCGGGCTGACCGCGGGCAGATCCGGATCATAAAACCAGCTTGCCCCCACAATTCCCTTCACTCCAGGGTTGATCCGCAACATCTCCGCAAGGTTTATGCAGCTGTGCCGCCAACTGGCCGGATTCAAATGCGGGGCCTCCAACACGTGCACATGCAGACGAAACACTGGCCTGGTACCTCCCGCCCGTAGACAAGTACGAGCGAAGCTCAAAGCCTGTCTAGCCCCCGACCGATACAACAGGGAACGCTGAATGACTGAGCAGGGTTCCACGACACGTTCGCCAGCCGGGAACAGATGGCCGCTGGCCAGGGCAAGATCCTTAAAAAAGCTGTCATTTAAACGTCTTTGATCTACGGGAGTCGAGACAATCCTGCGCAGGCTCCTCCTATACAACTCGCAAACGTCTTTTGTCGCTTTAAAACCCAGACCGTCCTCGTTGAATTCACGTATCAGCGCTGCCAACAGGCCCTGCATCACCCGCGCCTGAGTCGGCCGGCCATACGCCTCGCCTATCTGCGTCAGGGTTGCTCGCAGTGCCGGTAGCGCGTGGTAAGGCTGGAACCTGGTCCTCTGACGACTCTGGCTAAGAAGACTATCGATGTCCGTCAGGGCAGCCACCCGCCGCAGGGACTCCCACGCCTGATTCAACGCCGTAGCCGCCTCCTCACGCAGAACTGTGTAGTCTGACATCTCAACTAGGTCCGTCAGTGGTAGCGGGTGGGAAAATGCGAGCCAGCACTGTACTTTCCAGCCCCTCGGGGCGACCCTGCAGCTGCCAGAGCAGCAGTGACATCCCTGCATAGGTCGTCACCCCGCTCACAACCAGCAAGGCGAGCATCACAGGCTGACCATAGCCTGTGCTATATGTCTGCAGCACGACAAGAACCACATACATAACGACACATGAGACCACTGGACGCGCTAGCGCTGAAAGGAGCGCGAGCGGGGGAAGGGCAAGGAACCTGGACATGACCACCTGTACTACCAACAACATCACCAGCGTTGTAACGAGTCGGGCCTCTCCTATTCCCACCAGACCACTGGCGTCCAGCAGCGGGAATAACAGGAGGAAAAACAGCAGCGTTCTGCCGGCGTTAATGACAAACATGAGTTCCGGCCTGCCGCAGGCCATATAGACGAAACCGTTGTTGACGGTAATGCTCAACAAGAGGTTCGAGATGGCCAACAGCTGCAGTAGCGGCACCATAGGTACCCACTGCTCGCCCAGAACCACCCGAACCAGCAACGGCGCTACCAGAGCGATCCCCAGTGCAGCAGGTAGCGTCAATGCCGTGGTGAGAGCGACAGTACTGAGGTACGCCTCTCGAAGCTCCCCAAAGTCATTCTGGAAATGGGAATAGACGGGGAATGTCGCCTTGTTGATCGGCTTGGCTACCTCTGCTGTGGGTAGCTGAGCGATCTCCTTCCCGAGGGAAAAAAGACCTACCGCCGATGTCGACAACACCTTGCCAACCAGCAACTCACTCGCGCGATCATTCACGAAGAACAGCACATTATTGAGTAGAATCCAGCGTGAGAAGCTGAACAACTTTCGAAAGGATCGAAGAGAAAACCGCGGCCGAAAGGGGTGCATCATGTAGCCGTAGATCAAAGTTACGAACTGGCTGGCTACCGTTCCCAGCACCAGGGCCCAGTAGTTGCGGAACACTAGCGCCAATGTCAGGGTGATTCCGAAGCTTATCAGCTTGGGCACCAATTGGAGCTGCAATTCCTTGCGAAAATCCATGTCTTTCTGGAAGTTGACGGTCCCGATATTTGCGGCACCAGAAAACACACTCGCCAGGGCAATTATCGAGATCACGGGGTGCAAGCGCGGATCTTCATAGAAGCCTGCGACCAGTGGAGCCAACAGCAGTAAACTCCCTGCCGCGACCAGTCCGAACAGCATCTTGAAGGTCCACGCAGTATTGTAGTCTTCGTCGTCGGCCGATTGGCGCTGAATCAATACGGTACCAAGACCCATCGCGCCAAAAAGCTCGATAAACGCGTAAATGGCCATGGCAATAGCCACCAGGCCGAAGTCCTCCGGCACCAGCAGGCGTGCCAGCACCACCGAGCTGATCAGGCCAAGGAATTTGACGCCCATACGGGTCAACACCATCCAGGCGGAACCGCTGTAAACCTTGGCGTGAATCCGCGCGTTCTCGCTTGAACCCGACTGGCGTGGCTCAGTCATGTGGCGCCGACCTCCCGGGGGACACACGGCGAACAGCTCGCAACGTGGCGGGCGGCAAGTCCAACAATTCCTCTCGCCGGGTTGTCATCACCGCGATAATCCCCAGAAGCGCGTAAACAAGGTCAAAATAAGCGAGGCTGACATTCGCACCCGTAATACCATAACCTACCAGGGAAAGGCTCAGGGCGCTGGACAGGTACTGGAACCAGGGTACCGAGTGTCGCCTGGCCAGGCGGGAGTTTCGCAGGGTACTGAGCAGCGCCAGTGCAAGGAATAGCAGAAAAATAAACAGCCCGACAAAACCATGGTCACCCAATACCTGGAAATAGATATTGTGGGCGGCCTTTGGCTGTACATACTCTGGTATCGGCGGCGTTTCGACAGCCGAGAAGTGCGGCGTGAAAGGGGCATAGTACCGCCAGAGCTTCGGTTCTGTTACGGCCCGGAAACCACCGCCAGTCACCGGATGGTCCAGGGCGATCAGGGTGGAAACCTTCCACGCCCACAGGCGCCCGATAAAGGAGCCGTCCTCTTCCGCGGCCGTGGCGATGCTTGCCTGGCGCTCCCGCCAGTCCTCCGGAGCCTGCTCATACATCAGTGGAACCAGTGCCAGAGCCAGGATCGCCAGAACGACCTTGTGCCGCGACTTCAGCCAGAAGGCAAAGGCAAGAATCGCCAGGCCGATGAACCCACCGCGCGAACCGGTACCTATGATCGCCAGGACATTCAGGGACAGCAGCACCCACAGCCCCCGCTTTAAGTGCTTGTGGCGAGCCGTCTGGATCAGATAGACCACCAGCGGAATGCACATATTGATGGCTACCGCGAGGTCATTCCGATCGGCAATGATGCCGGCTCGTCCCGTGATCATGTGGCCGCCCCCGGAAAGCACGTACTTGACGCCTTCCATACCGGCATAGGCGGAAATGGCCAGGACAATGGCCCAGACCAGGGTATCGATGTGTAGTCGCTTTCTTATCGTCAGGGTGATGAATACAAAGAGGAGGATAATCTTTAGGAACTGGTTCCAGTAACTCCACACCCAGGCTACGTCTGTGTTCAGCGTGAATGCAGTGGTTACCATGGTCCAGAAACAGAAGAACAGGATCCAGAACCCCATCGCATTCAGGCGGAAATCCTTACCCTTTTGAATGAACAGCCAGGACAGCGCGGTCACCGCCACGATGGTGAGGTTCAGGCGAAAGCTCTGGGAGAAGCCGAAGGCCCACTTGGCGGGTGCCATCAGGGCAATCCAGACCCAGGCAGCAACGCCAATATAGGGACGGCGAAAAGAGAAGTAGATCGCCACGAGCAGGAAACCGACAAGGAACAAATCACGCATCAATCATCGTCCTGCCGATCAGCCCACCAGAACAGGTAACAGACGCTCAGCACTACCAGCAGCAAAAACAGGCTGTCAATCACACCTTCACCCTGCTTACCACATAGCGAAACTTTCCGGACTTTTCCGGCGCAATCTCGGCCTTCTCGCTGACCTCAATTGTCACTCCCTGCCCCAGCCTGGCCCCAAGCCCCTTGCGTATATCCCGGGTCATGTCCCCGGTCAGTATCTCACGGGGTACCACCTCCACCCGCGTCAACTGCCGGGACTCCTGCACGATGCGGAAATTCGCCACTCCCGGCATGTCCCGCAGCACGTAGATCAGCGCCAAGCCGTGCAATATGGTGCCGTCTTCCGCCACCACGAAGTCGGTGGTACGTCCCTCGACGCTGTCCAGCACAGGCAATCCCCTCCCGCAGCTGCAGGCCCGATCCCCCAGCACACCCACATCCCCGGTGCGATAGCGCACAAAGGGGAAAGCACTGGTGAACAGGTGAGTCACCACGATTTCACCGGACTCACCCGGGGGAAGCGCCCTGCCCTCACCATCGACTATTTCGACCACCATGTCCTCGGCGGTGATGTGCAGGCTACCCGCGGGGCACTCATGGGCAATAAATCCCGCGTCGCGGCCGCCGTAGCCATTGGCCACAGGGCAGCCAAAAACAGCTTCAATCAAGTTGCGCTGGTGGTCATACAGCCGCTCGGAGGTCACGAAGGCCACGCGGATACCCAGCCCATCCAGGGAAACGCTCTGCTCACGGGCGTATTCGGCAATCAGTGCCAGGGACGAAGGGTAGCCGAACAGCATCGCCGGCCGGACGTCCTGGATACGCTCCACGAATTTGCAGAGATTGTCCCGGGACATCTCGAAAGCGGACAGCAGCTCGGTGCGAAACAGCTTGTCCCGCAGGAGGCGCACCCGGTCCTGGGAGCCAAGCTCAATGGGTGAGCCCCAGACCACGACTTCGGGGTCACCGATATCCACCCCCCACCAGCGGGTCGCGCGGCGCTTGGCCGCCACGTCGTGACTCACCCGCTCCTGGTTCAGCCAGAAGATCAGCGGTTCGCCACTGGAGCCCCCGGTATTGAAACGCTTCAGCCCTGTCGCCCCCTCGGCCTTCAGGGCGTCGCCCTGCGCCCGGATCGTGGGCTTGTCCAGCAGGGGAAGCTGCTGCAACGCGCTGACATCACCCCGGCCGGGCTCGAAGCCAAGCTGCGCAAACAGCGCCCGATAATAGGGCACCGTACGACCAATGCGCTCCAGGAAGCACCGCAAGTTGTCCCTTTGTACTGCGGCCACGCCGTCGGGGGTCAGCCACTGGGACTGCTCCAGGGACTTGTGTACAGCAGTCGTGTCATGTCCCTTCAAGCTCTCATGCAGGGGGAAAAGCACGTTGCCCACCAGCTTCTGGTAAAGACTCATGCCGCTGCCTCCACCAACTCCCGGTAGACCTCCAGCCACTGGGGCCGCACCGTCGGCCAGGCGTAGTCCTTAACTGCTCGAATACCATTCTCCCGCAGGCACGGGCCCAGTTCCGGCTCACGGCACAGGCGCTGGACCGCCGTCGCCATGGCCTCGGCATCGCCGGGGGGAACCAGCAGTGCGGTGTGTTCATGCTCGACGATATAGGGCACTCCGCCTACTGCCGTGGACACCACGGGCAGGCCGCAGGCCAGGGCCTCGATTACTGAATTGGGCATGTTGTCTACCCGGCTCGGGTTGAGCATGATATCGGCGTCTGCGTACAGCTTGACAATCGCCTGGCGATCCAATCGGCCCAGGAAATGCACCTGCTTCGCCACACCCAGCGCCTGCGCCTGCGCGCGCAGCTCGGCCTCCAGTGGGCCGCTGCCGGCGATGCGCACCTCCGCATCCACTCCCCGCTCCACCAGTAGCGCCAGAGCGCGCAGAGCAGTGTCGATATCATAGATGGCTTCCAGGTTGCGGGTAATCACCAGTACTGGATGCTCATGGTACTGCCGGTCGGGGCTCGGACGAAACAGTTCCAGATCGACGATATTCGGGATGACCCGGGTCTCCACACCGAACTCGGCAAACACCGACTGCAGAAAGCCGGAGGGCACCGCCACTTCGGCTGCCTTGCCCAGGGATGGCCGGACCCAACGGAAGGAGCGCTGCAGATAGGCCTTCGCCTCGCCACCGCGGTAGTTGACCACCACTGGCGTGCTCCGTAGCCAGGCCAGCCACAACACTGGCGCGGCAAAAAGTTGCCAGGACCAACCGGAGTTGGCCATCAGGTGAATCACGTCCACCCGCCCAGCCAGGCGCCATACCGCCAGCAGGTAGGGCAGGAAGCGGAACAGGGCACGTAGCCCGGGCAGGTGCTTCACCCAGGCGGGTCGATAGCGCGGATTGGTGGCCAGCAACTCCACCGATACGCCCTCCTCGCCCAGCAAACGGGCCAGTTGCGCGGTCTGCATCGCCATGCCGCCGTTCGGTGGCGGTACCGGACCCACCAGGCCCAGGCGCAGGCGCGGCCCGCTCACAGCAGCCGCCCATAGACGGCCCGGTAGCGGGACACGCTGCTGGCCCAGGTACGCTCCTCATCCACGAAGGCACGGCCATTGTCACGCATGGTCGGCCACGCCTCGCGGCGTTCAAGCAGGCCACTGACCGTCGCCACCAGGCTATCGCGGTTACCGGCGCGAAACAGGACCCCGGTCTCACCATCGCGAATCAGTTCCCGGTGTCCGCCCACATCCGATGCCACCACCAACCGACCCTGGGCCATCGCCTCCAGGGGTTTCAGGGGGGTCACCAGGTCGGTCAGGCGCATGGGCAGGCGCGGGTAGACAAAAATATCTACCAGGTTGTAGTGGTCCTGCACCGCCTCGTGGGCCACGCGGCCGGTCAGGATCACCGCCTCCTGCAGGCCGAGCTCATCCAGGCGCTCGCGAATGGTGGCCTCCTGGGGCCCGCCGCCCACCAGCAGCAGGCGCAGTTCGGGGTACCGCTGCCGCAGCGTCGGCAGGGCCTCCAGCAGCAGCGGAATGCCCTCGTAAGCGTAGAACGAACCGATAAAGCCCAGGACGATGGCGCCGTCCAGGCCCAGGCTTGAGCGGAGCTCCGGATCAGCAGGGGCGTTATAGCTGAAACTGTCGGTGTCCACGGCGTTGGGGATGACCGTGACCCTGTCTGCCGCTACACCACGGCCGGCAATCTCGGCGCGCAGGCCCTCGCAGATACAAGTCACCGCCTGGGCACGGCGGAAGACACGGGTTTCCATGGCCCGGGTAAGCCGGTAGCGCAGGCCGCCTTCACGGCTGGTCCCATGGTCCACGGCGGCATCCTCCCAGAAGGCGCGGCACTCATACACTACAGGCAGCCCCAGGCGCCGCCCGGCGCGCAGGGCCGCCAGGCCGTTCAGGGCCGGGGAATGGGCGTGTAGCAGGTCGGGCTGCTCGATGGTGGCCACCGCTTCGATTCGCCTGGCCAGGGTAGTAACCACTTCCCACTGATTGAGCAGCGGCAGGCGGTAAAGCGGATTG
The DNA here is from genome assembly GCA_965222335.1 of Sediminihaliea sp. Lineage (GTDB taxonomy): Bacteria > Pseudomonadota > Gammaproteobacteria > Pseudomonadales > Halieaceae. The sequence goes on along the minus strand of OZ244944.1, from coordinate 3,076,033 downwards.
TTTGACGGCGCCGTGCGGTAAAAACCCAGCCCGTCGACCTCATCCACTGCCCCTGCCCCTGCAGTGGCTGGCCCACCCTGCTTGAGCCCGGTGACATGTGCGGTGTGCCAGCCCAGCGCGCGCTGCTGGCGCAGGATGTTCATGGTGCGAAAGGTATAGCCGCTGTGCAGGGGGATGGAGTGGTCGAGCACGTGCAGGATGCGCATGTTCAGCCCCCGTCGCCCAGGCTAAAAGCATCGTCGCGCACGGTCGCCTGGAACATCAGCAGGGTCCACAGGGGCGCGCTGTGATCCCGGCGGCCGCTCTGGTGCTCATCGACCAGGCGGTGCAGGTAGTCGCGATTGAACAGGCCGCTGTCGGCCAGCCCGCCCTCCAGCAGGTCACTGCGCAGGCGCTGCTTCAGGGGGCCGCGAAACCAGCGCGCCAGGGGTACACCGAAGCCCATCTTGGGCCGGTAGAGTACGTCATGGGGCAGGTGGGGCTCCAGCGCCGTCTTGAGCAGGTACTTGCCCTCGCCACCACGCAGCTTCAACGTCGGCGGCAGCCCGGATACCCATTCGGTCAGGGGGTGGTCCAGAAACGGAACCCGTACCTCCAGGGCATGGGCCATGCTGGCGCGATCCACCTTGGTCAGGATATCGCCCACCAGGTAGGTCTTCATGTCCAGGTACTGGATCAGTGACAGGGGATCATCGGTGGGGCTGTTAGCCGCGTGCTCATCAAACACCCGCTGCACGCGGTAGCCCTGCAGTTCCCGTTGCAGGGAAGGGCTGAACAGGGCTGCCCGCTGCTCCTCGCGGAAAATGGATACCGAGCGCAGGTAGGCCTCGACCGTGTTGCGCGCCAGCGCCTGGAAGGTGGTCTTGGCGCGAAACACCCGCGGCGCCCAGTCCGCCTTCGGGTAGAGCCGACCGAGGGCGCCAAACAGCGGCCGGCGTATCCCGAGTGGCAGGGCCTGGCGCAGGCGCTCCTCCTGCATATGCATCCGGTAGCGGCGGTAGCCGGCCAGATGCTCGTCGCCACCGTCGCCGGACAACGCCACGGTAACCCGCTGACGGGCCAGCTGGCAGACGCGATAGGTGGGAATGGCGGAGCTGTCTGCGTAGGGCTCGTCGTACAGGCCCGCCAGTTCGTCCAGCAGGCCGAAATCATCGCTGCCCACGGTCTGTTCGAAGTGCCGGGTATGATAGCGCTCGGCCACCTGCCTGGCGTAGGCGGTCTCGTCGAACTGGGCGACATCGAAGCCGATCGCACAGGTATTGACCGGCTCATTCTGCAGGCCGGCCATCATCGCTACGACCGCGCTGGAGTCCACGCCGCCGGACAGGAAAGCCCCGAGGGGTACTTCGGATACCAGGCGCACCTGCACCGCCTCGCGCAGCCGCGCCACCAACTCGGCCTGCAGGTCCTGCTCGCTGGCGACGGCCAGAGGCTGAAAGGGAATATCCCAGTACTGCCGCTGCGCCGGGCAGGGACGCCCGCGGCGCAACAGCAAGGTATGGCCGGGGCGCAGTTTATGTACATCGCGGTAGATGGTTTTCGGTTCCGGCACGTAGCCCAGGGCGAAGTAATCCTCCACCGCCTCCACGCACAGTTGCCGCGGCAGTCCGGGATGGGCCTTGAGCACCTTGAGCTCGGAACCGAACACCAGCTGGCCGTCTGCAAGCTCACTGTAGAACAGGGGCTTGATGCCAAAGCGGTCGCGGGCCAGGAACAGGCTCTGCTCCTCGCTATCATAGAGGGCAAAGGCAAACATGCCGCGGAAGCGCTCGACACACTGCTCGCCCCATTGCCGCCAGGCATAGAGGATTACCTCGGTATCACAGTGGGTACGAAACTGATGACCGAGGGCGCTAAGCTCCCGGGCCAGTTCGCGGAAATTGTAGATTTCGCCATTGAACACGACCCGGAGGCAGCCATCAGCGCTGGCCATGGGCTGCTGCCCACTGGCGAGATCAATAATGGACAGGCGCCGGTGACCCAGCCCCAGACCGGGCTCGGTGTGCAAACCGCCCTCGTCGGGGCCACGGTGGAACTGGGTCTGGTTCATGCGCGACAGCAGGTCGCGATCAATCTCGCGCTGTCCTTCCAGGTCAAAAATCCCTGCTATGCCACACATTTCGCTCGCCTTTCCATCAATCGCGTTTCCATCTATCGCGTTTCAGGGCCTGTCGCGCTGCGGATTCGCCTGGCCCTGGCAGTGTAATACCTCATCGTAAACCCGCAGGTAATCCGCTACCGTGCGCTCCCAGTCAAAGTCGCGCGTCACCCGCGCCTGGCCCGCCGCTCCCTGTCGCACTGCCCGCTCCGGATCATCGAGCAGGGCCATGAGTGCCGTGGCCAGGGCATGTACATCGCCCACGGGCACCAGCTCTCCGCTCTCTCCGTCTGCCACCAGTTCCGGGTTGCCACCCACCCGGGTGGCAACCACCGGCAAAGCCGCGGCCATTGCCTCGAGCACTGTATTGGATATGCCCTCACCGAGTGAAGGCAGTACAAAAATATCCATGCGTGCCAGCAGCGCGGGGATGTCCTCCCTATCACCGGCCAGCCAGACAAGCTCCTGCAGTCCACTCGCTGCAATCATTTGCTCCAACGCCGGGCGTTCGGGACCATCACCCACCAGTATACCCCGCAAGCAGGCCCGGTACTCCGGGCGTACTTCCAGTGTGTGCGCCAGGGCACGAATCAGGGTGGCCTGGTCCTTGACTGCCGCCAGGCGCCCCACAGTGCCCACCACCCTGGCGCTGGGGGGCAGAAATTCCGGTGGCATGCCCGGTAGCGGCGCATCGCGCACGTTTTCACGGTCTCGGGCGGTCGCGGCGAAACGCGCATGGTCCACGCCGTTGTAGATCTGCGTAACTTTGCTCGCCGGCAGGCCCACCTCGTCCGTCAGCCAGGCAGCCAGGTCGCGACTCACCGCAATAAACCGGTGCACCAGGGGCGCCAGCGCGCGACGCAGGAGGCGGTAGCGCCAGTTATGGCCCTGCAGGTCGCTGACATCGCGCCCGTGCTCGCCGTGGACCCGCCGGCAGCGGGGCATCACCAGACCCAGCACCTGGGTTTCCAGGGCCGCCAGGTTGCGGGTGTGCACGATGGCCGGGCGCAGGCGGCGCAGAGTCCGCCACAGGCGCCAGTAAACCGCCGGGTCATGACCCGGGCGTTTGTGTAATTCGACAATCTCCACCCCGGGCGCCCGAATGCGATCGGCAAAGGCCTCTGCGCCCGTCAGGCAGATGATCGCGTGCCGGTAACGCTGCGGCGGACAGCGGTTGATCAGGTTAACCAGGCCGTTCTCCAGCCCACCGGTGCCCAGGGCATAGATGATGTGAACCACCATGGGCGCGCCGGCAGAGTCAGTGCCCGGCACCGCGTTCATCGCTGCTCCAGGCTAAGCTCGATCGCGGCTTTGTGCTCGTCCAGGAAGGTCGCCAGCCTCTCTCGGGCCTCCGCACGTACCTCGACGCTGGCGTCCATCAATGGCGTACTCAGGTACATCCGGGCGCCCTCGCGGTGACCCTGACGCAGCATCTGCAGGGCCTCCAGCACCTTGACTTGATAGGGGTTCACCGTCGTCTGTCCCGCCACGCGATACCAGCTCCAGGCCAGCAGCCGCTCTCCACTCGCGGTCTCCGACAGCACCGCCTCATCCACCACAAAACCGGCCGCCGGCGCCGGCGATGCCTGGGCCAGCAACAGCCAGGACTCGCGGTCGCGACGCCAGAACTGGCCGGGCGTCACCAGTTCAATGCCCGGTTGCTGATTAAGGTACTGGTACACATCCAGACGGAGCGGCGCGGCGCCAGATCCACTCGGTGACTCCTCGAAATAGGCCGTCAGTTGACGGTCGGCGCCGTACTGGGCCGGTTGCCAGTTCCACCCCGAAGGCTCCGAGCGCTGCCAACCGTCGTCCGATGACAGCAGCGCAAGCTCGCCCACTGCGCGTGGTTCGACATGAGCAAACCAATAGGCGGCCACGGGGGCAGGCAACACACTCAACACCAGCAGCAATAACAACACACTTCCCGGCCCGCGATGAGTCATTCCCTGCGCAGCGCCAGCCGCTGCCGGAACCGCCGTGCCCGGTTCCGGCTCCTGCCAGATACCCCCCACCCAGAACAGCAACAGGATGACTACACCGAAAAACGCCCAGCCATAGATCAGGTGGTCCACTCCCACTGCCATCTCCATGCCGGAATAGTGGCCGATCATCACAATACCCCAGGCGCGCAGACTGTTGGCGAGAACGGGCGTCGCAATCGCCGCCAGCACAAATAGAAGACGCCTCCACAGGGACTGATAGGTGATATAGGCGAATACCAGGCCCAGGGTGAACGAGGCGATCAGATAACGGACCCCGCTACACGCCTCCACCACCGACCAGCGCCCTGTGGGCAAGGTGAGGTACATGTCTTCCCGGTATACCGGGATACCGCTGGCCCGCACCAGGTACTCAGTGCTGTCGGCGGTAAATTGCATCAATGGCGGAATCAGCCCCTCGCCCATGGGCACGGCGAGGAACAGGAAGCCAAGGGGGAACGCCATGGCCCGCGCGAGAGGTGTGCCGACCAGCACCCAGATACCCGACACCAGTATTGCCACCAGCGCCAGTTGCTCGATCACGTTGACATCCACCAGGTCCGCGAGCAGCCAGACCAGGCCGGCACCCAAGGTCAGCGCCAGGGCCAGGGGTTCCCCGGACGGTTGCAGTACCGAGAGTCGCGCGCGGTCACGCCACAACAGCCACAGGCTGATTGGCAAAATGAGAAAACCGTGACTGAAAGTTTCGCTGTTCCACCATATCGAGACAAGATCGAACAAAGTGGCTCGGAACAGCACCAGCACCAGCACGAACCAGGCGATCAACAGTCCCAGGGTACGGCGCTGGGCGGTATTCATGCGGTCGTTTCCCGTGGCGCTTCGTCCTGTCCCGCTGATTGCAGCAACTCGACCACTTCAGGGAGGTTGGCACTCCAGGTGAAATCGGCCAGAACCCTTGCGCGGGCGCGCTCACCCAGTCCTGCATGCTCCCCGGCCAAAACCGCCGCCAGGTGTCGCCGATAGTCATCCGGCGTTTCCGCCAGCAGCACTTCACGCCCCGGCTCGGCCCTGATGCCCTCCAGGCCTTTGCCGCTGAGCAACACTGGCCGAGCCATGGCCATGCCTTCCAACACCTTGTTCTGTACTCCCCTGGCAATGCGCATGGGTGCTACCACGGCGGTCGCGTGCCGCACCCAGGGCCGGACATCGGGTACCCGGCCACTCACGGTCACCCCTGGCTCACGCGCCAGTTGCTCCACTACTGCGGTCGGCTTGCTGCCGACTATCGCGAACTGCAGCCCAGGATAGTCCGCGCGCAGCACGGGAAGCACCTCACGGACAAACCAGACCACCGCATCGACGTTGGGCCAGTAATCCATGGCACCCGTAAACACCAGTACGGGCGCATCCCCCGGGTAGGGGCCGGCACCCGCTTGCCCCTGAGCAAAGTTCGGGGTGAAATAGTCGCCGTTAACGCCGTTATTATAGAAGCCGATGCGCGGCGCCACATCGGGGCAGAGCTGCCTGAACAGCGCAGCCTCGGCGGCGGACACAAACAGGCTCGCGTCAAAGCGTCGCGCCAGTTCCTGCTCCTGCACCAGCAGGCATCGTGCCTCGCGGGCATAGACCCAGCGCATGGGTGGCAATTTACGCGCTGCGTACTGTCGCCACTTGTCTGAGTCCACATCCACGAAGTCGATCACGCGTCGCTGGCCGGGCGTTTCGGGCAGGAACTGTGCCATCACCGCGGAATACACGATGGCGTGGCGGATTCGATAGCGCGAGACCGTATCACGCACCCACGCCGCCAGCTTGCCATCGGCATAAAAGGGCATCGATAGCGGCTTCCCGGTCAGCAGGCCTCGCAAACTGCGCAGTCGGGCCAGGCCGGGATGCAATGGACGCAGATGCAGGCTGGCACAGTGCTTTTCCAGTTCGGCGACACCTCCCCAGTCCCGCGGATCGTCGACGAAGCTTCCCAGGTGGACCTCAAAGTGCTGTGCCAGGTGATGCAGCAGGTGAAAGGCGCGAATCTTGTCGCCCTTGTCCGGCGGGTAGGGAATCCGGTGACAGAGGAAAAGCAGCGGCGGACGCTGCGCCGCCGGCGACCCGGCAAGGGTATCGGCTGGTCTCGCGGGCTCCTGGCTCATCCCAGATGGCGCGCCAGTGGCGGCCCCAGGAAATTGGCGACAGGCAGGGGCAGCCGGCGCCAGGTATTCACAAGCAGGCGGTACTTCGGATTACTCGGGCTGACGTTGGGCACCTCGTCGGCCCTGACGAGAAAGTATTCATAAGGCAGTGGCTGCGGCTCAAAGCCCCAGTGCTTCTTGAAGTCGAATGGCCCGGTATCGCGCTTGCTGCGTCCGAAATCAAAGACGCGCTGGCCCTCCTCGGCACTGCGGCGCATCAGTTCCCAGTACATGAAGTGGTTGCAACCGCGTATCTCCCGGGCGCGAGCCACGGAGCCACCATAGTAGGGCAGCACCTCGTCACGAAAGTAGAAACTCATGACCCCGGCGACGTCCACACCGTCTTCACTGATCATCAGCACCCGGCAGTCCTTGCCGAACTCCTCGCGGAGAATATCCAGGTAACGCCGACTGAACACCGGCGTACCCAGGTTACGAACGCTCTCCGCGTAGACCCGGTACAGGCGTTGCGTGCCACTGTCCTCATCGCTCTGCAGGCCGTGTTTGATCGCTTTGCGGATCATCGCCCGCTGGCGATTGGGAATGGCTTTCAGGTTGGCCTCGTTGTCCCCGGTGATCGTCTTGCGAAAGGTGTAATACAGGTCCTTGGTCGGCCAGTCGGACCCGGAGGGCTGTTGGTTGCGCAGTTCGAGACTGTCCACCCCGAGAGAGGTTGCAAGCTGTCTGGCGGCATCGCGCAGGGCATCAACCGCCGCCGGGTCATCCGCCAGCACGCCGCCGTACACGCAGAAAGGCAGGCTGGCCAGCGTGTGCCCAAACAGCCGACTGCGCACCTCCGCCAGTGGCAGCAGGCCCACCACGGTGTCCTGCCGTTCGGCGAGGAGAAAGTGCTGCCGATGGCCAAACGCCCGGCGCAGTACGCGCGCCCAGGGGTAGCGGTGGAAGAAGGTCGCCTCCGGGTGAGCCGCGACATAGGCCTCCCAGCGCGCTTCGTCGCTGGCCAGGGCAGCACGCACGCTCACGCCCATCAGCCCCCTCCTCCCGTGCCCCGCCCTGCCGCGGTGGCGGCGATATCCCGGGCATAGACCTCATCCATGCGGCCCCAACGAAAATCCGCCAATAACCGCTCCAGTCGCGGTAGCGTCCGGCGCAGATTCAGGTAGTGACGAAAGCGGGTACGCAGGGGCAGCCCGTCCGGTCTTGGCTGCTCGGGATCGATCTCCCAGGGGTGGAAATAAAACAATCCGCTGCGGCCCTCGCGCTGATTGATCCGCCGCAGGGCCCAGCGGGAGAAGCCATAGGGGAACAGGCGGAACCAGCCGCCCCCGGCCACGTTGATATTCCGGCCCGCTACGGGCAGGGTGGTCACCGGGATTTCGGTCAGTCGCCCCCCGGCGGCGGCGAAAGCGAAGCGCGGCGCTCCTGGCATGCCGTAAAGGTCATGGCGTATCGGCGCGATACTGGAGCTGTAGTGGTAGCCGGCATCGGCAAGTTCGTCCAACGCCCACAGGTTGTCGCGACCAATGGAATAGCTGGCCGCACGGTAGCCAAGCACCGGGACGCCTCCCAGGTCCTGCAGGAATCCCCGGGTGCGCCGCACATCCTCGCGGAAGTCCGCCGGCCGCTGGGTATTGACCCGCACGTGTTCCCAACCGTGGCTTGCCAGTTCATGACCCTCGGCGACGATGCGCCGCACCAGGCCCGGCTGCCGCTGTGCCACCCACCCCAGGGTGAAGAAGGTCGCCTTTAGCCTATGGCGGTCGAAAAGCTCAAGAATACGTTCGACGTTGGCCTCCACACGTAGCGGCGTTGTCTCCCAGTCATTCCGCCCCACATGCCCCTCAAAGGCAGAGACCTGGAAGTAGTCTTCGACATCGACAGTCATCGCATTGCGCGCTTCAACAGGGGGGATCGCTGAGTTCATGCGGCGCTGCGGGCATCCAGCCAGCGTGCCAGTATCGACACGATGCGCGGTGCCGACTGGCCATCCCACAACTCGGGCTGACGCCCGGCCTTGCCGCGGCCCGCACGGATTTCTTCCCAGGCACGGCGGATCGCCGCGGGATCAGTGCCGACAACGGTATTGGTACCCTGGGTCACGGTAATCGGGCGCTCGGTGGACTCCCGCAGGGTAATACAGGGCACACCCAGGGCGGTCGTCTCTTCCTGGATGCCCCCCGAGTCGGTGAATACCACTCGCGCCGCCCGCATCAGCCCGAGCATCTCCAGATAACCCAGGGGTGGCAGCAGCAGGAGACTGCCGCTATCGAGCAAACCATCCAGGCCCTGCTCGCTGATGCGTGCCCGGGTGCGCGGGTGGATCGGGAACACCAGCGGCGTGTCGTGACTGATAGCCACCAGCTCTTCCAGCAGCTGTCGCAAAATCGCGGGCTCATCGACATTGGAGGGGCGGTGCAGGGTAAGCAGGCCGAAGTCGTCGCTGAAATCCGCGTCAGCCGCCCCCAGTGTGGCGCCGGCGGGAACGGCCTGGCCCAGATTGTAGCGCAGCGTATCGATCATCACGTTACCCACAAAATGCACTCTGTCGACATCAATACCTTCACGCGCCAGGTTGTCGGCCGCCTCAGCCTCAGTGGTAAACAGCAGGTCGGACAGCTGGTCCGTGAGAATCCGGTTGATCTCCTCGGGCATGCCGCGATCCCCGCTGCGCAGGCCCGCCTCGACATGCACGACCGGCACTCCCAGCTTGACCGCCACCAGCGCGCAGGCGATGGTCGAGTTAACATCCCCGACAACCAGTATCGCACTGGGTGCCTGTTCCAGCAGGACGGGCTCGAAGCGGGACATGATTTGCGCTGTCTGCTGGGCGTGGCTGCCGGAGCCCACTTCCAGGTCGACATCCGGTTCCGGAATATGCAGCTGCTCGAAGAAGGCGTGCTTCATCGCGGCATCGTAATGCTGCCCGGTGTGCACCAGACTGGCACTGAGACCGCTGTCGGGAGCACCCAGCACACGCATCAGCGGCGCAATTTTCATGAAGTTGGGGCGAGCCCCAACCACGCAGAGAATATGCGGCATGTGGGCGGTCGCGGGCTGGCTCATCAGAAAAATTCGTGTCTTAGGCTCAGTATCAGCCGGTTCTCATCATAGTCATTAAGCTCAAAATCGGATTCGCTGTCGACGTACTCGTACGCCAGGCTTACCGATGTGGCGCGGCCCAGTCCACGGGTGACGCCTACCCCGCCGCGCCAGATCCGGGTTTCCTCTGCAAACGCGCTGACATTTTCACCGCGCCCCTCACGCTGGTTCCAGCCTACGCGCGCGGTCGCGCTGAGTCTGCGACCCAGTTCGCGCTCTGCGGTGAAGGTCAACGAGCTGAACGTGGCTTCGTCTCCGTCCTCGGTACGCACCTGCTGCGAGTCCGAACCCGTCAGGCCGAAGCTGGTGCGCCGGCCATTAAAGCGCCAGCTCGCGGTGAAACGTTCATCAAGTACCGGGCTGTCTCCCAGAAAAGTCAGATCACCGCCGGGTTCCAGGGGGCCGCCGGGTAAGGTACCGGGGTCCGGCCCGAAAATGTCGTCACTGTCATCCAGCGGCTGCGCCGCGCGCAGATTACGTGGCAGACTCAGGGTGCGCTCATAGGTAGCACTGAGTTCAATCCGTCGATGCCGGTAGCGCACTGCCATGCGGGGCGTCTCGCCAAAGAACCGCTCGCCGTAACCCAGGTCGACCTGGGCGCGCTCATTCGGGGTCCAGCGCACGCCGACATCCCAGAAGCTTCCATCGATATCCTCGAGCGCCGAGGTGTATTCATTCCGCTCCTCCCCCACCAGGCCATTGAGCTGCCAGACATCCGACAATTCCAGCCCGACGTTGACTTGGGCAGACTTGAACTCGTTATTGAAGGCGTCAGCGGTGGGTGAGGCTTCATACTCGACGCGGCTGTACTGACCGGACACCCCATAACTGAGGCGACTGCCATCCGCGGCGCGGGCCAGCTCGAATTGAACGCGATCCTCGCTGGAGTCGCCCAGCTGGTCGGTCGAGTTGAACTGCTCGTCGTAGGTATAGCGCAGGAACAGGTCCGCGACTTCGAACAGGCGCCGCTGCAGACGCGCACCGACGGCGTAGTTCCAGATAATATTACTGTTGTCACGCCCGCTGAAGTTGTCATCCACGCCCGGCGCGAAGGGGTCCAGCGGCGCGCGGCTGGCACTGGCATTGCTCTCCAGGAACAGCGCATTCTGCACAAGCTCGACTTCACCCGTGAACCGCACCCGGGGAATCACAGACTCCTGATCCGTTAGCTGCCCCCCCCGGCTGCCGGAACAGTCAACATCACTCTCCGCGCGCGAATTGTACTCCGCCGACGCCTGCAGTGATGCACTGACACGACCACCCCGGCCGCGCAGGGAGACATCCGGCCTTAGCGTTCCTATCCACTCGTCTTCAGGATCGCTGTTGGCAAGACAGAAATTGTCCGTGTAGAGCGCCCCTGCGCTCACAGCGGCACTGGTTTCCCAATCCCCGGCCGCTGCCAGCGTACTGCACAGCGCACCCGCACTCACCAGGCCAATCCAGGCCATGCAGGGCCTCATGAGCGCACCTCCCTTTCCGCCTGCTCTCGCGCGCCATAGCCATAGCCATAGCCGTAGCCATACCCGTAACCCTGGTGGCGGCCGAACAGGCTGAACCGGCGGCGCGGATAGCGATTCAGAACCATGCCAACCACCTTGTCCTCGCCAATATGCTCGAGTGCTTCCTCCACCGCGTGCTGGGGCGTTATATCTGCCGCCGCCACGAACACAATCTGGCCCATGAAACTGGCCAGAACGCCTGCCTCCGTGGTCAGCAGCAGCGGAGGGGAGTCGAAAACTATTACCCTGTCGGAATAGCGGGCAGACAGCTCAAGCATCAACTCGTGCATGGTTTCACTGGCCAGCAATTCGGTCGAATGTTGATCTCCCGACCCGGCGGGCAGAATCCGGAGCTTGTCGAGGCTTGAGCGAAGGATGACGTCCTGGGGCTGTACGTCGGGATCCTTGAGCAAATCGATTAACCCCGGCACGCCATCAGGCACACCCAGGCGGCGCCCTGCTGTGGCCTTGAGCACATCCGCATCAACGAACAGCACCGTCTTGTCCTGCTCCATGGCAATACTCATGGCCAGGTTGATCGAGTTGAAGGTCTTGCCATCCCCTTCCAGGGCACTGGTGACCATGACCAGGTTGGCATTGGCTACGGGGGTCGGCGCCTGGCCCGCGATATTGCGCAACAGCGGCCGCTTGATACCGCGAAACTCTTCCGCGATGACCGAGCGCGGGGTCGCCGGGGTCAGGTAACCCGAAGCGTGGAGCTCGTCAATGGGCACCCTGACATCCACCTGCCGCTTGGCGCGAACATCCGGGGTGCTGCCTGAATCTCGTGCCGGCTGCATTTCTTCACCGGCGCGCTGTGGTGCCGGGGACTGCGCCGGCGCGTCATCACGCTTCTTCGGGGCCAGCTTGTTCACGGCCTTTTCGATCGTGCTCATGACAGAGACTCCCTCATCCCAGTAGCACCGGCCCAAACAGGGCCCCAGCGAAGCTCACCAGAAGGGCGCTCGCGCATACACCGAATGCCCCCAACCGCAGGAGGTCACTACGCCGCTCTTCAGCTGTTTTGTTCCAGGTCACTACGCCGAGCAGCGGCGCTCCGGTGCTGTAGGCCAGCATACGCGCATCGGTCACCACTGGCCGGATCAGCGCCAGTAGCAGTGCAACTCCAACCCCCGCAGCGATGGCCAGCACCAGCACAGCAGAATTGAGTAAAAGCTTGTTGGGCTCGCTGGGCGTCAGCGGGACGAATGGGGGGTCGATGACCCTGAAGGTCACTTCTCCCGCGGTGCTCTCGACTTCGCCCGCCAGGCGCGCCGACTCCCGGCGCTCCAGCATCTGCTGATGCTGTCGCGACAGTACATCATAATCCCGGTTCAATTGTTTCAGGTCTGCTTCGACTTCCGGAATCCGGTTGACCATACCCTCCAGGCGGGTCACTCGTTCCTCGTATTCGCGCACGCGCACACGCAGTTCCGCAGCCTGGGCCTGCGCCTCCGCGAGCATACTGCGCATCCCCTGATAGACGGGGTTGCCGCCCAGACCGGCACTACCGCCAAAGGGCGAACCGACCGCATCGCCGCGCTGGGCGAGCACTGCCTCGCGCTCCTGCTTGAGTTCTTCGATCAAACCCCTGAGGCGGGCGACTTCAGGGTGCTGGCGCGTATAGCGAGCAAGCAGGCCATCCATCTGCACCTGCAACGCCTGAATGCGCTGATCGAAGGCCGTACTGGTGGCGCCAGGATCCGAGGGAATGAACACGGGTTCCTCGCCCTCAATCTGTCGCCGCAGGGTCGCCTCGCGGCTCTCTACCTCGCTGAGCGCAAGACGCGCCTGCTCGAGATCACCGCGCGCCGCCTGCAATCGTGAGTAATAGTCGCCGCCGCCGCCGGGCAGCACATCAACATGCTCCTGCTTGAACCGCGACAAGCGATTCTCCGCCGCCACCAGGCGTTGCTCGGAATCCGCCAGCTGCTGGTCCAGGAAGCTCTGGGCACCGGCACTGTCCTCGCGCTTGTCAGCCATGGAGGTTTCGATGAACACCGTGAGCAAGGCCTGGGTGATTCGCCGGGCGGTATCGCGATTGGCATGGCTCACAGAAATGGAATAAAGCGAGGCATTCGCCCGACTGCCAGACAGCGAGATAGAGTCACGCAATCCCTGAATCAACTCATCTTCCTGCCGCTCACTGGTGGCGTGCACATCCAGGTCGGTCATGCGCGCCAGTTTTTCCAGGTTTGGCCGGCTGAGCAGCGTCTGGGTCATCAGCGAAATACGCCGATTAATGTCGGGGGTAATGGTCAACCCGCGCATCAGGGGCCGTAGCACCGAATTGGTGTCCACATAGACGCGCGCTGTGGCGACATAGGACTCGGGTAGCTGCCAGACGTATGCCCAGCCCGCCAGAGCCACTACCCACGCTGCAACCAGGGCCAGCCAGCGGTGTCGCCAGACCCCCAGGAGGTAGCTGATAAGTTGCGCCAGAGCGTCCTGCATGTAACTCCCTGTATCCGTCGAGCCGCCGTATCAATCGAATCAGAACCACGATTCGGAAATGATCACGATGTCCCCGGGATGCAAAGCCATATTGGCAGAAATATCGCCACGCTTGAGCAGGTCGTCCAGGCGCAGACTGATGGACTCCTGCTGCCGACCAGCGCCATTGCGCACCAGGACAGAATCGTTGCCGGCGGCATATTCCGTCATCCCGCCAACGGCGATCATCAGGTCCAGTAGCGTCATGTGCTGCCTGTAAGGTACGCTGGCCGGCTCTGCAGCCTCGCCCACGACCCTGATCTGCTGCTCCGGTACGCCCGAGAAACCGTTGAGGATGACGCTCACTACCGGCTCACGGACATAATCCTTGTACGCAGCCTCAATCTCTCTCGCCAGTTCAGTGGAGGTCTTGCCGCTGGCCTGAATGTCCTCAACCAGACGGGTCGTAAACTTGCCATCCGGGCGCACAATGCCCGTCGCATTCAACTCGGGATTGCCCCATACGAATATTTCCATGGTGTCACCGGGTCCGATGACGTAGTTGTAATCAGGGCTCTCGAAGCGCTGCTCACCAGCGACCTCCGGTTGCGAACCACAGGCAGCGACCAACAACGCCAGAACCGCAACGACCCAAGTGGATAGCGCACGCCCAAAAGTACGCCTGAATAAGGATACTTTCATTGCTCATTCTCCCTTTATTGTTTGCCGGCTAGCGCCCGCGACTGTTTCAACTTAAACGTGTTCATCCCGGCGAACCACCCCTTTCATGCTACCGGGCAGCAGGACTGTGACAGGAGTCACAGTAACCCGCCATCAACGCAGGACAGGAAACGAAGCTGCTGCCCAACCCACGATAAGGAGTGAAACCAGGAAAATCACAATAATTGGCCACACGTCACCCTGCAAGCCTCTTTTTCGCGTAGACGACGTCGAGGGCGGCTCCGCGCCAGATGCCCGCGCCCGTGAGTTACGAACGGGCGTGGCCGTGCCGTTCGGCTGGGCTCGCGGTCTGCGCGTGCCGCCAGTGGTCGCTATACGTGACTGGTTCCGCCCCATTCCTCCCGATTCGCTGTCGCGCAAACCAACGTAGGGCGCGGCTTGCTCTCGCTTGTCGATACGTGGCTCCCGCTCCGATGCCTGCCGCTGCTGCAGTTTATGTTGCGCTTTTTGTGTTGGCTTCGACTTCTGCTTTGGCTCGGGCTCTGGCTCTGGCTCTGGCTCAGATTCGGACTCAGGATCCGGCTCCAACACGAGCACCAGCTCCGACCCCGACTCTGGATCTGAATCCGGGTCCGGCTCTGGCTCTGGCTCTGGGTCCGGTTCTGGTTCTGGTTCTGGTTCTGGCTCTGGTTCTGGGTCCGGCTCTGGTTCTGGGTCCGGCTCCGGTTCTGGTTCTGGTTCTGGTTCTGGTTCTGGTTCCGAATTTGATTCCGAGTCTGGCGTTCCCGGGGCTTCCTCAAAAAAGTCCCGTTCGGACAGGCTTACACCCGCCGCAAGATTCTCCTCCTGCAGCTCTCCGATCACTGCTCGCAGGTCAGCCAGACCGATGGAACGCCGGCCCTCGACGGCACAGTGCAACAACAGACGACTGCATATCAGGTTGATCCGCCGCGGAATACCCTCGCTGAAACGGTGTATCAAGGGGTAGAGCGCCTCTGCCAGCGCGGGTTCGCCCTTCCAGCCGACGGCCTCCAGTCGGTGGAGGATGTACGCGCGCACTTCCTCACTTTCCAGCGGTCGCAGGTGGCTGGCTGCCACGATTCGCTGGTGAACCTGCTCGAGCTCGGGACGCAGTATCAACTCCCGAAGCTGCGGTTGGCCTACCAGGAATATCTGCAGTAGAGGGCGCCCTTTCACCTGGATATTGGTCAGCAGACGCAGCTCCTCCATGGCCGAAACCGAGAGATCCTGCGCCTCGTCAACAATCAGCAGGGCGCGCCGCCCGTCGTGATGCCAAGCCAGCAAGCGGGATTCCAGTCGCTGGATTAATTCTCCTTTATTCACGACATCGGGAGAAACGCCGAAATCATAGGCAACCAGCTTCAGCAGATCATCCGCCTGCAACTGGGTACACACCAGGTTGGCGGTGTGCACGTTCTCCCCACCCAGCTCTTCAACGAGGGCCCCCACCAGGGTCGTCTTACCGGTTCCCGGCCGCCCGGTGACCATCACGAAGCCCTCTGCACGCATAAAGGCATAGGCCATGTAGGCTCTCGCCTTCGCGTAGCTCTTGTGCGCATAGGCAAAATGATGATCCGGACTCAGCCGGAACGGCTCTTCCCGAAAGCTGTAGAACTGATCGTACATATCAACCCCGAGTGAACGCCCCTGGCGCCGCGCATGCTGCCGTCAAAGGCGCCACAACGCAATGCCAGAAGCCGCTGCCTGCTCCCTGTCCAGCGCACTCTTGATGTCGATGACCACGCCGTCTTGCAGCAGCAGCGGCGCCACGAGCGCCATCCCGCGCTCCAGATACTCAGCGTGGGGCACGGCCAGGATAACCGCATGCGCCCCATGCATGGAATCCCAGTCCTGCAACTCCACCGCGTACTCATGCCTCGCTTCGTCCCTGTCTGCCAGGGGATCGTGCACCAGTACCTCACAGCAGTAGTCATGCAGTTCCTTGATAATATCCGGAACGCGGGAATTGCGCAGGTCGGGGCAGTTCTCCTTGAAGGTAAGGCCCAGCACGAGAA
The DNA here is from genome assembly GCA_965222335.1 of Sediminihaliea sp. Taxonomy (GTDB): domain Bacteria; phylum Pseudomonadota; class Gammaproteobacteria; order Pseudomonadales; family Halieaceae. Next base: position 3,060,094 of record OZ244944.1, on the reverse strand, counting down.
TTCGGGCGCCCGCCACCGGGTGCCCGCGATGCACCAGCTGCTTCACCGTCTGCTCTGCGATAAACTTGCCCATGCCATCATTGGTCTTGCGGCCGCCCAGAACCACCTGGGGATGAAACCCCACGCTCTCTGCCTTGTAGGTGAGATAGTAGGGATCCACACCAATGCAGTGCCCTCCCACCAGGCCCGGGCGAAAGGGCAGGAAGTTCCACTTGGTGCCGGCTGCCTGCAGTACGTCGAGGGTATCAATACCCAGCTGATTGAACACCATGGCGAGCTCATTCATCAGGGCAATATTCAGGTCACGCTGGGTATTCTCAATCACCTTGGCTGCCTCGGCGACCTTGATACTGGATGCCCGGTAAACCCCGGCGTCAACGATACTTTCGTAGAGCGAGGCAACACGTTCCAGCGTATCGGCGGTATCGCCTGAGACAACCTTGGTAATGGTTTCGAGGCGGTGCTCACGATCGCCGGGGTTAATGCGTTCAGGGGAGTAGCCGATACTGAATCCCGCGCCGGATTCCTCAGAAGAGTCGGGACGCCCGGCCCAGGACAGGCCGGACTCCTGCTCCAGAAGGGGCACACACACCTCCTCGGTACAGCCGGGGTAGACCGTGGACTCGAAAATCACCACGGTACCCGGCTGCAGGTGACGACCCACAGCGCGAGAGGCGCCTTCGAGGGGCCGTAAATCCGGTCGCCGCGCGTGATCGATGGGTGTCGGCACCACGACGATGATGACCGAGGCCTCGGCGAGTCGATTGGCATCACTGGTGAATTCGAGCTGCCGCGCCTGCCGGATTCGTTCCGGGCCCACCTCACCGGTAGGGTCCTCCCCGCGGCGATAACAGGCAAGCTTGCTTTCGTTCAGGTCATAGCCAATGGTCGGTCGCTGCCTGCCGAAGGCAACTGCCAGCGGCAGGCCGACATAACCCAGACCAACGATCGCTACCGTTTCACTCATGCACGCTCCTTGTCAGCCTGTTGCTTGCGAAAGAAACCAGTTTGCCGTTTCGGCCATGCCCCGCCTGACATCGTAAGCGGGCGAGTATCCAAGCAGCCGCCCCGCCTTACTGATATCCGCCTGGGAGTGCCGCACATCGCCCTCGCGAAAATTGCGGTAAACCACGTCAACGCCCGCAATCTCGGGCCTGGCTTCCGCCAGCAGGTCGCGGATCAGGCCATAAAGTTCGCGCAGGGTTGTGCGCCCACCAAACGCAACATTGTAGACCTGATTCAGGGCCTCCGCGTTTTCGGTAGTGGCGGCCAGTAGATTGGCTTGCACCACATTGTCAACGAAACAGAAGTCGCGTGATGTCTCGCCATCACCATTGATAAAGCAGGGCTCACCACCCAGCAACTGACCAAACCAGCAGGGGATAACTGCCGCATACGCGCCCCCCGGGTCTTGCCTGGGTCCGAAAACATTGAAATAGCGCAGCCCGATACACTGCATGCCCCAGTGTCTTGCGAACACATCGGCGTAGAGCTCATTAACGTATTTGGTCACCGCATAGGGTGACAGCGGGCGACCAATACGGTCCTCCTCCTTGGGCAGACCGGGGTGGTCACCGTAGGTGGAAGACGAGGCCGCGTAAACGAAACGGCCTACTCCCGCATCCCGCGCCGCCAGCATCATGTTGAGAAAACCGTCACTGTTCACTGCATTGGTGGTAAGCGGGTCCTCCAGTGAGCGCGGCACGCTGCCCAGCGCTGCCTGATGCAGAACCACGTCCACCCCCGCCACGGCCTCTCGGCATGTCTCCAGATCGCGAATGTCACCCTGGATAAATGTAAAGAGATCGGCGCCTTTGCGGGTCGCGCTGTCCAGATTGGTGCGATAGCCGGTGGATAGGTCGTCCAGCCCCACCACCGGTTGCCCCAGCGACAGCAACTGCTCCACGAGGTGGGAGCCGATGAACCCCGCTGCGCCGGTCACCAGCCAGCGCACGGGTGTCGCTCGCAGCGCCTGCTCAACGACATCAATCGCCTTGGTCTCCTGCATTCATCCCCCATTCTTTCACGACGCCAGTAATGTTAGGCAGTTCTCGTTCCCGGCGCGGCGTCGTTTACAGGCCAGCACCGGGAGTATAAGGTCTGCCGCTGGGTATCACCATGACCAAAGCGTGACCGCGACCACAATTCGGCGCGCGGCGAGGGTTCGAACTTGCTGGGGAATATCGGATTCCTGACTTATCTGGCCGCGAGCGGCAGCTTCGCAATACTCACGCTGCTGTTGCTGCTCCAATGGCGCACGCAGGCCCTGTTCAAGGCGTTGCTGCTGGCCTGCACCGCGACCACCCTGTGGTCAGCCGTGATCTGCATCGGCACCCTCTGGGATTACCCGCCTGTAACCCTTATACGTATCGCTGAACTCGCGCGTAACGCGGCCTGGCTGTATTTTCTGTTGCAGCTGGTATCACTGCGCACTGCGGGCACCGCCTTCCGTCTGCGCGATCGGGACTGGCGCCCCGCCTTTATCTTCGCACTGCTGGCTGCCGCCGCCCTGATCCTGGGCCCGACTCTGTCAACGCGGATACCGGCCGCAGTGGTTCACGATGCATCCCTGATCCTGTGGCTGCTCGTGGCCCTACTCAACCTGCTGCTGATAGAGCAGCTTTACCGCAATACCGAGGGCGACGAGCGCTGGTCGCTCAAATTTCTCTGCCTCGGCCTGGGCGCACTGTTCGTCTACGATTTTTACATGTACTCAGACGCGCTGTTATTCCGCTCCCTCGATCGTGACCTGTGGCAGGCGCGCGGCCTGGTAGCCGCCATCGTGCCTCCCTGGCTGGCCATCGCCATAGCGCGGAACAGCAGCTGGCAGGTCGACTTGCACATTTCGCGGCAGGTGGTCTTTCACACGGTGACATTGATGGGTTCGGGAATCTACCTCCTGAGCATGGCCCTGATCGGCTATTTCATCAAATACCTGGGCGGCAGCTGGGGCAGCGTGCTGCAACTTACCTTTCTGTTCGCGGCGGGCTGCCTCCTGCTGGCATTGCTGTTCTCGGGCAGGCTGCGCGCGATGCTGCGCGTCCAGCTCAGCAAGCATTTCTTCAGTTATCGCTATGACTACCGGGACGAGTGGCTGAAGTTCACCCAGGCGCTCGCGGGCCTCAACCGCAACGTGCCGGAGGGCATCATCCGCGTGATGGCACGACTGACCATGAGTCCCGGAGGCCTCCTGTGGCGGGTAGAACGTGATGTGGTGCCGCAACTGCTGGCGCACTGGCAGCTGGAGCCGCCAGAGAACCCCGGGGCCGGCCTGGGCAATCTCGCTCAGTGGCTGCAGGAAACTGACTGGGTGGTGGACCTGCGAGAGTGGCGCGGGCAGCCAGATCTGTACGCGGGCCTGCACCTGCCACCCTGGCTGCAGAATGATGAGCGTCTGTGGCTGCTGATTCCCCTGCGCTTCCGCGAGCAGGTGGAAGGCGTACTCATGCTGCAGCGCTCTGAACACAAGGCAAGCCTGAACTGGGAGGACCGCGACCTGCTGAAAACCGCCGGGCGTCAGGCGGCCACCCACCTCGCCCAGCACCTCGCGTCAGAAGCGCTGATGGAGTCCCGTCAATTCGAAGCCTTCAACCGTCTTTCAGCCTATGTTATTCACGACCTCAAGAATATTCTTGCGCAGCAGTCCCTGATGGTGGCGAACGCGGAGAAGCATCGCAACAACCCCGATTTCGTGGACGACATGATCGCCACCGTGGACAACTCGGTACAGCGCATGCGTCGTCTCATGGAGCAGATGCGCCGGGGGGAGCGCACGGAAACCGCCGACGTGGTGGATCTTGCCGAAGTATTGACACAGGTGGTGCACGCCCGCTCGGATGTCACTCCCAGGCCCGAGCTGCTATTGGAGACCAGCGATTGTCTCGTGGAAGCAAGCGCAGAACGTCTGGGTACGGTGTTTACCCACCTGGTACAGAATGCCCAGGAGGCAACACAGCCGGACGGCCGGGTTGCCATACACCTGCGGCGCGAAGCCGGTCAGGCGCTGGTTGAAGTGGCTGACAGCGGTTCGGGTATGGACGAAGCCTTCCTCCGGGAGCGCCTGTTTCGGCCTTTCCAGTCAACCAAGGGCTTAACCGGCATGGGAATCGGCACCTTCGAGAGCCGCGAATACATTCGCCAGTTGGGCGGAGACATTACCGTACGCAGCCAACCGGGCGAAGGCACACACTTCAGTATTCTACTGCCACTGCATTCGGGCGGTAGCGAACCAGCGGAATAAGGATTAGTAACGTGAAAAAAGGTGCAAAACACCTGCTGATTGTCGAGGACGACAAAGGCCTGCAGAGTCAATTGCGCTGGGCCTTTGACGGGTACGAGATCGCCCAGGCAGAAAACCGCGCCGACGCGATCGCCGCGCTACGGCGCTACCAGCCGGGGGTGGCGCTGCTGGACCTCGGGCTGCCGCCCGACCCCGGTGGTGTCACGGAAGGACTGGCCACGCTGCGCGAGATACTCACTCTCGCTCCGGAAACCAAGGTCATCGTAGTCACCGGCGACAATGATCGCGCCAACGCCATCAAGGCAGTCGCCAGCGGCGCCTGGGACTTCCATCAGAAGCCGGCTGACCCGGAACTGCTCGCCCTCCTAGTGGAACGGGCCTATCACGTCCACGAGTTGGAGATCGACAACCAGCGCTTGCAGCGGGCAGAGCAGAATATGCCGCTGCGGAACATCATCGCGGTCAGTCCGGAGATGTTGAAGGTCTGTCGCACGGTGGAGAAAATCGCCCCCACAGACATCACCACCCTGCTGCTCGGCGCCAGCGGCACCGGCAAGGAACGATTCGCCCGCGCACTGCATGAGCTCAGCCCCCGCGCCGAGCAGCGCCTGGTGGCGATCAATTGCGCAGCGATCCCTGAAAACCTGCTGGAAAGCGAACTGTTTGGCTACGAAAAGGGTGCCTTCACCGGCGCCAACCAGCAGACTCCGGGCAAAATTGAGTACGCCGACGGTGGCACACTGTTTCTCGACGAGATCGGCGACCTGCCCCAGGAGCTCCAGGCCAAATTGCTGCGTTTCCTGCAGGAGCGCGTGGTCGAGCGCATCGGCGGGCGCCGGGAAATACCAGTGGACGTCCGCATCGTTTGTGCCACACATCAGGATCTGCAGGAGCAGATTCGCGAGGGCCGCTTCCGCGAGGACCTGTACTACCGCGTCAGCGAGATGAGCATCGACATTCCCCCTTTGCGGGAGCGCACAGGGGATGCGCCTGTGCTGGCCAAGGCTTTCCTGTCGCGCTTTTGCAGCGAAATGGGCACCGGCAACAAAGCGTTCGATGACACCGCCCTGGCCGCTATCAGCGCCTACGCCTGGCCGGGTAACGTGCGCGAGCTGGAGAGCCGGGTCAAGCGGGCCACCATCATGTCCGAAGGCGGCCTGGTGACCGCGGAGGACCTGGAACTGGCTACCGACGGTGACCACGAAGGCGCCATGCCTCTCAACCTGCGCCAGGTGCGTGACGCCGCTGAACGCGGGGCGGTGATCCGCGCCCTCGGCCACGCTGACGACAATGTGTCGGAAGCGGCGCAGTTGCTGGGCGTTACCCGTCCAACCCTGTACTCTCTCCTGGAAAAATATGGCCTCAAGTGAGGCCCACGGGACCTCACCCAGGGTAGACCAGGCTCAGCGCAGGGCATTGCGCTGGACCTGGCTGGTTTATTCTGCCCTGCTTGCCTACGCCACACTCTTTCCGCTGGATAACTGGGACTGGTCTGCGTTCGGCCCCGGTAGCTACCTTATCCCGGGAATCTCGGCACCCATTCCCCGCTCTGACGCGATTCTCAACCTGCTGGTGTACATCCCGTTTGGCGTGATTGGCATGCTCTGCCTGCAGCGCGCTTTCGCCTTTCGCGTGCTGCAGGTTGTCGGGGTGGCGACCCTGCTCTCTGCGCTTCTCGAGCTGGGGCAGGCCTTCCTGCCCTCGCGCATCAGTTCCGCCGCCGATCTGGGCCTCAATGCCCTGGGCGCGCTGATCGGGGCGCTGGGGGCCGGCACGCTGCTGGAACGCCCCCTGGCGAGGCGAATGCTGAGCGCGGTTAACAGGCAACTGCAACCACAGGAGTCGGTACAACTCGCCCTGGCCGCCCTGACCGCCTGGCTGCTATCCCAGTGGGCACCGCTGGTTCCCAGCCTGGATATCAGTCACCTGTGGCAGTCCCTGGCACCCCTGCGTGCGGTCGCAGCCGGCGAGCAGGCGCTGTCCACCACCGGCACTCTGCGTTACCTCTGTATGATGCTGGGAGTTGGCAGCCTTTGCCTGGCTGCCTTCCGGCCAGGCCCTACCGGCCTGCACTGGCTGCTGTCGCTGGCAGCGATCGCGCTCGCCGGGAGAGTACTCGTCGCCGAGCGGGTACTCTCCGCCCACGCCCTGGCGGGCATATTGCTGGCGCTGCCGCTGTTGTTCGTGATCAGCTGGCTGAGTCAGTGGCGCTCCGGAGTCCTGCGCCCGATGGCATTGCTGGGACTGCTGGGTTTTCTTTTCCTCGACAACCTCACGCCGTCAGCGGGCGCAGACACGGGCCTGCGCAGCATGAACTGGATTCCTTTCCGCAGCCATATGAACAGCGTGACAGGGGTAGTCAATCTGCTGGAAGTCATTTGGGCTTACGTCGCACTCGCCTGGGTTGCCACGCCCTGGGCGCGCAGCCGGCTGACCTTCTACGTCCTCACTGCAGTGGTGCTGGGCGGTAGCTTCACCCTGGAATGGCTGCAACAATCCCTGCCGGGCCGGTACCCCGATATTACCGAGGTACTGGTCGCGGTCACCACCTGGTGGCTGGCATCGCGCTGGCCACGACAGGGCCTGCCTGCAGCACGCTCAGCCCTGGCCGGGACAGGCAGGCACAAGCCTCCCTCCCGCCCGGACCTGCTACCCTGGCTGCTGGGCGCCACTGTGTTGCTCGCCGTATCGTGGATTGGCTTGCGGCCAGAGCCCCCGGCCCGCTACCGCCTTCCGGCGATGGCCGATTTGCCACCGGCCGAGCTGCCCGAATGGCGCAGCAACCACCCCCGATTACCCGCGCCCACCGGGGAGGATACCCGCACCCTGCGGCGCGAGAACCCTGGCTTCTTCCGCAGCCATAGGGAACAGGCAGACCAGGGTAGCCTCTACTCGCAAGTGCTGATGGCCCGGGTGGAACCTGGCTCGGTCGATCTCGCCAAGCTGCACGCCGACCTGATGGCTCTGGAACCGGAAGGGCGCGGACACCGGCAAACCCAGCCCCTCGCGCTCGCCTACGACTGGCTGTATGCGCAGTGGTCGGCGGCGCAACGGCAGGAACTGCTGCACCGGGTGGTGGCAGCCTGTGACTACCAGATTCATGTCATCACCGACGAATACAGCCTTTCACCCTACAATGTCTATCTCTACAACAGGCCCCTGCAGGCGCTGATGATGGCGGCCATCGCCAGTCACGGTGACGCTGACACGGACCGCTGCATGCGCTTCACTGCCGATTACTGGCGACACCGGGTGTTGCCGGTGTGGCGACAGGTGATGGGAGAGCGCGGTGGCTGGCACGAGGGCGGCGAATATGTGGGCATTGGTATTGGCCAGGCGATCTACCAGTTGCCGGCGCTGTGGCGGCGGGCCACGGGTGAGGACCTGTTTCGCACCGAGGCGGGCCTCCGCGGGTTCCTTGACTTTGCGCTCCACCGCACGCGTCCCGATGGCACCCACATCCGCATGGGCGATGCCGCGCACTTCCAGCGCGAGATACCTGACCTCGCCCCGCTAGCGCTGGAGTACGGTCACCGTGCCGCCTACCGGTTTTCCAGGCCACCCACACAACCCACGCCGCTGGGCTGGCCCTGGGGACCGCTTTCCAGACCTGTCGAAGCGGTGGGGCGCGACGACGCACCCTCGCCACTCACTGCTTACTTCGATGGCATCGGGCTACTGGTCTCGCGCACAGACTGGGGCCGGGATGCCACCTTCGTAACCTTCAAGGCCGGTGACAACTACTGGTCCCATTCCCACCTCGACCAGGGCCAGTTCACCATCTTCCGGGGTGGCGCGCTGGCGCTCGATAGTGGCCTGTACAACCGCTACGGCTCCGACCATCACCTGAACTACACCGCCCAGTCCATCGCCCACAACCTGGTCACCGTGACCGACCCCGAGGATACCGTGCCCATGCCCGCGCGCGGAAACAGCGTGCCGGCGCGCACGATCGCCAACGATGGCGGTCAGCGGCGGGTGGGTTCCGGCTGGGGCCGCCCGGCGCCCCTGGACTCAAACCACTGGCAACTTCAGGCCGACCACTACCGCACGGTGGGCAGCACCCAATGGGGGCAGGAGGGCACTCTCGTCTGGAAAACCGCCGACCTGACCCCGGCCTACACCAACCGCCACGCAGGAAGTGGGGAGTTCGCAGCACGCACCCGCCGGGTAGAGCACTATCAGCGGACCTTCGTGTTCGATCGCGAGCGCGAACTGGTGATCATCCACGACCGGGTAGAGAGCAGCGATCCGGATTTTCGCAAGAAATGGTCGTTGCACAGCCGTCTTGCCCCGCGTACCGCAGGCCAGACATTCCAAATTGAGGTACCGCCCGAAGGGGAACTCTCGGGGGGCCGGCTGACCGGCCGGGTCCTGCTGCCAGAGCGCGCGGAACTGCTTGCCACCGGCGGCCCGGGCTTCGAGTTTTTTGTCGATGACCGCAACTACGACGAGGCGGGCGAGCTCCAGTCTGTCATTGTCGAACTGCAACACAGCCGTGGCAGTGAACCGGGGCGCTGGCGACTGGAAGTCCAGCCTTCAGAGCCGGCCATCTGGCACGAGTTTCTGGTGGTGATGCGGGTCGGCGCGTTCGGGGCGCCCGTCCAGCTTCCGGCGCTGCAGATGGAGCCGGCAGACGGGAGCCGGCGCTTGCGCATCGGAGGTCAGACGCCCGGTGTGCTGTCCCTCCCCGACCGGCCTGACAGTGCAGGCGTGAGATGGATACCGGACAAAGCTTCAGCGCGCGCCCGCTGAGTCCAGGATACCTGGCAGCCACGCCACCACACGCTCCACCGCCTGCTCCACCTGGCCATGCACCGCGCGAAATCCCTGCAGGTCACTGAAATAGGGATCGAGAATGTCGTTCGAGCCAGTCCCGGACGCCCCCCCCGGCAGAAACTCTCCGAGGAGCCGGAGGTCGACCGCGGGGCCATCGGGCCCGAGGATGCCTTCGACCTCGCCCAGGTGCGCGGCTTCCATCACCAGCACCAGGTCCTGCCTGGCGAGCAGCCGTAAACTCAGCTGCCTGGCGCGGATACGGCCGGCGGGGACGCCCGCCTCCCGGAGCATCCGCAGTACTCTCGGGTCGGGCCGACGTCCCGGTGCTGCCACCCGGGTGCCCGCCGAACCGACACCGACCCTGCGCCCCAGGCCAGCACTGCGTAGCTGCGCCTGCAACAACGCCTGGGCCAGGGGGGACCGACAGACATTGGCAGTGCAGACCAGCAGGATCCGCAGTTGCGGACGCCCCCAGATCATGTCCGCAGCTCGTCCCTTCGGCGCACAGGGCCGATCACAGGCCTGCCTGTTCGCGCAGCCGATGCAGATGCTCTATCGGTATCGCGTAACTGATACCTGACGGACGTTCCAGCACGGCCTCACGTGACTCCTTGACGAATACGCTGTTGATCACGCCGATAACCTCACCGGTTTCCGGGCGGTATACCGGGCTGCCGCTGTTGCCCGGGTAGGCCACGGCATCCAGCTGGAGTACGTTGTAGGGCTCGCGCAGGCGCCGCAATTGCGCGGGATTGATCTGCCCGGCATTGTCCACCGCACGGGCCACGGGTGTGATGGCAGAGACGTATCCCCTGTGGGTCACGGGGTAGAGACCCAGCACCGCACCAATGGGAAAACCCGTAAAGGCGATTGGCTCTCCCTCGCGAACCGACGGTGACTCGGCAAGCACCAGCGCCGGCAGGGCCGCCCCCTCGATTTTCAGCAACGCAAGGTCATGCTCCGGGTCCCTCGCGAGCACACTCGCAAGATGCACGCGCGACTGGTCACCGCGCCCGGAGAATACCGCAATGCGCTGTTGGCGGTCCGTGTCGAGCGAGTCCGGCAGGACATGGTGGTTGGTCACCACGGTCAGACCATCAGCGATGACGAAACCGGTGCCCCGCAGCTCATTGGGGGGCTTTCCCCCGAGCGGTACCCGCGTGGGGTAGGCGGTGCCAACACCTACCACCGAGTGTCGCACGCGCTCCAGCAGATCGGGAAAATCAGCCGCCGACGCAGCGGCTACCATACACAAGCCACAGATCAACAGGCCCAACAATCGCCACACTATGCGCATTTCAACGTGACTCCTGTCACAATTCCCCGTTTGGATATTGTTCCCGTCGCGTATCTACAGCACACTCGAACAGGCGACAGGGAGTCGCCAACAATAGACCAGACAGAGTACGCATGGCAAAGGCTGTACTACCCACAGGAACACTAATAGCATGATCTACAGGCTCGGGGATTTTATTGCGCAGCAGGCGAAACAGGGCGGTGATGCCCCTGCCCTGCTGTTCAAGGAGCAAACCCTCAGCTATCGAGACCTGCAGGAAACGGTCCAGCAGTTTGCCAATGGGCTACTGGCCCGGGGTACAGGCCCGGGAGAGCGCGTGGCTGTGTACCTGCCAAAACAGCCGGAGACCGTGTCCAGCCTGTTCGGGGCAGCCGTCGCCGGCGCATGCTTTGTTCCGGTCAACCCGTTGCTGAAGGCGCGGCAGGTCGCCTACATCCTGCGGCACAGCCAGGCGAAAGTGCTGGTTACCTCAAGGCAGCGACTGCAGGCGCTGCTACCAGAGCTGGTCAGTTGCAGCGCCCTGGAAACCATAGTACTCACCGAGCCGGGGGAGGACGGCGCCGCGGCCTCCGACCTGCCGCCATCGTTATCGCTCGTCGGCTGGGAGCAATTTGGCAGCGAGACATCCCGGCCCTGCCACCCGCGTATCGATATCGACCCGGCAGCTATTTTCTATACCTCGGGCAGCACTGGCCACCCCAAGGGTGTCGTGCTTTCCCACCGCAATCTCGTGACCGGTGCACAGAGCGTCGCCAGCTACCTTGAAAACACCGCTGATGACCGTCTGTTGGCCGTATTGCCCCTGAGCTTCGATGCCGGCTTCAGTCAGCTGACGACGGCATTTTCCGTCGGCGCCTCCGTGGTGCTCATGGATTACCTGCTGCCGCGTGACGTTCTGAAGGCAGTAGAGCGGTACGGAATCACGGGGCTCGCGGCTGTCCCCCCTCTCTGGAACCAGCTGGTGCAGCTCGACTGGCCACGGGATGTCGCCGATTGTTTGCGCTATGTCACCAACACGGGGGGTGCCATGCCGGTGTCGACCACTCGCGCGCTGCAGGAGCGCCTGCCCCACACCAGCATTTATCTCATGTATGGTCTTACGGAGGCTTTCAGGTCAACCTATCTTCCCCCTGGCGAAGTCTCCAGGCGCCCACAGTCGATTGGCAAGGCGATCCCCAATGCGGAGATCATGGTGGTGGGCGGAGACGGCCGGCTATGCGGCCCCGGTGAACCGGGAGAGCTTGTGCACCGCGGGTCCCTGGTTGCTCTCGGCTACTGGAATGACCCCGAAAAGACTGCCGAACGCTTCCGACCCTGTCCAGGCCAGGACCCCAATCTGCCGGTCACCGAGCTGGCTGTGTGGTCAGGCGATCAAGTAGTCCTGGATGAGGAGGGCTACCTGTATTTCGTCGCCCGTCAGGACGACATGATCAAAACCTCCGGCTACCGGGTAAGCCCCACCGAGGTGGAGGAAGTGGTGTACGCTACCGGCCGGGTAGCCGGCGCTGCAGCACTGGGCCTCCCCCACCCCATCCTGGGTCAGGCGATCCTGCTGGTCGTCTGCAGCGAGGCGCCGCAGCCCACCGATGACCTCGGCCGCGCCCTGCTCGACCATTGTCGCCGGGAGCTGCCCAACTTCATGGTGCCCGCCAGGGTGGAAGTGCGCAGCGCCCTGCCACACAACCAGAATGGCAAGATTGATCGCCGGGCACTGTCGGGGGAGTATGAGCACATCTTCAGGGAGCCAGACGCGTGACGGGAGAGATAAGCAATACCACCAGCCAAGAGGGGACGGACAAGCAGCCGGGACGACCAAGACCACAGCACGCCCCGCAGAGTCATTTCCCGGTGCAGGACAACTGCCTGCTGGTAGGCGGTCAACCGCTCACCCGTATCGCTGAGCGCGCCGGCGACTCGGCGTTCTATGTTTATGACAGGGCCGTGATCAACGACCGGGTTCGGGAGCTACGCACAGCGCTTCCCGAGGCAGTCGAGTTGCACTACGCGATGAAGGCCAATCCAATGCCCGAGGTAGTGAATTATCTGGCAGCGCTAACCGACGGACTCGACGTTGCTTCCGCAGGCGAACTGGCCATCGCCCTCGACAGCGGCACCAATCCCGAGAACATCAGCTTTGCGGGGCCTGGAAAATCAGCGCGCGATCTTGCCGCTGCCGTGGAATCCGGGGTCATCATCATTCTGGAATCAGTGCGCGAGATGGAGCGGGTTGCCGAGCTGGCACGGCAGCATGGACTGCGCCCACCCGTCGCGGTGCGCGTCAATCCCGACTTCGAGTTGAAGGGCTCGGGAATGCGCATGGGCGGCGGCGCCAAGCCCTTCGGCGTGGATGCCGAACAGGTCCCGGACCTTCTGTCACAGCTCTCCGGGCTGCCACTGGACTATCGCGGCCTGCATATCTTCAGTGGCTCCCAGAACCTGAATCCCGATGCACTGATTGAGGCTCACAACCAGACCTTTGACCTTGCCGGGCGCCTGTCGGAAGCAGGGGCGAGCCAGCTACGCTGGCTCAATATCGGCGGTGGCCTCGGCGTTCCCTATTTCCCCGGCGAGCAGCCCCTGCAGTTGGATGCCGTCATGGACAATCTGGACCGGCTAAGCCGTGCATTCACCCAACGGTACCCAGGCGTACAACTGGTCATGGAGCTTGGACGCTACCTGGTGGCAGAAGCGGGACTCTACGTGTGCCAGGTGACTGACCGCAAGGTGTCACGCGGAGAGGCCTTCCTGGTGACCAATGGCGGCCTGCACCATCACCTGGCGGCCTCTGGCAACTTTGGCCAGATCATTCGCAAGAACTACCCGGTCTGCTTGGGTAACCGCGTACACGGTGAACCCGGGGAGACAGTGACCATTGTGGGCCCCCTGTGCACCCCCCTTGACCTGCTCGCGGAGCGCATGACACTGCCAGTTGCCGAAATCGGCGACCTGGTAGTGATTTTCCAATCCGGGGCTTACGGCTATACCGCCAGCCCCCACCGATTCCTGGGACACCCCCCTCCACAGGAGTTCCTGGTTTAAGAAACCCCCGCGCGGTGCGAGCAAGGTCACATTTTTTACATGCGGACACCGCTTTGCGCCAGTGAGGCTATGGTTCAGGAAAGCACCGTGTTAGCGTCTCTCAGGCTTTCGGGTTCGGTACAACCTACTGGAACCTGTTTACAATAATCAAAGGAGTCACATCCATGTTTGCGGACAGCCCGGTCGGCACTGTGCGCGTCTTCAGGCACCACGTACACCTCGCCTACTCCAGGCTCGCCATTCTGGAAATCCTCTGGTTTTTCTGTGTCTGCTACCTGGCGACCTGGATCTATTACTTGCCGGAGCCAGCGGCGCGGGGCGCCTACCTTAACGACCTGTTCTGGCGTGCCTGCCTGTTCACCGTAATGATGTCGATGTCAATGCTCGCCATGGGCCTGTACCAGCCACGCCTGCGCGAGGGCCCCAATGGCATTCTGCTTCGCACTCTCAGCGCGTTTGTGTTGATGACCTTTGGCATGGCGCTGGTTTTCTACTTCCTGCCCAACCTCCACCTCTGGCGCGGCATCTTTGTACTGACCTCCCTGCTCACCTTCGCGGGCGTGCTGAGTCTGAGACTGGTATTCCTGAAGACCATGCAGATAGAGAACCTCAAGCGCAGGGTCCTGATCCTGGGCACGGGGCAGCAGGCGAGCAATATCGCCAGGAAAATGCGTCGCGCCAGCGACCGCCAGACCTTCCATATTGCCGGCTACATCAGGCTTCCCGGTGAAGAGATAGCCATAGATACACCGAATATCCTCACCCTGGATCAACCACTATTTGAGTACGCTCGGAAGCACGATATACAGCAGATAGTTGTCGCCCTTGAAGACCGCAATGGAAAACTCCCGCGAGCGGAGCTGATGCAATGTCGCAGCATGGGTGTTTCCGTCGTCGACATCCTGGATTTTTTCGAGCAGGAAGCGAGTAAAATTCTGGTCGAAGAAGCCACCCCGGAATGGTTCATTTTTTCTGACGGGTTTCGCTGCGGCCACACCGAGGGCCTGCGCAAACGTGGCTTCGACATCCTGGCCAGCTTTCTCCTGCTCTGCGTTACCTGGCCTGTACTGCTGCTCACGACGCTGGCCATCAAGCTGGAGGATGGTGCCCGCGCACCTGTCATTTTCAGGCAGCGACGCGTGGGGATGAACGGCCGGGTGTTCGAGGTATTGAAATTACGCAGCATGCGCATGGATGCTGAAGGGGACGGCAAGGCGCGCTGGGCTACCAGCGACGACGACCGCATTACCCGGGTCGGGCACATCATACGCAAGCTGCGTATCGATGAACTGCCGCAGATCATCAATGTCCTGCGCGGCGATATGTCACTGGTCGGTCCCCGCCCGGAGCGGCCGGAGTTCGCTCGTGAGCTTGGCCAGGAGATCCCCTTCTTCGCGCAGCGCCTGCGCGTCAAGCCGGGAATAACTGGTTGGGCCCAGCTCAACTACCCCTACGGTGCCTCCGTGGCGGATGCCAGGCACAAGCTGGAATTCGATCTCTACTACGTCAAGAATCAGAGCCTGTTCCTCGACTTTCTTATCATGTTGCAGACGGTCGAGGTGGTCCTCTTTGGCAAGGGGGCACGCTGATCTCCTTGAACCCGAGACCTTGCTGGATAAACCACCCCCTGGAACAACTTGTCCGCCAGATCACGCTGGGATAACCTGACGCCAATAAAAGGCTTGGCGACGATGCTGACCAGCTGGCTCTCTGGCAACCGCCAGCCGTCCATCAAGGGCGAAGAATTACGCATTGTCGGGAGACGAGGGCATGAATGCGACTCTGACCGTTATAGCGTTTCTCGGACTCGGAGCTCTCCTCATTGGCGTGTACGTTTTTGCCGCCAGTGCCAGAAATTTCATGTCAGAGGAGAAGGCCAGCGCGAGTTGGGACAGGTCTTCGATGGTTGTGCGCCAAAGTAGTGACCGGCGACAATCTGAAGGACCGGCTTCTTTCCCCGCCATAATAAACAACGTGCTCGTCATGGAGGACCGCCGACGGCTTCCCGACCGTCGCCGCGGCTTCGGTCACACCGCCTGAGATTACCCAGAACCCGCCCTGCGCAGCTTGCCCGACTATTGACTAGTAGTTTATAGTTGCCCGCAACTTTGACAGCGTACAATGCGAATGCTGCAGGGTGGAGGTCACCGGCCTACCCAACCCGCCAGACAATCCAACCAGAGCCCCCGGACTATGCCAGATACGGTCCCGCTGCCCGCGGACACTGTTCAGCCAACCATTGCGCAACTTACCGACATCACCGACGGTTCCGCAGGTGGCAAGGCCTACGGCCTGGCGCGACTCGTGGCCATGGGCCTCACGGTACCACCCGCCTTCGTCATTCGCGCCGCCCGGTTGGGCGCCTACCCCGCTGACCTGGAAGCGGCCTGGGTCGCTCTCGGCCGAGAGCCCGTAGCGGTGCGCTCCTCCGCCCAGGGGGAGGATGGCAGCGACGCGTCCTTCGCGGGCCAATACGACACGGTCCTGAATGTGACTGGCTACGATGCGTTGCTTGCCGCGATTGATGCCTGCGCTTCGTCCCTGGATGGCGACCACGCCCTGGAATACGCGCGCCGCCAGGGAAACCATTCCGCAACCATGAACCTGGTCGTGCAGCGGATGGTCGACGCCAGAGCCGCGGGTGTGGTGTTCACTGCAGATCCGGTGAGCGCCCGGCGTGACCTGCTGATTGTTGATGCCGTCGCAGGGCTTGGCGAAGCACTGGTGAGCGGCGAGACGACCCCGGACCATTTCGTGCTTGACCCCGAAAACAAGATCGTGGAGCAGTCCCTGACAGGAGACAAACCTCTGTTGTCGGGGATTGAGCTTGCCCGTATTGCCGACGAGGCGCGGCAGGCCGCGGTCACCGAGGGTGGCCCTCTGGACCTGGAGTGGGCCATTGATGCCCGGGGCGAGCTGTTCTGGTTGCAGGCCCGCCCCATCACCACCCTGCCCGCGGACCTCAATGAACTGGACACCCTACTGCCCCGGCCAGACGATGTCCTCACCATCAGCAATATCAGCGAGATGATGCCGGGGGCCGTATCGCCACTCACCGGTTCATTTACCGGCTGGAGCATTGACTACGGCCTGCAGCACATGCAGGTCGCGGTGGGAACCCGCGATAGCATTGACCGGAACTGGCAGATAACCGCCTGGCGCTACGGCCACCTGTTTCTCAACCTGACCGGCAACATCGTAATGAGTGCCGGTGTCCTCGGTTCCAGCCCCGAGCAGGCTGCCCAGACGTTGTGCGGCCGCCCGGTGCCGGAGCTCAAGCCCCTGCCGCCCAAACCCTTTGTGCAACGTGCCATCAATACCGCGCGCCTGCTTCGTTACGCCCTGGGCGCGCCGCAGGTGGTCAACAGGTTCGACCGGGAAGTGGCAGATTTCCGCATCGCCTCGCGCGATGACGCCGAAAGCATGATGGCCGAGCTCTCGGCCAAGGCCTGGTTCTACGAACACGCCATGGCGGTACACATACAGTCGTCTGCGCTCTCGGGCTTTTTATCCGCCATCGTCGAGAATATGGTTTCCGCCCGCGCCAATGACGCCACCGCGGAGGAACAGGCCGAGGCCATGCGCCTGCTGGCCGGTGCCACCGGCGTCGAAAGCGCCGAGATGGTCACGCAGCTGGACGAGCTGGTGGCACGCATTGCAACACTGCCGCAGGCAAAGCGCGCTTTCTGTGAGGCCGCGCATGGCGGGGGCCAGCACCCGCAGCGCGCACAGCAGCGCGGTGGACCTGTCCGGGCTGAGCCGCGGCCTGCGCTGGATTCTGCCCAGGGCACACAATGCGGTGCGGCGGCGTGAACACACCAAGTCCCATCTGGTCACCGTGGCGCACCGCTTCAAACTGGCCTTCGCCCATCTCGGTGAGCTGCTGGTTGCCGAGGGCGCCCTGCCGGACGCGGACCTGGTTTACTTTTTCACCTTCGAAGAACTGCCGGACTTTGTCAGCGCACGGGACGACGCCATGCTGCGCCGGGCACTACAGCGTCGCGAGGCCCTGCCTTTCCAGCAGCGGCTAGAGTTCCCCGAGATCAGCGTCGGCCCAGCGAAACCTCTGCAGCAACAGGCTATTGCCGCAGGCGATGGCCGCATCGCCGGGCGGCCCGCGTCCGGCGGCGTGGTGGAGGGCGCGGCCCGGGTGGCCCATTCACTGGTGGAAGCGGCCGAGCTCCAGCCCGGAGAGATACTGGTCACACCAATAACGGATATCGGCTGGACGCCCTACTTCAGCATGATTGCCGGCCTGGTGACCGACCTCGGCAGCACGGTATCCCACGGCGCCGTGATCGCCCGCGAATACGGCCTGCCCTGTGTGGTCAACAGCCGCGTGGGCACCCGCACCATCAAAACCGGGGACCGCTTGAAGCTTGACGGGGATAACGGCGTGGTGGAGATTCTTCACGCGCAGACGCGGGCTGCTGACGGCGAACCTGCATAAGAAACTGCGCCGTTACTTAGAGTCGCAGTATTGACCGGTAATCAGCCACCCCGACCTTGAACGCGGTATGTTCCTGCAGGTGAACCCGCATCGCTTCCAGTGCATCCGGATCGCCATGGACCAGCTCGATTTGGGTGCCCGGCCGCAGTTCGGAACGCGCCAGCCAGGCGCTGATCTCCTCGTAGTCGGCATGTCCCGAGAGCCCCGACAGGCTGTCCACCGTGGCCCGGACCGGGATCCACTCCCCGTGAATTTTCACCGCCTCCATGCCCTGCTGCATCTTGGCACCGCGCGTGCCACCGGCCTGGTAGCCGGTGAACAGGACCTCGGTCCTGGGGTTTCCCAGCAGGTGTTTAAAGTGGTGGAGGATACGGCCACCCGTCGCCATGCCGCTGCCGGCAATGATGATATGCGGATAGCTGAGCCCGGCCAGGGCCTTCGACGCCGCCACCTCGCGGGTATAGGTAATGCCACGGGACATCCGCTGGCACTGACCGGGATCCAGCCGGTGCAGTTCCGGGTAGTTACAAAAAATGTCCGACACGTCGATGGCCATGGGGCTGTCCAGGTAGACCGGTAACTTTGGCACCCGGCCATCCGCCATCAGCTGCATCAACATATGCTGCAGGGCCTGGGCCCGGCCCACCGCAAATGAGGGGATCAGGAGTACGCCACCGCACCCGGCGACCCGGTTAACCACGGTCGACAACTGCTCGAAGGGGTCCTCGCGATCATGCAGTCGATCACCATAAGTGGACTCCAGCAACAGCAGGTCGAGCTCGGGCAGGGCTACCGGTGGCCGCATCAGGATATCGTCCTCCCGGCCGACATCGCCGGAAAACCCCAGGCGCTTGCCCTCGACTTCGACGATCACACTGGCCGCCCCCAGGATGTGCCCCGCCGGTTGCAGGTGAAAGCGGATATCTCCCACATCCACCGGCGCATCGAATTGCAGCGGCTGGAACAGGCGCATGGAAGCCTCGGCCGTCGCCTCATCGTAGAGAGGCTCCGGGTGGGCGTGACGGCCGAGCTTGTGCCGGCTGTAGAAGCGCGCATCCTCCTCCTGGATACGGCCGCTGTCGGCATACAGAATACGACACAGGTCGCAGGTCGCCTGGTGGGTATAAACAGGACCGCGATAGCCGTGCTTGTAGAGGCGAGGCAGGTAACCCGAATGATCCAGATGGGCATGGGTCAGCACGACCGCGTCCAGGGTTTTCACATCCACCGGCGGCGCCTGCCAGTTGCGCTCGCGCAGCCACTTGTAACCCTGGAACAGGCCGCAGTCGACCAGCACACGGGTGGAATCGGTCTCCAGCAGAAACTTGGAGCCGGTGACGGTTTCAGTGCCGCCCAGGAAGGTCAATCGCATGGCTGTCCCCTTGTTATTGCGCCGCTGCCTCTAGGCAGCCGGCCACCGCATCGCGCAACAGTGGCGTCACATCCACCTGGTTGCTTGGGTGAGCTACGGTATTGCAGGTGATCAGCGCGTCGAGGCCTGCATCCCGCAGGCGCTGGTAGGCATCCCCGGCAAACAGGCCGTGCACCGCCATGCACTCAATGCGGCGCGCACCCTGTGACCGCAGCGTATTCACACCCTGAATAATAGTCTGCCCGCTGGAGATGACATCATCGACTATCACGGCGGTGGTGTCGTCACCCCAGTCCCTCGCGGGCATCTCGACCTCTACTTCACGATCACCCGTGCGGCGTTTGCTGCCCACCAGGTAGGGGTGCCCGCTGAGTCGACTGATATGTGCCACCCACTGCTCGCTCTCGGCGTCCGGGCCCACCAGCACCACATCGTCGCGACGCTGCAACCAGTCCGCCAGCAGAGGTGCTGCATGCACGACCCGGCTGGGGCAGGCATAAATCTCTTCCAGGGCATGATAGCGATGCAAATGGGGATCGACCGTGACCAGCCAATTTAGATGGGGCGACAGGGACGCGGCGAAGACCTTTGAAGTGATTGCCTCCCCTGGCTGGAAACGTTTATCCTGGCGCATGTATCCGAGGTAAGGCGCCACCAGGCCGACACTGCTCGCGCCCAACTCGCGCAGGGTCGCGAGGAGGAACACCAGCGGCAGGTAGCGCCTGTCAGGCTGCGACAGGTCGGCAACGACCACACAGTCGCGGCGATTCACCTCGGACAGGACCCGCAGGTAGGTTTCCCCGTCGGGAAATTTGCGGGTAGCGATCTGGCCCGTTGCAGCGCCGAGGTCCCGGGAGAGCGAGTCCACAAGGGGATGGGGCTGCAGGCCAAATACAAACGACTGAGACATGATTCTCTCCCTGCTTTCGCCGCCGGCTGAGCATAAGGCCTGAGGGGACGAGCCTGTTGCGCCCTCCGGGTACCGATGTCAACCGTCGGAGTCACGGTCATAACGATCTTGGCAACGATACCATAGACGCGATCCTGACCTGCCGGCAGCGGGGCGCGCGGGCCTATGCTACAGTTTCACGCCCGGCCTGGCTTATCGAGCACAGGCCGCCCGAAGACATGCACCGACAAACCATACGGGCTTGAGCCGAGGCTGGAATCTACATGCCACAGTTCGACGCAATAGTGATAGGCGCCGGTCACAACGGCTTGACCACAGCCAACTACCTTGCCCGGGGCGGGATGCGTGTCTGTGTGCTTGAGCGGCGTCATATCGTGGGCGGCGCCGCCGTTACCGAAGAATTCCATCCGGGCTACCGCAACTCAATCGCGTCGTATGTCGTGAGTTTACTGAGGCCGGAAGTCGTCAGTGACCTGCAGTTGGAGCGCTACGGATACCAGCCAATACTGCTGGACGGCTCGGTCTATCTGGACACCACCGGTGATTACCTGATGCTCAACGGTGGGGAAGCGCATGATCGAAGTCAGTTCGAGAAGTTCTCATCGGTGGACTACGACGCTTATCAGGCATTCGAAGCCACGGTGAATGAGGTGGGAGGCCTGCTGGCGAAGCAGTGGCTCCGAGATCCGCCTAAACTGGCGATGGATGGCATTGCAGACATCCTCGCGAGCCTGCGCCTGGGGATGGATGTGTACCGGCTCGATGAGGAAGCCCGCTGGCGCTTGATGCAGTTCTTCATCGGCGCGCCCGAATCGATCATCGAACGGTGGTTCGAGAGTCCCAAGGTAAAAGCCATGGTGGCAGCACACATCATGCCGGCCAACTACGCGCCGCTGACCCAGCCCGGCGCCAGCCTCGCCATGCTGCACCATGCCGTGGGCGAAATCGCAGGTCGCAAGGGCGCCTGGGGTATCGTCAAAGGCGGGATGGGAGCAATCACCCAGGCTATGGCGGCGTCGGCCAGGGACCTGGGTGTCAACATTCGCGTCGACGCGCCGGTTGAGCGGATCCTCACCGAGAAGGGCGCGGTGACAGGTGTTCGCTTGCAAGGGGGTGAGGTACTTCACTCGCCCGTCGTTGCGGCCAATACAGACCCGAAGCGGACCTTTCTGGAGATGCTGGGCGCCGAACACTTGCCTGCAGAATTCGCTCGCGATATCCGCGCATTCCGGCAGGAATCGGCCTCGCTACGCATGAATCTTGCACTCTCGGGCCTGCCAGAGTTCAAGGCGCTACCCCGAAATGGTAGCTCCGGGCCCGGGCCGCAGCACCGGAGCAGCATCACCCTGATAGAGAGTGCCGAACACCTCAACCAGGCTTACCACAGTTCACACGCCGGTATTCCTGCAAACCCGCCGATTGTGGAAGCCATCATTCCGAGCACTATCGACGAGACGCTGACGGACCGCCCAGGCCACCACGTTATGAGCCTGCTGTGCAAGTACATGCCCTACGAACTCGCCAATGGCGAGGACTGGGACGTGCGCAAAGCGGCAGTGATTGAAAACATCCTTGAGCACGTCACCCGGTTTATCCCGAATCTCCCGGATATCCTGGTAGCCAATCAGTGCCTGACACCGCTGGATCTCGAGCGTGTCTTCGGCCTGCCGCGCGGGGATATCTGCCACGGCCGCATGGAGCCTGACCAACTATTCAGCATGCGCCCGCACCCGCAGGCCGCGCAGTATGCCACGCCGATGCCGGGACTTTACCTCTGCGGCGCCGGGGCACATCCCGGCGGTGGTGTGACAGGCGCACCGGGGCACAACGCGGCCAGGCGCATTCTGCGGGACCGCGGCTAGCCTATTTGCGCCGACGATTGGACCAGGTGAGAAGGAAAAATGTTGCGCAAAGGCCGGCAAACAGAACACCCGGGGTCATGATATCGCGGGTGCGACCATACCCGGGATGACAGCCGGCCCTTCTCGATGCTTGCCACGGAGCTTACTCACGGCGCCGGGATTTCCGACATGATCGAGTCCTCTGTCCGGCTTGCGGTGCCTTTTATTTATCTCGCCATGGCAGCTTCATCGATCCAGATACTTTGCCCCGGTGAATTCGGCAAGTGGTGGCTGCGCAACGCCTGGCCGGTGCAGCGGCGCTTATAGTATTGGGGCTGCTGAATGATCCAGGGACGCAGTGCAGCAGGAGCCGCCTAGAAGCCCTCACAGTCGTTGGTCTGGCTGTGGTCGCAACCGTCTGAGCCGATATAGGACTTGGTCGAGTACTCGGCCGCGGGAAGCCTGGCCAGCGGCATACCGAGGTCGGTCAGCGCTTCCACATAGTCGATAAAGCCCTGGGCGTATTCGGTGAAGGTGTCGACGAAATTTCCCGCGTCAAAAATCGGGCCGAAGGTGTCATAGCCGTCCTGACCTGAGGCGATAAAGTCATTGGTCACCACGGTATACACCAAACCCGGTTCAATCGGCGCCCAGGTCCCGGCGACCCGCGGGTTGACTTCAACGTTGCTCACGCGCGACCCAAAGGGCTGTGAAGCATCCACGTCAAACCGCAAACCCGAAGCGTACGGGTATGAGCCTGTCGACCCGCCGTCATCCAGCGCGTTGGAAAGTGCGTCCTCCAGGACATCCATCACTTCCTGGCCAGTCATCTCAAGGGTCACCAGGGTATTGGAGAAGGGCAACAGGGTGAAGGCATCGGCAATGGTGAAATCACCCGCTGCCACATCCACACGTACACCCCCGCCGTTCTGGATACCGATGTCAGCCGTCGGAGTCACGGTCATAAAGGCCTTGGCGACGATATTGGAAATGTCACTGCCTTTGTTGTAAGTCTCGGAGACATCGCAAATTGTGGAGCGCCCTTGGTTGGGGAATCGCTCAAGACATAAGTCCTCGGCCACGCTGCCAATTACCATTTGCTCAAGCACTGACACTTCCTCGTTGAAACCGGCAATCAGCTGTGTGGTGACGCCGTCTGGCATGGTCACCGTGATTTCGTCCTCGGACGAAAGGCGATCGGCAACCAGCATGGCATCGCCGGCGTCCAGCGTGCGCGTCTCGTCGTCGTTGAACTCGTAGATAAATTGATCGGCGACAGGCATCACCGGTGAACCGGCACAAGCTGTCACCTGCCCCCGGGCGTCAAAGCTGACGTCAAGCCTGCCCATGAGGTGCGCATACTCCCATGCCTGCACCACGCAGACCGGAGCGCCGCTGGCGTCTGTTACCTGGGTGGGATACTCACCCACCGGGTTGAAGCCCAGGCCGGCGAATGTGTCATCGCCCAGCAGGGAGTGAGAATCACCGCCGACGATGACGTCCACCCCGTCGAGTTCACCGGCCATGGCGACTTCGTTCGCGTAACCGTAGTGACTGAGCAACACCACTTTATTGACGCCGGCCTCGCGCAGCTCATTGATATACCGTTGCGCGGTTTCAGTCTCGTCGAGGAATTCCGTGCCCTCGTCGGGCGACGATGAATTCTTGGTCTTGCCGGCGATCACAATACCAATGATGCCAATCTGCTCGCCGCCACGCTCGATTATCGTGTAAGGCTCGATGTAACCCTCACGAATCGCCGATGATTCAGCGGGCACTACATTGGCCGCCAGTACGGGCGTCGGCGTGGCACAGGAGCCGCCTGCCAACTCGTCCAGGAAGCCGGCGAGCCCTGTGTCTCCGTCATCAAACTCGTGGTTACCCAGCGCAAAGGCATCGAAGCAGATCTGGTTCATGACGTCAGCGTCAGCGCT
Organism: Sediminihaliea sp.; assembly: GCA_965222335.1. Lineage (GTDB taxonomy): Bacteria > Pseudomonadota > Gammaproteobacteria > Pseudomonadales > Halieaceae. Next base: position 3,036,232 of record OZ244944.1, on the reverse strand, counting down.
TCCATTGAACAGGCTGTAGTACAGGGTGCCCGTGATCGCATCACCGGCATGGAGCTTGAGCACGTGCTCTCCCTCGGCGGCCAGTTGATTGAACAGGGTAACCATCATCGGGAACCCGCCGTAAGTTACATCCACCTCGGCAACGGGGTCACCGGCTTCCGTCGTGGCGGACAGGCCAAGACCGGACACGTCAAAGCCGAACGTTTCCGCGGGAATATGTGAGTGGTGGTCATTGATGTGGAGGATGGTGAGATCGAGGGCCTGGCCCTCCGGCTCGGGCTCCGTCGGCGGCTCCGGTTCGGCCGGTGGCTCCGGTTGGGCAGGCATGTCCGGATTCAGGTTATCACTGCCATCGGAACAGCCGGCGAGAAGCAGCAGGCCACTCAACGATATCGGAAGCAAGGCCCTGGATAGGCTCATCATGGTTTTCCTTCTCCATTCGTAAAAATTTGCGATTACTGGCGCCGCTTCATTTACCGGCAACACCTCCACCTTGCTCACAGAGACTAGTTTGCGCCTGTGTTAATTTTGTGACCGTCGCATGTCAGCGATGTGAAGGTTTATGCGGCGAGAGTTATTGTCAGTTTTATCCGATTTCTTACTGCGGGTGATTCGACTTATCCTGATTCATGCAGTCCGCAATACTTCCACCCGGTCGCGCAGGACGCTTGCAGGGGCATATTGACGCCGGAACCCCGGATGCTTGTGGGGGTCATACTGATGCGAGCGACGCATCGTCAACCAGCATCAAGAGGAACGGGAATGGACGTATCAGGTTTGCTTAACCAACTGCTTGGCGGCAACGCGAGGCAGCCCGGCGGGAGCAGCAGTGGTTCAGCAAGAGAGAGCGGCGGTGTCGAGGAATTCCTGACAGGCCGTGGCGGCGCGGCGCTGGCTGGCGGCGCGCTGGGCCTGCTTCTCGGCAGCAAAAAAGGTCGCAAAATGGGCGGCAAGGCACTCAAGTACGGCGGTGTGGCCGCCCTTGGCCTGATGGCGTATAAGGCGTACGGCAGTTGGCAAGCCGGCAATGCCCAGGGAGCGCCGGCCGCGGAGCCACAGACCCTGGATCGAGTCAGCGGCCCGGCAGTGGAGCAACATTCCACCGCGGTATTGAAAGCGATCATCGCCGCGGCGAAATCGGATGGCCATGTAGATGACCGGGAGCGGCAGATGATCGACGAGGGCCTGCGCGGCCTCACCGCGGATGCAGAGACCATCCAGTGGGTAGATCGGGAACTGCAGAAGCCACTGGATCCGGTCGATGTCGCATCGGTAGCGAGCAGCACGGAAATCGCCGCTGAAATGTACCTGGCGAGTGTGCTGGTTATCGACGAGCAGAGTTATATGGAGCGCAGCTATCTTGAAGAGCTGGAGCGCCAGCTGCGATTGCCACCGGAATTGGTCACCGAACTCAAGGCGCAGGCTGTCGCCGCCGAGGAAAACGTCTGAGCATGAGTTCTCGCTGGCTACCCGGCGGGCAGGGACAAGTCAGCTCTTTGGACTCAACACCTTGCGCCGCGAGTGCTCCATCAATGCCCACAGAATGTTGTTGGAGCTCACCTGGCCCACGAGACGACCACTATCCACCACCGGCCGGCGTCGCTGGCACGTGCTGACCATGGCCTGGGCGACTTCCACGATGTTGTCACCGGTGCTGCAGACGTTAACCTCGGCGCACATCGCGTCCTCGACGAGGGCATGCTCGGGATCGCCGTCATTGTAGATCGAGGTGAGAATGGCCTGGATACAGTCCAGCTCAGAGAGGATACCGACCACCCTGCCCTCCTCATCGGTCACCGTGAGACCCGTCAGTTTATATTCCACGATGGTAGAGATGGCCTCCACCAGGTTCGCAGCGGGACGAATCGTGAGGGGATTGCGATGCATGCAATCGTTCACCTGGGCTGACTGGGGCATACAGTTTCTCCGTGCTGTCGAGTTCGTTAAGGCGTGTCGCCGCTGCTTGCCAGCAACGGCAACCCGCCCTCCGATAATAGCAGAGCGGCCATATTCCAGCCTTTCCTGCCATTTGCGAGTGTGGGCTCCTGAACCAGGGCGGGCTTTCGGGCCAGAGCCGGCTTTCCCCCGGCATGGCAGATGCTATTCTGGAGTGCATAACAAACTCAAAACCGGCGCGATCTGAGCCCGCCAGGAGCATGCAATGCAAACCCGTCCCTTTGACACACTCATCATCAACGGCACCGTGGTAGATGGCACCGGCAGCCCCGCGCGCCAGGCCGATGTGGCCCTGCGGGATGGCCTGGTGGTCGCCGTGGGCGAGAACCTTGGGGAAGCGCGTGAAACCATCGATGCGGCCGGCTGCCTGGTCACCCCGGGCTGGGTAGACACCCACTCCCACATGGATGGACAGGCCACCTGGGACGCTCACTGCAGCCCGGCCAGCCATCACGGCATTACCACCCTGGTGATGGGCAATTGCGGTGTGGGTTTTGCCCCCTGCCGACCGGATGCGCCGGAACGCCAGCGCATGATCGAGGTGATGGAGGATGTGGAGGATATTCCCGGCGCCGCGCTGAGCGAGGGTATCAAGTGGCAGTGGGAGAGCTTCCCGGAATACCTGGACGCCCTGGACCGCATGCCGCGGGCCATCGACATCGGCGCCCAGGTCCCCCACTGCGCCGTGCGCACCTACGTGATGGGAGAGCGGGGTACCAACAATGAGCCGGCAACCCCCGAGGACGTGCAGCAGATGGCCGCGATCGTGCGCGAGGGCATCGCCGCCGGCGCCATCGGCTTTACCACCTCCCGCACCAGCCTGCACACCACCCGCGACGGGCAGGTGATGCCCGGCACCTACTCGGACGCCAACGAACTGCTCGGCATTGGCAGCGCCATCGGCGAGCTGTCCCAGGGTATCTACGGCCTGGTCTCGGACTTCGAGAACTGGGAGGAAGAGATGGCCTGGATGAAGCAGCTGTCGATCGAGAACAACTGCCAAGTCAACTTTGTCCTGTTCTTCCGTGAGGAGAAAGACTGGGAGCGGGTGCAGAAGCAGCTCGCCTATGTCAGCGAGGCACGCAAGGAAGGCGCGCGACTGATCCCACACGTGGGTGCCCGGCCGGTCAACATCATGATGGGCTGGGACGGTACCGTACACCCCTTCATGTTTAAGCAGAGTTACGCACCGCTGGCCGGGCTCGACCGCGAGGCGCGCCTGGAAAAGCTGCGGGACCCCGAAATACGGCGCGCTATCCTGGAAGAGGCCCCGATGGAAACCGGGGGTGACTTCTTCCTCGATGCCATTACCCGTGGCTACGACAACCTCTACGTGATGGGGGATGTGCCCGATTACGAGCCGAGCTACGAGGACAGTATCGAGTACAAGGCCAAAGCCGCGGGCGTCTCACCCGAGGAATTTGCCTACGATGCGATGATGGCCAACGGCGGCACCACCCTGCTCTACTGCCCCCTGTTTGGCTATGGCAGCCGCGACCTCGGGCACCAGTTCAGCATGCTCAAGAACGAGCACACCATCCTCAGCCTGTCGGATACCGGTGCCCACTGTGGCGTGCTCTGCGACGCCAGCGTGCCCACCTACCTGCTGAGCTACCTGGTGCGGGACCGCCAGCGCGGCGACCGCCTGGGGCTGGAGGAAGCCGTGCGCATGCACACCCTGGAAACGGCGCGCTGCATGGGCCTGGAAGACCGCGGCACCCTGGAACCGGGCATGAAAGCAGATATCAATATTATCGACTTCGACGCCCTGCAGGTGCTGCGGCCCGAGATCATCTTCGATCTTCCCGCGGGCGGTCGCCGGGTGTTCCAGGGGGCGCGCGGCTACCGCTACACCCTGGTCAGCGGCGAGGTCATCATGCGCGACGGCGAGGCCACCGGGAAGCTGCCCGGGAAGCTGATCCGCGGCGCCCGGGCGGCGCAGCAGGCGGCCTGAGCACCCCGGCTACGGCTCAGGCAAATATCACCGTCTTATTGCCCTGGACCAGCACCCGGTCTTCAAGGTGGTAGCGTAGCCCCCGGGCCAGGACCGTCTTCTCCACATCCTTGCCCAGGCGCACGATGTCTTCGATGGTGTCGTGGTGACGAATGCGGATCACGTCCTGCTCGATAATCGGGCCCGCGTCCAGGTCTTCGGTGACATAGTGACAGGTCGCCCCGGTGAGCTTGACCCCGTAGGCAAAGGCCTGGTGATAGGGCCTGGCACCCGCGAATGATGGCAGGAAGCTGTGGTGGATGTTGATGATCCGGTTCGGATACTCACCGCAAAGCCAGGGCGGCAGGATCTGCATGTAGCGCGCCAGCACGATCGTGTCTGGCTCCGCCTGCCCGATCAGATCCGCCGTCTGGCGGAAGGCGGCGTCCTTGCCGACCTCGTCCCGGGGCACGGGCACGCAGTGGTAGGGGACGCCGTAGCTCTCTACCAGCTGGCGCAGGTCCTCGTGATTGGAGATCACGCTGACAGGCAGCAGCGGCAGGTCGCCGCCACGCCACAGATGCAGCAGCTCGGCCAGGCAGTGGTCCTGGCGGCTGGCCAGCAACACCACGCGCTGGGGCCGCGCGGACTCGGTGACCCGCCACTGCATTTCCAGTAACTCGGCTACCGGCGCCATCGCGGCGCGAAACTCTTCCGCGGACAGGCCCAGGGACCCGGCGTCGACCACGTAGCGCATGAAGAACAGGCCGCTGCCAGCATCCTCGTACTGGTTCGCCTGGATAATGGATCCGCCCAGGCCGGCGATTTCTCCGGTGACCCGGGCGATAATCCCCACGCGGTCGGGGCAGGTGGCGATAAGGCGGTAGCTGGGCGTGCGCATGACGGGCTCCTTGATCCGTTTTCCGGCGGGCGATTCATTGACTCAGGCGTGGGGCTGGCGAATACTCGGCGGAAATCCCAACGGCCGGTGACACCGGCGGACCAATACATGTCACAAACCCTGATCGTGATCGATCAACCCGGTGACTGGGCCCCCTACTACCCCAGCGAACAGGTTATCACTTTTGCCCAGTATCTGAACGGCGAATACCCGGAGCTGCCGGAGCGCACCCGTGTGATCAACCTCAGTCGTAGCTTTGGCTACCTCTCCGCCGGCTACTATTGCTCGCTGCTGGCAGAGGCACGCGGCCACCGGGTGATCCCCTCCGTGCGCACACTGAACGACCTCAGCAAGCGCTCCCTGTACCGCATTCACCTCGAGGAATTCAGCCGGGACCTCTACAGTGCCCTGACCGAGGCGGACAGCGGCAGCGAGGTGGTACTCCTCAGTTATTTCGGCCGCGCAACCGACAGCCGCTTCAACGAGCTGGCGCAGAAGCTGTTCGAGGTATTTCCCTGCCCGGTGCTGGAAATTACGCTGAAACACCGCAAGCGCTGGGAAATCAGCAGCCTCAAGCCGCGCTCGACCCACGGCCTGACCGATGCGCAGGAAACGGATTTTGCCGCGGCCCTGGATGACTTCAGCCGCAAGGTCTGGCGCAAGAAGCGCACCCGCAAGTCCGCACATTACGACCTCGCCATCCTGGTGGATCCCGCCGACCCGCTGCCACCCTCGGATGCGGCGGCGCTCAAGCGCTTTATCCGCGCGGGGCGTTCGCTGGGTATAGACTGCGAACTAATCACCCAGCGGGACTACCTGCGCCTGCCGGAGTACGACGGCCTGTTTATTCGCGCCACCACCAATATCGATCACTTTACCTACCGCTTCGCCAAGAAGGCCGAGAGCGAGGGTCTGGTGGTTATCGACGACAGCAATTCCATACTGCGCTGCACCAACAAGATCTACCTCGCAGACCTGTTCCGCACCCACAAGGTGCCGTCCCCCAAAACCGTGGTGCTGTACAAGGACCAGCCGGGTCAGCTCGCCGGTCTCGGGGAGCAGCTGGGTTATCCCATCGTGGTAAAAATCCCCGACGGCGCGTTTTCCATGGGCGTGGAGAAGGCGACCACGCCGGAGGAACTGCGGGACATCTGCAAGCGCCTGTTCCAGCGCTCAACCCTGCTGCTGGCCCAGGAATTCCTGTACACCGACTTCGACTGGCGCATCGGCGTGCTCGACCGCAAGCCCCTTTACGCGTGCCGTTACTACATGGTCAAGGATCACTGGCAGATCTACCGTCACGGCCAGAAGACCGATTCCGGCGGCTTCGACACCCTGCCCACCTTCGAGGTGCCGCCGGCAGTCCTCGACGCTGCCCTGCGGGCGACGCGCCCTATCGGCGACGGCTTCTACGGCGTCGACGTCAAGGAGCGCGAGGGCAAGGGCTGCGTGATCGAGGTCAATGACAACCCGAGCATCGACAAGGGCGTGGAGGACAAGTACCTCGGCAAGGAGCTCTACCAGATGATCATGGGCACCCTGCTCAAGCGCATGGAAGCCAAGCGCGGCCACTAAAAATGGGGGGTCAAAAAAAAAGGGGTCAGATCCCTTTTAAGGGATCTGACCCCTTTTTTTGACCCCTTTTTTTAGAGGCGCAGGACTTTCTCGCCGCGGGAGATGCCGGCGACGCCGGAGCGGACGACCTCGAGGATCTCGGCATCGGCCATGGCGGCTACGAATGAGTCCAGCTTCTCGCCGGTGCCGGTGAGCTGGATGGTGTAGGTGTTGGGGCCCACGTCCACGATCTGGCCGCGGAAGATATCCACCGTGCGCTTGACCTCATCCCGCTGCACCCCACCGCTGGCGCGGACCTTGATCAGCATCATGTCGCGCTCGATGTGCGCGCCCTCGGTAAGATCCACCAACTTGACCACGTCCACGAGCTTATTCAGCTGCTTGGTGATCTGCTCGATGGTGCGGTCGTCGCCCACCGTGGTCAGGGTCAGACGGGACAGGGACGCGTCCTCCGTCGGTGCCACATTCAGCGTCTCGATGTTGTAGCCACGCTGGGAGAACAGACCCACCACCCGGGACAGGGCACCGGGTTCGTTTTCCATCAGGATTGAAATAATACGGCGCATATCAGGTCCTCTCGTTCTTGCTCAGCCACATATCCTTCATCGAGCCGTTGGGTGCCACGTGCATCGGGTACACGTGCTCCATCGGATCGATAAAGATATCGAGGAAGACCAGTTTGTCCTTGAGGGCGAAAGCCTCTTCCATTGCTGCATCCAGCTGCGACAGCTCCTTCACCTCCATGCCCACATGCCCGTAGGCTTCCGCCAGCTTGATAAAGTCCGGGAGGGAGTCCTCATAGGTGCTCATGGCATAGCGGCCCTCGTACTGCATGTCCTGCCACTGCTTCACCATGCCCAGGTAGTTATTGCGCAGGTTGATGATCTTGACCGGCGTGTTGTATTGCTTGCAGGTCGAGAGCTCCTGGATATTCATCTGGATACTGCCCTCGCCGGTCACGCAGGCCACCTCCATGTCCGGGAAGGCCAGCTTGACCCCCATGGCCGCCGGCAGGCCAAAGCCCATGGTGCCCAGGCCCCCGGAATTGATCCAGCGCCGCGGCTGGTCGAAGCGGTAGTACTGGGCGGCAAACATCTGGTGCTGGCCCACGTCGGAGGTCACGTAGGCGTCACCGCCAGTGGCCCGGAACAGGCTCTCGATCACCTGCTGCGGCATGATGCGATCGCTCTCGCCGTAGCGCCGGCCGGTCCACAGGCCGTGTTTCTCCCGCCATTCGTCAATCTGCTGCCACCAGCGCTGCAGTGCCCCTGAATCCGGCAGGTCGGGTTCCTTTTTCTGCTGGGCGCTGACCTGCTCCAGCAGGTCCTCCAGCACCGCTTTCACGGGCCCCACGATAGGGATGTCCGCGTTCACGGTCTTGGAGATGGAGGTGGGATCGATATCGATATGGATAATCTTGGCCCCGGGACAGAACTTGCCCACGGTATTGGTTACCCGGTCGTCAAAGCGCGCACCCACCGCCAGGATCACATCGCTGTGGTGCATGGCCATATTCGCCTCGTACAGGCCGTGCATGCCCAGCATCCCGAGGAACTGCCGGTCCGTTCCCGGATAGGCGCCAAGGCCCATCAGGGTATTGGTGACCGGGTAGTTCAGCTGGCGCGCCAGCGTGGTGAGCAGCTCACAGGCATCCCCCAGGATCACCCCGCCACCGCTATAGATCATCGGCCGCTTGGCACCGAGCAACATCCGCGCTGCCTTCTTGATCTGGCCGGTGTGGCCCTTTTGCGCAGGCGAGTAGGAGCGCAGCTTCACCGACTCCGGGTACTGGTATTCGAACTTGGCATCCGGGCGGGTGATGTCCTTGGGAATATCGATCACCACCGGCCCCGGCCGGCCCGACGAGGCGATATGAAAGGCCTTCTTGATGATCGTGGGGATATCTTCCGCCAGGCGCACCATAAAGCTGTGCTTCACGATGGGGCGGGAGATCCCGACCATATCGGTCTCCTGGAAGGCGTCCTCGCCGATCAGGTGACTGGCGACCTGCCCCGAAAACACCACCATGGGAATGGAGTCCATGTAGGCGGTGGCGATGCCGGTGATCGCGTTGGTGGCGCCGGGACCCGAGGTCACCAGCACCACCCCCGGCTTGCCCGTGGCCCGGGCATAGCCGTCGGCGGCATGGGTCGCCGCCTGTTCATGGCGCACCAGCACATGGGGCACGTTGCTCGCCTTGAACAGGGCATCGTAAATATGCAACACGGCCCCGCCGGGGTAGCCGAAAATATACTCAACACCCTCGTCTTCGAGGGCCCGGGCGATCATCTCGCCGCCGGATAACATCTCCACCTGTCTTCTCCAAATCACAACACGCAGCGGCGCGTCACCCTCGCCGGTGCTGTTAAGCATCAATGTGTGGAGTTGACTCCCAGGCACCGGGACCGGTACCTAGCGGACAACGCCACCCCTTCGGCTCGATACCACGTTCGCGGTTCGCGATCCGCCGGAGGATAAACCCCGGGCGGCTCTCCTTCAGGCTCTTTCCACCCTCAATGGGAGGGGAAAGCGATCACGAACCCGTGTATCGGTCGCCCTGCGGGGTAGCGCAGTATCTGGCCATCGCCCCGGCCAATACGGCACGAGACGACTACGGGACCTGCCAACGCCCGTCGCAAATCATTACATCGCGGCGGTGGGCCAGTGGCTGGGGGTACCCAGCATTAGCCGTTGTCATTGGCAGGACCCTCGTATTGTTCGGCGGAATAGGCCACAAGTCAACCAGTAGCGCCGCATCAATCGCCTCTATGCGCAGGCAAATAACCTCCCGACGCGTTGCGCAAGCCCGAGGGTTACGATACTTTACAAGCTAAAACAGCCACTTAAAGGCGAGAAGATGAAGCCAAGCTCAGCAGTGCGAACCCTGATCGGCGCAGTCCTCGGCTCAATCCTGCTCATTACCGCGACCGTAACCGTGGCCGGGGTCACCTACTACCGCTGGCTGGACGACCGCGGCAACCCGGTACACAGTGACCGGCCACCGCCCAAGGGTACCGAATACGAAGTCATTTCCACGGGCTCGGAGTTCAAACGCGTGGTCACCGCCGAAGAGGGTGCCGTGCCCCCTGAAACCACGCCGCGAGTTGGCAATGAATTTGCCCCCGCGAATGCCGCGGGCAACGACACGGCGAAAAAGAACCCCGAAATCTGCAGACGGGCACAGGCAAACCTGGATGCCCTATCGGTTTCACAGGGCCGAATTACGATGCGCAACGAGCAGGGTGAGGTGGTGGAACTCTCCGCAGAAGAAATCGCCAAGCAGACAGAACAGAATCAGGCTCTGGTCGACCAACACTGCTGACTGTTCTCTTGAATCGGCCCCCGGTGTAACGCCCGGGGGCAATCCTCATTGCAGGATCAAGCCGTCTCGAACTTGCCCCGCCCCTCTTCCCAATCCGCCCGAATCGTATCCCCCGGCGAGAATTCTCCCGCGAGAATCCGCTGCGCCAGCGGGTTCTCCAGTTCCTGCTGGATAGCCCGCTTGAGAGGCCGCGCGCCATATACCGGGTCGAAGCCGGCCGTGGCGAGGTGGTCGAGGAAGGCGTCGGAGATATCCAGCGCCAGTTCGCGCTCCTTGAGGCGCTGCCGGAGCGAGGCCAGCTGGATCCCGGCAATGCCGCGAATCTGGTCCTGGGCCAGGGGATGGAAAACCACGGACTCGTCGACCCGGTTGATAAACTCCGGCCGGAAGTGCTTGCCGACCACCCCCATCACCGCTGCTTTCATGGCGTCGTAGTTCTCCTCACCCGCCATTTCCTGGATCAGGTCGGAGCCGAGGTTAGAGGTCATCACGATCACCGTGTTGCGGAAGTCCACCGTGCGACCCTGGCCATCCGTCAGGCGGCCGTCCTCCAGCACCTGCAGCAGAATGTTGAACACATCCGGGTGGGCCTTTTCCACCTCGTCCAGTAGCAGAAGTGAGTAGGGCCGCCGCCGGACAGCCTCGGTCAGGTAGCCACCCTCTTCATAGCCAACATAGCCGGGCGGTGCGCCGATGAGTCGGGCCACGGAGTGCTTCTCCATGAACTCCGACATATCCACCCGCACCATGGCCTGCTCGCTGTCGAACAGGAATTCGGCCAGGGCCTTGCACAGCTCGGTCTTGCCCACGCCCGTGGGGCCGAGGAACAGGAAGGAACCGTTGGGCCGGTTGGGGTCGGCGAGACCCGCACGCGAGCGGCGCACGGCGTTGGCCACCGAGGTCACCGCCTCGTCCTGGCCCACAACCCGCTGGTGCAGCGAATCCTCCATGCGCAGCAGCTTGTCGCGATCCCCCTCGAGCATTTTCGCCACCGGGATACCAGTCCAGCGGGACACGACCTCCGCCACTTCCTCGTCAGTGACCTTGTTGCGCAGCAGGGTGCGCTCGACGTTCTCCGCCTCCTGGGCAGCTGCCAGCTGCTTCTCCAGTTCAGGCATGCGGCCGTACTGCAGCTCGGACATGCGGGTCAGATCCCCGGCCCGGCGCGCGGCATCCATTTCGATTTTCACCTGCTCCAGTTCGCTCTTGATCTGGGCCGCGCCCTGCAGGGAGGCCTTCTCCGCCTTCCATACCTCTTCCAGGTCGGAGTACTCGCGCTCTACCTTGTCGATTTCCGTGGCCAGCAGGTCCAGCTGCTTTTTGGCCGCCGGGTCCTTGTCCTTCTTCACCGCCTCGCGCTCGATCTTGAGCTGGATCAGGCGGCGCTCCAGGCGGTCCATCGCCTCCGGCTTGGAATCGATTTCCATACGGATGCGACTGGCGGCCTCGTCTACGAGGTCAATCGCCTTGTCCGGCAGCTGCCGGTCCGTGATGTAACGCTGGGACAGTTTTGCCGCGGCGATGATCGCGCTGTCGGTGATATCCACACCGTGGTGCACCTCATAGCGCTCCTTCAGGCCGCGCAGGATGGCGATGGTGTCCTCCTCGTTGGGTTCGTCCACCAGCACCTTCTGGAAGCGGCGCTCGAGGGCGGCGTCCTTCTCGATGTACTTGCGGTACTCGTCCAGCGTGGTCGCGCCCACGCAGTGCAGCTCACCCCGCGCCAGCGCGGGCTTGAGCATGTTGCCCGCGTCCATGGAGCCCTCGGCCTTGCCGGCGCCGACCATGGTGTGCAGCTCATCGATAAACAGGATGATGCGTCCTTCCTGCTTGGTCAGTTCCTTCAGGACCGCCTTCAGGCGCTCCTCGAAATCACCGCGGAACTTGGCGCCCGCCAGCAGCGCGCCCAGGTCCAGGGACAGGATGCGCTTGTCTTTCAGACTCTCGGGCACCTCGCCGTTGATCACGCGCTGGGCCAGGCCCTCAATAATCGCGGTCTTGCCCACGCCTGGCTCGCCGATCAGCACGGGGTTGTTCTTGGTGCGCCGCTGCAACACCTGGATGGTGCGGCGGATCTCGTCGTCGCGGCCAATCACCGGGTCGAGCTTACCCTGCTCCGCGCGCTCGGTGAGATCGATGGTGTACTTGTCCAGGGCCTGGCGGGACTCCTCCGCTTCCGGGTTGTCTACCGCATCGCCCCCGCGCACCTCGTCTATTGCTCCCTTCAGGGCCGCCGCGGTGACGCCGTTGGATTTCAGCATCTCACCCGCCGAGGTGTTGCTCTGCAGCATCGCCAGCAGCACCAGCTCGGAGGAGATATAGGTATCACCCCCCTGCTGGGCCAGTTTGTCGGTCACGTTGAGGATGCGTCCCAGGTCATTGGACATGTGCACATCGCCGTCGTTACCGGTCACCCGGGGCAGGTTCTCCACCGCCTCCTTGACCTGGCTGGCCAGCGCGATCACATCACCGCCGGCCTTCTGCAGCAGGGGCCGGGTGGATCCGCCCTGCTGCTGCAGCAGGGCCGCCAGCAGGTGCGCGGGCTCGATAAACTGGTGGTCCTTGCCCAGCGCCAGGGACTGGGCATCCGCCAGGGCGCCCTGCAGCTGGTTGGTCAGTTTGTCCATTCTCATCGTCAATGCTCTCCTTACACCTCGGCTTGGGCCCGCGGCGCGTGTACTTGGTCTGCAGGAGAGATGGGGGCGAAAGGCCCTATTTCAAGTGGGGTTATAAGCGCAGGATCAAGCTGGCCATGCGGCCGGTCTTGCCGTCCCGGCGGTAGGAGAAAAAGGCGTCTTTTTCGGTGAACGTGCAGTGCTCACCGCCATAGACCTCAGTGACGCCAGCCCCGGCCAGGCGCAGGCGGGCGAGGCCGTAGAGGTCGGCGTGGAAATGCGCCGCGCGCGAGGCCGGGGTAAAGCAGCCTGCCACCCGGGACTTCAGGTCCGCATAATCGACCGCGTCGACAAAAGCTATGCGCACGTCTTCACCCACCTCAAAGGCCCGTGGCCCGATCGCGGGACCCAGCCAGGCAAGCAGGTCCCCGGGGGACACGGGCATGGCAGCCACCGCCGCCTCCAGCACCCCGGCGGCCAGTCCGCGCCAGCCGGCGTGGGCCGCGGCCACGGTGCTGCCCGCCCGGTCACAGAACAGCACCGGCAGGCAATCTGCGGTGAGCACCGCGCAGGCAAGCTGCGCGCGCCCGGTCCAGCAGGCATCGGCCACCGGCGCAGCTGCGGTGCCCGCGGCCACCACCTCGGTGCCGTGAACCTGCTGCAGCCATTGCACTTGCGCCGCCCCGGGCAGCAAGTCCATGAGTTGCGCGCGATTTGCGTCTACCGCGGACCCGCTGTCTCCCACGTGGGCGCCCAGGTTGAGGCTGGCGTAGGGGGCCTCGCTGCAGCCACCGCGACGTGTGGTACACAGCGCGCGCACATTGGCCGGTGCCGGCCAGCGGGGTTCAATCACCGGGGGCACGCACCGGGTCCTCCGCCGCCAGTACCGCCAGCAGCGTCGCCATATCTTCAGGCAGTGGGCACTCGAACTGCAGCGGCTCGCCACTGACAGGATGGTTAAAGCCCAGTTCCTGGGCATGCAGGGCCTGGCGAGGGAAGCCGCGCAGCGTCTCGATCAGGGTCGCGGACGCCCCCGGGGGAATCCTGGGCCGGCCACCGTAGAGCGGGTCGCCGATCAGCGGATATTTGCGGTGCGCCAGGTGCACCCGGATCTGGTGGGTGCGCCCGGTCTCCAGGCTGACCGCCACCCGGGTGTGGTGGGCAAAACGCGTCGTCACCCGGTAGTGGGTCACCGCCGGCTTGCCCCCATTGGCCACCACCGCCATTTTCTTGCGCTGGCGCGGGTGGCGCCCCATGGGCGCGTCCACCGTGCCGCCACCGGTCATGGCGCCCACGCAGACAGCGCAGTACTGGCGTTTCACCGTGCGCGCCTGCAGCTGGGCCACCAGGTCGTGATGGGCCGGCAGGGACTTGGCCACGACCAGCAGGCCCGAGGTGTCCATATCCAGGCGGTGCACGATACCCCCCCGGGGCAGCTGCGCCATGTCGGGCGCGTGATTCAGCAGCGCATTCACCAGGGTGCCGTCCGCGTGCCCCGCGGCCGGATGCACTACCAGGCCGGCGGGTTTGTTCAATACCAGCAGGTGATCGTCCTCGTAGAGAATATCCAGGTCGATGGCCTCGGGCTGCCAGCTAACGGCCTCTTCCAGGGTCGCGACCAGTTCCAGCACGCTGCCGCTGTGCACCTTGTCGCGGGGCCTGCAGGTACTCCCGTCAACCTGCAGCTCACCGCGCTTGATCCAGCTTTGCAGCCGCGAGCGCGAATAGGCAGGAAACAGGCGCGCCGCCACCTGGTCCAGGCGTTCACCCTCGCCCGCGGCGTCGACTATCGCCTGTTCGCGAATCTGCTGTGTCATCACAATACCTGTTTAAGCCCCCGGCCCGCTGTGGTTAAATACGCGGTCACAAACGCGTCCACAGTCTAACATGCCACTGGTCCCTAAATTGTTGAATTCCTTAAAATTAATTGCCGCCCTGGCGCTGGCCGCCACGCTGGTGGCCTGCTCCGGCAACGACGGCCCCGACATCTCCGCCGACGCCGGCGAACAACAGATGTACGAGGACGCTCAGCGCTATCTCAACGCCCGCAGCTATGATCTGGCGGTCCGCAGCCTGCAGCTGCTGGAATCGCGCTACCCCTTCGGCAAGTACGCCGAGCAGGCACAGCTGGAAATTATCTACGCCCACTACGGCGCCTACGAGCACGAGGCGGCGGTGGAGGCAGCGGATCGCTTTATCCGGCTGCACCCCCAGCACCCCAACGTCGATTATGCCTATTACATGAAGGGCCTGTCGGCCTACACTGGCAACCAGGATATTTTCGCGCGCTTTTTGCCCACCGATGAAACCAAGCGCGATACCAGCCACGCCCGTGAGGCCTTCGCCGAGTTCGCGCAGCTGGTGTCCCGCTTCCCCAACAGCCCCTACGCCGCCGATGCCAAGGCGCGCATGGTTTACCTGCGCAACCTGCTGGCGCGCCACGAGATCAATGTCGCCAACTACTACTTCCGCCGTGGTGCCTACCTGGCGGCGGCCAACCGCGGCCGCTACGTGGTGGAGCATTTCCAGCGCACCCCCGCCGTGGCCGATGGCCTGGCGGTGATGGCCCAGGGTTATATCCTGCTGGGCATGAACGACCTCGCCCAGGATGCGATTGACGTGCTGGCGCATAACTATCCGGAGCACCCCTCCCTGAACAGGGACGGCGAATTCGAGAGCAGCTTTACCCTGGACGGGGTGCAGCGCTCCTGGATCAACAAGCTCAGCTTCGGCCTGTTCGACCCGCCGGAACCGCCGCAGTTCGATAACCGGGTACCCTTGTAGGGGCAGCGCTGTTCAGTCCCCCAGGGTCCAGCCGGAGGTTATCGGGTAGCGCCGGTCGCGACCGAAGCCGCGTTGGGTAATGCGCACGCCAATCGGCGCCTGCCGGCGCTTGTACTCATTCATATCCACCAGGCGCAGCACCCGGTGTACGTCCGCGGGGTCCATCCCGGCGGCGATAATCGCGGTGGCGCTGCAGTCCTGTTCCACGTACAGCTCGAGAATCCGATCCAGCACATCGTAGGGCGGCAGGCTGTCCTGGTCTTCCTGGCCCGGCGCCAGTTCCGCCGAGGGCGGGCGTTCGATCACCCGCTCGGGGATACAGGGCCCCAGGCGATTGCGATAGCGACACAGTTCGTAGACCAGGGTCTTGGGCACGTCCTTGATCGGGTCGAACCCGCCGGCCATATCCCCGTACAGGGTGGAATAGCCCACCGCCAGCTCGCTCTTGTTGCCGGTGGTCAGTACCAGCAGCCCCTTCTTGTTGGACAGGGACATCAGCACCACGCCGCGACAGCGGGCCTGCAGGTTCTCCTCGGTGGTATCCGGGGCCAGCCCCGCGAACTCCTCCGCCAGTGCCGCCATAAAGGCCTCGTACATCGGCTCGATCGATATCACCTGGTGCTTCACGCCCAGGGTGCGCGATTGCCCTGCCGCGTCCTCGACACTCATCTGCGAGGTGTAGCGAAAAGGCATCATCACCGCCTCGACCCGGTCGGGCCCCAGGGCGTCCACCGCCAGGGCCAGGGTCAGCGCCGAGTCCACCCCGCCGGACAAGCCCAGGACCACGCCGCGAAAGCGGTTCTTGTCAACATAGTCCCGCAGCCCCAGCACCAACGCATGCCAGGTGGCCTCCAGTTCATCCAGGGGCGGCGCAACAGCCATGCCGCCGAGGCTGAGGGGCGCGTTGGTCGCCGCCGGGTCGCTGTCCTTGCCCGCATGTGACGCCTGCAGCCAGTACTCACCCTCCTCGAAATTGGGCGCCGCGGCACACACCTCTCCTGACGCGCTGACGGCGAAGGAGCCGCCGTCGAACACCAGTTCATCCTGGCCTCCCACCTGGTTCACGTAAACGATGGGAATGCCGGCTACCCGTGCGCGCTCGCCCACTAAACGCCAGCGCTCACCGCGCTTGCCCCGGTGGTAGGGGGAAGAATTGATATTCAGCAGCAGTTCGGCACCGGCGGCGGCCGCCTGGTTGGCGGGGCCGGGTTCCCAGATATCCTCGCACACGGTAATTCCCACCTGCAGGCCCTGGATGTTCACCACGCAGGGGGCGTCCCCGGTCTGGAAATAGCGCTTCTCGTCAAATACCTGGTAGTTGGGCAGGCACTGCTTGCGGTACTCCGCCACCACCCGGCCGCGATGCAACACGCCGGCCACGTTATACAGCGCGGTACCAATGCGTCGGGGGTAACCCACTACCAGCCAGGCGTCGCCGGTCATCGCGGCGCAGATTTGCTCCAGGGACCGGGCCACCCGCACCTCTATGCTGGGCCGCAGCAGCAGGTCCTCCGGCGGGTAACCACTCAGGGTGAGCTCCGGGCACACCACCACGGGGGCCGTGTACCCGGCCTCGGCCCGGCGCAGGGCATCGATGACCTTGCCGGTATTGCCGTCAAAGTCACCCACCAGGGTGTTCATCTGGGCCATGAGGATATTCAGGGTGGTCATGCCAGGGTCTGCCTGTAAGAAACCGGGGACGCCATTTTCCGGGAAAGCCCAGCCGGTTGCCAGCCCGCGGCTTTCGCCCGCGCCGGACCCTGATACACTTGGGCGAGCCACGCGAATCAACCAGACAGGACACGAGAGCAGGCACCGCGACCTTGAACCGCCCCGCCATCCTTACCCGGCCCGTGAGCATGGGCAGCCAGCGCCAGAACACCACCCTGTTCCGGATCTACGTCGCTTACCGCTCGCTGCTCGCCGTGGTCCTGCTGATCATGCTCATCAGCCCCAATACGCGCCAGCTGGTGGGTGGGGTCAACCCCTCCCTGTACCTCGCGGTGGCCATTGCCTACCTCGCCACCGCCGTGGTCCTGATGGGTTCACTCTCCGCCACCTGGCATCACAACCACCGCTACCTGTTCCTGGTGTTCCTGGTCGATATTGTCGCGATCACCCTGCTGTCCGACGCCAGCGGTGGGATGGTCAGCGGCCTGCCGATCCTGCTGGTGATCACCATCGCTGCCAGCGCGGTGATGCTCAGCAATCGCACCCTGGCGACCCTCGTGGCCGCGGTGGCGGTGCTGGCGACCCTGCTCGATACCGCCAGACTTGTGGTGGCAGACGAGGTCGACATCAATGCCTTCTTCCCTGCGGGGCTGCTGGGGCTGCTGCTGTTTTCGGTTTCCCTGATGGTCCAGGCTATCGCGGGCCGGTTGGGCCGGGCAGAGGAACTCGCCCAGGCCCGCGCCAGTGACCTGTACAACCTGCAGCGCCTGAACGAGCAGATCGTACAGCACATGCAGACCGGGATTCTCCTGGTCAACAGCGATGGCCAGGTCAGGGTGATGAACAAGGCGGCCTCCGCCCTGCTGGTGCCGGACCGGCCAATCGCCATGGACCAGGGCCGCCAGCTGGCCGAGTACAGCGACGAGTTGGCCTATCAGTACGAACACTGGCGCGACACCGGGCTGCTTCGCGCCCAGCCCTTCAGCGTGCAAGAGGGCACCCCCCAGGTCATCGCCCATTTCCGCGAGCTGTCGCCCGGCAACGGTGAGGCGCTGGTGTTTGTAGAGGATTACACGCCGGTTACGCAATATGCCCAGGCACTCAAGCTCACGTCCCTGGGTCGCCTTACCGCCAGTATCGCCCACGAGATTCGCAACCCCCTGGGCGCCATCAGTCACGCGGCGCAGTTGCTGGAAGAGTCGGAAAACCTCGACGAGGGAGACCGGCGCATGGCGGAAATCATCCAGGAACACAGCCTGCGGGTGAACCAGATCGTCGAGAGCGTAATGCAGATATCCCGCCGGGAACCGCCGCGCCCGGAATACCTGATGCTGGCCGAATGGCTCGACAGCTTTGTCGAGGACTACCTGTCCACGCTCAATCGTCGCGCCGATATCAGCGTGGACTGCAGCTACCGCGACCTGCTGGTGGAATTCGACGCCGAAAACCTGCGCCGGGTGCTCAGCAACCTGTTGGACAATGCCCTGCGCCACAGCAAACTGGCCACCGGCAAGGAGACTGCGCACATTGTCGTCACCCTCGATTTTGGCTCCAGCCAGTGCCTGATCGACGTCATCGATCAGGGCGAGGGCGTTCCGCCGGAAGACCGCTCCAAGCTGTTTGAGCCCTTCTTTACCACGGTCGAGTCGGGCAGCGGCATGGGCCTGTACCTCTGCCAGGAGCTGTGCGAGATCAACAACGCGACCCTCAGCTACCTCACTACCCCGGAGGGCGAAAGCTGTTTTCGTGTGGCGCTGAACAAGCGCGCGCTATAGCCGCAGGTAGCGCGGTGCGCAGCCAAAGCGCTGAATTCGGTTTACACTGGAACTTATGAAACAAACTGTTCTGATCGTCGACGACGAACCCGCTATCCGCGAGTTATTGGCCATTACGCTGTCGCGCATGGGGCTGGATACCCACTGCGCAGCCACCCTGGCCGAGGCCAAAGACGCCCTCGCGGACCGGGTGCCGGACCTCTGCCTCACCGACATGCGCCTGCCCGACGGCAACGGCATCAGTCTGGTCGAGCATATCCAGGGCGCCTTCCCCCACGTACCAGTGGCTATGATCACCGCCCATGGCAGCGTGGAGACCGCGATTTCCGCACTCAAGGCGGGCGCCTTTGATTTCATCAGCAAACCGATAGAACTGGATAACCTGCGCACCCTGGTCAGCGCGGCGCTGAGCCTCAATGCGGAGCAGGACGAGGGCCCGCACGCCCAGCAACAGATCAGTGGCCCGCAGCTGATCGGCGACACTCCCGTGATTGCGCGACTGCGGCAGCAGGCGCTGAAACTCGCGCGCAGCCAGGCCCCCGTGCACATTCGCGGGGAGTCGGGCAGCGGCAAGGAGGTGGTGGCGCGGCTCATCCACAACAACGGGCCGCGGGCAAGCCACAACTTCATCGCGGTCAACTGCGGCGCCATCCCCCACGAGCTCATGGAGAGCGAACTGTTTGGCCACCTCAAGGGCAGCTTCACCGGTGCCACCCGGGACAACCCCGGCCTGTTCCAGGCCGCCAATGGCGGCACCCTCTTCCTGGACGAGGTCGCCGACCTGCCCCTGCCCATGCAGGTCAAACTGTTGCGGGCGATACAGGAAAAATCGATCCGACCGGTGGGCAGCAGCGAGGAGGTCAGCGTGGACGTCCGCCTGCTCAGCGCCACCCATCGTGATCTGGCGGCTGAGGTCGCCGCCGGACGCTTCCGCAATGACCTGTACTACCGGATCAACGTGATCGACGTGGAGGTCCCGCCACTGCGTGACCGTCTTGAGGACCTTGCGGCGCTGGTCAAGCACGTGCTGGCGCGCATCGGCGCTGACCAGCCGGATACGCCCCCGGCTCTTGACCAGGCCGCATTGACGGCTCTGGGGCAGTACCACTTTCCCGGCAACGTGCGCGAGCTGGAAAACATCCTCGAGCGGGCCTGGGCCCTGTGCGAAGGCTCACAGATTACCGCGGAGGACCTGCAGTTCGCGTCACCACCCAGCGGCAGCGGGAACGGCCGCACTACCGACCTCCCGGAGGATATCGCCCCGGCCCTGGGCAATCTGGAGGGCTACCTGGAGGACGTGGAACGCCATATCCTCAGCGCCGCCCTCGAGCAGTGCCGCTGGAACAAGACCGCGACCGCCAAACTGCTGGGGATCAGCTTCCGCAGCCTGCGCTATCGCCTGCAGAAGCTGAAGCTGGAAGACTAGCGACCTACCAGCAGCGCTGTACGCTGCCGGGCATCGCCTCGCGCCGGCCACTCTGATCCAGCCCCAAAAGGCGGCATTCCCGGTCGCGGGCCTGGGCGCCCAGGGGCGTGGCCAGCAACTGATAAGCCTGCTCGCTCGCGTCCGCCAGGCGGATACGGTACAGGCGGCTCGGACCCGCGCCGGCAACCAGCTCACCCCCCGTATCCACTGCCAGCTCATCGGCGGCAAAGCCCAACTCGCTCAGGCTCGGCGCGTAGCGCCGGTGATGCACGAAATACTGTGTCTGGCGCAGGTGCAATTGCTGCAGCGCGGCGACCGCCAGAATTCTGCGGCCCTGCAGCAACTGCTGCTGGTAGGCGGGCAGGGCCACCAGCAATAACACCCCCAGTAACACCAGCACCAGCAGCAACTCGATCAGGCTGAACCCGTCCCGGCGCGGCCTAGTCCAGGTCATGGCGCACATCCCGCCAGTAAAGGGGCAAGCGCGTGAGGCCACTGAAGGTACACAGCAGGCCCTCGCAGGGGCGCGCCGGCGGCGATTCCCCGACACCGCCCTCAATGTCAGCAAGCGGTACGCCCGGCAACAGCAGGTGCCCGGGTACCACCTGCAATGCGGCGGCACCCTCAATGTTCAGGTCATAGCGCACCTTGCCAGCCTGGGTGGGCGTCGCATCCGAGAGCTGCAGCAGGTACAGCGCACTTTGCCCCGCCGGGGAGACACATGCATCGGCCGCCGGCGGTGTATAGGTCACCAGGAAGACTCTCCCGCCCTGTACCACCGGAGACGCCAGGGCCTTTTCCCCTGCCCCCGGCAGCGCAAGGCGCCAGCCCGCATCGGTAACGGCACAGGCGGTGGCACCGGTCAACGCACAGGCGCTGCGATCGGCGAGTGCGGACACGGCCAGCGTACGACGCGAGCGCACCGCGGGGTCGCCACTTTTCACCTGGCGGTCGCGAATATATACCAGTAGATTGCGCGCCTCTAGTTCCAGCGGGTCGGCGCGATTGCCGCTGGCGAGGATTACGCCATCAAAATCACCGCCGGCGTCGCGGCTGCGCACGATGTCCGGGGGATGAAAGAATCGCCGGTCGCCCGCGGCATCCGCTTCCGCCAGGCTGGCCAGTTGGCTCGCGAACCAGTGCTCCCGGCGATGGTCGGGCCCCTCCCCGGGTGGCAGATCCACGCGCCACAGGCCGCCACCCGTATCCGCGACGTAGAGGCGGTGAATCACGCCGCCCGGGGACCTGAGGGCGGACACTGCCGAGGGAATGCTGTGTGCCAGCTCAGCGTGCTGGAACTGCGTATTGCTGGCCACGCCGGTGGTGCCCGGCTCGGCTTTCCACACCAGCTCGCCGCTGCGCGCATTCACAATAAAGATCGCGGCGCCGCGGGTATCGGGACCGCGGCCGGCGTCCTTGCCCAGGCGACCACTGCCATCCGCCAGCCAGCCGCCGTGGTAACCGCCGCCGAAAACCAGTACATCCACCGGCTGGGTGCCGTAGCGAACCTTGCCTACTACCGGCGTGGAAAAACTGAGAGCGAGGTCCGCAAACCCCGGCTTGCTCGCATCGACCTTCCAGCGCAGCCGCGGCGGGGCATCCGGATCGCTGATGTCAAAGGCATAGTAGCTGCGACCCCCACGGCGCAGGCCGACAATTACCAGGACCTCATCGCCGTCGCGATGGTCCAGCACCCGGTCGCCGTTGCGATCGTGCCGGAACAGCACCGGGCTGCCGTCCACGCCATAGCGCATCCGCGACGCCGGGATATCGCCGCGCCGCCGGGGGCCGACCAGACCCAGCAGCTCCCGGAGGTAGATGGCGTAGCGCTCCCGACCCGAATCGCCGCCCGCCGGGTCGAGATCATCGACGATATGCAGCGCCCCGTCTCCCGAGCCGAAGATCACCCGCCGCCGCGTGCCACCGGGCAGTGCGCCGTAGTCCACCACCAGCGGCCGGGAGTGCAGTACCTCCCCCAGTAGCCACGACCGCGCCTCCGCGCGATCACCGTCCCGGTCGAGGTCGTCCACGTCCTGTCCCCGGGCCCAGCGGATCAGCTCCCTCGACTCATCCGCGCTGCTGGCCCCCAGGGCCGCTTGCAGGCCCATGTCGTCCGCGAGATCGATATCCAGCGGCAGCAAGTCCGCCGGGCCCGTGGCAACGGGGTCCACATAGACCTGCCTCCCCCCGGCGTGATTGCGCTCACCAATCACGCCACTGCCGGGCTCGATACCCGGAATGTGCTGACCCGCGCCGCCGCGGGCAACCACGCGACCGTCCGCGCCGTCGGGAATACCCGCATGGCCTGGGGGCGGCAACATTGCCGCCTGCGTCCACAGGGTCAGGGCATCGAATCGCAGTCTCCCGAGATCAGGCCCGTCGGTCTCCAGCGCCGGTTCACCCCGTGCGTCGACCAGCTCTGGGGCGCCAGCGCCCGACCCGGCACGCCAGGCCAGCTTCTTGACGTTCCCCGACCAGGGCAGAAAAGGGCCGGGCTGATACATGGGCAGGTAGAGACCGCCGGGGGTGCTGGTTGCCGCTACCAGTCCGCCGGTAACGTCCGGCGATCGGGGGCGGGGCCGGTTGAGCGTGATCTGGCGTAGTCGCGCGAGCAGTTGCGCTTCCAGCCTCGCCGGATGGGCCAGGGACAGGCGAGCCGCCGCGGACCCCGGTGGCGGTTCAGCAAGGTCCAGCCAGGTCAGCCCCAGGGGCTGTGCGCCCGACAAGCCCGGCAGCCAGTCAACCGACTCCCCGCCCAGCGCCCCCAGCCAGCCCTGCAGGGTCCCGGGCAGCGGCAATCCCGCACGGGCTGCCAGCTCCGGTGCCACGCCGACGGGTGACAGGGCCCCGGCAGCCTTGTCCAACGCCAGGAGGACATGGACCCTGGGGCAGCTGCCCCCCGGGGTGGGTGGCAGGTAGCGCCCTGCGGATAGCTGGCTTGAATGGGTTGCCGGTAGACCCCCACCGCTGGCAGAGGCGACCGGTCCTCCGGCAAGGTAGCGATACCATGTCGCCAGCATGGCCATGGCGCGATCGGCGCGGTTACCAATATCGCCTGGCAGAGGCGACCAGGCAGCCAGGGTGATAGCAAGGCCCTCCCCGATCGCGGCCGCATCCTCCAGCCCCTGGACCAGTCGGCCGGCACCATCGTCCGTGGGTCCCAGCAGTGCAAGCTGCGTCTCCGGCAATTCCGCTTGCGACAGGACTTCCGCCAGGACCGCGGCGAGTATCTCGCGCCCGCTGACCGGGGCATCCGCCGCCCTGGGGGCCAATCGCCCATAGGTGCCGCCACCCATAAAGGGCGGCAGGCAGCTACTGGCGTAGGTGCACAGCGGCGCAAACAGTGTCTCCTCCCGATCCAGCAACAACGCCAGAAGCAGTGGGTCCGCCGGCGTGGGTGTGGCCAGCAGCAGCTCGATGTCATCCGCCGCCGGGCGCGAAGCCGCCCCCAGCAGCCAGAGCACCAGCAGCCAGCGCGCTGCTCCGCGCTGCCAGATCACGGTAGCGCCCCCCCGCCGCTGGCGGGCGCCAGCAGCGCCCAGCCACGGCGGACCTGCGCTTCCAGCAGACCAGAGTCCGTCTGCAGATTGACCTGCGCCTCCACCCGCACCGCATCAAAGGCAACATCCGAGCTGACCCGGTCCTCGGTGAGGTGCAGTGGCAGGCTGTCATCCCGGTGCGGGGCGAGCCGCTCCAGGGCAATCTGCCAGCGCCAGTCCGCCGGTCCCAGGTTACCGGGGGGCACCGGCCAGGCCAGACTGTTATCGTCACAACTCGCCGCGGGATTACATCGACGGTAAGCCACCGGACGGGCAACCGGAAATTCCGCCACCGCTGGCGCGAGGGCATCAAGCATCGCCTGGGCAGCATGATCCGCGCGGGTGCCGGCCATATCGTGCCCCGCCATGCGCAGTTGCAGGGAGGCCGTGCGCGTGATGCCCGCCGCGAGCAGGCCCAGCAGCAAGAGCACCACCATCGCCACCAGCAGGACACTGCCACTGGCCGCGGTTGGCAGGGACGGTCTACGGCAGATCATCGCGGCGGCCACGGCGCATTGTGCAGGTTGACAGAGAAACTGTAGGTTTCCCGCAGGAACCGGTCCCCGGGGGCCATGACAGTTTTCTGACCCAGGCGGTACTGGCGCCGGTCTCGCTGTGTTGCCACCGGCTCCAGGCTGCGCATCAACAGGTGCACCGTGGCCACCGTCGCCTGGGTCAGATCCGCCGCGGTGGGACTGTAGGTATAGCGCTCGGGCACGCCGTCACCACTGTCATCCACACCCAGACCCACCTGCAGGTCCTGCACCCCTGGCACCAGGCACTCCAGGGGCCCCAGGCTCTCGCCCGACAGGCGCTCCACGCACAGGGTGGGGATACCGTCACCGGCCACCGAGTATGCGCGGATAAAAAACAGGCGCGCCCGCGCCTTCCAGTAGGCGACCCCGGCCCCCGACAGCTGCTCTGCCGCTGGGGGCGCCGCGCCCTCGGGCAAGTACACCCAGTCGAAGGCCGCCGCGTGCTCGCGGCTGCGCAGATACCACTGGGGTGTATCCAGGCCCGTGCTACCTGTCGCAAACGTACCATCATCCAGCGCGGGCAGCACCGCGCTGCGCTTGATTGCCAGCAGGTCGGTGCCGGGCTGGATATCCCGGGTAATGCACGCCAGCGCCAGGCCACCTGCGGTCACTGGGGCGCCGGCGCCCATATCATTGGCCATGTCCAGCGGCAGGGCGGGATCCAGCGCCCAGCCGTCACCGACGGCGCAGCCCGGGGCCCCCGCCGGCGGCTGCCGGGTCCGCAGGCGCGGCGCAGCGGCGAAAAAACCAGCCAGTTGCAGTTCCCGCCGCAGCAGGGTCATGACCAGGCGCGCGCCCTCCTGCATCCTTGCCCGCTGGTCCTCGATGCGCTGTTGCTGCTTGCGCTCCAGATAGACCCCGAGCATGCCCAGGGTGAGCAGAGAGCCGAGCACCAGGGAAACCAGCAACTCCACCAGGGTCAGCCCGCGGCTGACTTTGGGCGTCGAGGGACGGTGGTTCATGCCGGCGGCAACCATGCACTGGCCTGCAACTGCCGGCGGTGGGCATTGTCCTCACCGTAGAGACCCGGAACCTGGGCACAGGGGCTGCCATCAGCCGGCTCGGGCGTAGACGGCATCGACGACAGGCCCCGCCAGGTCAGCAGCAGCCGGATCACGGGGCCGTCGCCCCGGATGCAGACACGCCCCGCGACCAGGCCGCCGACGGGCGCGTCAGCGCTATCGCGCACGTCCTCGCCACGCAGCGCGCGCTGCCAGCGCGCGAGGTCATACACGGCGAGTTCCGCCGCTGTGCAGGTCCCGGCATCGCAGGCCACCGGGGCGAACTCATGGGCTCCGCCGCCAAGGTCCTCCAGCTGGTAGGCGGCAGCCTGGGTCGGATTGCGCCCCAGGCGCGCCAGGATATCCCGGGCCAGGGCATTGGCCCGGGTCGCCTGGACCGCATCATAGCTGGCCTGGTGAGCGCGCAGCTGCATCCCGGCCAGCCCCAGCAATCCCAGCGCGAACACCAGGATCGCGACCATCACCTCCACCAGACCGGCGCCCGCATTACACCGGGCAGCGCCCGGATCACGGGTGCTGGCAAGCAGCATGCACGGGTTGGTCCGTTCACGCTCAGGCATGGCCACAGACCGACTCCGCCGGCCTCTCCCGGGACAGGCGCGCGCGACCCACACGGCTCAATACCACCTGCCAGCCGACCACGGACACCCCGGGCGGCGCGCAGACCAGGAAGGTCAGGTTGCGCCGGGATGCGCCACTGGGCAGGTAGGTCAGGGCGGTCGCTATCGCCTCCGCACCGTCCCGGTCCATGACGCGGTAACGGGGTTGCACGGGCGCGAATTCGCGCAGCAGTTCATCGCCCGCATCCCCCGCAAACTCGCCATCCCGGGACAGGTCACTGAACACCAGCCAACCCTGGCGGTAGTCCCCGCCGCAGGCCGGCTCAGCTGTCTCGCGCCGGGGGCAGACACTGACCGGCACCCCGCGGGAAACGGACTCCGCGCGGGCGAAATTCAGTGCGGTGAGGATGCGGCCCGCGTCCAGGCGCGTGCGCGTGGTGTGCAGCAGCTGTTGCAGCGACGGCTCCGCCAGCAGCAGCACCACTGACAGCACCGACAGCACGGCCAGCATTTCCAAAAGTGTCAATCCGGGGCTTCCCTGCCCCACACCCATTCTGTTCACGGCGACTCTCCCTGTCGGGGGAGAGCCTAGTCCGCCTCAGAGAGGCCGCCAGTAATGGAGGGCTTTTGACGAAAACCGGACGGAATTGCCGGTCTCAGGAGAGGTCACGCACCTCGATGCGCAGTTCCCGGGGCAGTGAAAACGTCACCGTCTCCGGCCGCCCCAGGGCTTCCACCGGGGCGTTGGCACCGAGGTCCTGCAAACCCTGCACCACCTCCTGCACCAGGATCTCCGGCGCCGAGGCGCCGGCCGTGATCCCGATCCGGGTCTTCCCCTGCAGCCAGGCGGCGTCAATATCCTGCGGCCCATCGATCAGGTAGGCACTGGCGCCAATCCGCTCGGCCAGTTCCCGCAGCCGATTGGAGTTGGAGGAGTTGGGGGATCCCACCACCAGCACCAGGTCACACTCGCCGGCGAGTTGCTTGACCGCATCCTGGCGGTTCTGGGTGGCGTAGCAGATATCGTTCTTGCGCGGCCCCTCGATCTGCGGGAAGCGTTCGCGCAGGGCGTCGATGACCCGCGCGGTGTCATCCATGGACAGGGTCGTCTGGGTGACGTAGGACAGGCGCGCCGGGTCGCGTACTTCCAGCGCCGCGGCCTGGGCTTCATCTTCCACCAGGTAGATGTCGCCCCCGGCGCTGCGATCGTACTGGCCCATGGTGCCCTCGACTTCCGGGTGGCCGCGATGCCCGATGAGCACGCACTCGCGACCCTGGCGACTGTATTGCGCTACCTCCATATGCACCTTGGTCACCAGCGGGCAGGTCGCATCGAACACCCGCAGGCCGCGCTCGTTGGCATTCTCCCGGACCGCCCGGGAGACGCCGTGGGCGCTGAAGATCACGATGCAATCATCCGGCACTTCATCGAGCTCATCGACGAAGATAGCACCACGATCGCGCAAGTTACCCACCACAAACTTGTTGTGCACCACCTCGTGGCGAACATAGATGGGGGCACCGAAGAGGTCCAGGGCGCGATTGACAATGTCGATGGCGCGGTCCACCCCGGCACAGAAGCCGCGGGGGTTCGCCAGTTGAATATCCATTAGTGGAGCTCCGTGGGTTCCACCCGATGTACCAGCACGTCAAACAGGATTGTACGCCCCGCCAGCGGGTGATTGAAGTCCACGGTCACCTCCTCCTCGTCGAAGGACACCACCAGCCCCGGCAGTTCACCCCCGCCGGCGTCGGCGAAGGAGAATACCAGGCCGATCTCCAGGTCGACATCATCGTCGAAATGGCTGCGCGGGACCACCTGCACATTGTTGTCGTTGGGCTGGCCGAAGGCATCCTCGGGGGGCACGGTAAACAGCTGCCGCTCCCCGGGGGCCATGCCGAAGATCAGGCGCTCAAAGCCGGGCAGCAGGCTGCCGTCACCGATCACGAAATCCACCGGCTCGCCGCCGAAGTTGGAGTCGACCTCGGAGCCGTCCTCCAGCCCCACGGAAAAATTCAGGAAAACGCGGGTACCTTCACTGACCGATACATTGGACGTGTTCATTGCGTTACTCCTTTGCGGTGTCGGCGGGACCGCGATCGAGAAAGCTGTCCAGGATCATCGCGACGGCGCCAACCGTAATCGCGGAGTCCGCCAGGTTAAAAGCGGGGAAATAATAACCACCGTAGTGCACGGAGATAAAATCCACCACATAGCCCAGCACCAGGCGATCCCAGAGATTCCCCAGGGCACCACCGAGCACCAGGGCCAGGCTGAGCGCGAGCAGGCGACTGCCCGGCGGCAGGCGGTACAGCCAGACCACCAGCAACAGACTCACCGCAACCGCGATCCCCGAGAACAGGTAGCGCTGCCAGCCACCGGCGTTGCTGAGGAAACTGAAGGCGGCGCCGGGATTGTGCTGCAGGGTCAGGTTGAACCAGGAGAACACCTCTACGGGCCGGCCGTACTCCAGGGCACTGCTGGCCAGGCCCTTGGTGTACTGGTCCAGCACTACCAGGACCGTCGCCAGCAGATACCAGCGCCAGGCTCCCAGGCCCTGTCTTACCGTGCTCATCGCCATTGACTCCTCAGGCAAACTGGCGCTGCTCACCCGGGCCCTCGATATTCTCCACGCAGCGGCCACAGAGGGTCGGGTGGCTGGCGTGACTGCCCACGTCCTCCCGGCGATGCCAGCAGCGCTCGCATTTTTCCTCTGTCGCCACGCTCACCTGCAGGCACAGGCCCTCGATCTCCGTGGTCGCGGCATCCGCGGGGGCCGAGGACAGCGGCGCCAGGCTTGCCGCGGAGGTGATCAGCACGAAGCGCAGCTCGTCACCCAGCTGCGCCAGCATCTCCCGCAGGGTCTCCCCCGCGTAGAGGGTGACGCGGGTGTCCAGGGAACCGCGCACCGACCCCGCAGTGCGCTGCACCTCGATCTCACGATTGACCGCGTCGCGCACGGCCATCACCACCTGCCAGTAGTCGCGGCCCATGGGTGCGTCGGCGGGTAGCTGTGCCAGCGCCTCGTAGCGGGTGACCAGGAACACCGATTCGGCGCGCTCTCCCGGCAGGTTTTCCCAGATTTCCTCGGCGGTAAAGCTGAGGATCGGCGCCACCCAGCGCACCAGCGCCTCGCCGATATGGTACATGGCGGTCTGTGCGGAACGCCGTGGAATGCCGTCCGCGCGGGTGGTGTACTGGCGGTCCTTGATCACGTCGAGATAGAAGCCGCCGAGGTCATTGGCGCAGAAATTGTGCAGCTTCTGGTAGATCAGGTGGAACTGGTACTGCTCGTAAGCCTGCTCGATCTCTGCCTGCAGGCGGGCGGCGCGATCCACCGCCCAGCGATCCAGGGACAGCATTTCGTCCGCAGCCAGCAGGCCATTGGCCGGGTCGAAGCCGCTCAGGTTGGAGAGCAGGAAGCGGGCCGTATTGCGCACCCGCCGATAGGAGTCGGCAATGCGCTTGAAGATTTCGTCCGAGACCGCCACCTCGCCGCGAAAATCCGCCGCCGCCACCCACAGGCGCAGGATGTCGGCACCGAGCTCGTTCATCACCTTGGCCGCGGGTACGATGTTGCCGATCGACTTGGACATCTTGCGGCCCTGGCCATCGACGGTGAAGCCGTGAGTGAGCACGCCGCGGTAGGGCGCCTCGCCAAAGGCGCCGACCCCGGTGAGCAGGGAGGACTGGAACCAGCCACGATGCTGGTCTGACCCCTCCAGGTACAGGTCGGCCGGGGACCGCAGGCCCTCGCGCTGGCGCAGGACACAGGCGTGCGTCACGCCGGAGTCAAACCACACGTCCAGGGTGTCACCCACTTTCTCGTAGCTGTCCGCTTCATCACCCAGCAGCGATGCAGGATCGAGATCAAACCAGGCGTCGATGCCGCCCTCCTCGATCAACCCCGCGACCTGCTCAATCAGCTCCAGGGTGCGGGGGTGCAGCTCACCGCTGTCGCGGTGAATAAACAGGGTGATGGGTACCCCCCAGGTGCGCTGGCGCGAGATACACCAGTCCGGGCGCTGGGCCAGCATGCTGTCGATCCGGGACTTGCCCCATTCCGGCAGCCACTGCACATCCTCCACCGCCGCCTTGGCTGCATCGAGCAGGCCCGCCTGCTGCATGCTGATAAACCACTGGGGCGTGGCGCGAAAGATGATCGGGGTCTTGTGTCGCCAGCAGTGCGGGTAGCTGTGCAGGTAGTCCTCGCTGTGCAGCAGAACCCCGCGCTCTGCCAGCAGGTCGACAATCACCTGGTTGGCCTTCATCACGTGCTGGCCGGCGACATACTCGGTGCCTTCCAGATAGACCCCGTTGCCGCCCACCGGGTTGTACACCTCCAGGTCGTACTGCTGGCCGACCACGAAGTCGTCCTGGCCGTGGGCGGGCGCGGTGTGCACCGCACCGGTGCCGGCCTCGGTGGTCACGTGTTCCCCGAGGATGACCGGCACCTGCCGCGCCAGGAAGGGATGCTGCAGCTGCTGGTTCTCCAGCAGCGCACCCTGACAGCGGCCCAGCACGGTCACCGCGGGCAGGCCAAAGCGCGCGGCGCAGGATTCCGCCAGCGCCGCCGCCACCAGCAGGGCGCGGCCCGCCCCCTCGATCAGGACATATTCCAGCTCCGGGTGCAGGCTGACCGCCATGTTCGCCGGCAGGGTCCAGGGGGTAGTGGTCCAGATCGGGATCGCCACCGGGCCGTCCACGCTGGCGCCGCAGGCCGCCGCTACCGCCGCCGGGTCAAGCGCGTCAAAGGCGACATCAATCGCCGGCGACTGCTTGTCCTTGTACTCCACCTCCGCCTCGGCCAGGGCGGAACCGCAGTCCGTGCACCAGTGCACCGGCTTGAAGCCCTTGTGCAGGTGGCCGTTGTCGATCAGCCTGCCCAGGGTGCGCACGATATCCGCCTCGAAGCGGTAGTCCATGGTCAGGTAGGGCCGGTCCCAGTCGCCGAGCACGCCCATGCGCACGAAGTCCGCGCGCTGGCCGTCGACCTGCCGCGCGGCGTATTCACGACACTTCTGGCGGAACTCGGCGGGCGTGATCTTGACCCCGGGCTTGCCGACCTTCTTTTCCACGTTGAGCTCGATCGGCAGGCCGTGGCAGTCCCAGCCGGGGACGTAGGGGGCATCGAAGCCGGCCAGGCTGCGCGATTTGACCACCATGTCCTTGAGAATCTTGTTGACCGCATGGCCCACATGCAGGTCGCCGTTGGCGTAGGGCGGGCCGTCGTGGAGGATGAACGTGGGGCGCCCGGCGCTGGCCTCGCGAATCTTCTGGTACAGGCCCATGTCCTGCCACTGCTTGAGTCGCTGGGGCTCCCGCTGGGCGAGGCTGGCTTTCATCGGGAAAGCCGTCTGGGGCAGGTTCAGGGTCTGCTTGTAGTCTTGCTTGTCGCCGCTCATACGCTCCGTTTACTCATGTTTCAGTGCCTGCCGCGGCCGGCGAACTGCTCGCGGGCGGCGGCGATGTCCCGGCCGATCTGCGCGCGCAGCGCTGCCAGGCCGTCGAATTTTTCCTCATCCCGCAGCTTCTGCAGGAAGGTGACCTCGATATGCTTGCCGTAGAGCTCGACGTTATCGTCCAGCAGGTGCACCTCGAGGTTGGCCCTGATGCTGTCATCGATGGTCGGCCGGGTACCCACGTTGGCCACCCCGGGGGCCGCCACCAGGCCGGCGCCGTCGACCTGCACGCGATACACGCCCCGCAGGGGCGAGCGCAGCCGGTGCAGCTGCAGGTTGGCGGTCGCAAAGCCCAGCTCGCGCCCCAGCTGGCGCCCATAAACCACCTTGCCGGAGATGCTGTAGGGCCGGCTCAACAGGCGCTCGGCAAGGGCGAAATCCGCCGCCGCCAGGGCCTCCCGGATACGGGTGCTGCTCACCCGCTCCCCCGCGATTTCCAGGGTCGTGGTGGAGCCGGCACCGAAACCGTAACGCTCGCCCTGGGCCTTGATGAACGCGGTGTCGCCCTCCCGGTCATTGCCGAAACGGAAATCATCCCCCAGCACCACGTAGCGCACCCCGAGGCCCGCCACGAACACATCGTCAACGAAGCCCTGGGCGGTCATGTTACGCAAGGCCTCGGTAAAGCGGATGCGCAGTACCCGGTCCACCCCCAGGGCCGCCAGGGCCTGGAACTTTTCGCGAAAGCTCATCAGCCGGGCGGGGGCCTCCAGCGGTGCCAGGTACTCCCGCGGCAGGGGCTCGAAGACAATCACCACCGCCGGCAGGTTGTACTCCTGCGCCTTGTCCAACAGTTGCCGGATCACCGCCTGGTGCCCCAGGTGCACGCCGTCAAAGGCCCCTATCGTGGCCACGCAACCGCGGTGCCTGGGCCGCAAATTGTGCAAGCCTCGAATCAGCTCCATGAGGGGGAAAGCACCCGGACAAACCAAACCCGCGAGTATACTGAAACCGGGGCCCGTAGCCTATGCCGCTGGCAGGCCATTTTACCCGCCGGCGGGCCCCGGTGAACGCAACTGCGCCAGCCGGGTGCCCAGGGCGAGGTGGGCCAGCAGGTAGGCCAGGCCCCCGCCGCCGCACACCACGGCGACCCGCAGCGTGCGCTCCGCCCAGCCCCAGGCCAGCCAGGTGTCCACCGGCGGGCTCAGCCACCAGGCCGCGAACACCATGGCCAGGGTCGCCAGGCCCAGGCGCAGGGCGTAGCGGCCCCAGCCCGGCTGGAAACGGTAGACATCCTCCCGCAGCAGGCCCCGCAGGAGCAGGCCGGCGTTGAGCCAGGCAGAGACGCTGGTGGCCAGGGCCAGGCCCACGTGGCCGATGTTGAAGTACACCAGCAGGGGCACCACGAACAGCAGGTTCAGTACCATATTCGCCACCATGGCGATAATCCCGATGCGCACGGGCGTGACCATGTCCTTGCGGGCATAGAACCCCGGTGCCAGCACCTTGATCAGCATGAAGGCCACCAGCCCCAGGCTGTAGGCCTGCAGGCTGTAGCTCGCCATACGCACGTCGTGGGGTGAGAGCTCGCCGTACTGGAACAGGGTAACCAGGATGGGATGGGCCAGGACCACCAGCGCCACCGCCGCCGGCAGCGCCACCAGCAGAATCATGCGCACCGCCCAGTCCAGGGTACGGGTGAAGTCCTCACCCCGGCCGCCGGCCTGGTGGCCCGACAGATTGGGCATGATCACCGTGGCCACGGCGATCCCGAACACCCCGAGGGGGAGCTCGGTCAGGCGGTCCGAGTAGTACAACCAGGAGACGCTGCCGGTAGGCAGGAACGATGCCAGCACCGTATCCAGGAGCAGGTTGAGCTGGGACACCGAAACCCCGAACAGGGCCGGTATCATCAGCTTGAGGATCCGGCGCACACCCGGGTCGCGGGTGTCCCAGCGCGGCCGCGGCACCAGGTCCAGCCGGTACAGCGAGGGCAGCTGGAACAGCAGCTGGATGACCCCCGCCAGCAGCACCCCCCAGGCCAGGGCGTACACCGGCTCCGCAAACCAGGGCGCGGCCACCGTGGCGGCCCCGATCAGCGACAGGTTGAGAAACACCGGGGTAAACGCAGGCACCGCGAAGCGCCCGTAGCTGTTGAGGATGGCGCCACAAAACCCGGTCATGGAGATCAGGAACAGGTAGGGGAAGGTCACCCGCACCATCTCCGTGGTGGCGCGATATTTCTCCGGCTGGTCGATAAAACCCGGGGCGAACAGGCCGGCCACCAGGGGCGCCCCCGCGATCGCCAGGCCGGTCACCAGCAGCAGCGTGCCCCCGAGCACCCCCGCCACCCGGTCCACCAGGGCCTTGACCGCTGCCAGGCTGCCCTGCTCGCGGTAATCCGCCAGCACCGGCACGAAGGCCTGGGCAAAGGCGCCCTCGGCAAACAGGCGGCGCAGGAAGTTGGGGATCTTGAAGGCGACAAAAAACGCGTCGGCGTTGGCCGTGGCGCCGACCGTGGCGGCAATCACGATGTCCCGCAGCAACCCCAGCACCCGGGACAGCATGGTCATACAGCCCACCAGGGCGGAGGAGCGCAGAAGCCCGGGAGCCGGAGGTAGCGGCGTCGCCTCGTCAGTCATCGGCGGGCGCCCTCAGCCCCAGCGCTCGCGCAGGCGCTCGCCCTGCAGGGCCAGCCACTGCAGGGCAATCAGGGTATGGCCGTTGGGCACCCGGTCATCCGCCAGCAGTTGCAGAGCCTCCTGCCGGGGCACCTCGTGCACCAGGATGTCCTCGGATTCACTGTCCAGGCCGTGCAGCTCGCCGATGCCGGCCCGGGTCACCCGCCCGCAATACAGGCGCACCTGCTCCGAGCACGCGCCCGCGCTGGGGAAAAAGCGGGCGATCGGCAGCAGCTCGGCCAGCTCACAGGCGGCCTCTTCCCGGGCCTCCCGGTGGACCACGTCACTGTCGTCCTCGCCGGGCTCTACGACCCCGGCGACCAGTTCCAGCATCCAGGGGCTGTCATGCCCGCGCAGCGCCCCGGGGCGAAACTGCTCGATCAGCACCAGGCTGTCGGATTCCGGGTAATAGGGCAGCACTCCCACCGAATCGCCGCGCTCAAACACCTCCCGCTGCAGGGGCTCACTCCAGCCCCCGGCGAACAGGCGGTGCTGCAGCTGCAGCCGGCGCACGGCGTAATGCCCCTGGAATGCGGTCTCGTCGCGCAGTACCCGGACCGCGTCTGCACCAAAGCGCAGGCGCATCAAAACCGGCCCGCGGTGTACCAGGTCACATCCCGGGCGTGGTCATCCACCCGCTCTGCCACGTCCAGCACCAGGGCGAACAGGGCCATCCGCACCAGCACGCCGTTATCCGTCTGGCGGAAGATCGCGAGATTGGGGTTGTCGTTGAGATCGTCGTCCAGCTCTCGCGCGGTATCCCGCGAGTCCCGCGGCAGGGGATGCATGATCACCGTATTGGGCTCGCAGTGCTGGGTATAGATGCTCTGGTTGAGCCGGAAGCGGCCGCGGTAGAGGTCGGCCTCCTGCTGGGAGCTGAAACGCTCTTCCTGGATACGGGTGGAATACACGATGTCCACGTGGGCAATGCTGGCCTCGAGGACGTCCGACTCCTCGACCGCGTGACCCGCCGCGCGCAGCTGCTCCACCAGTTCGCCGGGCATGCGCAGTTCGTCGGGGGACACCAGCAGCACCTGGATGCCATCAAACAGCGCCAGCAACTTGCACAGGGAGTGCACGGTGCGACCGTAGCGCAGGTCACCCACCATGGCGATGCGCAGCTGGTCGATGCCGCGACCGCGGCCCGCCAGCTCCTTCTTGATCGTGTACAGGTCGAGCAGGGCCTGGCTGGGGTGCTCGTTGGCACCGTCGCCGCCATTGATCACCGGCACCCGGCTGGCGGCGGCAAATTCCGCCACCGAGCCCGAGGCCGGGTGGCGCATGGCGATGACATCCGAGTAGCCACTGAGGACCCGGGCGGTGTCGTAGAGGGATTCGCCCTTGGCGATGGCCGAGTTCTCAAAGCCGGTGGTCTCGCGCACCTCCCCGCCGAGCAGGTTGAAGGCGCTGCCGAAGCTGACCCGGGTGCGGGTGCTCGGCTCGAAGAACATGGAACCGAGAATCGCGCCGTCCAGCACCTTGGTAATGCGTTTGCGATGGGCGTAGGGCTCCATGCGATCGGCCACGGCGAAGATCCGCTCCACGTCCGGGCGTTCAAACTGGGTAATGGATAGTATGTGGCTGCCGGCAAACTGCACGCGGGGCGCTCTCCCTGCTGGACGTTGCCGAGCATTATAGGGTCTGAAGGGGGGCACTGCCCATCGGTGTGCGCCGGGGCGCCGGGAACGCACTCAGGCGAGCAGGGTGTCGCCGTAGTCCAGCAGCTCCTGCAGTAGCTGTCGCTTCGCCGGCTCCAGGGCGGGATCTGCCAGGCGCCCCTCGATCTCCTCCTGAAAAGCCTCCATACACAGGCCGGCGTCGGCCTCTGGGTCCGTCAGGCGCTGGAAGCGGAACTCCTCCCACTGGGCCAGTTCCTCGGCGTTCAGGCTCTCGGGCCAGTTGCGCGCGCGGTAGCGAAACAGCATCTCCGGCAGGCGCGGGTCAGCAAAGCTGAAGCGCTCCTGCGCAAGCTGTTCCGGGGTGGCCGCGCGCACCCGCTCCAGGGTGCTCTTATCCTGCTCGGGGAAAAAGCCGCCGCTGTAGAGCATCCGGTCCGGATCCGTGATCGGCGCGTACTCGCGCTCACCGAATACCGCCTGCAGTTTGCCGGTAAAGCCCGCGGGATCCGCCTCGCGCTGGGCCCGCAGGGCTGCGAGGTTGGCCCGGCACAGGTCGCCGTCCAGGCCGACCCGGGCAGCCACCGCCGGCGTCGCCATCTTCGCGGTCACCAGCAGGGGGCAGCGATTGATGTGCACGGTTTTCAGCCCCGGGCGTGCCTGGCCCGCGGGCAGGTCCTCCCCGCGGGTGTACAGCAGCTGGCGCAGCTCCGCGGGCGTCAGCGTGCCCAGGGGTGCCGGGTCGATACTGAGGTCGTAGCAGATGATCTCGTTGCGGTTGTCCGGGTGCGCCGCCAGCGGCACCACCAGGGCGGTGTTCATCCGCTCGGCCCCGAACATGCCCGACACGTGCAGCACCGGTTTCATGCCCGCAACATCCAGCAGGCCCTGCACCGAGCGCTTGTCCCGGTGCTGGAGGACGTAATCGTACAGCCGCGGCTGACGCTCGCGGACGAGGCGCGCCATGGCGATGGTGGCATGCACATCGGACAGGGCATCGTGGGCCGCCTCGTGGCTGATGCCGTTGGCAGCGGTCAGGTCTTCCAGGCGGAAACTGACCTGCCCGTCCTCGCGCAGGGGCCACTCGATGCCCTCGGGACGCAGGGCGTAGGCCGCGCGCAGCATGTCGATGATATCCCAGCGCGAATTCCCGTTCTGCCACTCCCGGGCGTAGGGATCGTAGAGGTTGCGGTAGAGCGTGTAGCGGGTGACCTCGTCGTCAAAGCGCAGCGAGTTGTAGCCCACCCCGCAGGTGCCGGGCTCGGCCAGTTCCGCGTGAATCTGGCGGATAAACTCGCTCTCGGTGACGCCTTTCGCAAGCGCTTCCTGGGGGGTGATCCCGGTCACCAGGCAGGCGCCGGGATGGGGCAGGAAATCGTTGGCCGGCCTGGCGTAAATCACCAGCGGCTCGCCGATGGGGTTCAGGTCGCTGTCGGTGCGCAGGCCGGCGAACTGCACCGGCCGGTCCCGGCTCGGGTCGGCGCCGAAGGTCTCGTAGTCGTGCCAGTAGTAGGTCGTTGCAGGCACCGGCTCAGATGACCTCCAGGGCCTGCTCCTCGATCTTCTGCTTCCAGATTTTGGGGCCGATCTCGTGTACCGAGGTGCCACGGGCGTCCACCGCCACGCTCACCGGCATGTCCTTGACCTCGAACTCGTAGATCGCCTCCATGCCCAGTTCCGGGAAGGCAACCACCTTGGCGGAGGTAATCGCCTTGGACACCAGGTAGGCGGCACCGCCCACGGCCATCAGGTAGACCGCCTCGTGCTTCTTGATCGCCTCGATGCCGGTGGGGCCACGCTCGGCCTTGCCAATCATGCCCAGCAGGCCGGTCTGCTCGAGGATAAAGTCGGTGAACTTGTCCATCCGGGTGGAGGTGGTCGGGCCGGCGGGACCCACGACCTCGTCGCGCACCGGGTCCACCGGCCCCACGTAGTAGATAAAGCGCCCTTCAAGATCAACCTCTGCCGGCAGGCCCTCGCCGGACTGGATCAGCTCCTGCATCTTCTTGTGCGCGGCATCGCGGCCGGTAAGCATTTTGCCCGACAGCAGCAGGGTATCCCCGGGCTGCCACTGGGCGGCTTCTTCCCGGGTGACGGTGTCGAGATTGACCCGGCGCACCTGGTCGCCGGCCTCCCAGGTGATGTCGGGCCACTGGTCCAGGTCCGGGGGCGTCTGCAGCGCGGGGCCGGAGCCATCCAGCACGAAATGGGCGTGGCGGGTGGCGGCGCAGTTGGGGATCATCGCCACCGGCAGCGACGCCGCGTGGGTGGGATAGTCCATGATCTTCACGTCCAGTACCGTGGTCAGGCCGCCGAGGCCCTGGGCGCCGATGCCCAGGCGGTTGACCGCGTCCATGATCTCCAGGCGCAACTCCTCTACCCGGTTGCTGGGGCCGCGCGCGCGCAGCTCGTGGATATCGATCGGGTCCATCAGGGATTCCTTGGCCATCACCGCCGCCTTCTCCGCGGTGCCGCCGATGCCGATACCAAGCATGCCCGGGGGGCACCAGCCGGCGCCCATGGTGGGTACGGTCTTCACCACCCAGTCGACAATGCTGTCGGAGGGGTTGAGCATCACCATCTTGGACTTGTTTTCAGAGCCCCCGCCCTTGGCGGCGACCTGCACATCCACCGTGGCGCCCGGGACGACCTCCATGTGAATCACCGCGGGTGTATTGTCCTTGGTATTGCGTCGCGCACCGGCAGGGTCTTCGAGAATGGAAGCGCGCAGGACGTTGTCCGGGTGGGTATAGGCCCGGCGCACACCCTCGTTGACCATGTCCGCCACCGACAGGGTCGCATCCCAGCGTACATCCATGCCGATCTTCAGGAACACGGTGACAATGCCCGTATCCTGGCAGATCGGGCGGTGGCCGGTGGCACACATGCGCGAGTTGATCAGGATCTGCGCCATCGCGTCCCGGGCCGCGGGATTCTGCTCCCGCTCGTAGGCCTCGTTGACCGCCTTGACGAAGTCCAGGGGGTGGTAATAGGAAATGAACTGAAGCGCGTCGGCCACGCTATCGATGAAATCATCCTGGCGTATGACAGTCATGGGAATTCCTCGCGTTGTCTGGGGCCCCGGGTGCGGCCTGCCGTTCAGGCCGGCCCGGACCCGGCCTGCAGGCTACGCACCGTGGCCTGGAGATCGGAAATCGAAGCGTTGATCTGGCGCCGGAAAGCGTTGATGGAGTTCACCCACTCCTCGTTGCTCTGCACCCGCTGGTTGATCTTGCTGAGGTCGAGATTGACCGCGTTCAGCTTGTCAGCCACCCGCTCCACCTCGGCCTGATTGGACTTGGCACTGGCCATCAGGCGCTCCAGGTCCCCCGCCACGCTTTTCAGCTTGGCGATATCGGCTGACGCACCCTGCAGCTGGCTCTGGACCGCGCTGAGTGACTTTTCCGCGCTGGCCAGCTTTTTACCCTGGCTGGCGCTGGCGGTTTCCAGCTCTTCAATCGCCGCCTTGTTGCGGCGCCAGGCCGAGGCCCAGAGCTTGTCTACCTCCGAGTACAGCTCCTTGATCTTGACCGCCATCGCCTGGGTATTCTGGCTCAGTCCCTCGTCGGTATCCGACAGGCGCGCCTCCAGGTCGGCAATCCGGTCCGCATAGCGCTGCATCTGCTGTTCGGATGCCTCCAGCTGCTGCTGCAGCTGCCAGGCCCAGGCACAACCCACCGCAGCGCCCACCAGCGCGAGCGTCAGCACCAGCCGCCCGAGCAGGCCACCATTGCCCGCAGGCGGCTGCCCACCCCCATTGCGGGAGGCACCGCCCCTGGGCTTGCGGGACTTGCTGGTCGCGTAGTGCTGCTCGGAATCCCGGGCCGGGACAATGGAGGGAATGTGGTCCAGATCGTCTTGAGGCATAAACCGTGTGTAGCGTGAGAAGCGAGCGGCCATTATACATAGGGGCCACGGGCGCAGAAACAAAAAGCCGGGGCA
The DNA here is from genome assembly GCA_965222335.1 of Sediminihaliea sp. Taxonomy (GTDB): domain Bacteria; phylum Pseudomonadota; class Gammaproteobacteria; order Pseudomonadales; family Halieaceae. Next base: position 2,996,975 of record OZ244944.1, on the reverse strand, counting down.
AGCCCCGGCTATCGCGGTGCTGCCTGACCTACAGGAAGGCCAGCAACAGCCACAGCAGGGCGGTGAGCGCGACGCTCATGTGGATCACGCCGATGACGCTGGTCATGGGGCCGGTCTTGCCAAATAGGGCGTTCAGCTCCAGGGCCACGATAATCGCCGCACAGGCGATCAGGCCGGTGGCGCTGAGGTCGGCAATGTACAGGTGCTTGGAACCCAGCATGCCCAGCAGCATGGGACCGGAGAACAGCGTGTTGGTGCGCGAGGCCAGGCCCGCCTTGGCCGCCGCCGCGGGGCCGTCACCCTCTTTCATGCCCAGCACGATCTGCTGCTTGGGCCAGATAATCAGCCACACGTTGAGGAACATGAAGGTTCCCGCCAAGGCGCCAATCCAGATCAGGGAAGCGCCGACAAAGTTACTGAACGCGCCCACGAAATGCAGCAGGGCGAGGCCGGTGATAAAGGTAAACATCGCGCCCCAGCGAAACCACCACAGGGCCCGCGGTGCCAGCTTCTTCATCGCGTCCGCCTTGGCATCGGCCTCGGCTTCCTTGAAGTACTCGGTCTGGACGAAGTTGAAGTAGTACAGGAACCCTATCCAGGTGATACCGAAGATAACGTGTGCCCAGCGTAAGATGAATTCGACGATCATGGCTCGCTCCTTGTTTTGGTTATGGTTCGGCCCAATTGTACACCCCTGGTGTGGTGGCGTAACCAGAAGGTTGTTGAGCGCCAGCCCGGTCGAACTTAAGCCTCGAGCATAATTGGGGACGGATACCTATTCTCCCTCCATCGGGGAAATAAGTATCCGTCCCCATTTAATCTGGCATTGTCCCCGCGCCCGGCCAAGCCGCGGGCCCTTCGGGACCCGCCGTGAACCCATCCCTGGGGGCTCGTGTTCGGCTTCCTGCCTCACACGGTCCCTGCGGGCCCGCGGCTCGGCCGGGCGCTACCGGAGGTGCGTAAGTTAGATTGATGAGCGTAATTGGGAACGGATACTTATTGTCTGAGCGACAAACAGGTATCCGTCCCCCTTTTGGCCCACAATTGGCGGGAACCGGATTTGCCTGCTGTCTGTGCTGCTGGAATTCGCTGATTCCGACTTTCTGTGTCGCTAGCTAATGTCCTGTAACAGGCGCAGCAGCGTGGCTTCGTCAACATCGCTGTGAAGCACGTGTTGATAAGATTCCGCGGCGGCCACCAGTGTCTCCAGCGGATCAGAGTCCAGGTGCAGGTACTTCTTCGCCAGCGCGGTATTGGTAACCTCGAATTTCTCGAAGAACTCAGCTGACTCCTCAAAGCTCAAAAGGCTTGCTTTGGGCGCGCCTGCAAACATGGCGGAGAGTCGATCAAGAGCACGCTGGTGCTGCTCGAAGGACAAATTGAGCGCGTTCAGGCGGGCAAGGTAAGGCAGCGCCACCGCTGGCAAGCTCACATTGTCACGAGGGGTTGCAGAAGCCTGGTAGGTTTCCAGCAGCGACGGTGCAACCAGGGACAGGAAGTCGCGGCACACATCCCTGTCCACCAGCTCTGTGCCGTAGGGTCTGACGATAATGCTGTCCTCGCCGAATATTTTCGCCCAGCGCTCGACCTTGTTGCGAAAGTTGAACTGATGGAAAAAGTTATGCTTCAGAGCAAACTGATAGATCGACCCGGCAAACCGGATGTCGTACTGGCGCAGGTGCTGGTTGTACTGCGACTCCAGCAACTCGTCCTGCTTTCTGATATACGCCACCACCCTGACCTCGAAATGCCTGGACAGGTTGGCGAGCCGGGCAATACTGCGACCGGACTCAAACTCCTCCGAACTGATCACCACGGAGCGGCATGAGCTGCTGCTCGCTTTCTTGACGATTTTAGCGATAAAGCTGTCAAGGAGATCATCATTGCGCTCGTGCCGGCGTGTGCCGCAGCTCCAGGCGATTTCGTGGTGTCCGCCGTGCAATACGCCCACCTCGGGGTAAAGAATCCCATGCCGCAGGAGCACTCGCTGGTTGTCGCTGAAGTACCTCTGCACTGAGGTACTGCCGGTCTTGTGCAGGCCGATGTGGAGGAAAAGCGGTTTGGTCACGGTGAGAGGAGGATCCGAACAATAAAGCGGCGAGATTCTACCATCCATACCCCGGCCGGGCTACGGAATGGCGCTGGCAACAGGTGCTGGCCTGGAGATAGGTATCCGTCCCCAATTAATCACGCCGCAAGATTCGGATCATTGCTATCAGTGGCGGATTCCGCCGGTGTGAGTACCCTCGGGAGCATTGTCGCCGCGCCCGGCCAAGCCGCAGGCCCTTCGGGACCCGCCGTGAACCCTTCCATGGGGGCTCGTGTTCGGCTTCCTGCCTCACACGGTCCCTGCGGGCCCACGGCTTGGCCGGGCGCTACTGATGCTGCGTAAGTTAGATTGTTGGGAACCTGGCGCTGGTACGCGGAAAACACGCTCCAACTCAAGGGCGGCGGGCGCGGCGGGGCTCTGGCGGACCGTCACTGGCCATGGACGGCCAGTGCCGAGCGCGACATGGAGGTCACGCTGTTAGCGTGTCCGCCAGGGCCCTGCCGTGGCTGTCGCCCGGGCTACGGAGTCACGGGGACGAGAACTGAATACCTGGAAATTGGTATCCGTCCCCAATTAATTGCGATCTACCGCCCGTCCCTGGGTATTGATCGCTGCCGGCATTCGCTTGATACAGAGTTCGGAGTCAATCGTACCGGCTCGCTAACGGCGTCCTGCCTCTCGCGAGCTACCGTACATCCTGTACATAAAAAAACCCCGCCTTCAAGGGGCGGGGTTTCAAGTTTAGGACCTGGGAGGGATGGCTTACATCATGCCGCCCATGCCGCCCATGCCGCCCATGTCGGGCATTGCCGGTGCTGCGGCCTTGTCTTCCGGTGCGTCGGCGATCATCACCTCGGTGGTGATCATCAGGCCGGCGACGGAGCCAGCGGCCTGCAGCGCGGTGCGGGTCACTTTGGCCGGGTCAAGGATACCCATGGCCAGCATGTCACCGTATTCGCCGGTCGCGGCATTGTAGCCGTAGTTGCCCTCACCTTCGGTGCGGATCTTGTTGAGGACCACGGAGGCCTCGTCACCGGCGTTGGCCACGATCTGGCGTAGCGGCCACTCCATCGCCCGCAGGGCGGCGGAAATACCGGCTTGCTGGTCGTCGTTGTCACCTTTCAGATCGGCGATTGCCATGACAGCGCGCACCAGGGCAACACCACCACCGGCAACCACGCCTTCTTCCACCGCGGCACGGGTGGCGTGCAGGGCGTCTTCAACGCGGGCCTTTTTCTCTTTCATCTCGATCTCGGTTGCCGCACCTACCTTGATCACTGCAACACCGCCGGCCAGCTTGGCAACGCGCTCCTGCAGTTTCTCGCGATCGTAGTCGGAGGAGGTGTTTTCGATCTGCACGCGAATCTCCTTGACGCGGGATTCGATCGCAGAACCTTCACCGGCACCGTCGATGATCGTGGTGTTGTCCTTGTCCATGGTTACACGCTTGGCGGTACCGAGGTGTTCCAGGGTGGCGGACTCGAGGTCCATGCCCACTTCCTCGGAGATCACGGTCGCGCCGGTCAGGACAGCGATATCCTGCAGCATGGCCTTACGACGATCGCCGAAGCCGGGCGCCTTACAGGCAGACACTTTCACGATGCCGCGCATGTTGTTGACCACCAGGGTGGCCAGCGCTTCGCCTTCCACGTCCTCGCTGATGATGACCAGCGGCTTGGAAGCCTTGGCTACCTGCTCCAGCAGGGGCAGCAGTTCGCGGATGTTGGAGATCTTCTTGTCCACCAGCAGGATGTACGGCGCCTCGTTGTCGGCGGTCATGTTCTCCTGGTTGTTGATGAAGTAGGGGGACAGGTAGCCGCGGTCGAACTGCATACCTTCCACGACGTCCAGCTCGTTCTCGAGGCCGGAGCCCTCTTCCACGGTGATTACGCCCTCTTTACCCACTTTCTCCATGGCATCGGCAATGATCTGGCCGACCTGGATGTCGGAGTTGGCGGAGATAGAGCCAACCTGGGCGATCGCCTTGCTGTCTTCACAGGGGATGGCGGCGGCCTGGATTTTCTCGACCGCGGCGATCACCGCCTTGTCGATGCCACGCTTCAGGTCCATGGGGTTCATGCCCGCGGCAACAGCCTTGAGGCCTTCGTTGACGATGGACTGGGCCAGCACGGTGGCGGTAGTGGTGCCATCACCCGCCTGGTCGGATGCCTGGGAGGCCACTTCCTTGACCATCTGGGCACCCATGTTTTCAAACTTGTCCTTGAGCTCGATTTCCTTCGCCACGGACACGCCGTCCTTGGTCACGGTGGGCGCACCGAATGACTTGTCCAGGATCACGTTGCGGCCCTTGGGACCCAGGGTCGCCTTGACCGCGTCCGCGAGAACGTTTACGCCGTCCAGCATGCGCTGGCGAGCGTCATCACCGAAAATTACGTCTTTAGCTGCCATTGTCTAAATCCTTGTCTACTTGCTAGTTGTTAAGAAACGGGGTGACAGTTGGGGAGTAGGTTTTACTCGACCACCGCGAAGATTTCGCTCTCACCCATGATGATCAGCTCTTCGCCTTCGACTTCGATGGTGTTGCTGCCGGCGTACTGGCCAAATACCACACGGTCGCCCACTTTGACGGCCAGGGGGCGCACATCGCCGTTGTCCAGCACTTTACCTTCGCCAATCGCCACGACTTCGCCCTGGTTGGGCTTTTCCTTGGCAGAACCGGGCAGCACGATGCCGCCTGCAGTTTTCTCTTCCTCTTCCTTGCGACGAACGACTACACGGTCGTACAGCGGACGGATTTTCATCTGTGAAGCTCTCCTAGTAACGATGTTATACAGACCCCCTCTCGGGGCTACCTAGCACAATTGGGGCGGGGGTCCGGATTTCAAGGGTCGATTAGCACTCTTTTTGCGAGAGTGCTAATTCTAGTCGCGAAACCTTGGGAGTCAAGCGAGAGGACAAACGAGAACAATATTATTTTTTTATATTTTTCAGCAGCTTAAGTAGCCTCAGTCATCAAGCCGGCGGTAGTTGCCCTCAATCGTCGTGTTCGCTTCTTCATCGCGCCCCGGGGCATAGGGCTCGGCCTGGGGGCCGCCGAACCAGCGCGCCAGTTTGCGTCGCAGGGGCCCGATAAGCACCACCAGGGCGGCGAAATCAGTGATCATCCCCGGAACCATCAGCAGCAAACCGGCCAGGCCCACGGTCATGTCGTCCAGCAGCAGGCGGCCCCCGAGCACCCGGCCGCCCGCCTGGGCTTCCCGCAGGTGCTCGAACATGCCGCGCCCCTGGCGCTGCAGCATCACCAGGCCCAGCATCAGGGTCGCAAAAACGTAGGCCAGGGCGGTCAGGGCGCTGGTTTCAATCCCCAGCTGAATCAGGGTGGCCAGCTCCAGCCAGGGCAGTAGCAGGAAAAAAATGCGCATAGTTCCTCTCTCGCCCTCAAACCGGGGCGCTTACTATCGGTATGGGGATGATTCCCACCGATGCAAGTGCCCCCTACCAGGCATAATTCAGCCCCACCGACCATTTCTGGTCACGCTTGTCGACCGCGTCCTGGGCCGGCAGGTTGTCGAAATCGTACTCCAGCTGGATCGTCGAACTGAATTGGCCGTTGATCGGGTACCTGAAGCCGGTGATGGTGTTGATCTCATAGTCCTCGTGGTTTCCGAAGGCCTGCAGCATCGCATGGCGGTGAAAGAACTCCATGCCCTGGTCATTGAAGCGCCAGGCAAAATCCATGTTCCACAGAAAGGCGGGGGTGGCCCGGTCGCGGCCAAACTCGAACTGCTCGTCCACGTAGTTCAGGGTACCCTTGCCCAGCAGGTCCACGTAGCGCGTCTCCAGAAACTGGTAGCCCATTCCCAGACCCACCGAGGTGCGCTGATCGATCTCCTTGAACTCGTCTTCCTCATAGGAGGCGTTGCCTGTAGCAAACCACTGCTCCGTGAAGAATTGGTCATACTGGTAGCCTGTGCGCCACATATCACGGGCAGTCTCGTCCTCCAGGCTCTCCTGCTGGTAGCGCAGGGCCAGGGTGTGGCGGGACTCTATGTAGCGCAGCTCGGAGCGCGCATCCACGTTGATTTTCTCGATATTGTTGTTGCCCGAGGAATCCTCTGCCGCCACCGTGACGCCCCCCTTCTGGGTAAGCAGCGGCGGCGGGTCGTTTACCGCCTCGCCGACGGCCACCACCAGCTTCCAGTCGCTCAGGGTCTCCACGCCCTCATTGCAGTGCAGCAGCTGCCTGGCATTCTCCACGAACATCCAGCAGTTGTTCAGCTCGCGCCCGCTGAGCTTGAAGTCAAAGTGATCACCGGACTCGATCTGCTCGACATAAAACTGATCCACTGCCAGCTCGCCCAGCACTTCCGATGACCAATGCACCTTGCCGTCACTGATGCCAACCAGCAAGCCCGAGATCGACTCGCCATTACTGAGGTGCAGGGTGCCCGCGGTGGAGGATCCCGTGGCGAGGAGCAGAAGGAGTACGAGAATGGACTTATGGAGCACAGGCATGTTCAAGGATACACTTCGCGGTTTGTAGGGGCTTATCCGTGGCGGGCCAGCACTGGCGATGCCTCAGGCGCGGGCGCAGCGGATAGTGATTGAATGTGACTTTACCGGAAACTGATCTTGACCAACAAATCTGGCAGGTCGTGGCGCGCATCCCTGTGGGTCGCGTCGCCACCTATGGCGACGTCGCCAAGCTGGCCGGGCTGCCTGGTGCCGCCCGCCGCGTGGGCCTCGCCCTGCGGCGACTACCCCAGGACACCACCATTCCCTGGCACCGCGTAATCAATGCCCAGGGCAGGATCGCCCTGCGTCCGGGGCGCAGTCAGTATGCGCAGCGGGATCTGCTGGTGGCGGAAGGCGTGGTCTTCAACCAGGCCCAGCGGATTGACCTGGCGCGCTTCCGGTGGACACCATGAGTGAGGCGCAGCGACTGCGCAGGCAACCGCGACTACCGCAGTGGATCAGGTCGGCCTCGGCCTGGATCGACCTGCAGTCGGGCCTGCGCCAGCAGCGCGTATACCTGCATGAGTTGGAGAGCCTGCGGGGCGTAGCCATCCTGCTGGTGATCCTGTTTCACTGTTGGGGTGTCAGCGGCCTGCAATTCACCACCGAAACGCCAATGCCACTCGCCTTTATCGCTGCCGGGAATACAGGCGTGACCCTGTTTTTTGTGCTCAGCGGTTTTCTGCTCAGCCTGCCCTGGCTTCGGGCCCTGCGCGAGGACAGCCCCGCCCCCTCGGTCAAGCGTTTCTTCTGGGCGCGGGCACTGCGCATCCTGCCGCTCTACTACGGCGCGCTGCTCTTTACCCTGGCGGTGATGGGCAAGCCCGAGGTGGTCGCCCGCGCCGCTGCGTTCCAGTTCGTGGGCTACGAGCTGTTTCCCTACAGCGTGGTCTGGTGGACCCTGGGGACGGAGGTACAGTTCTACCTGCTGCTGCCCCTGGCCATGTTGCTGCTCCACGCCGGTCGCATCGGCCGGCTGCTACTCGGCGCCCTGCTGGCGGCCTGGCTGGCCAGCTACTGCCTGTGGCTGCTGCCGGGCCCCGCGGCCGGTGAAAAATTCTCGCACTCGTTCACCCACTCCCTGTTCGGGCGCCTGCCCGCGTTCTTTCTCGGTTGCGCCGCCGCCTGGGCGTACCTGCTTGTCGGCCAGCGCCGGCTCCCGGGCTATGCCGGCACGCTGCTCTGCGCCGGGTGCCTGCTTGCGCTCGCCCTGGTACTGAACGCGACCATGGAGATGGGACCCAAGCGCGCGGAGCAGCGCTGGCATCTGCACCATAGTTACGAATCCCTGGCCTGGGCCGGGGTCATCCTCAGCCTGCTGCTCTCGAGCTTTCCCGGCAAGTGGACCCTGGTCAACCTGCCGCTGGCCATCCTCGGCAAGCTCTCCTATTCCCTGTACCTGATCCACGTCCCGGTGCTGTTTTACCTGATCTACCCGGCCCGCACGGCAATGGGCGATGCCGCCTACCATGACTCGGCGAGCCTGTACCTGGTATCCCTGGCGGGGATTGCCGTCTCCATCGCCCTCTCTGCGCTGACCTACCGCACCATCGAGAAGCCCTTCCTGAACCTCAAGCGACGGTTCTAGACCCTGCCGAAATAAATTGGGGACGGATACCTAAAACAGCAAAAAAGGGGACGGATACCTAAATAGGTATCCGTCCCCAATACAGATTAACGATTGCGGAGGTGGATCTTGGAGGCGCGGGTAGGCAGGTGGCCGAGGAAATTGGGTGGGCTTTCGGACATCAAATCGCTGTGCCCGCGCAGCGACGCATACTGCTCGCGGTAGGCGGCGAGGCGCTGCTGACGCCGCTCGTCATCGATATTCGTGGTCGTGCCCCCGTGCAGCTGGTGGAAGCTCCCCTCCCCTACCAGCTGCACCAGGCTGACGCCCTCGGTATCCGCCGCGCGTTTGAACAGGTCGAGGTTGACGAAGCCGCCACCGGGCAGGTCGAAGCGCTCGTCGGCACCGCCCAGCGCCTGCAGCAGCGATTTGCGCATAAACAGGCAGTTGGACTCGAACATGCGGTTGAACCAGGTGATCTTGTCCGCCCCGCTGCGCAGCGGTGTCCCGATCTCGAACAGGCGATAGCCTGAGCGGGGCCAGTCTATCTGCGCAAGCAGGCGGTCCTCGGCGGCTTTATCGTAGCCGGCCGCCACGCCAATGGGCTGCTCTTCATGACCCAGGTAAAAATACCGCGTTGCCACCACCGGCTCGGCAAACGCCGCAAAGGCACGTCGCGCCCAGGACAGGGTCCCGGGGGTCAGCAGGTGGGCACCGTCCACCATCAGGCACACAAATTCGCCGCTGGCCAACTCGATGCCGCGATTGAGGGCCTGTGCCGGCGAAGGAGACGCATCATCGATTCGCAGCAGGCGCACCGTCAGATTGCCAAATTCACCCTGATCGATCTGCAGCGGCTCGGGCGAGCCGTTATCGACCACGATCACCTCGTAGCGCATATCTGCCACGCCCTCCTGGTAGGCCGGCATCAGGGCCTGCAGGCTGCGAGGCACCTCGCGCTGCATGTCGTAGGCGATAAGGACGATCGAAAGCTGCATGGCGTGTTCCCGCATGGATGAAGTGACTCGCGCCGTTCAGGGCCGGCGCAGCGCCGTCAGAACAGGATGGGCATCTGCTTGGCCGGCGCCCGGGAGGCTGCGAAAAACCAGGATTCCAGGGCGTAGCGCGGCTGCGTATGGTGCGGCTGGAAACCGGTCCGGTGCAGGTTGTACTGGTCGAAGAACAGGGCATCCCCGGCCTTGAAGCCGGGATCCAGCGGCGGCGCGTACTCAGCGATCTTGTCTACCAGGGCATCCCCCACGGTCCAGTCAAACACCGCGCCCTGGGTGCCCGTCTCATGGATAATCTTGTCCCGTTCGGCGACGATGTCCATGCCCGGCGCCACGGCATCGCCGCCGCAGTCGCTGAGTGCAATCCACATATTCACGGTGCGAATCCCGTCACCCAGGAAACGGCCGTCCTGGTGCCAGCCCGCCTTCTCAGTCGGGTTGGGGCGCACCTTGCGCAGCACCCACTTCTTGACCGACAGCACCGCCGGCTCGCCAAAATGCGCCGCCAGCAACGCGGGCAAACCCAGGCTTTGATAGAGGCCGATCAATTCCAGGGCCAGCGGCGGCGAATCCGCCGCCCAGACAGAACCGGTGTCGCTAAAGCGCTGCGCCGCCTGCATGCCGAACTGCACCGGCCCGCCGGCAACCAGTTCGGAGCGGGCATACCAGTGATGATCTTCTGCCCCGGCCTGCTCCGTCATCACCGCGCGCCGTGCGGCCAGGACGCGATCTATCCGCTGCCGCATTGTAGACACCTGGTCTTCACCCAGCAGCCCTCGCACGATCAAACCACCGGCGTTGCACACCCCCGCAGCGAGACTTGCCGGGTCCAGCGCGGGGGCGTCAATTTCCGCGAGTCCGTATTCACTGCCAAAACGCTGGTCCGCCTCAGGGGGCCAGGCCCTGTCTGGCGCAGCGAAGCGCATCTCCCGGGGGGCGGCGATGCGCAGGTCCAGCAGCGTTCGCGCCAGGGCAGGCGCCGGATTTTCACGCCAGGCCTGTTCCAGGGTGGCAATTGCGCCGGGATAGTCGCCTCCGGCGAGAGCTGCCTCCATGGCGCTGCGCAGGCCGGGCGCCAGGGGCGCGCCTTCCGGCAGCGAGTATTGCTGTGCCTGATTCATACCGGCTCCCTCAGATTCTCAGTTGCGCCTGCGTTTTCCCGCTCGCAAACCCTGGCATGCAGTTGTTGCAGATGCTGGCGACGCCCCTCGCTGTTCCCATACTCGAGCAAACTGCTATTAAGCACCACTGGCCTGCCGAGCTGAAAAGGCGGCGGCAGATCTGCTGCCGGACGCGCGCCAAGGTAAGTATCATCCAGCCAATCGTCCACTGGCAACCCGGGCACCTCACTGCGCAACTCACCCAGGCGCTCGCCGTCGAGGTACAGCGTCATCCAGGCAAAGTCCGTGGCCGGCTGCAGCCGCGAATACTGGAAGCGGGAAGACACCACCAGGGCGTGGCACCCGGGCGCACGTAAACCCGGGGCGGGTACCTCCAGCGTCTGCTCGTTGATCTGCAGGCGCAGCCGACCGGGTTCATAGCTGATACCCCAGCGCCCCGCCTGGGACAGCAGCTGCCACGGCTCGCCAGTGTCTGCAGTCATGGGCGTGACCCCGATCGCGAAGGTGTGGGGACCATACCCCGGACTTCGCTGCAGGCTGCTCCCGGAAAGCGCCGCCAACCAATCGCCGTCCGTTTCGCGCCACACCGTGGGCACCTCGGCAGCCCGGTCTGCCCAGTCACTAAATTCAGCACGCAATTGCGCGGCGCGTGCGCCCTCTGCATCAATCACATTGGTGCCGCCAGCGGGGTCCGCCTGCAAGTCGTTGAGCACCTCACCGCCCACAAAAAAGTCACTCAGTCGCCAGCGACCATCCGCCGACAGCACCGCCCAGCTTTGCTGCCCCTCCCCACCCACGGCCTGCCAGAAGTAGGCGCCCGGGGCCGGCTCTTCGCCCTGCAGCAAGGCCACAAGATTGCGGCCGCGCAGGCCCGGCGACACCTCTACTCCCGCCAGTTGCACCAGGGTGGGCAGGTAATCCAGGTAGGACACCCGCTGATCCGTTACCGCGCCGGCAGGTATTACCTGAGGCCAGGACAGGATGAGGGGGGTGCGCACGCCGCCCTCGAGAAAGGTCATCTTGGTCCCGGTGAGCGGCGCATTGTTGTCCAGCTGCCGGTTGGTGCCGCCATTATCACTGGCCAGCATGACCAGGGTGCTCTCGCGCAAGCCCAGGGCATCGAGGCGCCTTAGTACCTGCCCGACCGCTGCATCGAGCTGGTGCACCAGGGCACGGTAACGACCCTCAGGGGTCGGCGGATATTGCTGCGCGTATTCCCGGGCTGGCTGTATCGGTGTGTGCGGTGCATAAAACCAGAGATTCAGAAACCAGGGGGCATCGGTCTCTGCGAGTTGATCCAGGGTACTCACCGCCCGCTGCGCCAGGAGACCAGTCAGGTGGCCTGCCACCTCCTGTGGCGCATCGTCGTTCTCCTGCAGCCAGGGGTTTTTATATCTCGGGCGCTGGTAGCGCCGCGGCGATTCAACCGGGGGCCCACCGAGCAGCATCTGGTCGAGGAAACCGTAAAAGCTGTCAAAGCCCTGCGCCGCGGGCAACGCAAGGCGGGTGGTAAATCCCAGATGCCACTTGCCCACGTGATGGGTCTGGTATCCAGCCCCGCGCAACAGCTCGGGCAAGGTCTCAATCTCGGGAGAGATACCCTGGTGGGAGGGGCGGAAGCCCAGCCTTGCCGGCGCCATACCGCTCATCAGGCCGGCGCGGGTGGCGGCGCAGGTGCTGTCGACGTAGTGGCGGGAAAAATACACGCCCTGACTGGCCAGGCGGTCGATATGGGGCGTGTGCATACCGGGGTTCTGCCGGCCCAGGTCGTTGACTCCCAGGTCGTCCAGCATGATCAGGAGGATATTGGGCCGGCTGAAAGCTTTCGATTCCGGAGAGGGCTTTTCCGCGCAGCCGGCGAGCGCAAGGCCCAGGGCCAGACATGCCAGGGCGCCGGGCTTCAAGGCTCAGTCCCGGGCCTTGCCCTGGCCGCCCTTCTTCTGCTGGGAAGTGATTTCCTTGAAGCGGCGTGCCTGGCGACGCGCCTCGAGGAAATGGGCCGCATGCACGTACAGTTGCCGCAGCCGCTGGGTTGTCTCATCGTCTCCCGCAAACAACAGTTTGAGCAACGGGTGCTCTGAGGGCTCACCACCGGGCTTGCGCAGCACGCCGAGGCCAAAGCCGTGGTTGAACTTGAAGGTCTCGTGTTCGGCTTCCAGCTCATCAAAGAAGCGCCAGGCACCAAAATCCTTCATCCGCGCCATCACGTCGTGAAAAAGCACGATGCCGCCCGGCCTGACCTTGGGGTACCAGCTCTCAAAGTCCTCCTTGACCGCATCGTAGGTATGCAGACCATCGATATGCAGCAGGTCGATACTCTCTGCCGCGAAGTGCTGCAGGGCCTCGCTGAAGTACATCTTCATCAGGTAAGTGATACCACGATAGTGCTCGCGCGCGTGCTGTTGCACATCCTGGTAGATGGAATCGTCATAGGCGTCGGTGTGCTCGTCACCCTCCCAGCAATCGACCGCGTAGGCCACGCCGTCAATGTCATTCTCCACCATGGACTGGCAAAAGGTGAAGAACGAGAGCCCGTTGTAGACCCCAAGCTCGACCACGACCCCGGGGCGGATGGCCTCTACCAGGTCGTAGGCGAACGGCAGGTGGTCAACCCAGGTACTGAATACCATGCGGCGCGGCTCGTAGCGCTGCAGGGACACGGGAAAATACAGGCTGTCGGACATGCGATGCGGATTCCTTGAAGAAGCGGCTGCGGGGGAGGCGGTGCGCCTCAGCCGTCGGCAGCGCGGGCGGTAATGGCCACGGGCGGTGCGGACTGGCGCTTGAAGCTGTCGATGGACTGCTCCAGGAAACGCAGCGCCTGGGGCGGTATTTCACCGATAAAAACCGGTGAAGTCTGGGGACTGACAAACTCACCCCCGCGCAACTTGCGATACTGGGCCTTGCTCGCGGTGATATAAGCCTCGCGGATCTCCGCAGCCTGGCCCCCGGTGGTGACCCCCCCGTGGAACTGGTGGAAGGTGCCCTCGCCGATCGCCACCACGTGCATCACACCCGGCGCCTCGCAGGCGCGCTTGTAGTAATCCAGGTTGATCAGGCCGCCGCCACTGAAGTCGAAGCGTTCGTCGAAGCCCCGCAGCTCTTCCCAGATTTCGCGGGGAACGCTGATACAGTTGCTTTCGCTATTGGGCTGGAAAAAACCCGGGGCGCAGGAGCCGCTGAAGCAGGCCACGTCAAACAGCTGGTAGCCGTCCAGCGGCCAGCCCACCGAATCCAGCAGCTGTTTTTCCTGGGCCACGTTGTAGCCGCTATTAACCGCCTCCTGCTGCAGCTCGGAGCCCAGGTGATAGCCCGGTACCGCCACCACGGCCCGGGGGTGCAGACGATGCCCCAGAAGCAGGTTGCGCACCACGCCCGGCGTCAGCATGCGCGCGCCGTCAATCATGATGCAGATATTTTCGCCGCGCGCCAGGCTGGCCCCGTGATTGATTGCCGCCGCCGGGCTGGGCTCTGGATCCGGGCGCAAGACGTAGTGAAAGTTTGCCGGCAGGGACTGCACGAAGGCGGGCGCCAGGGGGGCCGCCGAGTCGTTCTCGACAATGATCACCTCGTAGTCCGCGGCCTGCACATCCTGCTGGTAATCGACAAACAGCGACCGCAGGGTCTTGGCTGCCTGTTCCGCCATGTCGTACACGATCACCACGATACTGATCACGGGTGGGGCGCTGGAGGCACCCGGGCTGTCGTCACGTTGCAGGAATTTCTTCAGCATATCTCTCTTATTCGCTTACCCGTCGCAGGTTTCGGTACAGCCGCCTGACCCGCCAGGGCAGACCCGCCAGGCCCTCGGCGGAATACTGTCTGAGCCCGTCATCATAAAACCGCGATGCATCGGGCTGCCGGGGCAGGCCCAGGGCCGCCGCCAGGGCGACGACCTTGCGCTGGAACGTCGCCCCGTCTTCGTCGAAACACAGCAGGGGAAACGCGCCTCGCCGATGCTCGCGCAGCAGCGCCGAGTTGTAAACGTACCACAGTTTGAGCGCGTGCTCCCGCTCCAGATTGCTGCGGTTGCGCAGGGACTGGGCAACCGCTTCCGGGTGGCGAAACACGCCGACACACTCAAGCTGCGGCGCCACTTTGCGCCAGCCCTCCAGAAGCAGCAAGGCCCGCGGGTCCTTGAACCCCAGCAGCTGAACTTGCGGATAGCTATCCAGCAACTGTGCCGCCTGTCGGGACTGCGCCGGGGACCAGCTGACCCGCGCTGGCGGCCGGTCCCAGCTACCGCCATTGGCAGCCAGGATTCCGTCATGCAGGTCCACAAAGGCCTGGTTTTCCCGGTTACCCTTGAGGTTGTAGGGGTTCCAGGTATGCCGCTCGCCGAGGAACAGCCCCGCCTCCTCCAGCGAACCGGTCAGGCAGCTGGTGCCGCTACGGTGCATGCCCAGCACGGCAATCACGCGGCGCCCCGTGGCTGCAGGGACTCGCTCAGGCGCAGACAGCATGAGTGAGCGGGTCAACGTTCCGGGCCGAGGAGCCGGCATATCCCGGGCAGGGCAAAACGATTGCAATGGCGAGGATTTCAGTGCTGTGCATAATTATTGCGTAGTTTTCGGGCCACGATACCCCGTGCACCGCGTCGCCGGGCAGTATAACCCATGCACCGCAAGGGGTTAACCAGCGCCCGCGTGCACGGACTGGGCACGCAGGTAGTCGGCGACAAAGCGCTCGCGAAACTCCTCGTTGCGGCCGTCCCGCTGGCGCTGCATCCGCAGCTCGCTGGTGTCGATGCTCACCTCGTCCGCCCCCAGGAAAGCCGCGAGATCACGAGTGCCCTGCATGGGGTCCTCGATAAAGGTCTCATAGCTGATGCGGTAGGGTGTCACTCCCAGCAGGGAGGTGAGCATATTCATCGCCGCGTAGGAATTCGTGATCTGGCGGACATGGGCCTTGATCGCCTCATAATCATACTCGGGCTCGGTCGCTTCCCCGGTAACATAGCTGTGCCAGCGCTTGGTCTGGTGGGCAATTGACAGGGAGACGGCCTGGGACAGTACGTCGTTGCGCTGGATCATCACCCAGCGCACGTCCGGAAACAGGCGGGGGATGGCACCGCAGCGCAGCAGCATCATCACCTGGTCGCAGGAGGCCTTCATGCCAAAGGTGGTACCAGGGCGGAAGACGTTGCCCTGCAGCCACGTGAAGTAGTCGGCAAATGAGGCAAAACCATGCCGTTCACGCCGGTCCAGAACCAGTTTGTAGTTCAGTGGCTCACCGAAGCCGGTAAAGTGTTCCGTCGCGCGAATATACTCGCCCACCAGGGACGATCCCGAGCGGTTGACGAACAGCATGATGCACAC
Source organism: Sediminihaliea sp. (assembly GCA_965222335.1). GTDB lineage: Bacteria > Pseudomonadota > Gammaproteobacteria > Pseudomonadales > Halieaceae. The sequence continues at coordinate 2,981,433 of OZ244944.1, read as the reverse complement.
CGGGCCGGGCCAGGGGGGCGTACCCTCCGGCACGTCGAACTGGCCGAACTGCTTGCGCAGTTCGGTTTCGTGGATGCCCGGGGTTTCGAAGGTCAGTTCCATCTTCTCCTTTCCTGTCTTGCGCCTGCCCAACACGATCTTTAATTCCCGTCGCGACTCCAGTCCACCAGGCGCGTGATGCTCTCCCGGGACAGCGCATCCCACAGCTGCTGCTCGGCGGCAACAAGCAGCCCGCCTCGGGCAAACAGTGGTCGCAGGTCCTCGTGTTCGCCTTTGCGCAGCACCGCATCCAGCGCCGCCAGATACGCAGCGAGCATCTCGCGATCCAGGACATGTGGCGTGAGGTCATCGGCACTGGGAAAGTCGCGCTCAAACAAGGTTTCACGGCCCAGGAAATCCTGCGCCACCCTGCGATTCGCCCGCTCCCAGCCCTTGCACAGCCGGCTGTACAGGCGCCGGTTTACATACAGGGTATTCGCGCTACGGGGCTCCTCGCACAGTTGCAACAGCAGGAACATCACCCGGTCGTTCCACTCCTTGGGGAAGCCGACCTGGTTCAGGCAGCGCTTGATGTACAGCTGGTTCATCCCCAGCCCCTCGTTGGGCTCCTGGCCCACCTGCAGGGTGAGCCCCGGGACGCCAATGGCGTCGCAGAAATCCGCCAGCATATTGCCTTCACGCCACTGGCTGGGCTCGTAGGGCCGCACCATCAGGTTTTCCTCGCCGAAGGCCTGTGCCCAGATGCGGCAAACCGCGTGGTAATCGCGGTGGAACAGCTGGTGGGTCTCGTAGAATTCGTAGGCAGTGCCTGGCCACTGGCGGGCACCCTTGACGTCCTGGTTGTAGAACGAACTGTAGAGCTGATCCTGTGGCCGCAGATACAGCAGCACCTTGAATTCATGCCCCGGGAGCGCCGCCAGGATGTCATCCAGCATGCGCGGGAGGCGTCGCGACTGGCCGAAGAACAGCTCGGAGCTGAGAATTGCCGAGTGAATGCGATCGCCGTACTCTTCCAGCTCAGCAGCCAATGATGCCCAGGCCTGACCGCGGGGGTAGTCGCCGTACCACACTGCCGGCATGGGACTCGCCTGGTACTTGTCGATCAGGTCGCAGACCAGCACGTGGTGGGCATCACCCTGACGACAGCTGTCGGGATACAGCACACCGCGCTCCAGCAGCGCCGGCCTGGCCTGCACCAGCGCACTCTGGATACTGGACGTCGCGGTCTTGGGCGCACCGATATGTAGGTAGATAGTTGCCATGATTTTCCCGGGAACGGCAGCCCGGCATTATGCCGGAATCGACTGCCGCCAGCGAGCGTCAGCGAAAAGGCTCGCCGCAAAAAAGTTCAGCGCACGATATCGTGCATCGGCCGCGCGGAGAGGCGTCGCTTGATGGCGCGCTGCACGCGGAATGGCACCAGCGACAGCACCTTCGCCACCGCGGGCCGGCGGCTGAGGCGCCAGATGCGGCCCAGGATACGCTCGGAGCCGGAGAGAGTGGGCACCCCAAGGTGGCAGTTGCCTCTTACCGACTCGAGGATGTCAGCGGCGAGTGACCCGGCCTTGATCTCAATGCCCTCGAGGTACTGCGAGGCGTAAAATGCCTGCCCGTCAGCGGCGGGTACGGCAGGATCCGGTGCTGGCGCAAGCGCGCCCGGCGGCAGGCCTTGCTCTGCCACCTCGCGCCAGAAACCCTGCCACTCCTGAATCGAGCGATCCCAGGCACAGACTGCGCTAACAGGCCGTCCCGCGACCCGCTCGGCAAAGGCGCCCAGGTCGGGCACCACCACCGGCAGGCCCAGGTGCAGGGCAATGCTCAGGGTGTAACTGTAGGTCTCGGGCCAGAGAGCGGGATACCAGACCACATCGGGCTGCAGGTCCTCAACCAGTCGGTAGACCTCGCGATTGTCGTAGGGGCCGTGGGTCTGCACCTGCCCGGACAGGGCGCGGTAGGCGTAGCCCAGCAGGTGCATTTCCACGGGTGCATCAGCCAGGGCTTCCGCCACCGCTTCCAGCACGTCCGCGCCCTTCTCGCGGCTGATCGCCCCCAGCACCAGCACCCGCAGGGGCCGGGCTCCCGAATGGCGCCAGGTGGGGACCGGGTAGGGCTGGGACGCCAGGTAGTCCGGATGCCAGGCTGTGACCGGCTGCGAGACCTGAAAAAAGCGCTGGAATCGCACCGCACAGTCCATCGAGGGAAATATCACGTGGCGCGCGGCGTCGATCAACAGGGCCTGGTTGGCGCGCCAGTCTGCGGCGCTCAGGCCCTCCGGCAGGGGGTAGTGGCCAGCGCAGCGCTGGTCGAAATCTGCCGCTGATTCCTCGACAAAAAAGGCGTCGGCGTCGGTCAGGGTCGGGTTGCCGTTCACCAGGTAGTAGTCGTGAACAGTCAGGTCATGACTGCAGCCCAGGGACTCACCCAGCACCCACAGGCGCGGGTGCAGGCCCATGGTGTGGTGGAAATGGACATGCCCCACCCCCAGCTCGCGCAACAGGGCGACCAGCTTGTCGTACTCCGCGTCGATATCAAAATGCAGGCCGTCCTGCAGACGCTGGCCCCGGTCAAAGAAACTCAGGGTGACACTGCGTCCCTCCTGCTCGGGGGTAAGCTGCAGAAACAAGGCATCCACCGCGTAAAAGCTCGCGAGCTCGTCTACATGCTGCTGGGCACCGCCACCGAGCTTGTGGGAAATCGCCAGGATCTTGGGGCGCTGCACCCGGGCAAACAGTGCCAGGATCGCCTCGGTGCGTGCCTGGCGTGCCGGGTCGCTTGCGATGTAGCGCTGAATATCGGCGTGATACCGGGGGTATCGCTGATCGAGGATCTCCAGGGCGCGAGTGATCCGGGGGCCCTGCTCCTCGGCAAAGCTGACACCGCCCTTGTGATAAATGAAGCAGTTGCCCGCGTGATAGTTGGGCCAGCCCGCCTGCTGGGCCCGCTGGCACCAGTCGTTTTCCTCGCCGTAGCCGCGACCGAATGTCTCCAGGTCAAACAGGCCAATTGCCTCCAGGCAGTCACGCCGGAGGTACATGCAGCAGCCAATACCCGAGGGAATCTGCCAGAGGCTGTCCTCGAGCGGGCGGGTCGCGAAGTGGGCATCCACTTCCACCAGTGACAGGTCAAACAGCAGCTCGTTGTCCTTGCACAGGTTGGGAAAGCTGGTGATCGTGGCGTTGTTGGCAAAGGGCGTGACCGAACCCACCTTGTCCGCGCTGTAGGCCGCTGCCTGCAGCCGGATCAGCCAGTCATTGGCAACCTCTACGTCGCTGTTGAGGAGGAGCACGTCACGCTGGGCATCGTGGGCCATGCCGCGATTGGCGGTGGCCACAAAGCCGAGATTCTCGGGGTTTTCAAGCAAGATGATGTTGGCATGCTGCGCGGCGTAGTCGCGCAGCAGTGCGCCGACGTCGGGCTCTGGTGAAGCATCGTTGACCAGCACCAGGCGCACGGTCCCCGGGTCCACGGTGGCCAGCACCGAGTCGATGCAGCGACGGGTTTCTTCGAGGCCCCGGTATACCGGGACCACAACATCAACGTTTGGCATGATTCTTTGCCATGCGGAAGGCGAGGCCGATCACGGGCAGGTTGCACAGCTGGTCGATACGCGCCTTGAACTCGTCGATCTGGCGATCCTTGTCGGCGATCACTTCCAGGGCGTGGGAGTGCATCGCGCCGATCTCCGCCAACCGCCGGTCGAACTCCCGGATTTGCCCATCGCGCTCGTCGATAGTCGCCAGGGCCGTGGCCAGTTCATCACCCGTCTGCTGCAGGCGGCGATCGAATTCGGCGATCTGCTCGTCGCGCTCGGCGATCGTCGCCAGGGCCTGCTCGTATTCGGCAGCGAGCTGCGCGTTGTCGCGGTCCTTGGCCTCGATAGTCAGCAGGGCTTCGCTGTGTGCGGTACCGATATCGGTCAACTGGTTGCCGCGGCTCACCACACTGCCGGCAAAGTCCCGCAGGAGGTCCCCGGCGGGGTACTCGGCATTCACGGCATCTTTAAGCGCCGCCAGATCAGTCAACTGCACCGGTGCCCCATGCAGCGCCCCGCCCTGCTCTTCCACGACCTGATGGCGCAGGTCGCCGCGGACCGCCTCCGCCGCCCGCGCGAGGTCCAATGCCCCGGCGGGCAGGTTTTCTGCCAGTGGCGCCAGGGAGGACGCGGCATCTCGCAACAGGTCGGGATAGCAGATCAGGGTGGTAGTCCCGGGCAGTGCGGACTGCAGGGCGACAAGGTACTGGTAAGCCAGTCGCAGGCCATAGCCGATCGGAAAGCCATCCCGACGCTCAAGAGAGCTGGCCACTTCAAGCGGGGCACGACTGGCGACACAGACGTTGGCCGCCACGCCGACGTCGGCGCAGGCGCGCAACCAGAAGCCCAGGGTCAGGCAAAAGCGGGGATCTTTCACCGCCTCAACCGGACCGGGACCGAAGCCCCGCGCGAGGATTTCCGCAGCGAGGGCATACTCGGTGGCAAACTCCTCAGGAGACCAGGTCTCTCCCGCGAGCTTGCCCGCCAGGCTGTACCAGGCAGAGTCGCGGGCGGCGAGCAGGCGCTCATTCAGGGCCACCACGTCAGCGTCTTCCCAGAAGCCCTCGTCGTTCACCCCCGCCATGGCTTCCAGCAGGTGGTCACCAAAGCTGGCGCCCGCGGCGCGCAGGGCAGCACACAAGGCGGAAGTACCGCTGCGGTGCATGCCCGTTACAAGGAGAAGCGAACGCGGCTCTGCGCCTGCCATGGGGCTTTACTCCGCGGTTTTATAGGGGGCGAAGATCTCCTCCATCGCCGCGCCGTCGATCCGGGCGTCGTCGGTCACGCGCAGGGAATTTTCAAAGTCGGTCACTGCCAGTTTGATATACTCGTTCTCCAGCGCCTTGACGATCTTGTCTTTCACCTCTTCAAAAGGCAGGTAATGCGCTTCCTCAATGCCGTCCAGGCGCACAATGTGCACGCCGAACTCGGTTTCCACCATCTGGTAATCACCGATCTCCTCGATTTCGAAAGCGGCACCGGTGTAGCGTGGCATCACGCCCTTTTCACCCAGGGCAAACCATTTGTCGAACAGGCCGCCACGCTTTTTTGAGCTCGGATCACCGGAGTGTTTCTCGACCATCGCGGCAAAATCAGCACCGGCGCGCAGTTCCTCCAGAACCTCATTGGCTACCGGTCGCACGGTCTCACGATCACACTGCCGCGGGGGGCAGGCAAAGAGAATATGGCTGGTCAGGCGCTTTTCCGGCACCTTCGCGTACTTGTCTTTCTCGGTGCGATAGCGCTCTTCCGCCAGTGCGGTCATATCGGGCACCTCGAGGGCATCCACGAAGTTCTTGATCATGAAACGCCGCTTCAGGGTCTGCAACTGGAAATGCAGTTTCCAGTAGGCGTCCGGGTCATCTGCAGGTTTCAGTTCATCTGCCATTTTTGCCAGTTTCTTGTTGGCCACCGCAATACTGATCAGCTCCAGACGGTCACCGGTGTCGTTGGCCGCCGACTGCCGCATTTCGGCGCTCCAGCGGGACACCACCTCCTCAAACTCGGCGCGGCTCATGGCGAGGTCCCCGTCCTCAATAATCACTTCCGCGTGGAGCGCGGGGGACGACAGGACGAAGGCAAAGAGTAGGGTAGAAAAAACGCGGGAAAACATATGTCATAACCTCGGGACAAAAAAAACCGGCACCTTGCGGTGCCGGTTCGAAGTTTACCTCAGCAGGGCGCCGAAGCGCCATGCCTCGAGACTCTTAAGAAGATACTACGTTGTAAGAGTGCTCGATGATGCGGCCGTAGTTAGCAGCCGGGTTGCTCGGGAAGTTACGCTGCCAGGCCACGAAACCGATCTTGGGGATCAGGTCGCGGGTGGCTTCTTCGCTCGTACAACCGTAGGCGTTGACTGCGGACAGGATCGCAGCAGTACCGTTACCGATGTTGATACCAGCGCTGGCAGCTGAAGCTTCACAGATTGCCAGGGTAGTATCGGTACGGCTGGTTACCGCCAGCTCTGCCCAACCGAAGGGGCTGTCAGGCGCAGCAACAGTGATGTCGGAGTTCTCGCTGCCCAGCACGGGCTCGGGGCCCCACTGCACAACGTTAACTTCGAACGGCAGTTCCGTCTGTACCACGGCGCCCGGGATCTGCGGAGACACGACCAGACCGCCTTCCGGCTGGATCAGGGTCTGTTCTTCACGATCGTAGACATCGAACAGCGCTACGGCCGGAATGTCACGGTGATCACAAGCACCTTCAGGGTCTACGCCAGCAGGTGACGCGGGGCCAGCTGCGATAGGCATACCTGAGTTACAGGGGATTGCATCTTCGGTGCCGGCAGTCAGCAGGGACGCGAAGTAATGCGGCAGATCCAGCATGGTGTACTGGCCCGGGAAGGTGATAACCCAGTCAGTGCCCACGTTCAGGTCGGCGTTGGCTGACCAGTCGTTGATCACGGACGCGCTACCCAGGTTTTGACGCAGCAGGGTAAACTTGCCTGTGTCAGCACTCGGGCTGCCCGGAACACCACCATTCAGGTCAGGGAAGTCGAAGCCCAGCAGGTCACCGCTGAACAGACCAAACTGCTGGTTGGTGATAGACGGCAGGTCCAGGAAGTCGGCGATGTGAGTCGCGCTGTTACCAAACTCGAGACCGCTGTCCGCGTCGCGCATGAAGTAAGAAACCTTCAGTACGTTACCGGTGTCCTCGTAGGTGTTCAGACCCAGCGTGGTCTTGCTGGAATCGACACGCTGCACAGAGGTCAGGCCGTCCACAGTACCTTTCTTGGTCGTGGCAACGCCGTTCGCAAAGAAGTTGTCGCGAACCGCTTCACAGTCAGCCGGAACGCCGTCTGAATCGTGCAGGGCAGACGCGTAGATCGGCTGCGTGTCATCGGCGGAACCCATGCCGATGATTTCGATGTAACCTTCGTCGGCGTCAGCACGGTAGATACCGGGCATCACGAACTTGCCATTGGTAGTCGCAGGCGCGGTACAGGAGTTATCGGTGGTGTTGAAGACGATGTCGTCACCTTCAGCCGCGATAAAACCGGTCCAGACGTCCTTCGGAGACAGGATCAGGTTAAAGTCAAGCGCGTCCATGGAGTCAGTACCACGGCGCATACGTACTTTAACAACCTGAGTCAGGTCTGAAGTGTTAGTGATGTGAACGCCGGATACGTAACCGTCGCGCACGGTGTAATAGGGGATCAGTGCCAGGTCACCCAGGTCGTTGCCAGACGCAGTAACCTGCGCGGTGGAAACGCCAGTATAACCCGCCGTAGCGGCTGCAACGGCAGCGGCCAGACCCAAGGGCTTAAACTTTGCATTCATAAGAGGAGACTCCTAATGTGTTTTTTACTTCACAACCAAAGTACAGATTGCTAGCGCTATTATTGCTAACTGCAGCCAGCTGTCAACCGCATACCTGCCTATATATTGGCACTATGCCACCACTCACCATCTGTGAGAACCCAGTTCTCGCGGATCGTGGAAGGCAACGCACCAAACTTGGCAGATACTGCAGTTTGTTTGGTCGATTTGGACATGACCCGAACCGCCACACTTGCTACAGCTGCATCGGCATCATAGTTAACCACTTCAACACCTGTCAACTGCCAATCTACCGCGTAAGAAAATTTATTAACAAACAGCCGCTTAGGGAATAAAGCTCTATAAGTGGGTGTAGAGTATTCCCAGGTCGCACCGAAGTCCTTGGCCTCGAGGGTCTGCCAGCGCGCGCGCACCCGCTCTTCGAGCTGGGCGATGTCGGCCTCGGTGAGTTCCCGCTTGCCCGACCCGGAATCCCCGCAGGCACTGACAAGAACACCCAAGGCGGCCACAAAGGCAACGGCACAAAGCCAGCGACTTATTGCTAACATATTGATAATCCTGAAGAAATGAATTCCAAGCGCGCGCATTATACGCAGGCCATGAGCGCAACACAAAGGGCCGGTTTCAGCTGGCGAGGCTGAGTCGCGAACGCCGCTGGCGGAGGGCCCACTGGTAAAGTTCGACGTCTGCGCGGTGGAATGCCCGCACTCGCTCCCGCAGCCGGGGCGGGAGCTGCTCGGCACCGCGTGCCTGCTGTGAGACGTTCAGGTTGAGTGCTTCGACGGGGCCACTGAGAAAAAGTGCGGCAAATTCCCGTAAATCTTCGTTATAAAATTCCGTGATTCCCACGAAATCCAGCATGTGTAGAGGGAAGCCCCAGAGGAACTCCGTATACACATTGCGCAATTCCGGCGCCAGGCAGAAGCGTTCGAGGCTCCAGCGCTCTTCCACCACGCGCCGGTGGAGGCTGGACGTATCGGCGCTGGCGGGATCATAGCTGCGCTGCCAGTAATCGTAATGGGAGACGAGGCGGTCCAGCGGATCCCTCAGCCAGGTGACAAAGCGACAGTCCACCTGGTCCGCGAGCAGCAGGTATTTCAGCGGCAGGAAGTGCCCGTGCAGGCAGCTGACCCCGGCGAATGCCGCCGGCTCTGCCGCCATGCAGTCCTCCAGCGCGCGGGTGTGCCGCTCCAGCGGAGTACTCGCCAGGGGGTAATCTGCATAGTCGGCCAGGAACTGCTCGCCGAACTCGGCCTCCAGGGTCGCGCGAAAGCTCGACCCGGCGGTCTTCGGCATGTGAATGGAGACCAGCACCGCCCTACTCCGCCGGACCCACAATCAGGTCCATGGTGCGCACCTGCGAACGCAGCTCATTGCTCACCTCGCGCAGCTCGCTTTCGTTGGCAATGACGCGTGGGGTGATGATCACCAGCAGTTCGGTGCGCCTGTTCTCATTGGAGGTGGTCCCGAAAAGGCTGCCGACCACGGGAATACGATGCAGGAGGGGCACCCCGGAATCCGTGCTGGAAGCATTCTCGCGAATCAGGCCTCCCAGTACTACCGACTCGTCCGAACGTACCGCGACCCGGCTCATGATGTTGCGCTCCAGGAAGGTGCGCTGGCCGGTGGCGGAGTCAACCGTGCCGACGTCGGTCACCGACTGCTCCACATCCATGGTGACCAGCCGCCCGGCATTGACCGAGGGCCGCACATTGAGCTTGACCCCGGTGTCGCGGTACTGGAAGTTCTCGGTCACGGTGCCGCCCTCCTGGACAAAGGACCCCTGGCGCACGGGCACCTGGTCGCCCACGTGAATGTAAGCCAGATGGTTGTCCAGCACCATGACCGAGGGGGTGGAGATCACGTTGATCAGGGAATCCTCCGCCAGGGCGTTGAGCACGGCGCTGATATTGCCCAGAGAGTTGGTAACACTATAGGAAAATCCCGGTGACACCGCCGAGGGACTGCTGCCGGAATTGGTCAGCTGCCCCAAACCGTCGTAGGAAGTACCCAGCCCGTTCTTGAATGTCCACTCCAGGCCGTAGCGCAGTTCCTCGGTCAGGGTGACCTCGAGGATGCTCGCCTCGATAATGACCTGGGTTGCCACCACATCCAACTCGTCCAGGGCATCAGCAATAATCTCGTACTGCTTGCCGGTCGCATAAATCATCAGGGAATTGTTCTCGTCATCGGCGACCACACGGACGTCCTCGACGTCACCCATGCTTTCACCGCCAACCCCTGACACGCTACTGCTGGCCACGGAGTCGTCAGTGTCATTGCTGCCGAAGTTGGCGCCCACGTTACCACCGCCGCCGCTGCCGCCACTACTGCCACTGCCGATGGATTCCATGGACATCCCGGGGGCCACGCCGCCGCTGTCCAGGGCGCCACCGCCGGTGCGGCCGGTGCGATTGCTGCCTCCGCCACCGCCGGAGTAAATCCGGGTGAGCAGGTCGGCCAGGCGACTTGCGGTCGTGTTCTGTACCGGATACACGTACAGCCGCTTGGCAAATTTGCTGTCAGGTGGCGCATCCAGGCGCTGGACCCAGGTGTTCACGGTATCCAGGTAGTGGGACCTCGGGGTGACCACAAGCAGGCTGTTAAGACGCTTGATCGGGATGATCTTCACCAGCTGCGCGAAGTTGCCGCCCTCATCGCCGCTGCCGCTGCGCAACATGCCGTTCAGGACTTCCGCGGTCTCAACCACGCCGCTGTGCTCCAGGGGAAACAGGCCAACCGACATGCCCTTGAGGAGGTCCACGTCAAAGGTCGTGACCATGTCCAGCCAGCCTGCCAGCTGGGCCTGGGTGCCGGCGAGCATCAGCAGATTCCGCGGGTTGTCCACCCGCACGAATGCGGATTCATCGGCCACTGGTTTCAGAATTTCTGCCATATTGCTGGCGCTGATGTACTGCAGCGGTACCACGATCGTGCTGTAGCCCACACCCGGCGCCGAGGGGTTGGCCAGGCTGGGCGCCATGCGCGACGCCTGCTGCGCTCCAGTGATCAGGAAGCGCCCCTGCTGGTCGCGCACCATCAATACATTGTTGGCTTTGAGCAGCGACTCAACCACCTGCAGCAACTGGTCGCGGGGGATCGGTGTGCGGGAGCGCAGGGTAATCTTGCCCTGCACCGGGTGATCGACGATGTAATCCAGCTCAAGGATGTCGCCCAGTACCGCGTGTACGACCTCCCCCAGTGGCGCCTCCTCGAAATTGAGGCTGACCGCATCACCCACCAGTTTCACCGGGGGGCGCGCCTCCGGCATGTTGACCTGGCGATCACTACCGCGATAAAGCACCGGCTCCACGCGCTCACTTTCATTGCGCTGGCTCTCTGCCAGCTCACCTGCAGAGCGCGACAGGCCCTCTTCCCCTGCTTGCGGCGGTGGCTGGTTCGGGTCGGGCAACTTGGGTGCCGTGCCGGTGAACTGGTTTTCCAGCAAGGCACAGCTGGACAGGCTGCAAAGCAGCACCAGCGGCAGTAGCCGCGTTCGAATTTGCATTATGTTTACCCCGTTGATCATTAGCGACGCCCCCCGAGCACCAGCTCACCCTCTGGCTGCTCCTGCGCCTGCTTCTTCTTATCGCTACCGCTGCTGGCGGGCGCCTGGCCCGCACTTTCCCGCGGCACGTTTTCGAATTGAATACCGGTTTCCACCCGTTTGAGACGCACAACCTGCGAGTTTGCGCCACTGATGAACTCGACTTCCTCACGCTCAACCCGCTGCAACCGCCAGCCGGAGACGGAATCCCCCTCCATGAGTCGCTGGCGCTTGCCCTCGACGGTGGCAATAATTCCCTGGGAGTCATCGGTGCCAAACACGCCGTGCAAAGTCAGCCCCTTCAGCTTGGGAGATGACTTTTCCTCGGGGGCCGCCTTCGGTGCCTCGGCCACGGCCTGCATGGGGCGCCGACTCTCCCAGAACAGGGGCCGCGCGGTCAGCTCGGCACTGTCACGCTGGTTCACGGCACCGCGCTCGGCAAGATCACCGACGGCCAGCAGTCCCGCCGCCGGCGCCACCGGCTCCGGGGAGGGCGCAACCAGCGCGTGCCAGGTCAGGAACCCCAGCTGCAGCAGCAACAGGGCACCGGCGGCAATACAGACCAGCTCCACCCGGCGCTCCGTGCGCTTCGGATTACGCTGATCGCGGTAACGCGCGGTCAGGCCGTTAATATTCATGCGCGCCCCTTTAGTGCCAGAACCTGCACGGTGGCCGTGATTTCCTGCTGCTCCGGCGCTCCCCGGCCGCCGCTGCGGGTGGGCCAGATGTCGAGGTCCTCGATCATCAGGCGAGGCAGGTAGGTGCCGAGGCCAGCCAGCGCCACGTCCAGCTGGGCCAGGCCACCGGCCACCGTCAGTTTCACCGCGACCCGGTCGAAGCGCTCTCCCTCGCGAACCGGCACAATCTGGCTGTTGGTGACATTGAGCCCCGCGTCCGCGAACAGCTCGCGCACATTTTTCTGCAGGGTCGCGGCTACCGCGCTCTCGTCCTCAAAGGCAGCGAAAACCAGGCCCGTCATATCGGATCCCACGGTGCGCGCCGCCTCGCGCAGCTCCTGCTCGTGAGCAACCAGTCCCTGGAGGCGCGCGATGCGCGGTTCCAGGTTGTCGATCTCACGCTGGTAATCCAGACGGGCTGAGAGAATCTGCCCCGCGAAGTACAGCACCAGCAACAGGGGCACCGCCAGGGTCAACAACACCGGGATTGCAACCCGCATGTTTTCCCGCAGCCAGTTCATGGCTGGACCTCCCCGGGGCCATCCGGCAGGCGAATGTTGATAGTGAACTGCTCCTGGCCCGTATTGCCCACGCTCACAATGCCCCCCGGCGCAGTGACCTCGGCAAAGCTTTCATGCTCGGTCAGCTTCTGCATCACACTGGCCGCATCCGTGGCCCGGCCACGCACGCGAATCTCATGGCCGCGCATGGTGAACTGGGCGAGGTAAGCGCGATCGTCCAGCAGGCGGGTCAGCCGTACCAGCTCACGGTGCGGGTTGGGATACTCCGCGGATATCGCATTGACTGCCGATACAGTCTCGCTGGCCTGGGCCAGGGCTGTGCGCAGCTCCATCGCTTCCTGTGCCTCGGCCTGGACCGACGCCGCCAGCGTTTGGTACTGGCGTAACTCCAGATACTTGCTGCCCGCCGCGGCGCCGAGGGCCGCCAGCAGCAGCAAGAGCGCGAGCGCGGCCACAATGCCAACCCGGCGCAGCCGGGCGTTGTAGCGGGAGAGTCGGTGGCCCTCGCCAAAACCGCGTAGCATCACCGGCTTGCCGTCGACTTCCGCCCAGATTTCCCTCTGCCGGGGCTCATGCTGTCCGAACTGTTGGCCGAGGAAGCGCATGGTGGCACTCAGGGACACAATGCACAGGTCCACGCGCAGCTGCTGTTCGCCCACGTCGGCAACCCGCCAGCCGCTGGCGGTGTCATCCCCGGGGAAGGGGCTCCGGGACATGACTTCCAGCGCCATCGCGGAGTCGAGGTCGCTCTCGGCGGCGCGCGGCAGCGTGACTGACCGCACCAGGGTCAATGACTCCGGCAGGAGAATACCCTCGCAGGGCGTTTCCCGCGCCTCGACCTCTTCACCCACGTGGAACCAGCGATAGTCGTCCCCCGCCCGAACCCGCACTACTTCATCCAGGCGCGCGCGTACTGGAGAGCGGTCGCCCCAGAGGAATTCGACCCAGGCGGCGCGCCAATGCGCGCCGATGTGGCGCATATCGTAGCCAAACAGGACCCACTGTTTCGATGTATCCAGCATATATTATCCCGTTGTCTGCGCTTCGCCGATCACCCGTGGGGGCTCGCTGCGCAACACGCGCCAGGGCAGCTCGCCGCGGCCGCCCCGCGACACCTCCACCCAGCGACGCCGCAGCCAGGTCCTGCCGTTATAGGCAACCGTTGCGTCTACCCGGTACGCACCATCTCGACTGACCGTCTGTTCACGGTCGCCCCCATTGCGGTCCTGCCGCCCCTGTCCCGGCAATGCCGAACGCAAAACCTCCACCACCTGCGGCGGGGCCTGGCGCCAGTCCATCCAGCCGCCACCGCCGGGCACCGCTCGCACAACGTCGCGCAGCCGGTCCAGCAGGGCACGGTCAAAACCCGGCGCCAGCAGAAAACCTTCAATGCTCTCGGCCGCCGCACCCTGCCGGCGGAAGCCGCGCAACTCTATCATGTTTGCCGCCACCTCCCCGGCCTGCGCCGGGGGTAGCCCGCCCACGCCCACGAGCAGCGCGGTCAACGCTTCCCGAGGCATGGCGTGCAGGTCCAGTAACCCCTCTACCGCAGTCATTTTCACTGCAACCTGCTCCGGCCCCAGCCTGAAGGCACCCGCAAACACCGGGCGGGCGTCGCGCCGCTGCTGGCCACCCAGGCTATTCATGTGTCGCGCCAGCATCAGGTTAATCGCGCCATCGCCCGCCGCCGCAACCTTGGCCCGCGCGATGTGCACCTGTGTCATCTGCACATCAACCCGGGCGTGGTGCACGATCCCCATCACCAGCAGCGACATGGCCGCCAGGAACCACACCACCATCGCCAGGGCCACGCCCCGCTGACGTGCGGCACCCGGCAAAAATTCCAGCTCGCGTACAGTCCGCATCACCGCGGCACCTGCATGACCAGGTCCGGCCAGTACCGTCCGGAGGCGCGAATCCGCAGCCTCAGCAGATCCGGGGGGGAGCCTTCATCCCAGCTGGGCTGCCAGCGCTCTCCATCCTGGGGGAGGAAGGCGACCTCCATCTCGTCCAGTTCCGCCACCAGCATCTTGGCCGGTTCCTCGCTCCAATCGTCGCTGGACAGGTTGCCCACCGCCTCCCGCCAGCGCAGCACGAGGCTCCCCTCTTCGGGCGCGAGGCGCAGCAGGTACTGCCCACCGTAATTTTCCCCAAACATCACCCGCGCGCGCCAGGTCAGGGACGCCTCATCCCCTCGCCAGTAGCTGCTGGTGCGGGCACCGCCGCCCAGAGTCAGCCCGTCCGCTGACTCGCCGAGCGTGGCCGACTCCACCAGGTCGCGCAGCAGGGTGCTCAGGGTGCGCACCTCATCCACCCGGCTGGTCATGCGTTCCAGGCTGACCTGGGTATTGCCAAAAGTACGCAGGGATCCCACGGTCGCCAGCATGATCAGAGACAGCACCGTGAGTGCGACCACCACCTCAACCAGGGTAAAGCCCGGCGCGCGCCGGTTTTCGGCAATTCGCCTCATCGCGGCTGCCTGCCCTCTACCACGGAGTGCAGCGCCAGCTCCCGGCGCTTCTGCCCGTCGGCCCAACTTACGTTCACCGTCATCGATTGCAGGGCGCCGTTGGGGACTGCCGAACCTTGCTCCTGGCTGACCGGGCGCGCCTCCACCCGCCACAGAAAACCGGCCGCGGTTTCGCCCTGCCGGGCGAGACCATTGCGGGGAACCTCACCGTAAGTCGCGAGCAGGGAGCGGGCCAGCTCGACCGCGTAGGCGTAGCGCTCGTCAGCACGTACATTGCGGGTCGCGCCGCCGGTGGCCTGATACAGGGCCCCCAGGGACAGGGCCAGGATGGATATCGCAACCAGCATCTCCAGCAGGGAGAAGCCACCACTGGCACGCCTGTTACTAGCGCTCCGCATAACGCTCCTGGGACACCGATCCCCTCAGCCAGTCCACCTCAATTCTCACCCCGCGTCCGCTGTCGGTCTCAATGTCCACGCCACCGCCGCTGGCGCCGCCCTCCGGGTAAAAGCGGATCACCCCGAGGCCGTCGTAGTTCAGTTCCCGGGCCGCATGGACGGTGACGCTCACGTTGCCGGGCAATTGCGACTTTTCACTGCCGAAGCGCACCCAGCGCTCCTGCGGGTGCACTTCCACGTTCTGGGCCCGACCACTGTTAACCGCCTCGTAGCGCGCGCTGGCAAACAGGGTCACTACGTCACGCACGGTCTGGCGGTACTGCATGCTGTCGTAAAGCTTCATGCTTGCCGGTACTGCGACCGCCATGATTACCGCGGCGATCGCCAGCGCCGCCATCAGCTCTACCAGGGTAAAGCCGCACGCGGGACCCGTCGCTGCCAGGGATGCAGGACGCCTAGCGCCAGTTGCCCACATCGGCATCTTCTCCATCCCCGCCGGGCACGCCATTCTGGCCGTAGGTGTAGATATCCAGCTCGCCCTTTTCGCCCGGGTACTTGTAATGGTACTCACGGTTCCAGGGGTCCAGGGGCACCTCGTCACCCTTCAGGTAGGGGCCGTTCCAGCCCACCACGCCGGCGGGCTTACTGACCAGGGCCTCCAGGCCCTGCTCGGTGGAGGGGAAACGCCCCACGTCCAGTTTGAACATTTCCAGGGACTGCTCCAGGTCGCGGATCTGGATGCCCGCGGTCTTGGTCTTGGCGCCGCCGAGCTGGTTCAACACCCGGGGACCCACCAGGCTCATCAACAGGCCGAGGATGGCCAGGACCACCAGCAGCTCCATCAGGGTAAAACCGCCCTGTGGCTTGCGGCGGCGGAAAGTATCAGTGTCGATCATCAAAGTGCTTCCTCGCTTGTTCAGTCTTTTGCTATCAAGTGAATAGCGGCTAGATCGCCAGGTCATTCACCGAGAGTATGCCCATCAGGATGGCGATAATAATCACCGCAATAATGAATCCCATGCCCAGGATCAGGACCGGCTCCAGCAGGGTCAGGCCGCGCTTGACCCCGGACTGTACGTGGTCGTCGAAGACCTTCGCCAGCTCCAGCATCATCTTGTCGAGGCTGCCCGATTCCTCGCCCACGCGGGTCATCTGTATCACCATGGGCGTGAACATGCCGGTCTCTTCCAGGGCCACGGACATGCGCCGCCCCGCCTTGACCGCCGGCGGCAGTACCTGCAGGGCATCCTTGATCACCCGGTTGTCCACGGTATCAATGGCGATGGAAATTGCCTTCAGCAGGGACACGCCGTTCCCCAGCAGCGTCCCCACCGTGCGCGCGAATTTGGACACCTCAAATTCAAACACGATCCCGCCCGCCAGGGGCAGATTCAGCAGCCGCTGGTCGCGCTGGCGCTTGCCCGCCTCGGTGCGCAGCCAGTTGCGCACGTAAAATCCACCGCCTACCAGCAACAGCAGGAGCAGCCAGCCCCAGGTCTTGATGAAATCGGCCCCCGCGATCACCATGCTGGTCAGGGGCGGCAGGGCTTCACCCATATCCTCGAACAAACTCTCGAACTGGGGCACAACAAAGCCGAGCATCAACACGATCGACAGCAGTGAGACCACCAGCAGGATCGCCGGATAAATCAGCGCCGAAACAACACTGTCGCGGTTGGCCTTGGCGCTCTCCAGATACTCCACGAGACGGTCCAGCACCGCTGACAGGTGACCGCTGGCCTCGCCGGAACGCACCATATTGATATAAAAAGCGCCGAATACGTCGTCATGGGGTTGGAGCGCCTGGCTCAGGGACTTGCCGCCTTTAACATCCTTGAGCAATTCACTGAGCAGCTGGTGCATGGCCGGTTCCGCGGCCATGTCGATCAGCACTTTCAGCGCCCGGTCCAGGGGCAGGCCCGCACGCAGCAGAACCGCCAGTTCGCTGGTGACCGACAGTACCTCCTGCCGCCCCGGGGTGCGGCCCTCGCGGGCGGCGGTGACCGCGCCGGCGGCAGTGCCGGGTTCCAGTTTGAGCAGGGTCAGGCCCTGACCCCGCAGCTGCCGCGACGCGGGCTCCAGGCCCTCGGCCTCGATGGTGCCGTCCACAGGCTTGCCGTCGCGAGCTATCGCCTTGTAGCTGAAATAGGCCATGACAGGCTCAGGCCGCGGGAGAGGTCATATCGGCGAGCTGTGCCTGGACCCGGGCAACGTCTTCTTCCGACTCGCTCTGGTCCTGGGTCACGCGCATCACCTCTTCCAGGGAGGTCTTGCCGCTCACTACCTTGCGCAGGCCATCCTCGTACAGGGTGACCATGCCCTGTTTGCGCGCAGCCGCGTGCAGCAGGGTCGCGTCGGCGCCGGACATGATTACGCGGTGCATCTCCTCGTCGAGGACAAACAGCTCGTGGATCGAGGTGCGCCCGGCATAGCCGGAGTCCAGGCAGTGCTCGCAGCCACTGGCCTGGTATACCGAGGTCTGGCCGTCGGCGAGGAAGGGCGCCAGCCCGTAGCGACGGATCGCCTCCGGTGCCAGCGCCACCTCGTGCTTGCAGTGCTTGCACAGGGTCCGCACCAGGCGCTGCGCCAACACGCCGTTCACCGCGGAGGTGATGAGGTAGCGCTCTACGCCCATGTCTTCCAGGCGGGTAATGGCGCCGGCGGCGGTGTTGGTGTGCAGGGTCGACAGGACCAGGTGCCCGGTCAGGGCAGACTGCACGCCGATCTGCGCGGTCTCGGTGTCGCGCATCTCCCCGATCATGATGATGTCAGGGTCCTGGCGCAGGATCGCGCGCAGGGCGCGGGCAAAATTCAATTCAATCTGGGCCTGCACCTGAATCTGGTTGACGCCCTGCAGCTGGTATTCCACCGGGTCTTCCACGGTGATGATTTTCAGCTGCTCGGAGTCGAGCGACGCCAGTGAGGCATACAGCGTGGTGGTTTTACCGGAACCGGTGGGCCCGGTTACCAGCAGGACCCCGTGGGGGCTGTCCAGCAGGCCCTGGTAACGGCGCAGGGTATCCGCGGAGAAACCCATGTCCGGCAGGCTGAGACGAATGCTCTCGCGGTCCAGGACCCGCATCACAATGCTCTCGCCGTGCACCGTGGGAATGGTGGAGACCCGCAGGTCCAGCTCATGCCCCTTGACCCGGGTCATGATGCGCCCGTCCTGGGGCAGGCGCCGCTCGGCAATATTCATGTGCGACAGCAGCTTGATGCGCGAGGCGATCGCCGGCCCCAGGTTGGCCGGGGGGGCCTCGCGGCTGTCCTGGAGGACGCCGTCCACGCGGTAACGCAGGTGCAGGCCGTCCTCGAAGGGCTCGATATGGATGTCCGATGCGCCCACATCCACGGCGCGGTGAATCAGCTGGTTAACCAGGCGAATGACCGGGGCCTCACTGGCCAGATCCCGCAGGTGCTCGATAAATTCATCGTCGCTCTGGCCGCCGAACTGGTCCCCGAGGTCGTCCTCTTCCTCCACCTCGTCCGCGCGGGACTGGCGCTGCAGGGCCTTGTTGATATCGGCTTCCAGCCCGAGGACGATGCGCACCGGAGCGTCCAGGGCCATCGCCAGGGCCTTGGCAATGAAAGGATCCTGGGGCACGGTCGCGGCAAAGGTGATCTGCTCTTCGGTATGGGCCACCGGCACCACCGCGTTGCTGAACAGGAACTCCTGAGCCACGCCGTCCAGGCGGATGGGTTCTTCCGGGTAGGCATCAGCGCCCTGCAGGGGAATGTCCAGCTGCTCGCTCAGGGCGATTGCCAGATCCAGGTCTGACACCAGGCCCAGCTTGACCAGCACCTGGCCGAAAAAATCGCCCATCTCCTGCTGTGCGAGCAGGGTACGCTCCACATCGCGCTCGGATATTTTGCCCTGCTGGACCAGCAGTTCCCCTATCTTGCTCATGCTTCGCCGTCGACTGTTCGCTGTCATGCACCCGGGCCCCATTGCCCGGATTAAAACGGCGCCAGTGTAGCACAGCCACCTGAACGGCAGATGACTGAGCGGGCGGCGTCAGGCCACCTCAAACAGCCCTGCAGCGCCCATGCCGCCGCCGATACACATGGTCACCACCACGTAGCGCGCACCGCGACGACGGCCCTCGATCAGGGCGTGACCCACCATGCGGGCGCCGCTCATGCCGAAGGGGTGGCCGATGGCAATAGCGCCGCCATTCACGTTGAGCTTGTCATTGTCGATGCCGAGCTGGTCGCGGCAGTAGATTACCTGGCAGGCGAAGGCCTCGTTCAGCTCCCACAGACCGATATCGTCGACGCTGAGGTGATGACGCTGCAGCAGTCGGGGAATCGCAAACACCGGACCGATGCCCATCTCGTCCGCGGCGCAGCCGGAGACCGCCAGGCCGCGATAGATGCCCAGGGGTTGCAGGCCCTGCCGCTCCGCCAGCTGGCTGTCCATCAGGACGCAGGCAGAGGCGCCGTCCGAGAGCTGGGAGGCGTTGCCCGCAGTGATGAACTGCCCCTGGCTGACAAACTCGCCGCCCTTGAACACCGGCTCCAGGGACTGCAGGCCCTCCAGGGTGGTGGACGGGCGATTGCCCTCGTCCTGCTCCAGGTTCACGGTCTCAAAATGGGTTTCCCCGGTTTCCTTGTTGTAGACCGCCTTGCGCGTGGTCATGGGCACAATCTCGTCGGCAAAGGCGCCAGCTTCCTGGGCCCGGGCCGTGCGTAGCTGGCTCTGCAGGGAGTACTCATCCTGGAGGTCGCGGCTGATACCGTAGCGCTCGGACACGATCTCGGCGGTCTCGATCATCTGGATGTAGGCCCGGGGCGAGATATCCAGCACTGTTTGCGACACGTTGCGGTAGCTGTTCTTGTGCTTGTTCTGGACCAGGGAGATAGACTCCAGCCCACCGGCCACCGCGACGTCGTATTCGTTACACATGATCGCCTTGGCGGCGGTGGCGATGGTCATCAGGCCGGAGGAGCACTGCCGGTCCATGGTCATCCCCGCGGTGGTGTCCGGCAGGCCACCGGCGATGCCGCAGAGGCGGCCAAGGTTGTAAGCCTGGGTACCCTGCTGGGCGGCCGCGCCCATGATCACATCGTCGACCATGGTGGGGTCCACACCCGCACGCTCCACCGCCGCGCGCACCACATGACCGCCCATGGCGGGGGCCTCGGTGTCGTTGAAGGCGCCGCGGAAGGCTTTACCAATCGGGGTGCGGGCGGTGCTGACTATGACGGCTTCTCTCATGATTGACCTCGGTTTATTGGTGATTGTGTTTCAGGTTGTGATGGATGCACTGAATTTTTTGGCTGCCTGGAGATACTTAACCGGCACCAGAACGGGAAAGGCCCTTACGGAACACGCCGTGAACCCTTCCCTGGGGGCTCGGCAGCGGCTTCCTTGCCGCTGACGGTTCCTCTAGGGCCTTTCCCGCCCTGGCGCCTCTGCTTGGCGGAAAACTTTTATATCATGCTTCGATCCAGATTTTCCGGCGACGCGAGGAATGCTGCCCCCCCCCCCCCGCACCAGGCGGCGAAGGCGCGGGGGTTGCGAAACCATCAGGCCACGCTCTGCGCAGGTGGGCGCGCAGGGGCTCTCTGGAAGCTATGTCAGAGTCCAAATCTTCACGCAACCACCATGGCTGTGTGGCACACCAAACCGCGCGACCGACGGAGCATGGCCGTTTCACAGCCCCCGCGCCTTCGACGCCGGATAGAATGGTCCCGAGGCGCGGGGTTGCGAAACCATCAGGCCGCGCTCTGCGCAGGTGGGCACGCGAGGGCTCTCTGGAAGCAGTGTCGGAGCCCAAATCTTCACAGAACCACCATGGCTGTATGGCACACCAAACCGCGCGACCGACGGAGCATGGCCGTTTCGCAGCCCCCGCGCCTTCGCCGCCGCATAGAATGGCCCGGAAGCTGCCTTACCACTCATGCGCGCTGACTGGAGCACGAAACAATCTCGCCAGTCATATAGCCAGAGTAATCCGAAGCCAGGAACATCATCACATTGGCGACCTCCCACACTTCGGCGGCACGACCAAAGGCCTCCTTCGCCGCGAGTTCCTCCAGCAATTCCATCGGCGTGGTTTTCTTCAGGAACTCGTGGAAGGCGATCGAGGGCGACACCGCATTGATGCGAACGCCGTGGTCGGCGGCTTCGAGGGCGGCACAGCGGGTGAGGGCCATGACGCCGGCCTTGGCGGCGGCGTAGTGGCACTGCTCCTTCTGCGCGCGCCAGCCGAGTACGGAGGCGTTGTTGACGATCACGCCGGCGCCGCGGGGCTGCATTTTGCGCAGCATGGCGCGGGTCATGCGCATGGTGCCGGTGAGGGTGATATCGAGCACCCGCGACCACTCGTCGTCGGGCATATCCACCAGCAGGCGAGTGCCGCCGAGGCCGGCGTTGTTGATCAGGATATCGACGCCCTCGAGGCGGGACTCGGCCTCGTCCACCAGCGCCTGCACCTGTTCTTCGTCAGTCACATCCGCAAGTTTTCCATACACCGCGTCCAGGCCTGAGGATTCGCGCAGGGCAGCCACGGCTTTCTCCAGCCGGCCCTCGTGGACATCGCTGATCATCACCGCGCGGGCGCCCTCTTCAGCCGCCCGCGTGGCGGCCGCGAAACCGATCCCGGCGCCGGCAGCCGCGGTGACCAGCACGGATTTGCCCGCCAGCAGGTTGTGCCCTGAAACGTAGGGCGGCGGTTCCTTTAATGCCATTTGTCTGATTCCTCTTGTCGCGTGTTTCGGCCGAATGAATTCGGCCCTACATTTTCCGGGGTCCTGGCCGAATGAACTCGCCCTACATCTCATGCCATGCGGCTGGGACAGAATGGTGCTAGCCCCGCGAGCGCACCTGTAGGTCTGAATTTATTCAGCCAACGCCGTATCGCGCCACCTGCGGCGGCCCGCGACAAACGTATCAACCCCTGGGCTCTCGGGGCATGCCTAACGCCCGCTCGGCGATAATATTGCGCTGGATCTGGTTGGTGCCGCCGTAGATCGTGTCGGCCCGGGTAAACAGGTACATCGACTGCAGGCGATTGAGTTCATAGGGTGCGGCGTCGAGGATTTCGCTCTCCTGCCCCATCACGTCCATCGCCAGCTTGCCCAGGTTGCGGTGCCAGGTCGCCCAGTACAGCTTGTAGATCATGGCCTCTTTCTGCAGGCTGCCGTCCTCGCCGCCAGAGAGCATTCGCATGCTGTTGTAGCGCATGATCCGCAGGCCGACGTGGGCATCGGCGATGCGCTGGCGCAGGGCCGGGTCCCGGGCCGCGCCGTTGCGTTTGGCCAGCGCCACAATCGCATCGAACTCGTTCTGGAACAGCATCTGCTGGCCCAGGGTGGAGACCCCGCGCTCGAACCCGAGCAGGCCCATGGCCACTTTCCAGCCATCCCCCGGGGCGCCCACGATATCATCGGCGTCACACTCGGCATCGTCGAAAAAGACTTCATTGAATTCGGAGGTCCCGGTGATCTGCTCAATGGGCCTCACCGAGACGCCCGGCTGATCCATCCGCAGCAGGAAGAAGCCCAGGCCCTTGTGTCCCACCGAGTCGGGGTCCGTGCGTGCGATCACGAAGCAGTACTCTGACTCGTGGGCCAGGGAGGTCCAGACTTTCTGGCCGGTGAGGCGCCATACCCCTGCCGACTCATCCAGTACGGCGCGTGTCTTGACGTTGGCAAGGTCAGAGCCCGCGCTGGGTTCGGAATATCCCTGGCACCAGAAATCCTCGCCCCGCAGGATACCCGGGAGGTAACGCTCCCGCTGGGCCTCGCTGCCGAAAGCGATCAGGGTGGGACCGGTGAGGGTCTCGCCGATATGGCCCATCCGCCCGGGCCCGCCCGCGCGCGCGTATTCCTCGTTAAAGATGACCTGCTGTTCGATACTGGCGCCGCGCCCACCGTAGGCTTCGGGCCAGCCGATACAGGTCCAGCCACCCTCATGCAGGCGGCGCTCCCAGGCTTTCCGCTCCTGCACCAGGTGGTGCTCGTCGCCCGGACCACCGCGGCCGCGCACGCACTCGAATTCACCGCTGAGGTTTTCCGCCAGCCAGGTCGCCACCTCTTCGCGAAACTGCTCATCGGCCGCACTGAAACTGAGCTTCATGCCGCGTCCTCCCCGTCCAGGATTGCGCGCGCCAGGCGCTCCCGATGCCAGGCGCCGTCACCGAGGAAACTCTCGGTCGAGCGGGCGCGCTTGAAATAAAGCTGGATGTCGTATTCCGAGGTAAAGCCGACGCCGCCGTGCAGCTGAATGCCGCAGCCGGCGTTGAAGAAGTAGGCCTCGGAGCAATAGGCCTTGGCGATGCCCGCCGCCTCGGCCAGTTCATTCGCCAAAGTGCCGCCCTGCAGCGCCTCGTCTGCGACGCAGGCGGCGTAATACAGCGCCGAGCGTGCCGCCTCGGCCTGGACCATCATATCCGCAGCCTTGTGTTTCACCGCCTGATAGGAGGCAATAACCCGTCCGAACTGGACCCGCTCCTGCAGGTAGTCGAGGGTGATATCCAGTGCTTGCTGGGCGCCACCCACCTGGTCCGCGGCGATGCCCACCCGGGCCAGGTCCAGGATCCGCGCGAGGCTCGCAGCCCCCTGCCCGGCCTCGCCCAGCAGGGCATCCGGCGGCACCGTCACGTCGGTAAAAACAAGCTCCGCCTGTTTGCGCGTCTGGTCCATGGTGGGTAGCCAGCGGCGCTCTATGCCGGGCGTATCTGCCGGCAGGACAAACAGGCTGATGCCAGCTTCGCCCCGGCTTCCCGGTTCGCGGGCGGCCACCACCAGCAGGTCCGCCGTGTGCCCGTCCGGAACATAGCGGTAGCAGCCTTGCAGCTGGTAACCGTCCCCGCGGGACTCGACGGTCGCCGTCACTGCGTCACTGTCCCAGCCGCCCGAGGGCGCCGCGTAGGCCAGGGTCGCGGTCTTGCCGGCGACAATCTCGGGCAAATAACGCGCCTGCTGCGCTTCGTCGCCGGCCACCAGCAGCGCGTTGACGCCCAGGCAAACGGTAGAGAAAAAAGGCGCGCAGAACAGGTAGCGCCCCATCTGCTCCATCATTGCCACCAGCTCGACGTAGCCCAGCCCCATGCCGCCGTGGGCCTCGGGGACGTGGATCGCCGGCCAGAACATTTCCCCGCACACTCTCTGCCAAAGCACCGGGTCGTAGCCGCGCTCGGTCGCCATGGCCTCGCGCACGGCGGTACTGGTGGACACTTCCGCCAAGAAGGCCGCGGCGGTGTCGCGGATCATCTGCTGTTCTTCGGTGAAGGCGAAATCCATAAGGCTCAGGTCCCGTAAACTTTTTGCGCCGAGACTTCCTTCGCCACCAGCCCTGCTACCGCGGATTGGAGTTCCGCGGGCTGCCAGCGATCACCCTTGTCCAGGCCTTCTGTAGTGCGCCAGCCGTCGGCGATGGAGATCTTGCCCCCTTCTGCCTCGAACACCCGTCCGGTGATATCCGCCGACTGGGGCGATGCCAGGAAGGCGACCAGCGGCGACACATTTTCCGGCGCCCAGTAGTCGAAGCTGCCATCCTCGGGCTTGGCCATACGCGCCGCCATCTCTTCCACCGCGGTGGTCATGCCGGTGCGCGCCGCCGGGGCAATCGCGTTCGCGGTGACGCCATAACGCCCCAACTCCGCTGCCTGGTTCAGGGTCAGGGCGGCGATGCCGGCCTTGGCCGCGGCGTAGTTTGACTGGCCCACCGAGCCCTGCAGGCCAGCCCCGGAGGTGGTGTTGATGATGCGCGCGTCCACCGCCTCCCCGGCCTTGGATTGCCCGCGCCAGTAATGCACGGCGTGGGAACTGATACAGAAGTGCCCCTTCAGGTGCACCGCCATGATCGCGTCCCACTCCTCTTCGGTCATGGAGGCGAACATCCGGTCGCGGTTGATCCCCGCGTTGTTTACCACCGCGTGCAGGCCGCCGAAGCTGTCGAGCGCCTGCTTTACGGCCTGCATACTGTCTTCGTAGTTCGTGATGTCGGAGGTATTGACCGCGGCCTTGCCGCCCGCCTGCTCAATTTCCTCGACGACCGCGGCGGCCGCCGCCTCGTTGATGTCGTTGACAATCACGCTGGCGCCCTCGCTGGCCAGGACCCGCGCGTGGGCCGCACCCAGGCCGCCGCCGGCGCCGGTGATAATCACTACTCGATCTGTGCAAATTCCGCTCATGCTCTCCTACCTACCTCGCTGGTTCATCAAAAAAGGGGTCAGATCCCTTTTCTAAAGGGGTCAGATCCCATTCATCAGAAAAGCAAAAAAAGGGATCTGACCCCTTTTTTGCCCGAACGGCTCACAGCCGCTCAATGATGGTGACATTGGCCTGGCCGCCGCCTTCGCACATGGTCTGCAGGCCGTAGCGACCGCCGGTACGTTCCAACTCGTGTAGGAGCGTGGTCATCAGTTTGGTGCCGGTGGCACCCAGCGGGTGTCCCAGGGCAATGGCGCCGCCGTTGACGTTCATCTTCTCGTGGGGGAAACCGGTCTCGTGCATCCAGGCCATCGGCACCGAGGCGAAGGCCTCGTTCACTTCCACCAGGTCCATGTCCTCCAGCTTCATGCCGGACTTCTTCAGGGCATAGGCGGTGGCGGGAATCGGCGCGGTCAGCATCCAGATCGGGTCCTCGGCGCGCACGCTCATGTGCTGGATGCGGGCGCGTGGAGTCAGGTTGTAGCGCTTGAGGGCCGCCTCGGAGACCAGCAGCATCGCCGATGCGCCGTCGCAGGTCTGGCTGGAGACTGCCGCGGTGATGGTGCCGCCCTCGGCCAGGGGTTGCAGCTCTGCCATTTTCTCCATCGAGGTATGGCGCGCGGTTTCGTCCATATCGACGCCGTTCATGGGCACCACTTCGCGGTCAAAGCGGCCTTCCTCGATGGCCTGCAGGGCACGCCGGTGGGACTCGAGGGCAAAGGCCTCCATCTGCTCGCGACTGAAGCCCCACTTGTCGGCGATCATCTGGGCCGACTTGAACTGGGAGACGGCAACGTCACCGTATCTCGCCACCCAGCCCTGGCTGCCGGAGAAGGGGTCGCTGAAGCCCAGCGGCTGGGCCGCAACCATCGCGGAAGCGATCGGGATCTGGGTCATGGTCTGGACGCCGCCGGCGACCACCACGTCGTTGACGCCCGCCATGATCGCCTGGGCAGCGAAGTGCACCGCCTGCTGGGAGGATCCACACTGCCGATCCACGGTAGTGCCGGGTACCTCGTCGGAGAGTCCCGCGGCCAGCCAGCAGGTACGGGCGATATCGCCCGCCAGGGGACCGATGGTGTCCAGACATCCGAAGATCACGTCCTCGTATTCGTTGTCCGGTATGTCGTTGCGCTCCACCAGGGCCCGCAGCACGTGGGCGCCGAGATCGGCGCCGTGCACGTCGGCGAGGCCGCCCTTGCGCCGGCCGGTGGGGGTACGTACTGCATCTACGATATAGGCATCTGCCATGATGATGGTCCTCTTATAAGCTGTGGGAAAATGTGCTGCCGGCGCCCAGCTGCGCACCTTCGGCAAAAATGTGATCATTCAGGCGCTGCTTGTGCAGGCCACTGTCGCCGTAGCTCCCCGCGAGGGCCCAGGCTTTCTTCATAAAGATGTGTAAGTCCACTTCCCAGGTATAGCCCATCGCGCCGTGCACCTGGATGCTGTTCTTTGCCGCCAGATTCGCCGCCTCGCAGGCAGCCAGCTTGGCGTGAGACACCGCCTCACTGGCGCCGGGCAGGTCATCCGCAAGGGCAAAAGCGGCGCGATGCACCGGGGCCCGCGCATATTCCAGCCGTACCGCCACGTTGGCGAGATGGTGCTTCACTGCCTGGAACGATCCGATGGGCTTGCCGAACTGCTTGCGTTCGGCAGTGTATGCCACCGACAGGTCGACCATCCGCTGGGCCAGGCCCAGGGCCTGGGCGGCAGCGCCGAGGGCGCCGCGATCCAGCAGCCCGCGGTACAGGGGCGCCGCGTCCGGTCCCGTCACCACCGGCGCGACACCTTCATGGACCTGCACCGCATACAGGCGCCGGGAGGGGTCGACAGACGGGTTGTGGCGCAGGGTCACCTGCTCCGGGGTCAACATATAAAACGCTTCCGGCTCGGCCCAGAGCAGCAGGTCGGCGCCCTCCGCATCCTCGGCCAGGCCGTTGGCGGCGCAACCGGCGACCACCCGGGCCTCGCCGCTCGCGATCTTCGCCAGCCAGGCATCACAATCCGCGTGATCCAGGCGTATCAGCAGAGGCACCGCCACCAGCGCGGTGTTCACCAGCGGTTCCGGCAGCGCAACATAACCGCACTCTTCCGCCAGCAGGACAAAATCCAGCTCATTCATCCCCAGCCCGCCCTGGCTCTCGGGCACGGTCATCCCCGTCAGACCCAGCTCGGCAAGCTGCTGCCAGAGCGCGCCGTCCCGCCCCGTCTCACTCTCCCAGGTGGCGCGAATCCGCTCCGGTGTCACCTCGTTGCGCAGAAAATCCCGCACCGAATCCCGAAACAAAATCTGATCTTCACTAAACGTAAAATCCATACTCAAAATTCTCTAATATTTCTGCCCAACTGCAGGAATGCGCTATTCGCTGCAGATCGAGGAAGCGCGCAGCACAGGGAGGGCGCGTATTGAACGATACGTAACCGACCGAGCAGGGCACTGACGAAAAGCTGCGGTGAATAGCGCATTTCCCCTCCTAACGAGGCATGCCTAGCATGCGTTCGGCGATGATATTGCGTTGGATTTCATTGGTCCCCGCATAAATCGGCCCCGACTGCGAGAACAGCCAGCCATCCAGCCACCTGCCGACGCCTTCCGCATCCGGCGCATGGGGCAGCAGTTCAGCGCGCGCACCGAGAATGCTCATCGCGGTGGCGTGCATGTTCTGATCCAGCTCGGACCAGAAGATCTTGTTGGTGGATGACTCGGCGCCGATCTTGCCGCCCTGGCTGAGCCGGCAGGCGGTCTGGTAGGTGCTGAGGCAGTAGCTCTCGGCGTCCATCCAGGCGCGCAGCACCGCGTCGCGAATCGCCGGGTCGCGGTCGGCGCTCTCCCGGTTGGCGCGGTACAGCTCCACCAGGCGCCGCGCGGTCTCCTGGAATCGCGCCGGGGAGCGCAGCATAAGGCCGCGTTCAAAACCGGCAGTCGCCATGGCCACACCCCAGCCGGCGCCCTCATCGCCGAGCCGATTACTCACGTCCACTTCCACGTTGTCGAAGAAGATCTCGGCGAAGCCCGGCAGGCCGTCCAGCTGTGGAATCGGTCGCACGGTGATACCGGGGCTGTCCAGGGGTACCAGGATGAAAGTCAGGCCGCGGTGGCGTTCGGACTCGGGGTCGGTGCGGAACATGCCAAACAGCCAGTCCGCCCATACTGCCCGGGTGGACCAGGTTTTCTGGCCGTTGATCACGTACTTGTCACCCTCGCGCCGGGCAGAGGAGCGTATCGCCGCCATGTCCGAGCCGGCATTCGGCTCCGACCAGCCCTGGGCCCAGATATCCTCGCCCTGGGCCATGCGCGGCAGAAAGCGGGCCTTCTGCTCATCGCTACCGTACTCCATCAGGGTCGGGCCGAGCAGGAAGATGCCGTTCTGGTTCACCCGCAGGGGCGCCCCGGCGCGGTAGTACTCTTCCTCAAAGATCAACCACTCGATCAGGTCACATCCGCGCCCGCCGAGTTCCTCCGGCCAGGTCACCATGCCCCAGCGGCCGGCGTTGAGGGTGGCCTCCCATTCACGATGCTGGCGAAAGCCCTCCTCGGTGTCGAAACTCTGCAGTGGCTGGGACGGCAGGTGCTCTGCCAGCCAGGCACGAATCTCGGCGCGGAAGGCCTGCTGCTCTGCGGTAAAACTCAGGTTCATATGCGTAGGGCACCTCTGAACAATGGTAATGTACTCATGCTTTTACTCGCCCTAAAACTTGGCGTCGCGCTTCTGCACGAACGCATCCCGGGACTC
Organism: Sediminihaliea sp.; assembly: GCA_965222335.1. Lineage (GTDB taxonomy): Bacteria > Pseudomonadota > Gammaproteobacteria > Pseudomonadales > Halieaceae. Next base: position 2,952,608 of record OZ244944.1, on the reverse strand, counting down.
CTGGGAGTCCCCCATGGTGTAGGCTTCCAGGGTAAAACCCTGCTCCCAGCGATACTTGTCTTCCAGGTTGCCATCCTCGATGCCATTGAGCGCCTCCTTGGCGAGCTTGACCATCGCCGGGGACTTCTCGGCGATGCGCACGGCGATCGCCCGGGCGGCATCGCGCAGCTGTTCCCGCGGTACCACCTGCTCCACCGCACCCAGGCGGTAGGCCTCCGCGGCGTCAATAAAATCACCGGTAAAATACATATGCCGCACTTTCTGCACCGGGAACATCCGCTGCAGGTGGGCACCGCCGCCCATGGCACCGCGGTCGATCTCCGGCACCCCGAAGCGGGCGCACTCCGAGGCCACCAGAATATCCGCGGCCCCGGCCATGCCGATGCCGCCGCCGAGCACGAAGCCGTGCAGGGCGATGATCACCGGCCTGGGATTGCGGTGGATCGCGCGGAAGGTCTCATAGTTGCCGCGGTTCACATCGACGATGCGATTCGGCTCCGCCGCCAGTTCCTTGATGTCCACCCCGGCGCAAAAGCCCTTGCCCTCGGCGGCGATCAGGATCACCCGTACCGCATCGTTCTCCCCCAGGGCATCGATTTCGCGGGCGATGGCAAACCAGCCCTCGCTGTCGAAAGCGTTGACAGGGGGGTGGTCCAGCACCATCTCTGCGATCCCGTCGCTAATGGTGGTGTTGAATACAGCTGTCATGGTTGTCTCCTTTAGCCTGCGCGGCTTTGGCGCCGGTCTGGCCGAATGAATTCGGTCCTACACATTGAGTCTTGGGGGCCGGCCAGTGCCATCACGTAGGGCCGGATTCATCCGGCCGCGTTGTATACCGGGCCAGCGCCTGCAGGCGCGCCTCGGCCTCGGCAACGATGGCACTGACCAGTGCCTCGCAGGTCAGTAACTCGTCGATAACGCCGGCTACCTGGCCACTGGGCAGGACGCCGTGATTCGGCTCGCCATCGACCATCGCCTTCTGGATGATCATCGGCGCATTGGCGGACATGATCGCCTGCGCGGATGTCAGGTCACCGGCCCCGCGCATCGCAATCGCTGATTTCAGCAGACTGGTGAAACTGGCCCCGGTGTGCTTGCGAAAGGCCAGCCCGTTGCGCACTGCAATCAGCAGCTTCTTCAGGCTGCCCGCCTTTTCCATTTCCCCCAGCAGCTCGTTCATGATCATGCGCTGGGGCAGACCGTCCATCGCCGTGGAGCGGATGATCTGGGCCGGGTCATCGCAGGCCAGGTAGCGCTGCAGGGTGGCGTCCGGCACCGGGCTTTCCCGGGTGAGCAGGAAACGCGTGCCCATGGCGATACCGTCGGCGCCCCAGGCCAGGGCCGCTACCAGGCCACGTCCGTCCTTGAAGCCACCGGCAGCCACGACCGGCACATTGTCGCCCACGGCGTCAATCACCTGCGGAATCAGCAGGGTGGTGGGAATCGCGCCCGTATGGCCGCCACCCTCGCCGCCCTGCACGGTCACTGCATCCGCGCCCAGTTCCACCGCCTTGATCGCGTGCTTGGGCAGGCCCACCGTGGGCATGCACACCACCCCGGCGTCCTTGAGCTTGCGGATAAACTCGGGGCCCGGCGAGCGCGAGTAGCTGACCGCCCGCACCCCGTGCTTGATCACCAGGTCGACAATCTCCGCCGCATTGGGCTGGTACATATGGAAGTTGACGCCGAAAGGCCTGTCGGTGAGCTCCTTGACCCGCAGGATGTCGCGCTCCATCTCCTCCGGGGGAATGGTAGCGCCGGCGAGAAAGCCAAAGGCGCCGGCGTTGCCGCTGCCGGCCACCAGGCGCGGGTCCGAAACCCAGCCCATGGCCGTCTGCACGATGGGATAATCGCAGCCCAGCAGCTGTGTGAGGCGTGTATCCAGGCTCATAGACTCAGCTCGCTCCCGCCTGGCGCTGCCCCGGCGGGTTATCCTTGATCTGTTGTGCGCGCTGCCCGTGCGGGTCCAGCGCCGCGATGATCTGCAGCTGCTCTTCCGTCGGCGCCGGGGTTACCGGGATATCCGCCGGCACGCACAGCTCAAAGGCGGTATTTTCCTGCACCTGCTCGACGCTCACCCCCGGGTGCAGGGAGAGAATCCGCATCTGGTGCTCCGGCCCGCCGAAGTCCATCACGCAGAGGTCGGTCACCACACGGTGAATGTCGACATCCTCAAGGCGGTGACCGCGGGGCAACCGCGCGGGGTTGTAGCCAATGGAGGAGACGTAATCGCACTCCCCCTCCAGAAACACCCGGGTATTGTGGGAGGGCACAAAGAAGCTGTTGCGGTGGCAGATTGAATTACCCGGAAACCCCCGGGCACCCAGCATCATCACCTTGGGCTTCTGGTAGGTGCCACCCAGGGCAGAGGTATTGGACTGGCCGAAGCGGTCGATCTGGGTGGGGCCCAGCATCGCGTGGCGCTGACCGCTCCAGACGTTGTCGAAAATCCGTGAAAAACCCATCCAGCACTCGTTCGCCTGCTGGAAGTCAGGGTCCCGGGGGCCGATGGGGTTGGGCTCGCTGAGGAGGAAGGACTCGGAGTCCGTCATCATCAGGTCCGGGTTGAAGGTCTTCATCGCCAGGCTTGCCGCCAGGCGCGGGATCACGCCGATCCCGGTGGCCAGTTTCTCGCCGTCGTCGCGGAAGGCTTCTGCCGCCGCCACGATGCAGAGTTCGGCCAGGGTGTAGTCAGTCGCTGCAGTCATTACTCGATTCCTCGGCCGGTTAATAGGTGGGCAGTGGCAGGGCGCGAATGGCGTCCAGTCCGCCCACGCGGGACTGGTAATCCGCCTCGTCCGAGCCCAGATACTGTTCGGTATAGGCGGCGAAACCGCCGTCTTTGGCGGTGGCGGCGTAGGCCTTGAAGTGCTTCACGTCGAAGCCGTACTCGGGGTTGCAGGAACTCGGGTGCGCGCCCCCGGGCACTTCCACCACCGCACTCGTGGCGCTGCGCTCCCAGAATACCTGGCGCGCCCGCGCCTGCTCCTGGAAGAAGCTGCTGGGCACGACCTCCTCGCAGGACACGATCGTGGTCTTGGCCGCTCGCGCGAACCAGTCGTCCATGTAGTGATCGGGCCCCGCGATCTGGCAAACGCCCCGGGCGTCGGCGCGATCCACGTGCAACAGGGCCACGTCCAGGGGCAGTGCCGGCATCGCCACCCACTCCTTGTCATCGTAGGGGCTGTCAATCAGCTTGATGTCCGGGTTGTGGGTGATGACGTCGGTACCCAGGCCCACCTCGGTGGGGATAAAGGGCAGCCCCCAGGCTGCGGCGCGCAGTCCCAGCAGCATCATGCCCTCGTCGACCTCGCTGACCTCGATCGCACCCTCCTGTCGCGCCTGGCGGAAATAGGGCTCCAGCGGGATGAAGTCCAGCGACACAAAGGCAAACATCACTTTTTTCACCTTGCCCGAAGCGCACAGCATGCCGACATCGGCACCGCCGTAGGCAACAATGGTCAGGTCTTTCAGGTCGGAGCGCAGGATCTCGCGCACCAGGGCCATGGGCTTGCGCCGCGGCCCCCAGCCGCCAATACCTACGGTCATGCCGTTTTCTATCCGGGCCACCGCGTCGGCGGCACTATTGCGTTTGTCCATAACGATTCCTGTTGTTGCGCTTACTGTACGATCCGCGCCATGCGGTAATCGTGCTTGATGAAATTAACTCCCAGGGTGCTCTGGGTGCGCCGCACCCCGGGAATGCCGCTGATGTTGCTGTGGATGAAAGCCGCCAGGTGCTCATTGTTGCGCACCATGGTAATCACCAGCAGGTCCGAGCGACCGAGCATTTCCCCGACAAAACCCAGTTCCGGAATGTCCGCGAGGGCCCGCGCCACCGCGCGGACCTGATGGGTGCGCTCTACCTCAATCCAGATATAGGCGAGGCTGGCATCGCGAAAGCGGTCAATATTGGTGACCGCGGTAATGCGGATCAGCCGCTCCTCTTCCATACGCTTGATCCGCGCCCGCACAGTGCCCTCGGTCACCCCGAGTTCCGCGGCGATATGGCGGTTGCTGACCCGCGCATCCCGGGCCAGGTGCTGGACGATGTCGCGGTCCACCGCGTCCAGGTGCCGCCGGCTCACAGGGGCACCCAGTCGGGCTGGTTCTTGAGCACGTCCACCGCCAGCGACGGCGTGAGCCGCCGCACCCCCTCGACCCGCGCCAGACGCTCGGACAGCAGCGCATGCAGCGCCTCCTGGTCCTCGGCCACGACCAGGGCCTCGATGTCATGAGTACCCACCACCACGTTCACGGAAAACACCTCCGGAATCGCGGCCAGGTCGCGAGCCACGGCCTCGGGACTGCGATTTTCGACCTGCACGCCCACTGCCAGCAGCAGGTGAAATCCGGCGGCCTCGATATCGGTAACCGCCACCACCCGCATGGTGTTGGAGTCCTCCAGGCGCCGCACCCGCGAGCGCACCGTGGCCTCGGTCAGGTCCAGCTCACGGGCAATCGCCCGGTAGGGCAGGCGCCCGTCCTCCCGCAGCAGGGCGATGATGCGGTGATCAATATCGTCCAGCTGCGGCAGCGGGTCCGTGGCGGGTGCAGTGTTCAACGGGCCTCCGCGTCAGCCATCTCGCGCAGCTGGTTCTTCAAGACCTTGCCGCTGGCGTTCATCGGCAGCGCCTCGACCAGGCGCACCTGCCGCGGCACTTTGTAATTTGCCATGTGCTCGCGCGACCAGGCGATCACGCCGGCAGCGTCCAGATCGGTGTCCGCCGCCGGGACGATGAAGGCCATGGCGACCTCGCCCAGGCGCTCGTCGGGAATCCCGATCACCGCGGCGCGGGCCACCCCGGGCAACTCGCTCAGGGCGTTCTCGATCTCCGCCGGGTAGCAGTTGAAACCACCGACAATAAACATGTCCTTGATCCGGTCGGTGATGCGCACGTAGCCGTCGTCGTCCATCACCCCGACGTCGCCGGTCCTGAGCCAGCCGTCTTCAGTGATCGCGCGAGCCGTTTCCTCGGGGTTGTCCAGGTAGCCCTGCATCACGTTAAAGCCGCGGCACCAGATTTCACCTTCCTGGCCGCTGGGCACGGTATTGCCCTCGCCGTCGACACATTTCATCTCGACCCCCGCCATGGCGCGGCCGGAGCTGTGCGAGATTCGCTCGGCGCTATCATCCGGCCGGCAAATCGATACCACCCCGCAGGTCTCGGTCAGCCCATAGGCGGTCACCACCACCTCAAAGCCGAGCTCCTCCCGCATCTGCTCCACCAGGCGCACGGGGACCGGGGCCGCACCGGTGACTGCCAGGCGCAGGCTGGACAGGTCATAGCGGTCCCGGTCAGGGTGCGCCAGCAGGGACTGGTAGATGGTGGGTGGCCCGGGAATCATCGAGATTTTGTCCCGGGCGATCTGGGCCAGCACCGCGTCGAGGTCAAAACTGCGCACCGGCAGGATGCGCGCGCCGCGAATAATCGCCGCGAGCCAGCCGGCCTTGTAGCCAAAGGAGTGAAAGAAGGGGTTGATCACCAGGTAGTGATCGCTGGCTTCGAGGCCCACGGTCCGGCTCCAGGTATCGAACACCCGGATATTCTGGCCGTGGCTGGTGATCACGCCCTTGGGTTTGCCGGTGGTGCCAGAGGTGAACAGAATGTCGAGAGTATCTTCGGGGGTGATTGCGCCGGCACGCTCGGCAACGGCCTCCGGCGGCGTCGCCCCGGCCTGTTCCAGGAAATCCGCCCAGGTCGTGGTCCCGGGCTGCTCTCCTTCCAGCATGACCATGCCCTCAAGGTCGGGCAGGTCTTCCCCGGCCAGGGCTGCCGGGTAATGCATACCCAGGAACTCGGGCACGGTAAACAGCCAGCGGGCGCCGCTGGCACGCAGAATGTAAGCGGCCTCGCTGCCCTTGAGGCGGGTATTCAGGGGCACCAGCACCCCACCCAGGGTCTGGGCGCCCAGGGCGGCGACCACCCACTGGTACATGTTCGGCGCCCAGATGGCGATGCGCTCGCCGCGGCCCAGGCCCATCGTCGCCAGGGCCCGCGCCGCGCGCAGGCGTGCGTCATCCAGTTCCTTGAAACTGAGAGTGACCTCACCATCGACGATCGCCAGGCGCTCGCCCTCACGTCGGGCGGTGACTGCCATCAGTTCAGGTACTGTCAGGGGTAGTTCACTGTCACTGTTCACGCCCGGACCTCCCTTGCCAGTTCGGGATAGGACTGGCAAATATAGTCAGCCCGGGGGCGTATGACAAGCGTTATGCGTAAATATTATTAGCCTGCACTACGCATAGTGCAAAAACTCAACCAGCACGACAGGACCCTAGGCAGATGGGAACTGGTAGTCCTCGAAGCGTTTGCGCAACTCGACCTTCTGAATCTTGCCGGTGGCCCCGTGGGGCAGTTCGTCGACGAATTCCACCGCCTCCGGGGTCCACCACTTGGCAATCCTGCCGTCGAACCAGGCCAGCATTTCCTCCGCCGTCAGGTCCTGGCCGTCGGGTCCCTTGACCACGATCAGCAGCGGGCGCTCACTCCACTTCGGGTGGTACTTGCCAATCACCGCCGCTTCCGCGACCTTGGGGTGGTCAGTGGCGACATTTTCTACCTCGATCGAGGAGATCCACTCACCGCCGGACTTGATCACATCCTTGGTGCGGTCGGTGATCGCCACGTAGCCCTCGGGGTCGATGGTGGCGACATCGCCGGTTTCAAACCAGCCATCTTCTTCATGGGCGCTACTGCCCTCCAGTTTGAAGTAGCTGGAGCAGATCCAGGGCCCGCGGACCTTGAGGGAGCCATAGGCCACCCCGTCCCAGGGCAGTTCCCTGCCCTCTTCGTCCACGATCTTCATTTCCACGCCAAACACCGGGCGGCCGGCCTTCAGGCGCAGCTTGGCAAACACTTCCTCGCTGTACTGGTCGCGGTCTGCGGTGCAGGCGTTAATGCTGCCCAGCGGGCTCATCTCGGTCATGCCCCAGCCGACCCGGGACTCGACCCCGTAGCGATCGAAGTCCTCCATCACCGAGAGCGGGCAGGCCGCGCCGCCGACCACGATACGCTCGAGGCTGTCCACGGTCTTGCCACTGGACTTCAGGTAGGCCAGCAGCGCCAGCCATACCGTGGGAACACCCGCGGACTGGGTCACGCCCTCGCTGTTGATCAGGTCGGCCAGGGTCTCGCCGTCGCCCATCTTGTTACCGGGAAAGACCAGCTTGGCTCCGGCCATGGGGCAGGAATACGGCACCCCCCAGGCGTTAACGTGGAACATGGGCACGATCGGCAGGACGGCATCCCGGGAGGAAATCCCCAGGGCGTCGGGCATCATGGAAGCGTAGGCGTGCAGGATGGTGGAGCGGTGGGAGTAGAGCACCCCCTTGGGGTTGCCGGTGGTGCCGGAGGTATAACACAGGGCACAGGCGGCATCCTCATCCAGGGTCGGCCAGGTGAACTCGCTGTCCTGCCCGGCAATCAGCTCCTCGTAACAAATCACCTTCGCCAGGCTGGTCTCCGGCATGTGACTCGCCGCGGTGAGCACCACCCAGCCCTTCACCCCTGGGCACTGGTCGGCAATTTTCTCTACCAGGGGCAGGAAGTCCGGGTCCACAAAGACGTACTGGTCCTCGGCGTGGTTGATGATATACACCAGTTGCTCCGGGAACAGGCGCGGGTTGATGGTGTGGCACACGAAGCCGCTGCAGGCCGACGCGTAGTAGGTCTCGAAGTGGCGATAGTCGTTCCAGGCCAGGGTGGCAATGCGGTCGCCGGGGGTCAGCTGCCAGTCCGCCATGGCGTTGGCCAGCTGTCGGGTGCGGGCGAAGGCCTCGCGATAGGTGTAGCGGTGGCGGGGGTTGTCGCGGGTGACCGAGACAATCTCCTTGCTCCCGTTGACCCTGTCGGCGTGCTGCAGGATTGAGGTGACGGTCAGCGGCAGGTTCATCATCAGGCCGTTCATGCGGTACTCCTGTTATTGTGGTCTCACTGAATTTTTCTGGATTTGATCAGGCGGGTGCTGCCGCGAGCAGTTCCCAGGTTTCGTCCTCGTGCTGCTGTGCCCTGCCCTCCCGGGCCAGCTTGATCAGGTGCGCCGCCAGGGACAGCTTCGCCCACTCATGGCGCCCCGGGTCGACGTCGTCATACACTACCCTGACCAGGTCTGTCAGGTCGGTGCGCGCCAGGGACGCCAGGCCATCCACCACCTTACGCTCGCGCCTGAGGCGGTGCTCGATCAGGCCCGCCACTTCCTCCCGGGGTTGCAGGATCAACTCCCCGTGCCCCGGGGCAATGCAGGCCAGGGGGTAATCCAACAGCAGGCGCAGGGATTCAATATACGCCTGCATATCCCCACCCGGCGGCACAATGACCACCGTAGAGCCGTTCATAATATGGTCACCGGCGAACACCATGCCCTCCTCCTCCAGGAAGAAGCAGTAGTGATTGCTGACGTGGCCCGGCGTGTGCAGCGCGCGCAGGCTGAACTCCGGGGCCTCCAGCAGGTGACCGTGAAACAGCTCGATCGTCGGCGCGAAGGTATCGTCCTGAAAACGGTCATCCGCCGGCAGCGCGCCGATGACCTCGGCGCCGGTGGCCTCCGCCACTGCCTGCCAGGCCGGGGAGTGATCCGGGTGGGTATGGGTGCAGACGATCCAGCGGATGCGCCCCGCCCCCGCCGCCAGGATCGCCTCGATATGCTCGGGAATGTCGGGGCCGGGGTCGAGCACCGCCACCTCCTCCTGCCCCAGCAGGTAGGTATTGGTACCGGGCCCGGTCATCATCCCGGGATTGGGCGCCACCAGGCGGCGCACGCGTTCGCTCAGGGGGAAAGGCACACCGTGGGTCAGCATGACTTACACCAGTTGCCGGATGGGCACGACCGGATCGACGTCGGCGTCGTAATCGACCCCGTCAACCTCAAACCCGAAAAGCTGCAGAAACTCGCGCTTGTACCCTTCAAAATCGGACACTTGACGCAGGTTGGCGCTGTCGATGCGCGCCCAGATATCCGCGACCTCCGCCTGCACCGCGGGGTCCAGTTCCTTGCCATCCGCGCGCAGGCGGCCTTCGTCGTCGAGCGCGGGGTCGGCGGCGTAAAGCGAGTCGCGGAACAGGCCGTCTACCTGCTCGATGCAACCCTCGTGCACGCCCCGGGCCTTCATCACCTTGAACAGGATCGCCAGGTAGATCGGCATCGCCGGAATCGCCGCGCTGGCCTGGGTCACCACGGCCTTCAGCACCGACACCCGCGCGTCCCCGCCGCGACGGGCAAGGCGTTCGCGAATATCCACCACGCGCCGGTCCAGGTCCTGTTTGGCCGCGCCAATCGTACCGTGCCAGTAAATATCCCAGGTCAGCTTCTCGCCGATGTAGGTGTAGGCGGTGGTCTTCGCGCCGTCCGCCAGCACCCCGGCCTCGTCCAGGGCCTCAATCCACATCTGCCAGTCCTCACCGCCCATTACCGCGACCGTATTATCGATCTCTTCCTGGGTCGCGGCCTGCAGGTGATACTCCTGGATCTCCTCCTTGTCCGTATTCACCCCGCGCTGCACCGTGTCCTGGCCGATGGGCTTCAGGGTGGAATTGTGCACCTCCCCGGTCACCGGGTGCTGGCGCCGGGGCGAGGCAAGGCTGTAGACCACGAGGTCGATCTGGCCCAGGTCTTCGCGAATGGTCTCGATCGCCTTCTGCTTGATTTCGTCACTGAAGGCGTCGCCGTTGATGCTCCTGGCGTAAAGCCCGGCCTCCTCGGCGTACTGGTGGAAGGCGGCGGCGTTGTACCAGCCGGCGGTACCGGGTTTTTTCTCGGTGCCTTCCTTTTCAAAGAAGACGCCCAGGGTCGAAGCGCCCGCGCCGAAGGCCGCGGTGATACGCGAAGCCAGGCCGTAGCCGGTGGACGCGCCAATGACCAGAACGCGGCGCGGGCCGTCAGCGATCGGGCCGTTGGATTTGACGTACTCGATCTGCCGGCGGACGTTCGCGGCACAGCCTTCGGGGTGGGTGGTTGTACAGAGAAAACCGCGGACTCGGGGCTTGATAATCATGGGGGCCTGCTTCCTTCTACCCGGATGATAGAGGCGCGCCGTGAGAGCCATCAGCTAGTTCAGAAAGAGCCATCAGCTAGTTCAGAAAGAGCCATCAGCTGTTTCCGAAAAAGCCATCAGCTGGTTCCGAAAGAGCCGTTACCCGGCACGCTACGACACGCGAGTGTAGCACAGGCAAAGGCCCAGGAGACCCCGCCGCCAGGGCCCCGAGAGCCGCTAGCAGTGGTCCGGCAGGTTGGTGATCCACAGGGTCTGGTAAGGGTCCAGGGTGAGCTGCTGGTCGCGGGATGTGTATTCCTCGCCGCTGATCAGGTCCCGCCACTGGTGGGCGTCGATCAGGTTGAGATCCAACAGGTTCAGGGGCTGTGGCTCGAGGCTGATGTTGGCGATGCAGAAGATACTCTGGCGACGGTCAATGCTCTGGCGCCAGAAGCCGACCAGCGCGCTGCCGAGATGCAGGGTGAACTGGGTGGCATTGGGATGGAACGCCGCCTGCCGCCGGCGGATGCCGAGCAGCGCCTTGAGCCGGCTGAACACCTGGCTATGGGTGCTGCGGGTGTCCGCCAGGGCCGTCTGCAGGTCATCCAGGGGCCACTGGTGGCGGTTGATCGAGCGACTGTGCCCGGTGTGCTCGACCCGGGCGTAGTCATTGCGCGTACCCAGCAGGCTGTGCAGGTAGATCCCCGGAATACCCTCCAGCGCCAGCATGATCGCGTGGGCGCAGACAAAGCGCTCTACGCCGAGACCGTCGGGACCCTGTAGCGTGCCCTGCAGGGCATCGAACAGGGAGATGTTGATCTCGTAGGGGCGACTCTCCCCGTTCTCGAGCGCGCGGTAGGACACCCGGCCACCGAAGGATTCCATGGTCGCAATCAGACTCTGTAGCTCCGGCTCTGACAGCAGCCCCTCGGCCGGGCGCAGGCCAATACCGTCGTGGGATGCGACGAAGTTGAAGTAGGCGGTGCCGTTCTGCGCCGGCGGCATGCTCATTATCCACTGCTTCAGGTAATTGCAGTCACCGGTCACCAGGGTGTTGAGCAGCAGGGGTGGCAGGGAAAAGTTGTAGACGCAGTGAGCCTCGTTGGCGTTGCCGAAGTAGGACAGGTTCTCGCGGTTGGGGATGTTGGTCTCGGTGATCAGCATGGCGTCGGCCCGGGCGTGCTCTACCAGGGTCCGTAGCAGGCGCACGACCTCGTGGGTCTCGTCCAGGTTGAGGCAGCTGGTGCCGGGTACCTTCCACAGAAAGGCCACCGCATCGAGGCGGAATATCCGCACCCCGCAGTCGAGGTAATGGCGGATGATGCTGACGAAGTGCTTGAGCACCTCGGGATTGCGAAAATCCAGGTCCACCTGGTCGTGGCTGAAGGTGCACCATACATACTCGGTGCCCCGGGGCGTCTCAGCCGGGCGCAGCAGCGGCGAGGTTCGCGGGCGCACCACGGCGCTGAGATCATCCTCCGGCGACGCGGTAAAAAAGTAATCGCGCCCCGGATCCTGGCCGCGCTGGAAGTTCTCGAACCACAGGCTGCGGCTGGAGCAGTGGTTGATCACCAGGTCTGCCATCAGGTCGTAGTCGCCGGCGATGGCACCGATATCCTCCCAGGTGCCCAGGGCCTCGTTCACGCTGGAGTAGTCCAGCACCGCGAAGCCGTCATCGGAGCTCCAGGGATAGAAGGGCAGGATGTGCACGCCGCTGATCAGGCCCTCCGTGTTCTCGTCAAGAAAGCGCTTTAACGTGACCAGGGGTTTTTCATCCGCCTGCAGCAGGCTGTCACCGTAGGTAATCACGATGCTGTCACGCTGAGTCCAGTGGTTCACGTGCTGGGGGGCCTGGCGCGTATCCGGCGCTACGCCCATCAGTTCCAGCAGCGCCTCCGCGAGGCCGTCGAGGTTGGCCTGCAGGGGGTTGTCGTGGTAGATCGCCTGCAGGTGCTGCTCGACGCGGTCCCGCAGGGATGGCAGGTCATTCGGTTGCATGGCTTAAGGCACTTATCCCGCGAATTCCCGGTGGTCCTGCTCCACCGCATCCAGCAGCTGCTCGAGCATATTGGGTATCGCGCTCGAAACCCTGCTCCAGCTGGGGATGAAGGGACGCTCCATGGGCCGGTCGATAAAGGCCTCACCGGCCAGCATGATGTTCTGCGCAAACAGCTCCACGGCTTTCTCCTCGTTGTGAATATCCAGGGTCAGACCGTTCATCACCGCGTCATTGTGGTAGGTCTCCACGAAATCCAGGGCAATACGGTAATAGGTGGCCTTGAGTGAGCGGAAGGTCTCCATGTTAAAAGTCACGCCACGGGTCGCCAGCTTGCGGAACAGGGCCTTGGAGATGTCGATGGACATCTTGGACAGGCCCCGCGTGACGTCGTCGGCGGACATCTCCTGGTGCTTGTGATCGTAGCGATCGGCAATGTCCGACTGGCACAGGCGGTTGTTGGCATAGTTGCGATACATCTCCGAAAGCACGCCGACCTCCAGACCCCAGTCGCTGGGAATCCGGATATCAGTGAGTACATCGCGACGGAAGGAGAACTCTCCCGCGAGGGGATAGCGGAAGCTGTCCATATACTCGAGGAACTCCATATCACCCAGGGTCTTCTTCAGCGCCCGCAGCAGGGGCGTGACCAGCAGGCGGCTCACCCGGCCATTGATCTTGCCGCCGGCGACCCGGGCGTAATATCCCTTGCAGAACTCGTAGTTGAAACCGGGATGGGCCACCGGGTAAATCAGGCGCGCCAGCAGGCTGCGGTCATAGGTGAGAATATCGCAGTCATGCAGGGCCACGGATTCGGCACGCTGGGAGGCCAGGGTGTAGCCCATGCAGTACCAGACGTTGCGCCCCTTGCCGAGTTCGCGCGGTGCCAGGTCGTGGCGCTGCAGTTCCTTGTCCAGGGCCTGCAGTCGTGGGCCATCATTCCACAGCACGCGGTGGTGCTGGGGCAGGCGGCCGAAGAATTCCAGCGCCTTGCGGTACTGCCCCTCGTCGGCGCGGTCCAGGCCAATCACGATTTCCGACAGGTAGGGCACCGCGGTCAGGTGATCAATAATCCGCGGCAGCGCCTCTCCCTCAAGCTCCGAGTACAGGGAGGGCAGAATCAGCCCCATGGGGCGTCGCGCCGAGAACCCCAGCAGTTCCGCCTCCATCTCCTCCAGGGGTCTGTCCGCCATGTGGTGCAGGGTCGTGATGATACCGTTCTGGTAAAAATCGCCCATGTGTCACTGCCTCACTCTGATATTTTTGCCTCGCCCTGGAGCCAGGCCCTGATACCTTCCGCCCAGCCGGCGGGCCCGCAGGCCGTACTGTGCAGCACACCCACCTGGCGCGCCAACTGTGGGAAGGGGCGCGCTGGCGAGCGCACCACCAGGGCTGTGGCCGCCACCTCCAGCATGGCACAGTCATTGTCACTGTCGCCCGCCGCCAGATCATCCACGCCGCCGGCGCGGACATCGACATAGCACTGGCGCAGCCAGCGCAGGGCGCGGCCCTTGTCGGTGTCGCCGCTGACGGAGAGGAAACGCCCGCCCTGGAGGACGGTGGCGCCATGCCGCCGCAGTTCCTCAACAAACGCGCGCTTGCGCGACTCACGCCCCAGCCATTGTACCGGCTCGCTGTACTCGCGCTGATTGGCCAGGCGCGCGCGGGACTCGGTCAGGCCCGTGGCGCGCATGATGCCGGTGGTGCCCAGCTGAAAAAAATGCGTGAACTCGCCGGCGAAATCCGCCTGCACCTCATCCAGCAGCGCCAGCCAGCGTGGTCGCCCGGGCGCCAGTTCCCGCACCCAGTAGTCGCCGCGCCGGGTCGTCTCTGCCGGCTGTGCCGGGAAATAGCCCGCGGGTATAAACACCGCCGCGCCATTCTCAACGATAAAGGGATGGGCATTGCCCAGCTCCGCCCGCAGCTGTTCTATCTCGGCCCGGGTCTTGCTGGTGGCGGGAATCAGCGGGATTCCCAGACGCTCGAGGGTGCGCAGGCAGGGCATCGCCGCGGCATAGCTGTAGCTGTCGTGATCCAGCAGGGTGCCGTCCAGGTCGGTGAATACCAGGCGCTGCGCGGATTCAGTCACGGGTGTCGCTCCGCGATCACCCGCCGCTGCGCATCCAGCTCCAGCAGTTCATCCACCTGCGCAGGCAGAGACTGCAGGCAGTGCTCGGTCAGGCGCTGATAGTGCTGGATAAAGCGCGCCAGCGCAGCATCATCCATGGTCTTGTCGGTCGCTCCCGGCGCCAGGGTTGCGCGCAGTTTATCTTCCTGCTCGCGTCGCCAATCCCTCACACAGGCAAACGAGGGCGCACGCAGCATCACCCAGTAATCCACCCGCCGGTGCAGGACCTGATACTCGCCGGCGAGGGCGTCGTTAACGTAACGCCGCCAGCGGCCATCAGCGTCCTCGTCCTGCTCCAGGGAATTGATCGGCGCCGCCAGCGCAGCCGCCTCTTGCGCGCGGGCGCCCAGGCACCAGCCCTCAAGCAACACCAGCTGCACCGGCAGGTTCACCGGGTCCCAGTCGGCCGGGGGGCGGCGGTCGTCTCGGGCCTTGTCAAACCGGGGGATCGCGACGTCCCCATCGCCGGCCGCCTGCAGCGCATCGAGCGTGCGCTGCAGCAGCTCGATATCGTGGGTCCCCGGCACACCCCGGGTAGCGAGCAATGGGTGCACCGTGGTCGCGAGGCGCCCACGCTCCTCGCGGGTGCGATAAAAATCATCCAGGGACAGGGCCACGCTGGCCAGGCCGTGGGTGTGGGCCAGCTCACCCACCAGGTAATCCACCAAGGTGGATTTGCCGGAACCCTGGCAACCATTGAGCCCCACCAGAATCGTGCGCTGCGCACCACGCTGGTGCGCGGCAAGCCGCGCCGCCAGTGGTGCGAACCAATGCCGCGCAGTGTCCAGGTAGGCTGCACCCAGCTGGTGCCCGTCAAGCAGGCCCTGTTGCCAGGCGGGAATGGCGGCTTGGGAGGTCGCGTTCACCGTTTTGCCGATGGTGTCGGGGGTTTAATGCGCATCCCTGAACCTAGCAGGGTTTGTGCCAACGCTACAAAAGCAGACGCCGGATATCGCTGAGCAGCCCCACCAGCTGGGTGCAGAAGCGCCCGGCGTCACCGCCGTTGATCACCCGGTGGTCATAGGACAGACCCAGGGGCAGCAGGGTGCGGGGCACAAACTCGCTGCCATCCCAAACCGGCTTGACCTGAGCCCTGGAGACGGCGAGTATCCCGACTTCCGGTGTATTGACGATGGGTGTGAACCCGGTGCCACCCATACTCCCCAGGCTCGAGATGCTGAAGCAGCCCCCCTGCATCTCGGCAGGTTTGAGCTTGCGATCCCGGGCCTTGCCCGCCAGTTCCAGGACTTCTTCGGCCAGTTCCCACAGGGTTTTCTTGTCGACGTCACGAATCACGGGCACAACCAGGCCCGCGGGCGTGTCCACCGCCATGCCGATGTGGATGTAGTGCTTGTAGATCAGGGACTCACCATCCGCCGAGGCGGAGGCACAGAATTTCGGGTTGTCGCGCAGGGCGATCGCGCAGGCCTTGAGCAGGAAGGGCACCGGGGTGAGGCGCGTGCCGCGAGTCTCGGCCTCGTCCTTGAGGGATTTGCGGAATGCCTCCAGCTCGGTGATATCCGCCTCGTCGAACTGGGTGACATGGGGCACATTCAGCCAGCTGCGGTGCATATTCGCCGCGGTCAGCTTGTCCATTTTGCTGCGGGCCACGGTCTCGATTTCACCGAAGGCGGCGAAATCCACTTCCGGGACCGCGGGTATCCCCATGCCCCCGGTCGCGCTCCCCTGCCCGGTCAGCGCCTTTTTCACAAACGCCTGGACATCTTCCTTGAGGACCCGCTCCCGGGGCCCGCTGGGATTAACCCGGTCCAGCTCCACACCCAGCTCCCGCGCAAGCTTGCGCACCGCAGGGCCGGCGTAGACCAGCTCACTGCCGCTGCGCCGGGCGGGGACCTTGCCGGCGCCTTGCCTGGCAGCCTGCTCCCGGGGCGCCCCCGGGTGCTGCGCCGCCGCTTCCCGGGACGGGGCCGGGCTATCGGCAGGGGCTTCTTTGGGCGCGGAGGGTTCTTCGGTCGGCGCTGGCTGGTCCGCAGCCGCGGCCTGTCCACTCACGCGCAGCACCAGCAATTCATCGCCCTGGCGTACCTCGTCGCCCTCCTTGACCAGGATTTCCAGCACCTCGCCCGCCGCGGGTGAGGGCACCTCCATGGAGGCCTTGTCCGATTCCAGGACCACCAGCGGGTCACCCTCGGCCACGGTATCGCCCACCGCGACGTTCACCTCGATCAGGTCGACCGCCTCCTCGGTGCCGATATCCGGGACCGGTACCCGGGTATCCTTCGATTCACCCCCGGCGGCCTCCTTTTCTTCGTCCGCGCTGTCGTCCTGGCTACCCTGGGCAGCAGTGTCCTCGGCCTCACTGACGGTAGTGGGCGCTGACTCCTGTGTTTCGGGAGCGGTCTCGGGGGCGGGGCTATTATCCGCGTCATCATCGGCGCTGGCGTCATCGCCAGCCGTCTCCAGCACCAGGATCGGGGAGCCCTCCGCCAGCTCATCGCCTTCGGAGACCAGCATCTCCAGCACCTTGCCACCGTGCGAGGAGGGGATCTCCATGGAGGCCTTGTCCGACTCCAGCACGATCAGGCCCTGCTCGACGCTGACCTCGTCGCCAACAGCCACCAGCAATTCGATGACCTCGGCACCCTCGGCGCCGCCAATATCAGGTACGGTTACTTGTTGCTTTGCCACCTGCGGTATCCTTTTTCGCCTGGAGTTGAGCCCGCCCCGCTACACGGTCAGCGGGTCGACCTTGTCTGCTGATACACCGAGGTCGCGCATGGCCTCGACCACTAACGACGCGTCCAGCTCGCCGTCATCCGCCAGGGACTTCAGCGCGGCAATCACCACGTACTCGCGGCTCACTTCAAAAAACTTGCGCAGCTTGGCGCGGGTGTCACTGCGCCCGAAGCCGTCCGTGCCCAGCACCGTATAGCGCCCGGGGATAAACTCGCGCAGCTGGTCTGCATAGCCCTTGATATAATCCGTGGCGATCACACAGGGGCCCTGCTGCCCTTCCAGCTGACGCGTGAGGTAGGGCACCCGCGGCGTCTGCTCCGGGTGCAACAGGTTCCAGCGCGCGGCCGCTTTGCCCTCGCGCTGCAGTTCGTTGACGCTGGTCACGCTCCACACATCCGAGCCTACCTGGTAATCCCGCTCCAGGATCTCCGCCGCCGCCTGCACCTCGCGCAGGATGGTGCCGGCACCCAGCAGTTGCACCCGCAGACCCTCCCTGGCCGGTGAGCGCTTGAGCAGGTAGATACCCTGGACAATGCCGTCCTCCACGCCCTCCGGCATCTCGGGCTGGACGTAGTTCTCGTTCATCGTGGTGATGTAGTAGAACTTGTTCTGCCCCTCGTGATACATGCGGCGCAGGCCATCCTGGATAATCACCGCCAGCTCGTAGGCATAGGCCGGGTCGTAACTCACGCAATTGGGCACGGTACTCGCGAGCAGGTGGCTGTGACCGTCCTGGTGCTGCAGGCCCTCGCCGTTCAGGGTGGTACGCCCCGCGGTGGCACCGATCAGGAAGCCCCGGGCCTGGCTGTCGCCGGCGGCCCAGGCCAGGTCGCCGATGCGCTGGAAGCCAAACATGGAATAGAAAATGTAGAAGGGCACCATGGGGTAATCGCTGGTGCTGTAGGAGGTCGCCGCCGCGAGCCAGGCGGAAAAGGCGCCGGCCTCGTTGATCCCCTCCTCCAGGATCTGGCCCTTCTGGTCTTCCTTGTAGAACATGATCTGGCCAGCATCCTGGGGTGTGTAGCGCTGCCCCACGGAGGAGTAGATCCCCAGCTGGCGGAACATGCCTTCCATGCCGAAGGTCCGCGCCTCATCCGGCACAATCGGCACGACCCGCTCGCCAATCTCCTTGTCCTTGACCAGGCTTGAGAGCAGGCGCACAAAAGCCATGGTAGTAGAGTTCTCGCGCTCACCACTGCCCTTGAGCTGGTTGTTGAAGGCGGTCAGGGGCGGTGTGGCCAACAGCTCTGGCTGGCTGCGCCGGGCCGGGATCAGGCCGCCCAGTTCCTCCCGGCGCTGCTTCATGTAGCGCATTTCCGGGCTGTCCGGGGCCGGACGGTAATAGGGTACGTTCTTGAGCTCGGTATCAGAGATCGGAATGCCGAAACGGTCGCGGAAGGCCTTGAGGTTGTCCAGGTCCAGCTTTTTCAGGGAATGGGTCTCGTTGTTGGCCTCCCCGGCCTCGCCCGTACCATAGCCTTTCACGGTCATCGCCAGGACCACGGTCGGGCGCTCGTGCTGGGCCACCGCAGCGGCATAGGCGGCGTAGACCTTGTAGGGGTCGTGTCCGCCGCGGTTGAGATACATGATGTCCTCGTCCGAGAGATCCTTCACCAGGTCCAGGGTCTCCGGGTACTTACCGAAAAAGTGCTCCCGGGTGTATGCCCCGCCGTTGTACTTGTAGTTCTGCAGTTCGCCGTCGCAGACCTCGTCCATGCGCTGCTGGAGCAGACCGCTTTCGTCCCGCTCCAGCAACGGGTCCCACTTGCGACCCCACACGACCTTGAGCACATCCCAGCCCGCACCGCGGAATACACCCTCCAGTTCCTGGATGATCTTGCCATTACCGCGCACCGGCCCGTCCAGGCGCTGGAGGTTGCAGTTCACCACGAAAATCAGGTTGCCCAGCTTTTCCCGGCCGGCCATGGAAATGGCGCCCAGGGACTCGGGCTCGTCGCATTCGCCGTCACCCAGGAAACACCACACATTGCGATCACCGTGCTCCAGCAGGCCGCGGCTCTGCTGGTACTTCATCACGTGGGCCTGGTAGATCGCCTGGATCGGACCCAGGCCCATGGAGACCGTCGGGAACTGCCAGTAGTCCGGCATCAACCAGGGATGGGGATAGGAGGAGAGCCCGTCGCCGTCGACCTCGCGGCGGAAGTTGTCCATTTGTTCTTCGCTGAGGCGCCCCTCCAGGTAGGAACGGGCGTACATCCCGGGGGCGCTGTGGCCCTGGTAGAACACGAGGTCACCGGGGTGGCCGTTCTCGGTGCCGCGGAAAAAGTAGTTAAAACCCACGTCGTACAGGGTGGCCGAAGAGGAAAAGCTGGAGATATGTCCCCCCAGCCCCTCATCGTTGTCATTGGCGCGCATCACCATGGCCAAGGCGTTCCAGCGCACCAGCGAGCGGATGCGGCGCTCCATGAACAAATCGCCGGGCATCACCCGTTCATCGGCGGGAGCGATAGTATTGCGAAAAGGTGTGGTGATCGCGGTGGGCAGGCGCACGCCGGTTTCGGTGGCGTGCTTGGCCAGTTCCATCAACAGCCAGGTTGCGCGGTCGGGGCCGCTGTACTTGAGGACCGCATCCAGTGACTCCAGCCACTCCCGGGTCTCTTGGGGATCCTTGTCTTCCGTCATACCGATGTCGCTCCTGGATTGATGCGCGCACCCATCTTATTGGTTCTATTATGAAACTTTAATTTCCGTGGCCAGCCGGATGAGTATAGGCCATCGCCCGCATCCTGCCTGCGGAGATTTACGAGCCTACATGCCAGCCCGGCAAAACACAACAAAAGTTCCCTTTAGGAACTATAGAAAAGGCACTAAAAAGGGGACGGATACCTAATTAATTGGGGACGGATACCTATTTCAGCTGAAATAGGTATCCGTCCCCAATTGTTTGGCTACTGGACGCGGTAGGTGGTGTGGCCTGCTTTGATTTGCTGGGCGTCGCGCACAACTTCCCCGTCTGTGTCGGGCAGGGTTCCCCAGCGCCCGGGGGCCACGACCTGCAGGCTGTGCTGACGCTCGCGAAATACGCGCTGGTAGTAGGCCTGCCACTCTTCCATGGTCAGGGCAGCAACCGCGTCGGCCAGCCGCTGGCGGCCGTCGAACTCGTACTGTTTCTTGGCGATCGACTGCCAGTAGAACTCGGCGCGCTCCCACAGGTTCTTGTCGGGCCGGGTGATCTCCGTGACCAGTGCCTGGCGATGGCGCCGGAACTGCTGCCGATCCAGGCTCGCGGGTACGCCGTCCATGAACGCATCAATCGCCGCGACCACTTCCGGCGCCGGGGTGTTCGGCGACTGGATCAGCAACAGCAGCCCGGGCACATCCAACCGGGTCCAGTTGATCGCCGCGACCACATAGCCCAACTGCTGCTCGGTTCGCAGTTCCTGGAAAAACCCGGACTTGATGACCTGCGCGGTCAGCGCGGTGGCGGCGCGGTCGCGCCAGCTGTCATCGGCACCCTGCAGATACCAGGCGATCACCGAATCGTCGTGGGGAATATCCACCGCGTACTGCAGGCTCTCCCCCGCCGCCAGGCGCAGTACCTGCAGCGGCGGCATTTCGGGGGGCTCCCCGCCGCTGAGCAGGGCCGCCACGTCGTCAGCCACGAGCTCCGCTATCGCGGGAGTGTAGTTGCCGTAGATCAGGGTCTCCGCGGAGGCGCTGCGCCAGAAGCGCCGGGCATAGGCTTCCAGGTCTTCCAGCGCCATATCCTCCAGTGCCTCGATCAGCGCCTGCTCGCCCCACTCGCCGTAGGTCAGGGCCTCACCGACATCGTCCACCGCCTGGCTGCTGGGCCGTTTGGCGACCGAGTTCTGCAGGCTGCGCACAATGTCGGCGCGAATGTTGGCAAAACGCGCGGCATCAAAGCTCGAGTCAGACATGGTGGCCAGCAGTTGCCGCAGCAGGACCTCCTGCTTGTCGTTATAGCCACTGATGCGCAAGCTGATGCCCTGGGCGTGCTTGTACAGGTCAAAATTCAGCCCGGCCAGCCGTGCCGGATAGGCGAATTCGTTGACCGCATCCTTGAGCAGTGCGGTATAGAGCACCGCGGCGGCGGTCTGTTGCGCGCTCTGACCGACTTCCGGTGAGCGGAAATTGACATAGGTGGCCCCCTTGGGCAGGCGGAAATCATCGTCCTGCAGGAACCATACAGTTTGCCGCTCGCGTTCCAGCACGCGCTGCGGCGCCGCCGGCACGGGCTCCTCCAGTGCCACCAGGGATACGTCTTCAGCAATAAATTTGTTCGCCGCCGGCAGATGCAGGTCAGCGGAACTTGCCGGCGCCTGCCAGTCTGCCAGCTGCGCGTCGCCCACGTTTTCGCGGGCGTAGGGCACCTCGTAGTGCTCGCTCACCCGGTCTGTCTCGACACTGGCGTCATGCAGGGTCACCACCGCACGCTCAGCCCTGACCTCCTGCAACAGCTGCCCCAGCATATCGGGATCGTACTCGGTCATCAGGTAGGGGCCCTGGAGTACGTCCCGCGGCGCGTAGTGGTGCATCCCGCTGGCAAGTGCGCTTACATAGTTGATCGGCTCCGGGGACTCCTTGAAGCGGAAGCGCAGCGCGGCGAGCTGCGACTGCTCCTCGTAGAGCCAGCGCTGCGGGCCTTCGTCCCGCAGCATGTCCAGGTAGGCAAAGAGTAGCTGCAGGACGCGCTGATATTCCGTCACGCCCTTCTCGGTGAGCACGATATTGACGCTGAACAGGGCGCCGCCGCGCCAGCCAAGGCCGGAGCCGGCGGACAGGCTTTCCGCCAGGCCCTCGGCCTTCAGCTGCGAGAGGATACTACCCTCGCCCTCGTGCCCGACCAGGTTGCCCAGGTAGGACAGCGGCTGGACATGGTATTCAGCGCGATAGTCCGACACCGGGAAGGAGATATCCAGCAATCGCCGCGTGGCCTGTGGCTGCACCTTGACCAGCATGGGCAGGGCCTCGGGATCGAACAGCGGTGCCTCAATCTGGGCGGCCTGGTAATTGCGGTTGGGGACCTGAGAGAACAATGGCGCCACCAGGGATTCCAGTTCATCCAGCGACTCCTTGCCCATCACCACGAGGCGCATTGCGTTGGCGGAGTAATGGCGTTCGTAAAACGCCAGCAAGTCGTCGCGAATGCTGGCGTCCGGACGGTCCGCCAGGGTCTCGAGGCTGCCCACCGAGAACTGGCTGAAGGGGTGCTCGGGGTTCATCACTTCCTGCAGTACATCCAGGCCCCGCCGGGAATCGCTTTTCAGTCCCATCTGGTATTCGGCCTGGACCGCGTTCATCTCCCGGTCGACGTATTCCTTGTCGAATCGCGGCGCGATAAAAAACTGGGCGAAGCGATCCAGCGCACCGGCGAGGTGGTCCGCATTCACATCGAGGAAGTAATTGGTATTTTCGAAACTGGTATAGGCGTTACGCGTACCGCCGTGCTCGGTGATGAAGCGTTCGTACTCCGCCGGATCCGGGTACTTGTCCGTGCCCAGAAACAGCATGTGCTCGAGGAAGTGCGCCAGCCCCTCGCGGCCGCGCGGGTTGTCTCCGCTGCCCACCATGACATCCAGGGCAGCGGCGGCCTTTGGCGTATCGGGGTCCGAGACCAGCAGCACCTGCATGCCATTGTCCAGGGTCAGCAGGCGGTAGGCGTTCTCGTCGTTGGGGCTCTTGGCCGGTGCCAAAGGTGTATCCGGCACGCTGGCGCAGGCGGCCAGCAATACTGCGGCCAGAAAAATAAACAGGGGTTTACAAACCCGGGAAAAAACCGTGACCGGCATCCGTTACTCCGTTTCGATAGCTTGTGCTTCGCCCTCGGGCTCATCCAACTGGGTGGGCCAGGCATTAATGATCGCCTTGATCAGCGTCGCCAGGGGGATGGCAAAGAACACCCCCCACAATCCCCAGATACCGCCGAAAAACAGCACCGCAAGTATAATGGCTACCGGGTGCAGGTTGACCGCTTCCGAGAACAGCAGGGGCACCAGCACGTTGCCGTCCAGGCCCTGGATGATGAAGTAGACCAGAACCAGGTAATAAAATTCATTGGTAAAGCCCCACTGGAAATACGCCACGATCACCACCGGGAGGGTCACAATCGCAGCGCCGATATAGGGGATAATCACAGAGAGCCCCACCAGCAGAGCCAGCAGCGCCGCGTAGTTCAGCCCCATCCACACAAAAGCCATGTAGCTCACGGAGCCAACGATCAGGATTTCCAGTACCTTGCCGCGGGCGTAGTTGGCGACCTGCAGGTTCATCTCTCCCCATATGCGCCGCAGCAGCGGCCGCCGCTGGGGCAGGAAACTGCCCACCCAGTTAAAGATGACCTGGCGGTCCTTGAGGAAGAAAAACACCAGGATGGGGATCAGGATGATATAGACCAGCACCGTAAGGATGCTGGGTATGGAGGCCAGGGAGCGAGTGACCAGGATCTGCCCGAAACCCGCCAGCTCGGCCTGGGCCAGGGACACCAGCTGGTTGAGCTGCGCCTGGCTGACAATTTCCGGGTAGCGCGCCGGCAGCACGCTGAGGATCTGGCGCCCCTGATCGAGCATCCTCGGCATCTCTGCGGCAAGGGCCAGCAACTGGCGCCAGGCCAGCGGCAACAGGCCGAGGATAAAACCGAAAAAGGCACCCACAAACACGACAAAAGCCACCGTCACTCCCACCCACTGGGGCAGGCCGTAATCCTGCAGCCGACCGGCGACCCCCTGCATGAGGTAGGCCAGTACAATGGATGCAAGGATAGGGGCCAGGATGTCGCCAATGGTCATCAGCAACACCACACCCAGGGTCAGCAGCACCAGCAGCAGCACCGACTCCTCTTCGTACAGGTAGCGCCGGTACCACTTGTTGAAGATTTCCAGCATCAGTCCTGCCGCTTCTGCAGCAGGTGGGTGTAGAGACCCTGCTCCACATCCGATGCCAGCAGGTGATGCCCGGACTGCTCGGCAAAGACCTGGAAGTCCCGCACCGACCCCTGGTCGGTTGCCAGCACACGCAGGCACCCGCCCGCCGGCAGCCTGTTCAGGGCACGCTTGGCCATGAGCAGAGGCATCGGGCACTGCAGCCCGGTGGCATCTACTTCTTCTATCTCGGTGTCACTCATCGGTAGTGGGCGCTGACGTCAATTGAGTGAGCAGTATATCTGTAAGGCCCAGGCCACCCAACCGGCGATGAACTTTTCTCGTCGCGACCGATCAGAGCAGGCTCAAGCGGCTTTTCTGGCCCGCCTGCTGCGATGCAGTACAATGCGGGCTAACCCCAGTGTGATGTGATTCGACGACGTGTTGCGCCTACCCAGACTGCTCAGGCTTCTCCGGCCTCGCCCTGCCCTGCTCGCAGCGGCACTGTGCCTGCCGCTTGCCATGGGCCCACAGCATCCGGCCGGCGCTGCGACTGAAAACCTGAAGCTACCCAACCTGGGTGAGGCCAGCACCAGCCTGTTTTCGGCCGAGTACGAACACCAGTTGGGCCGCACCTGGCTGCGGATTTTCCGCAGCCAGGTGCCCACGGTCGATGACCCCCTGCTGTACACCTACCTCGAGGACCTGATCTACCGCCTGGTGACTCACAGCCAGCTGGAAGATCGCCGGATCGAGCTCGTGGTCGTGGACAACCCCTCGATCAACGCCTTCGCCGTACCGGGCGGTGTGATCGGGGTGCATAACGGCTTGCTGACGTACGCCCAGACCGAAGATGAACTGGCGACCGTCCTCGCCCACGAGATCGCGCACCTCAGCCAGCGTCACTTCTCCCGCCGGGTTGAATTCCAGAAGAGCCAGCAGCCCCTGAACCTGGCGGCCATGCTCGCCGGTTTTGTGCTGATGGCCACCGCCGGGGGCGACGCGGGCATGGCGGCCCTGACCGCGGCCCAGGCGGCCGCCCAGGATTCAGCCCTGCGCTACAGCCGCAGTAACGAAGCGGAGGCGGACCGGGTGGGCATGCAGACCCTGGTGGACGCCGGGATGGACCCCCACGCCGCGCCAGCCATGTTCGAACGTATGCTGCAGGCAACCCGCTATGCCGGCGGCAACCGGGTCCCCGAGTTCCTGCGGACCCACCCCCTGTCGGAAAACCGGATCGCGGATACGCGCAACCGCGCCCGGCAGTACCCCAAGCAGCCGCCACAGGTGAGCCTGGACTACCAGCTGATGCGCGCGCGGGTCGCCAACCAGCTCGCTGATACACCGGAGGAGGCGGTGCAGAAGTTCCGCGGTGAAATCAGCGGCTCGAGCCGTTCCCCGGAGGCCGCGCGCTACGGCCTGGTATTGGCCCTGACGGCCGCCGGAAGAGCCGATGAAGCGGGCCTGCAGCTGGACGATATCTGGTCAGATGACCCCGACCGCCTGGAGTATATTATTGCTGACGCGGAGATCGACCTGCTGCGCGGGGAGCCCGGCCGCGCCGCAGACAAGCTGGCGAAACGCCTGAAGCTATCCCCGGGGAACCACCCCCTGACCATGACCTACGCCAAGGCGCTGATGCGCGACCAGCGCGCCCACGTAGCGGAGGAAGTGTTGCTGGAGCAGAGCAAGCGCAAGCCCAAGGACCCGGGCCTGTGGTACCTGCTGGCAGAGGTACAGGGGCTGTCCGGGAATATCGTGGGGCTACACCAGGCGCGGGCCGAATACTTTATTCTCAACGGCGTCCTGGGCCAGGCGGAAAAACAGCTCAACTATGCACTCAAGCTGGCCGGCAGCGACTATCCGACCACGGCGCGCATCAATCAGCGGCTGCAGGATATCGCCGACATGCGCCAGCAGATGGACAGCTAAGCACTGGCTCAGGCGTTGCCGCGAACCTGCACGCGCAGCTCCGCGGCGAAGTCCAGCATCCGCCGCAGCGGCACCATGGCCTGCTCACCCAGGGCCGGGTCGACGAAGATCTCGTTGTCCTCGCGGTCGAAGACCGAAGCCAGCGATTCCAGCTCATTCATCGCCATCCACGGACAGTTGGCACAGCTGCGACAGGTCGCACCGTTACCCGCGGTCGGGGCGATGATGAACTCTTTGTCCGGGGCCTGCTGCTGCAACTTGTAAAAAATGCCCTGGTCAGTGGCCACGATGAAACGCTCGTTATCCATTTCCTGGGCGGCCCGGATGATCTGGGTCGTGGAACCAACCCGGTCGGCCAGGTCCACGACCGCCGCCGGGGACTCCGGGTGCACCAGCACCGCGGCGTCCGGGTGCACACGCTTGAGGTCAGCGATGCCGCGGGCCTTGAACTCTTCGTGCACGATGCAGGCACCGTCCCACATCAGGATATCGGCGCCGGTCTCCCGTCGGACATACTCGCCGAGATGCTTGTCGGGAGCCCAGATAATCTTCTTGCCCTGGGCCGCCAGGTGTTCGGCCACGTCCAGGGCAATACTCGAGGTGACCACCCAGTCGGCACGGGCTTTGACCGCCGCCGAGGTGTTGGCGTAGACCACTACCGTGCGCTCCGGGTGGGCGTCACAGAAGGCGGAGAACTCATCCGCGGGGCAGCCCAGGTCCAAGGAGCAGGTGGCCTCCAGCGTGGGCATCAGCACCCGCTTGTGGGGGGTGAGGATTTTGGCGGTCTCCCCCATGAACTTGACCCCCGCAACGATCAGCGTCGTAGCCGGGTGATCGTGTCCAAAACGCGCCATTTCCAGGGAATCCGACACACAACCGCCCGTTTCCTCGGCCAGCGCCTGCACCGCAGGCGAGGTGTAGTAATGCGCCACAATCACCGCATTCTCGGCCTCGAGGCGCTGGCGGATGCGCGCGGTCAACGCCGCTTCCTCTGCGGGTGACAGCTGGCTGCGCTCGGCATGATCCAGGTGCTGCTGGACCTGCTGGCGAATGGTTTCCAGTTTATCGGAAGCTAGACTCATGGGGGCGATTACTGCTGTGGTTTACCGGGGAAGATGGGGGCACTTTACCACAATTTAAACCCCCGAAAGCTGCCCTGAATGCGCCTCTCCTGCCGGGAAATGCAGCAACCGTGAATCTCGCCACTCCCCCGCGGCACGCCGGGACACCGGCCTCGCGCGGACGGTACTTTTCAATAAACATTCACTAGAATTTCAGTGAAAACCCGCGTATAACCTCATGTAATACAAAGAATTAGCGGCATTATAAGACCATCGCCGCAAAGGCATCGGGACTGAAGCAGCAGCACCGCCAGGCGGCGCGGACTTTGGGGCATACGTGGAACAACACACGGTATTGATCATTTCGGAGGATCGGGCTGATCACCTGATACTCAGCGATTGCCTTGCGCGCGCCCAGCCCCGGCGTTTCCGCCTGGCCAACAGCGAGACCATCGGACGCCCGGTGGAAGCACTGCTCGACCCGAACATTCACGCGGTCATTCTCGCCGAGGGTCGCGATTCCGAGTACCTGTTGCGCCTGGCGCAGAAAAACCCCGCCGCGGCGCCCGTGATCATGCTGCTGGACGAAACGACGGATACCACCCCCGAGCGCCTGCAGGCCCTGGGCGCCCGGGATTACCTGGTACGCGGCCAGTTGCACGATGCCCTGGTGCACCGGGTACTGGACTATGGTATCCAGCTACACCGCGCCCGCCAGACCATTGAGCAGCTGTCGAACCGGGACGGCCTCACCGGCGCCCTGAACCGCATGGGCTTTCGCGCCCACCTGGAGCGCGCCATGGAGCGTTCCCAACGCTACAAATTCTCTACTGCGCTGCTGTATATCAACATCGACCGCTTCTCCACCATCAACGACCACTACGGGGAAAGCAACGGCGACCTGATGATCCGCACCACGGCGCGGCGCCTGATGAACAAGCTGCGCAATACCGACAGCCTGGCGCGCCTGGCGGGCGATGAGTTCGCGGTCGTGCTGGAGGATATCAGCTCCGCTGCCGACGTGGAGCTGATTGCCAACACCATGCTCAAGGCCGTATCCACGCCTATGCTCATCGACGAGGACCAGGTTTCCGTCGACACCAGTATCGGCGCCGCGCTGTTCCCGGAAGATGGCATGGAGTTCTCCGACCTGGTGGATGCGGCGCGCAGCGCCATGCTCCAGGCCAAGGCGGTGGCGGGCTGCAAGTACATCCGCTTCTGTGGCCAGATCCAGTTTGACACCGCGGGCAGCAACAGCCTGGCATCCGAGTTGCGCACCGCGGCGCGCAAGAACCAGTTCGAATTGCACTACCAGCCACGCATGGACCTGCACTCGGGCCAGCTGGCGGGCCTGGAGGCCCTGCTGCGCTGGAATCACCCGGAGCGGGGACTGGTCTGCCCGGGAGAGTTCATCGCCGAGTGCGAGGATATGGGGCTGATGAAGACCATCGGCTACCAGGTCATCCAGCACGCCTGCCACGCGCTCAACTGGCTCGAAGACCAGGGGCTGAAGCGCGTTGACGTGGCGGTCAATGTCTCCTTCTCCCAGATCCAGGATGAGCGCTTCCTGGGTGTGGTGAAGGATATCCTGCAACGAACCGGCGCCGACCCGCACCGCCTGGAATTTGAGCTGACCGAAAGCACCATCCTGAAAAGCCCAGGCGAGATCAAGGCACGCATGGACGAGCTTCGCCTGCTGGGGATCTCATTTTCCCTGGACGACTTCGGCACAGGCTTCTCCCAGCTGTCCCACCTCACCGAATTGCCGATTTCGGCCCTAAAGATCGACCAGTCCTTCGTGCGCGATCTGCCGCACAACCCGCAGCAGGTCGCGGTTTGCAGCATGATTATCGAGATGGCTGACAAGTTGGGCATGCAGGTGATCGCCGAAGGCGCCGAAAATTACGAACAGGTTGAGTGCCTCCGCAACAAGCACTGCCACCAGGTGCAGGGCTTCTATTACAGTCAGGCGATACCGCTACAGCAGCTCCCCCGCTTCGTACAGGAGCAGCGCTTCAAACTCAGCGAAAGGATCACTTCTTGATCCCGGAGGGCTTTGCATTACCTAGTCGGCGGGACCCGGGGGTGATAGTCTACTCGACATGACAGGCAGCTTGGCTCTGCGGCAGTTATGAACCCCACGACACAACCACGGCTTCGGGCAAAAGTCCTGGTTAGCGATGACGATGCCAACGTGCGCCTGCTGACTCGCCAGTGCCTGGAAGCAGAGGACATGACGGTCGTGGAGGCCTGCAACGGCCCTGAGACCATTGACGTGTTCGTACGCGAACGGCCCGACCTCGTGTTTCTGGATGTAGAAATGCCCGGCATGAGCGGGCTGGAAGTCTGCAAGCGGATTCGCCAGATGCCCCAGGGCGAATCGATCCCGATCATGATCGTCACCGGTTCCGACGACCGCCAATCCATTGACCAGGGCTTCGAGGCGGGCGCGACCCAGTACAAGACCAAGCCCGTGAACTGGTCTTTGCTGGGACGGGACGTCCAGTACATGCTGCGCGCCAGCAATGCCTTCAATGCCCTGAAGCGGCAGGAAGACCGGCTGCGCTACCTCGCCTACTATGACCCGCTGACCAGCCTGCCCAACCGGCGCAGCTTTAACGAACAGCTGACCCGGATTCTAAAGCGCAGCCAGCGTCGCGGCTCGCACGCGGCCCTGATGTTCATCGACCTGGATCACTTCAAGCGCATCAACGATTCCATTGGCCACGGCCGTGGCGACCGGCTGCTGGTGGAAATTGCCAAGCGGCTGAGTTCCGAGCTGCGCGAAGACGACGCGATTAACTACTTTTCCGACAAGAACGCCGAGGACGACGCTGAACAGGGCACGGAAATCGCGCGCCTGGGCGGCGACGAGTTCACTGTAGTGCTGTCCGACGTTCCCCACACGGCGCACGTGGAAACGGTCGCCCGCCGGATACTGCACAGCCTGTCACAACCGATCTCCCTGCAATCACACAACCCGGTGGTCACACCCAGTATCGGGATTGCCCTGTATCCGCAGGACGGTGACAACCCGGACAGCCTGGTGCGCAATGCCGATACTGCGATGTACGCGGCCAAGGCAGAGGGCCGGGCTTGCTTCCGCTTCTACAACGAGGAGATGAATTCCCGGGCGGTCGAGCAGCTTAAAATGGAAGAAGAGTTGCGCCACGCCATGGCCAACAATGAGCTGGAGCTGCGCTACCAGCCCCAGGTGGATGCGGTGACAGGGCGGGCCGTCAGTATGGAAGCACTGGTGCGCTGGAAGCACCCTGTGCGCGGCATGGTATCCCCGGTAGAGTTTATCCCGGTAGCCGAAAGCACAGGCCTGATCATCGAACTGGGCGACTGGGTGATGCAGGAAGTCGCCCGCCACTGCGAGTACTGGCACTCGCTCAACCTGCCGGACTTCCGCATCAGCATCAACCTGTCGCCGATACAGTTTAACCAGGGCGGGCTGGCCAAGCGGGTGGCGGATATTCTGGAGAAGTCCGGACTGCCGGCGGAGCGCGTGGAACTTGAGTTGACGGAAAGCGCGATCATGACTGACGCCGAGACCAACATCGCCAAGCTGCGCGACCTGAAGGCCCTGGGGCTGGATCTGGCAGTCGACGACTTTGGCACCGGCTATTCCTCCCTAAGCTATCTCAAGCGCTTCCCCATCGACACCCTCAAGATTGACCAGAGTTTTGTCGCCGATCTGGACAGCCCTGACGGCGTGGCAATCGTGGATGCCATCATCGCCCTTGCCAAGACCTTGAAACTGCGTGTCATCGCTGAAGGCATCGAGACGGTTGAGCAATTGCAGCACCTGGTCGAGAAGCGCTGCGACCTGCTCCAGGGCTACTACTTTTCCCGGCCGGCCTATCCCGAAGATGTGCCGGCGCTCCTCAATGAGGATTACACCAGTCTCCTGACCCGCCTTGCCGATAGCTGATTCTCACAATGACCGCAGCCGGGGGCAGCGCCGCTGGCCCGCGGCCCTCATCCTGTGCTGCTCGCTGTTTGCCACCCAGGCACGCAGCGAAGACGCCCCCCTGCGCGTGATGCTGCAGGGCGAGGACAGCGCCCGGCTCGCGCAGCTTGTGCAGGAAGCCGAGGGTGAAGTCACCCACCGCCTGCACATCATTGACGCGGTCGGCGCCATCATGAGTCGCGCCCAGCTGGACGAGGTACTTGCCAGCGGCGAAGTCCGGCGACACATCGATGACCTGTCCCTGGCGCCGCCCGAGGACGAACCGGAACCCTGCGACGTGGGGGGCGCCCTGGAACTAAAACAGCAGGGGCAATACCTTGTCTGGCGACTCTACAACAAAGGTAGCGAAACCGCGGCTCTCGAGGAACTCCGCCTGAAATGGCCCGAACAGTTTGGCGGTATCACCGAATTGAGCTTCAACGGCGTGCCACTGCGTGCGAACAGCCTGACCCGACCAGAAGACGGTGAGTTGGTAGTCGAGCTGCCACCCCTGCCGTCCAACCTGCTGCCGCGCAGCGGTGAACTCCGTATTGGTTTCGCGGCGCTCAGGGACGGCACAGCCTGGCAACAACGCGATCTGAGCCTGCGCGCCGCATTTGTTGGCGGCTGCTTCACCGAGCTGATTCCCGGCTATGCGAGCTACGGACAGGACACCTACTACCCCGCGGTAATCGGCGCGGATGAGCTACACCGCCACGGCATCACCGGCGCCGGCATCGCGGTGGCGGTACTGGATTCGGGACTCTGGGAGCACCCCAGCCTTGCCTTGGACACGCAGCACCGGGACCGGGTGATTGGTCGATACGACGCGATCAAGGATCGCACGGGCAGCGAGGTTTTTGATGAGAGTGGGCACGGCACCCACATGACCAGCGTGCTGGCACACAGTGGGCGGGTGATAAAGGAAGGGCAGCACGATGGCTCTTACATGGGTATCGCCCCGGATGCATCGATCGTTTCTGTCAAGGCCTTCAACAAGGCCGGACAGGGCGACTTCCTGGACATCGTGAGGGGCATCCAGTGGGTGGTGGACAACCGTGAGGAGCTGGGTATCCGGGTTCTCAACCTCTCGTTTTCCGCCCGCCCTCGCTGGCCATACTGGCTCGACCCGATTAACCAGGCCGTTATGCGCGCGTGGCAGGCCGGCATCACCGTGGTCGCCGCGGCCGGCAACGAGGGCCCGGACCAGATGACAATTGGCTCTCCCGGCAACCTTCCCTACGTGATCACCGTCGGCGCGATCACGGACTCCTGGACACCGGGGGACAAAAACGATGACTACATCCCGGACTTTTCTTCCCGGGGGCCAACTCCAAGCGCGCACATAAAGCCCGACCTGGTGGCGCCGGGTGGCCACATTGCGGGCATAACGCGCCCGGGCTCGACACTGACGGAGGAGCACCCAGATTACTTGCTGAGCAGCGGTGAGTTCGTGATGACCGGCACCTCCCAGGCCGCGGCGCTGGTCAGTGGCATCGTCGCCCTTTTGCTGCAACTTGAGCCGGACCTCAGCCCGGACGACGTGAAGTGCAAGCTTCTCTCCAGCGCGGATCTGGCGATCAACCGAAACGGCAAACTCGCCTACAGCCCCTTCCAGCAGGGCAATGGCTACGTCAGCGCCACACGCGCCGTCACCCTGGGAGAGCGCGGCTGCGGCAACCCTGGGCTCTACCTAGAACGCGACCTTGCCAATGAAGAGCACTACGAGGGCCCGGCGATCCTTGCCGATGATGGCAGCACCAGCCTGCCGGGGCTGGAGACACTCTACGACAGCAGCCCCTCCGAGAAGGGAGCGAGCGACAACCGCCGCTGGGGGGTAAAAGCGCACATAGAGCGTGATGAACATGAGCAAAGCGGAGGGGAGTCAGCGGTAGATTGGCGCGCCCAGTACCTGCAAGAGAAAGAGCGTATTGAACGCCTGTCAGCCACCAGGCCCCCACCCTGATTCGCTAACCAGGTGCGGAGAGTATCCGCACCAGTACCCGAAAGGGTCAGTTTTTCACAGGCTGGAAAATTTCGAATTTTATCCTTGTTTTTCAGTAGCTTGGGATCAATTCAGGACAAGTCGCCTCAGCCTGCCCCCAACACAGTCTGCCCCACTACCCCAAAATGGGTATATACGACCCTTCAACGACCTCAGCCCCACCAGTATAACAAAGTCAAGCATCCACATTCCGGGATGTGAATCACGTCTCAGGTGAGGCGTGAAATGCGGAACGACGTCGCAACATAGCGACGACATTCATACGCAAATGACGTGTTTAGAGGTGGGCGAAATGAAAAGCAATTCTACAAAGTGGATCAAAGTTCTTGCGCCGGCAGTTGTAGTTGCCGCATTTTCCGGAACTGCTTTGGCCGATAAGGGCATCGCAAATTACCCGGGCGAGCGTACAAACGCTGCAGCACCCGAACTAGTTAGGTCCCTGGCGAGCGCTACAAGCTATTCGGCGGGATACAAGTGGGGAAACGCGGATGATTCGCCAAGTTACTCCGTAGATGCAAAGTGGACATCGACGTCACAGACAGGGGCGCAGACGTATAAATGGGGAGCTTCTGACCAAGCAGCGGAAGCGCAAGGTTCCGTTGCTAGCGCGACGTACGAGTGGAGCACAAAAAGCTTCAGCGGCCAGACTGGGTACCGTTGGGGGATCAGAAGCACCTCGGATCAACAAGGTTACCGCTGGGGTATCCGCAGCACCGCTGAGCAAACCGGTTATCGCTGGGGCATCCGTAGCGCCGCTGATCAGACCGGCTACCGCTGGGGCATCCGTAGCGCCGCTGATCAGACCGGCTACCGCTGGGGCATCCGTAGCGCCGCCGAGCAAACCGGTTATCGCTGGGGCATCCGTAGCGCCGCCGAGCAAACCGGTTATCGCTGGGGTATTCGTAGCACCGCCGAGCAGACCGGATACCGCTGGGGCATTCGCAGCACCGCAGAGCAAACAGGCTACCGCTGGGGCATTCGCTGATAAGCAAGAAAGCCCCCGCTAGCTAGATAGGCCACGAATCAAAGCTCCACCTGGGCCTCGCTCTCGGGGCTATAGGGTCTACCACAAGAAAGTCGCTCTGAGGCGCCCACCCAGAGCGGCTTTTTTCGCGCATCACAATCTCTCAATATCACCCTCTTAGTAGCCCTTGTATCGCCGTCTTGAATTGGCTTTAAGACTAACCATGAATTAACATTAGCGCTTCACCCAGGGTCTCAAGGGTCAATTGCATTGAAGGCTTTCAGACTGGCAAGTATGGCCCTTCTGCTCGTACTTCCCCAAGTCTCCCTTGGGTTACATCCCCGCGACTATACGTTTCAGCTATCACCAGCGTCTCGAGATCTCGCGCAGCAGACTGTCAGAACGATATTCCAGGACTCACAGGGCTTTATTTGGATTCTAACCCAAGAGGGGCTTCATAGATTTGACGGCTATGAGGTCACTAGGTTTAGGGCATCAAACCAGAACTCAGAGTCCATAAGCCATCAGTCAACTACTGGTATAGTAGAGGACGATGCAGGCAACCTTTGGATTTCTACAGCCGGTGGCGGCCTGAACGAATACAACGCCGCCAGTGAATCGTTTTCCTCAATTCAAGCTGCAGATTCGATCAGCTCCAAAACACCTCTCTCAAACACAATATACGCAATCTTCAAATCCTCCAGCGGCAGTATATGGCTAGGCTATGAACGCGGTCTGGGGTTTAGCAAATTCGAGCCCAGCTCTCGTGAATTTACTCATTTTCCCCCAAACAATAGCGAAACACTCACACAGTTCGTGGCGTTCACAGAATCCCCTGCCGGCGTGATTTGGGCAGTAGTAGAAAATCAAGGGCTGCTTCGAATAGATACACACGAAAAAAACATCACAGAACTTAGCATACCCACCCCTAAAGGCCCCAGGGAATACGCGGAACAGCCGGCGAGTATTAATGCAGATAGCAAAGGTAATCTGTGGATATCTACCTTGTCATCCGGGCTCATCCGATTCTCGCCCACCTCAGAATCGTTTCTTCAGTACATGCCGACAGATGACAGCGAACGCCCCATCAGCGATGCCACCGTATACGGAACGATAGAAGACCAAACCGGCAATATCTGGGCAGCTACGCGGCAAGGGATTAGCGTCCTGGAACCTGGAACTCAGATGTTTACAAGAATCGACACATCCAACTCAAGCCTGCCCGACGATCAGGCGCTAAGCATTTATCAAAGCAGGTCCGGTATTATCTGGGCAGGAACCTTTAATGGCCTCGCCTATGGGACAAAATCTATATTCAAGCGCCTTGACTCCCAAGAGGGCGTTCTCACCAACTCTGTAAACTCCTTTGCCGAAGTAAAGGACGGGGACATCTGGATAGGCACAGGCGCAGGCATTAGCAAGTTTAACCCGGACGATGAAAACCTCGAGCACTACAAATCGATAGACGATGGTCGTTTTGCGGTCTCGGGCAACGAGATCATGAGTTTGTACAGCGATGGCGATTTTGTATGGGCGGGAACGCTAGACTCAGGGCTAAACAAAATTGATCTCAAATCGAACAAAACCACGGTATACAAGCGCAGGATTACAGACTCAAACAGCATTAGTGCGAATGGAGTCACGAGTATTCTGAGACTTTCGAGTGGTGAACTTCTCGTCGGAACCTATGGGGGAGGCTTAAATGTACTTGATCCTGCAACCGATTCGTTCAAAAAGTATCGCCACAATACAAGGGATGGCTCAACTATAAGTAGCAACAACGTAATCGCGCTCCTGGAGGACAAATCCAACGATATCTGGATCGGGACTGAAAACGGCCTAAACCGATTTAATCTATCCGAAGGTACTTTTGAGCGGTATCAGTCTGACCCTCGCGACCCAACCACCCTTTCCAGCAATATGGCTTGGGCGCTTCATGAGGATTCAAACGAAACACTCTGGATAGGGACGCAGAGTGGCGGACTAAACAGCTGGAGCAAAGAGGCCCGTAAAAACCGAGTAAGCGATTTTATACAATACTCCGAGGATATAAATCTTCCGAGCGCCGATGTTTACGCTGTAACCAGCGACGCTAGCGGAAACCTCTGGCTATCCCACAATCGAGGGTTAACCAGATTTAACCCCACAACTATGTCCTCAGAGAACTTTGATGTAACTGATGGCTTACAGGGCGCGGAATTCAATCACGCCGCTGTCTTCAAAGACTCAAAAGGACAGATATACTTCGGTGGAAACAATGGACTCAATATCGTAGATGCCAGCTTCGACAAAGGAAGCTCATACCTACCGCCCATACGATTAACCGAATTTAGAATCCTCAACGACAAGGTTTTCTTTGAAGAGCCCTACCACGCACTCAAAAATATCAACCTTGAATACGACTTCCGCTACGCGACTTTTACATTTGCTGCTCTGGATTACACCAACCCAGAAGACAACAAGTATCGATATCGACTCGAGGGGTTTGACAATGAATGGATAGAACTGGATACCAATCGATCCTTCTCTCTTACAAGCCTCCCAGGCGGGAACTACAGCCTTTACATCCAAGGCTCTAATTCAGACGGCGTCTGGAACACAGAGGGGATACATTTCAACTTAACCGTCAAGCCCGCACCATGGCTGAGCACTTGGGCATACTTTTCATATGCCATAGCCGCCTCATTATCAATTGGCCTTTTGATGTTGAGACAACGAAGGAAGTCACATCAAGCAAAAGAGCGAGAAAAAGAGCTAGAAGCGAAGGTACAGGATCGCACCGCGGACCTCCAAGAGGCGAGATTAGCGGCGGAGGCAGCCAACCGCGCTAAATCGGACTTCTTGGCAACTATGAGCCATGAAATCAGAACTCCAATGCATGGCATGATCGGAATGACAGAGCTTCTACTCCACACAAAATTATCCGAA
This sequence comes from Sediminihaliea sp., assembly GCA_965222335.1. GTDB lineage: Bacteria > Pseudomonadota > Gammaproteobacteria > Pseudomonadales > Halieaceae. Next base: position 2,916,130 of record OZ244944.1, on the reverse strand, counting down.
CAACAAGCTAGATTCGCGGAAGCGGCCAAATCAAGCGGAGAATCTTTGCTTAGCCTGATCAACTCAATTTTAGATTTTTCTAAAATTGAAGCGGAAAAAATCGAACTAGAAGAAATAAAGTTCTACCTCCCGGACCTCATAGATGATGTGACCTATCTACAAGGAGAACCCGCGAGCCGCAAAGGCCTATCAATACAATCTATTATTGATCCAGATGCCCACCTAGCGCTAGTTGGTGATCCAACCAAGATCAGACAGGTTCTTATGAACCTTGTTAACAACGCCATCAAATTTGCGGATAAAGGCAATGTGAATATCAGAGTGAAATCACTAGAGTCCAATACGGAATCAGGCTTCCTCCGGGCCTTGATCAACGTAGAGGACGAAGGCATTGGAATGGACTCAAAGACGCAAGAGCAGATTTTCGATGCTTTTACTCAGGCCGACGCAAGCACAACGCGCCAATACGGGGGAACCGGATTAGGGCTTGCTATCTCCAAGCAACTTATTGAGCTAATGGGCGGATCACTAAGTGTCAGATCCACTAAGGGATCAGGCACAACATTCACAATAGAGTTACGCTTGGAAATAGCCAATGAACAGCCAGAGCGAGAGATTATAGAGTCAATCAAGAACGCCACTATCTTTACTCAGAATACTAGCCTTTATGAGATGCTTGAGAATCAGTTAAGAAGTATCGGAGTGAAAAAAATTGTGCGTCTTGATTGCCTTGCCGACTTCGATCCCAAGGACGCAAAAGGCGACCTATACCTTTTCGATGTAAATTCAGATGCCGAGGAAAGAAACCTCCGTGATACGACAGGATATATTTCAAGATCAATCATTTTGACGCCTATATCATCAAGAGAAGCCAAAGATCCCCGGGGCTTACGTAGAATCGGCAAACCGGTAACTACGGCATCATTAATACAGGCAGTCAAGAGTCTTGTAGCAATCAGCCATGACTTGCGCATATCAGCGCCTAACGACCCTGCCCCAGAATCAAAAGAGGGAAACGCAAGGAGTTCGCTAAAAGCACTAGTCGCCGAGGATGTCGAACTAAATCAGAGAATCGCGAAGGAAATGCTGCAAATTTCAGGATTCGAGGTAGCGATTGCGGGAAATGGGAAAATTGCGTGTGAGCTTTTTAGGAAGCAGGATTTTGACATAGTATTTATGGACTGCCAGATGCCCGTGATGGATGGGTATGAGGCGACAAAGAAGATTCGCGAACTCGAGCAGGAGAGCGAAACGGAAAGAACACCTATAGTTGCACTTACAGCAGGGCTTTCCGCAGATGATAAGAAAAAATGCAAAATGGCGGGAATGGATGACTATCTTGGCAAACCCTTCACTATCGAGCAACTCCAGAATACGATTAAATCGCATGTTAGAGCCGTATTCCCTGAACACTATAGCTACCCGCTTGATGAGACTGCCGAGGCCAGTAACACTGAAGGCGCAGACCAAGATACAGAAGCCACCAAGCTCGTAAACCTTTCGTCCCTTGAGGGCATAAGAGAGGTGGAGAGAACCACTGGTAAGCCGCTACTAGAAAAACTGCTAAAAGGCTACAAAACTCAGATGATTGACAAACTTGAAGAGCTCAGAAGCAGTGTCGAACGAGAAGACTCAGTTGAAATATACAGAACGGCGCATGCCATAAAATCTATGAGCGCAAATATGGCAGCAGACAGAGTAAGAGGGCTAAGCGCTAGAATCGAGCTAATCGCTAGAGAAAATCGCAATGAAGACATACCGTCACTGGCAGAAGAATTAGAGCGGGCCTATCAGAAAACGTTACCAATCCTCGAAAGCCTCGTAGCGCAGGATGATGCTATCACGATGGAATGAAAGTGGATGGAATGCCCGAACGCTGGAGTGCCTCCTTTAACCAAAAAAATATCGTCTCTCCCCGCGGCCAAGACGGATCGGCGTCGTTCCGTTACTTTGTTTGCTCCAAATAAAAGCTTTATTTTCTACATAGCTATCATTAATTTGTTGTCGCCATTGTTTTCAATGGCGGAAGATTCAAACCACGCCTACGTCGTTCAACACACCAGCTTTCCAGCAATTATAAGGGAATCAACCATTACAGGAATCGCCCGCGACGAGCATGGATTCATTTGGCTCGCCACACAAAGGGGCATCTTAAAATTTGATGGTAGATCGGTGGAGGCATACTCACCCTCTGATTTAACACCCAAATACGCGCCAGGACTCCGTGTATCCGCCATCACATCGGACGCACGATTCGGAATAATCGCTGGATTTAAGAATGGTGCGATCGCCTCTTACATTGAAAAAGAAGATAGGTTCTCCAGAATACCGCTTCCAGATGACTCCTATGCCGACAACCAGATAAGGGCAATAACTGTTTCCAAGGAAGGGTTAATTTGGCTAGGCAACCAAACTTCAATCTCTTACCTCGATCCACGCTCAAATGCATTTTCCGGCTGGCAGCCCACAGACGAGCATGGAATAAAGGTCGGGGCAATCAATAACATAGCCGAGGCCTCAGATGGATCGGTACTGGTCGCCACCGATAGGGGAATTTTTATATCCAGCGCCTCGAGCGTAGGCCCGATCATACGAAAAATCGAGGCACTCGGTGACGTCAATGCCCTCGTATGCACATCTGGAGACAGCGTTTGGGTAGGCACATCCAGAGGCTTTGTGTGGTTACTTTCACCTAGCGGAGAGGTTGTGGACCGTTTCGAACTGCAGAATCAAGGTAAAACTATTTCAATCACTTCTTTAACTGTATTTGAAGGAAGGCTGGTAATCGGTACCGACAGGGGTCTTTTCGAGTTCCGTAGCGAACTGAAGCAACCAACCAAGCTATTTACAGATCAACCGCGCTTATCGAATCAACACGTTAGCTCCTTGCTCGCATCAAATGAGTTAATGTGGATAGGTACTTATCAAGGTCTGAATTTACTAACCGAATCCAGCTTCCATGTTATTAACAAATCGAGGAATTCAATAGCGAACGAGGTAATGGCGCTTGAGGTCGATGTTAATGATGAGACTTGGGTTGGAACGTACGATGGTCTCTTCTACTCAAACCGGGGTGACGGCACTTTCGCTCATATCGAAATGCATACAAGCGCAGAGGATAAAGCTGATCAAAGGATTATGGCATTGGCTTTGGCCAAGAATGTCTTGTGGGTCGGCACACGCGGCAATGGCCTAAGATACATTCACACAGATACGCAGGACTTTGTTTCCAAGAAATTCGAACCATTTTCTGATGCCGCCGTAACTAGACTACATGTCTCGCGTGACAACCGCGGTCTATGGGTAGGAACTTTCAATTACGGCTTACTGCATATCGATCTGATGGCAGACGGGTCCGTATCAGAAGATATAAGCGAAGCTCTCTCAACTTCGCTCAATGAGCCAATAACGGCGATACTGCAGACTCAGGATGACTCCGTCATCGCCAGTTCCGAAAGAAATGTCTTTCAAATTGACGCAGCCACCTTGCAGCATCGTAAAATTGAATTAAATTTCGATGGCCTTGACGAAATCCCCACGGTAATTTCTCTACATCTAGACATCAAAGGTCACCTGTTTGTCGGCACACTACACCACGGTATTTTTAGGTCCATTGTTCAAATTGAGCCGGGAGTCGTACTGCAACTTTTTAGGTTTTCTGGCCACACAATTCTGGCTAACTCTTCAGTCTATAGCATCAGAAAGCACGCGACAGATAATTTCTGGCTTTCCACTTCCTCGGGTGTATTCTTGCTCGCCGATGATGGCCGAATCATCAACCGATTTGGAGTCTCTGATGGATTGCAGGGTAATGATTTCAATTTCGGCGCCTCCCACCAAGACCATAAAGGCCGCATCTACTTCGGCGGCAGCAACGGCTACAACCGCTTTGATCCAGATGCAATATCAACCGACGATAAACCACCACCCGTTGTTCTTACTGATCTTGAGATTGCCGGAGAAACCCCAGCGCTTAACGTGAGTCTCCAGGATCTCTCGGAGATTGAACTGGGTTATCGCGACTACTACGTCACGTTTGTATTCAGTGCTCTCGATTACCTGGACCCCTACAACAACCTCTATCGACATAAGCTCATCGGCTTTGATCCCAGGTGGGTGGAGCTGGGCAACCGAAACAGCGCCACGTATACCAACCTTCCTGCGGGCGAATATACCCTGCATATCCAGGGCGCCAGCGCTGCAGGTATCTGGAATCGTGAGGGACTCAAACTTCAGCTTCGTGTGCTACCCGCGCCGTGGTTTAGCTGGTGGGCATGGTGCATCTACCTTTCGCTCGCGGTAGTGGCCCTGTGGCACGCGCGCAAGACCTACGACAATTATCTGATTCGCACGAGGGCGATACGCCTCGCAGAAGAGATGCAGATTGCTGCGGACCGCGCAGCCGACGAGGTACAGGAGCAGTTAGATGATCAGGCGCGCCTGGTTGACACCATCCATCGCTTTAATCTACAGAAACTTGGGATTATTGGCGACTGCCTGTCCCGGTATGCCGACAGGCTCCCCGATGACATACAGCGAGAGTTCCTGGCAGGTCACGGGCGACGAGTGCTCGCACTGCAGCAGCTTGAGGGCTCGCTCTTCTATCGCCACGACGAGCTGTTGGCTGATATGCGCGCCTATACAGATGCATTGATTCAGGCAATTCTGCCCAGCGCCGCTATCTCGTCAGACAAGATCATCGTCATCAATGGCGTTACTGAAAATCTGCTCCCGGGCCGCTACGCCCTGCCACTGGCAGTTATCCTTTTCGAACTGCTCGCAAATGCGATGGATCATGCGTTTGAAGACAGCAACCACTCCAGTGTGATAAACGTGCAGCTCGACCGTCATGGCGCAAGCGAGGATGCTGCTGAGCACTGGCTCCTGGTGGTCGAGGACAATGGAGTGAGCATGCCTGAAAACATATCCCTGCAAGCGCCGGAGACCGAGGGGTTTGCCAGTTTGCTAGCCGCCGCATCGCTGGTAGACGGGCGGGTAAGCCGCGCGCCCGCAGCGGGCACCCGTATCGAAGTGGAGATTCCCCTCGTCGAGGAAACCGTCGTCGAGGAGGGCCCGTGAAACTCCAGTATGGACACTATCAGCATGCTTGATGTCGCGGAGTCGCGCTTCCACGTCCTTGGGCGCGCCTGTCATCTCGTGGTTGGAGGCGGCGAGCAGAGCGCCGCTGAATTATTGGAAGAGGCACACAAAGAACTGCAGCGTATCGAATCACTGTTTAGCCCCGTGGTCGAATCCAGTTTAATCTATCAGGTCAATCACTCGACGCCCGGAGCGTTGGTGGCCTTGAACCCTGAGGCCCGCAGCCTGATCGATTACATCCTGGCCCTTCGACGCCGCACCGGTCACGTCTTTGATCCGACGATAGGGCCCGTACTCAGGTTGTGGTTCTCCTCCCACAGTCAGCCGACAGAATCTCAGTTGGAGGGTGCGCTGGCCCGCACGGGATGGGAGCATCTTACGGTAGAAGCTGACTCGATTGGCCGCTCCGCCAAACAGATCAACCTTAATCTGAATGAGATCATCTGCCCCTACGCCGTGGATAGTGTTCGCAGGCGCCTGCGCAAGGCCGGTGTCACCTGTGCGCTGATCGACCTGGACAAGGATATCGCCACCATCGGCAAGCAGCCGGACGGTGCCAATTGGCTGGTCGGTGTGCGCCACCCGCGGGGTCAGAGAACCGGCATCCAGCGGCTCAAGTTAAATGACCAGAGCTACTCCCTGCGCGGCAATTTCGAGCGCCGGATCATGCTGGGGAAGGAAGCCTGGGGCCGGGCCTTCAGCCCTGTGGACGGTTTCCCCGTGCCGGGGCCACTGTCCGTAAGCGTCATCGCCGACACCTGTCTGGAAGCTTGTGCCGCGGCTACAGTGGCGCGCTACCGTACTGAGCAGGCCGCGTTTGACTGGCTCGATGAAATCGGCGCGGACTGGTTTTCCATTGGCCGCGACCTGCATTGCCGCGGGCCGATTGCGGAGCGCAATAACCTGCTTACCGCCCCCTGAAGTTTGGCGGTCGCCGTTCTTTCTGGGCGGCAAAACCCTCCTGCAGATCCTCGGAATGCAGGCAAGTCGTCACCAGCCGGTCTGCCTCGGCCCTGTCCAGCTCACCCGCAGCGGCGCCGTGTATCACCTGTTTCATCGCTCGCAAGGCCAGCGGCGCGAGCTGTGCGATGTCTTCGGCTCGCGCCATCGCGGCACCTTCCAACTGTTCCGCGGGCACCAGCTGATCGACGAAGCCGATCTCCATCATCTGCGCCGAGGACATCTCTTCCGCCGCCAGTAGCAGCCGCTTGGCAATCGGTACACCGAGGCGCTGCACGAAGCGCTGTATCCCGCTGACCGGGTAGCACAGGCCAATCGCTGCCGCCGGTACGCGCATCCGGGATCCCTCTACTCCGATTCGAAAATCACAGCTCAGCGCCAATTCCACGCCGCCGCCGAACACGTTGCCACTGATGGCGCATACGGTAGGCACGGCCAGGGCGGCCAGCTGATCAGTGGTCTCCTGAAAAAGTTCTCCGCTGATCTGGCCGCTATTGAGCTCCTGCAGGGACGCACCGGCACAGAAGGTGCGCCCACCTGCACCGGTCACCACAAGGGCGCGGACGCTGTCGTCGCCAGCCACGTCACGCAGCGCGGCCTGGATCGCGGTGAGTTCAGCCTCGCCCAGCGAATTGTGGCGTTCAGGGTGGTTAAGCAGGAGCCAGCCCACCTTGCCGCGGCGGCTATACTTGATGGTATTCGTCATGCAAATCTGTCCCTGAAAAGCCGCAATTTTCCCATAGGGTCCAAGCGGTCGCCAGCGCTGGACAGTGCCGCCCGTCCCCCGGATACTGGGATTTCATGCGTGGCCGGGTATACAGATGATCCAACGTTGCGGCTGGTGCGGAGACGACCCGCTATACGTCGAGTATCACGACAAGGAATGGGGTGTACCCGTGCGCGACGATGGCACGCTGTTTGAATTCCTGACCCTCGAGGGTGCCCAGGCAGGCCTGTCCTGGATTACCATTCTGCGCAAACGCGAGGGCTACCGGCGCCTGTTCGCCGGGTTTGACCCGGTCGAGGTCGCCAACATGAGCGACGCAGACCTCGAACACTGCCTCACTGACCCGGCAATCGTGCGCAATCGCCGCAAGGTCTACGGCGCGCGCACGAATGCACGTGCCTTCCTGGAAACCCAGGCCGAGTTCGGTAGCTTCTCGGGCTACCTGTGGAACTTCGTCGATGGCACGCCCATCCAGAACCACTGGCGCAGCCTCGCCGAAGTCCCCGCCACTACCCCGCTCTCGGACACGATCAGCAAGGATATGAAGAAGCGCGGCTTCACCTTTGTCGGCTCTACGATTATCTACGCCCACATGCAGGCCACCGGCATGGTCAACGACCATATCCTGGATTGCTTCCGTCACCGGGACTGCGCTGCCATGGGCTGACGGTCCTGGCGACTGGACAGCGACAAAAAAAATACTTAGAGTTGGAAATTCATACGAAATGTTGAGCCCCGGCCCACAGGAGCTCCCACCACAGGCACTTGATGAGCCTCGACAGACCGACAGCATCCCCCTTCAACCGCTCCGCCCAGCACGATGCCAAGCGGGCCGCGATCCTCTCCCAGGCGGCCAAGCTGTTCAACTACAAGGGCTCACGGGCTACCACCTTGCAGGATATCGCGGCCACCCTGGGACTGACCAAGACCAGCCTCTATTACTATGTAAAGACCAAGGAGGAGCTGATCTATCAGTGCTACATGGCGGCCCTGGAGCATCACCAGCGGCAGCTGGATGAGATCGAGCGGCAAACTGACGACCCTGTCGCCCGTGTCAGCGGCTTTTTACTGCAGCACTTCGACAACTGGCTGGCGGCACAGGAAGGACGCGGCCCGCACATTGCCGCCCTGCTGGAGATCGCCTCGCTCAAGGGCCCGCACCGCAAGGCGGTAGAGGCCCAGTACATCGAGATGTTCAAGCGCCTGCGCCAATACCTGCGCGACGGTATCACACAGGGCACGCTGCGCAACATGGAGACCACCTCTGCGACTCGGGCCATGATTGGCTCCCTTGACTGGGCCTTCTCCTGGCTGCACAGCGTGCCACGGGATGCGGTGGGCGACACCGCCGAGCGGGCAAGGGATATTATTTTTCATGGCTTGTACCAGGGAACAGGCAGCTATCAGCCCGGGGCCAGCGCCATCACGGACCCGGATACGGACTACGTCCAGGGCTTTAACCGCGAAGCGCAGAATCGGCTCAAGCAGCAGGCCTTCTACAAGACCGGGACCTGGTTCTTCAACAAGCAGGGCTTCAACGGCACCTCGCTGGACGAGATCGCCGAGCACCTGAATGTCTCCAAAGGCGCTTTCTACTATCACATCCGGAACAAGGAGGACCTGCTGTATAACTGCTACACCTACTCCCAGGACGTGATTGACCAGATTCACGCCAGCGCCGCCAGGCTGCCCGGCAGCGGGCTCGACAAGGTCGCCCAGATCTGTAGCAGTATTTTCCGGGTGCAGAATTCGAGTAGCGGGCCCTTGATTCGCTACAATACGATCACCGCACTACCCATGGAGCCGCGGCGCCAGATCCTCGAGCGCACAGATGCCTCCAATACGCGTTTCGGCGACTTTATCCGCGACGGCATCCGCGATGGCAGCGTGCGTGATATCGACACGGTACTGGCGCAGCAGCTGATAGCCGGCGCAATCAATGCCTCCATGGAAATCGGCCTGTGGCGCCAGGTGGAAGACCTGGACGCCGCGGCGGAAGACTATTTCGATATTTTCTATAACGGTTTACTACCGCGGGACTGATCCGCGGGTGCGACCCCGATCACGGAGTACCACAGTGACAGATATGATTACGCGACTTCTCAAGATGTTGGAAGTCGAGCGCCTGGACCGATTCCTGTTTGTCGGCAACAGCCCGAGCCAGCCCGCCCGGGTATTCGGCGGCCAAGTCCTGGCCCAGGCCCTGAACGCGGCCAGCCGTACGGTGGAGGCGCCTCGAGTCGCCCACTCCATGCATGCCTATTTTCTGCGCGGCGGCAACCCTGAGCAGCAGATCATCTATGAGGTGGACCCCATCCGTGACGGCCGCAGCTTTACGACCCGCCGCGTGGTCGCCAAGCAGGACGGGCGCGCGATATTCAATACCTCGGTGTCCTTCCAGGTGCCGGAGGAAGGCCTCGAGCATCAGGCGATCGCGCCCGAGGTGACCCCGCCGGAGTCCCTGGAGACCGACATGGAATACTGGGCCCGCCGGGAGCAGAAAAAACCCGGCTCCGTCCCGACCATGTTCCTGCAGCAGCCGATCGAGCGACGCCCGGTTGCGAGGCGCAACTACAAGGATCCGCAGCCGGCTGAGCCAGTGCAGCACTACTGGGTCCGGGTGCCGGCGGACATCGGTGACGACCCGGTGCGCCACCAGACCCTGCTGGCCTACATATCAGACTTCGCGCTGCTGGGCGCCACCTTGCTGCCCCACCCCTACACCGCCCACGACCCGGCGCTGCAGGAAGCTAGCCTGGACCATGCCATCTGGTTTCACCGACCCGTGGACGTCAGCGACTTCCTGCTCTACACCATGGACAGCCCCAGCGCCCACGCCAGTCGCGGCTTCGCGCGTGGGAGTTTCTACACCCGCGACGGTGTGCTCGTTGCCTCTACCGCCCAGGAGTGCCTGATCCGGCTGCGGGAAGATCAATCAGCCTAGCGGTAGGTGACCAGGTTCTCGCCCGCTTCGCGGCCCATCATCTGCAGGAAAGAGCGGTCATTGAAGTAGGAGAGCGAGATACGCTCACCGCTGTAAAACAGCTGGGTGATGGAGCAGTTGAAAACGGGCTCATAAAACTTGTAGGTGTGTTCGCCGCCCAGCCCCAGGACCTGTGCCACCAGGGTGGCTATGGTACCGCCGGAGGTAAACACGGCGACCGTCTTGCCCGCTCCCTGCGCCCGCACCAGGTCGCGGAGTGCGTCGCGCACCCCGCCTGAGTAATCTTCCCAGCTCTGGATAGCCGGCTCGTCGCAGTCCGGCGACACCCAGTGATTGAACACCGCCTGAATAATTTTCTGGTAGTCCTTGCTGTTCTTCAGCCCCTTCTCGAGCAGGGCCTGCAACCGGGGGTCCCGCTGCGCGAGCTTCGGCGCCAGGTGCTCCAGGTGCTCGTCATTGCGCACCTCGTTGAACCGGGGGTCGATATGGTGCGGCACCTCGCCCGGCTGACTCGCCAGCGCCAGGCTCGCTGTCTCCCGCTGGCGCAGCAGGTCACCGCTGTAGGCCGCGTCGAGATGAATATCGTGCGCAGCCAGGTACCGCCCCATCGCCTCTGCCTGCCGGCCGCCCAGCTCGGAGAGCTTGTCGTAGTCGTCTGCGCCAAAGGATGCCTGGCCATGCCTTATCAGGTACAGGGTCGCCATCAGCTCGCTTTCCTCACGCCGTGGTCTTCCCGCGGAAAACGGAGCTTGCGCCGGTAAGGGAAGAAGTCTTCGACGTGCCCGGCCTTGATCCGCTCCTGCAACCCGGTCCAGAATTCGACCTCGTAGATGTCGCTGTGAATCGCGTCAAACTCCCGGCGCGCACGCTGGTTGCCGGAGAAGAACAGGCGAAACTCTTCCGGAAATATGTCGTTGGGGCCAACGTTGTACCAGGGCTGGCTCGCCATCTCCTCCGCCTCGTTGCGCGGCTCGGGGATGCGGCGGAAATTACAGTCAACCAGAGGCTGGATTTCATCGTAGTCGTAAAACACCACACGGCCGTGACGGGTTACCCCGAAGTTCTTCAGCAGCATATCGCCGGGGAAGATGTTCGCCGCCGCCAGCTGCTTGATGGCATTACCGTACTCGTCCATTACTGCCCTGACCTGCTCCTCATCCGCGTCCTGCAGATAGAGGTTCAGGGGCGTCATGCGCCGCTCGACATAGACGTGCTTGATAATCAGGGCCTTGCCGTGCTCCTCGATGACAGAGGGCGCCACCTTGCGCAGTTCCTCCATCAGCTCTTCGGAAAAACGCTCACGGGCAAAAGCCAGGTTGGTGAACTCCTGGGTATCCGCCATGCGCCCCGCCCGGTCCCAGCGCTTGACCAGGCGGTATTTCTCGCGCACCTGCTCGTGGGTCATCTCCTTGGGGGGCGTGAAACGGTCCTTGATGATCTTGAACACGAAATCATAGGACGGCATGGTAAACACGCTCATGACCATGCCCTTGATCCCGGGCGCGATCTCGAACTTGTCCGAGGTATTGGTCATGTGCCGGTAGGCACACCGGTAGTAATAGGTTTTACCGTGCTTGTTGTAGCCCATCGCGCTGTAGATCTCGGAGATGGGCTTGGCGGGCATCAGCTGCTGCAAAAACAGCACGTACTGCGATGGAATACTGGCATCCACCATGAAATAGGAGCGGGTGAAACTGAACAGCACGCTGCACTTGTCGGCACCGAACAGAATGGTATCCACAAACACCTCCTGCGCGTCCGACTGCTGGATGGGCAGGGCAATGGGCATGGAGTCGGAACCAGAGACAATACGGCCAACAATGTATGCGCCTTTGTTGCGGAAGAAATGATGCTCCAGCATCTGGAATTCGATGTTGTTGCGCGTCAGGTCGAAGCGTGGCGCCAGGTAGTTATCGATCGCTCCTACAATAAAACCGACGTCCCGCTCCAGGTCCTCATAGGGCAGGGCGAACCGGTAGTCCTCCAGCAACTCACGCAGCAGGTCCGGCATACTGCCCAGGAGCCGGTAGCGACGCACCACCCTGCTCGCGTCCGACGGCGGCATGTCACCCTGGGGCGAAAATACAAAGGCGTGCTCGTTGCGAATCTTGCGGTGCTTGAATACCGCGCAGTACACCGAGTTGAAAAAGGTCTCGGCCATCTCGTAATTGTCATGGCCGCGGATCAAATCCGCGTACAGGCCCTTGCTCTGTTCCCAGAACTCCAGGTCGCGCAGCTGGTCACCCGCGATCAGCTCGACCACACCCAGCACGCCCAGGGTCTTGGCCTTGTACAGATCGATGCGCTCTATCGACGCGGCGTGCATATCCTGCCACTGGGCATTCTCGAAGCGCGTGCGCGCACCCAGGGTAATGTTCTGGAATTCAGCGAAATAGGACTCGAAACCGTTCAGGATGCAGCGCACAAAACGCTGCTGCTTATCACGCACGGTGACGTCGCTGCTGCTCACGTGCGCTACAGCTCGGGATTGCCAAACTTGCGCCGCAGCTTGCGCATACCACCCAGCCAGCGGTCGTAGTCGGCCGCCTTGAATGCCCGATATTCGGCGACTTCCGGATGCGGCAGGATCAGGAACTGCTCTTCCTCCAGCCCCTTGATCACCGACTCCGCCACGACCTCAGCAGTGATGACGCCGTCGACGCCCGCGGTACCGCCGTCTTTCACGCTGCCGATCATGCGTGTCGCCACGGCCTGGGGGCAGAGCACCGACACCTTGATGCCCTCGTCGCCGTGGGTAATCGCCAGCGCCTCCGCGAAACCGATCGCCGCGTGCTTGGTCGTGCTGTAGGCCGCGTCACCCACCTGGTTCAGCAGCCCCGCCGCGGAGGCGGTGTTGAGGAAGTAACCCTCCCCCCGTGCGCGCATGCCGGGCAGGCAGGTACGCGCCGCGTAGACGTGAGCCATCACATGAATTTCCCACATGGCCTGCCAGGTGGCGTTGGGGGCCGAGGTAGCCCACCAGGGCTCGCCATCACCAGCGATAATCCCGGCGTTGCTGCAGAACAGGTCTATGCGGCCATAACGCTGCTCTACTGACCGCACCAGGTCGCGAACCTGGACCTCGTCACGCATATCCACGCCAAAGGCATCGCCGTGGATCGCATCGGCGACCTGCCTGGCATTGTCTTCCTCGAGATCCACCACCACGACTTTTTCTGCGCCCTCGGCGTGAAAGCGCTCACACAGCGCCTTGCCGATGCCGTTGGCACCCCCGGTAACCACCACGATCTTGCCCGCTACCTGCACTACAGCAGCTCCTTGGCGAACAGCTCGAGCACCTCGGTATCGTGGACGCCCAGCAGCATGGTACCCACCTCACCGCGTTTAGCGGCGGCTTTCCAGGGCTCAAGGCGCTCGATAATGCGCTCCCGCGGGCCCACCAGGGCCACTTCGTCCAGCAGCGAGTTGGGCACCAGGGCCTCCGCTTCCTGCTTCTTGCCCGCCAGGTACAGCTCCTGTATCTGGCCGGCAGCATCGGCATAACCCAGCCGTGCGGCGTAGTCGTGGTAGAAGTTCTTGTTCTTGGCGCCCATACCGCCGATGTAAAGCGCCAGCCAGGGGCGCAGGGAATCGTAGGCGGCGTCGAGGTCATCGTTCATGGCCACCGAAACAAACGGCGCCACATCGAAGTTATCAAGGCTTTTACCGCCACCGGCCTTATCGAAGCCCTTCTGGATATGCTCCCCGAGCACTTCGTATTTGTTCGGGTCCATCCATACGGGGAATACGCCGTCTGCCACCTCGCCGGCACAGCGCAGGCCTGCCGGGGTAATCGATGCGGTATAGATCGGGATCTCCGGGTTACCTTCCAGAATCGACTTGAGGGGTTTGCCCAGACCGGTGGTGCCCTCGCCGTGGTTGGGCAGCTGGTACATCTCGCCGTCGAACTCGACCGGACCCTCGCGGGCCATGATCTTGCGCATGATCTGGATATATTCGCGGGTGCGGGTCACTGGCTTGCCGTAGGGCACCCCGTGCCAACCCTCGACCACCTGCGGCCCGGACGCTCCCAGGCCAACAATAAAGCGGCCGCCGGAAAGCTGGTCCAGGGACATCGAGGTCATGGCGCACATTGCCGGCGTGCGCGCGGGCATCTGCATGATCGCGGTACCCACGCGCATCTTCTCGGTGTTGGCCAGCACCCAGGCAGCGGACGTCACCGCGTCGTTGCCGTAAGCCTCGGCGGTCCACACCGAATCGTAGCCCATGGACTCGGCCTGCCGGATCAGGTCCAGCGGGATGTGTATCTGTTTGCCGGAATAGCCCAGCAGGAACCCTAGTTTCATGGTCATTCTCCAGAAATGGCCGCCCGCCGGACGGCGCTGTTCTTGACAGCTGCCTACGTTACGCCAGCATCAGCCGTAGCGCAAAGCATTGAAGGCGGCCTGATGGTGGTCGCCGTCACCCAAGGTGGCATTGATCATCATCAGGCGTTTCGCATAGTGGCCGATATCCAGTTCGTCCGTGATACCCATGCCCCCGTGGAGCTGGATCGCCTCGCCGAGAATCAGCTTGCCGGCGCGGTCCACCATCACCTGCAGGGCGTGCACCGACTCGGCGGCGCTGTCCGCGCCCTCGTCCAACTCACAGACCGCCCGGTACAACAGTGACTTGGTCTGCTCATAGGCCATAAAGGTATCCACCATCCGGTGCTGCAGCGCCTGGAAGCTACCGATGGGCACATCAAACTGCTTGCGGGTCTTGGTGTACTCCAGGGTCTTGGCGTTAAGCTGCCCCATGATCCCCAGTGCTTCAGCGCCGAGCGCCACGCAGGCCTCCAGCACCAGTGGATTGACCAGGTCCAGACCCTTGCCCTCTTCCCCGAGCCGCTGGGTCGCGCGCACGCTGACCTTGTCCAGGCGGATATTGGCCACCCGCCGGCCATCCATCATCCGGTAGGATGTGACGCTCACACCCGGGGTGTCTGCGGCAATCAGGAACAGGCTGATGCCCTCTGCGTCCGTCTGCTCTCCGGCGGTGCGGGCGCTGACAATCAGTTGATCCGCGCTGGCCCCGTTGTACACCACCACTTTCTCGCCGGTGAGCGTGTAGCTGTCACCGTCGGCCTCGGCGCGGGTGGCCACGTCGTGCAGGGCGAAGCGGCTCTGGCGCTCAACGAAGGCAAAAGCGCCCAGGCACTGCCCCTCAATGATTTTGGGAATAAACTCCGCCTGTAGCTCGCTGTGACCGCTACGCTGTAGCAGACCGCCAAACAGTACCACCGTGGCGAAATAGGGCTCCAGCACAAGGCCCTTGCCGAACTCTTCCATCATGACCATGGTGTCGACAATGCTGCCACCAAAGCCACCATGCTCCTCGGCGAAAGGTACCGAGAGCCAGCCAAGTTCGGCAAAGGTCTGCCAGTTTTCGCGGCTCATGCCCTCCTCCGACTCGGCAATTTTCCGCCGGGTGTCGAAGCTGTAGTCGTCCTGGATAAAGCGCGCCACGCTGTCGCGCAGCATCGTTTGCTCTTCAGTAAACTCAAAATTCATATCGTTTCTCCAATCCGTGTCACAGGCCCAGCACGGCCTTGGCAATGATGTTTTTCTGGACCTCGTTGGAGCCGCCGTAGATCGTGGCGGCGCGGCCGTACATAAAGGCCTGCCGCGCGGCGCTGCCAAATTCGTGACCCAGCTCCTCGGCACTCAGCTCATTGGGCAGGGTGCCCTGGTAGTAACCCGCCACGTCCATGCGCAGGGTCTGGATCGCCTGCTGCATCTCCGTGCCCTTGATCTTCAGCAGGGAGGATTCCGCCCCGGGAGCGCCACCGGCGGCCACGCTCGCCAACACCCGCAACTCGGTGAACTCCAGCGCCATGAGTTCGATCTCGATATCCGACAGCCGCTTCTGGAACAGCGGGTCATCGATCAGGCGCTGACCGGCATTCACCTCCGCGGCGGCCTGCTCCTTGAGCTGGTTCAGGCTGCGCTTGCTGTCGGCAACGCCCGCGATGGAAGTGCGCTCATGGGCCAGCAGGGCCTTGGCGTAGGTCCAGCCCTTGTCCTGCTCGCCAATCAGGTTGGCCACGGGGACCCGGACCTCGTTGAACTCCACCTCGTTCAGGCTGTGGTGGTTGTCGATCGAAACAATCGGATTGACCTTGATCCCGGGTGAGGTCATATCGATCAGCAGAAAGGAGATGCCATCCTGCTTCTTGCCGTCACTGTTGGTGCGCACCAGGCAGAAAATCCAGTCGGCGTACTGGGCGTAGGTGGTCCAGATCTTGGCCCCGGTGACCACGTATTCGTCGCCGTCGAGAACTGCCCGGGTTTTCAGGGACGCCAGGTCCGAGCCCGAGCCGGGTTCCGAGTAGCCCTGGCACCACCAGTCGTCGCTTTGCAGAATCCCGGGCAGGAAGCGCTCTTTCTGCTCGTCGGTGCCGAAGGTATAAATCACCGGTCCGACCATGCTCAGGCCAAAGGGCACCACATCGCGGATTCCGGCCGCAGCGCGCTCGGTCTCGAAGATAAACTTTTGGGTGGAATTCCAGCCGGTACCGCCGTACTCCTCGGGCCAGTTGGGGGCAATCCAGCCCTTCTCGTACAGGCGTTTCTGCCAGTCGATAACCGCTGACTTGAAGGTTGCCTTGTCCGCCAGGCGTGCCTGTAATTCCTCGTCGTAGGCCTCGGCAAAAAAGGCCCGCACCTCATCGCGGAAGGCGATATCTTCTGGAGCGAAACGTGTGTCCACAGTATTACCTCTTAACAGTTGTGGGTTACAAACCCGTTAACGTCACTGTTCCGTGCGGAACAGGTTGAGAAATTCAAGAAGTGCCGCGGTATCCGCCAGACCACC
This sequence comes from Sediminihaliea sp., assembly GCA_965222335.1. Classification (GTDB taxonomy): domain Bacteria; phylum Pseudomonadota; class Gammaproteobacteria; order Pseudomonadales; family Halieaceae. The sequence continues at coordinate 2,899,583 of OZ244944.1, read as the reverse complement.
GCTGACTGCTACCGTGCCATTAAGCAATGCCGGCGCAAAGCTGCGCTGGCCGCTGACCAGTTCAAGCCAGTCCGAAGCGTTCACCGTGATTTCCAGATCGCCCTCGCCGCCGGCGCCGGGCTCAATCACTGCCACGTTGTTACGCACGTGCACGGCAACCCGTTTACCCTGGTCCGGGAAGTGGAACAGGGCCCGCTGGTTCACCCCCGCCGCCCGCCCCGGGTCCAGGTTCACCGCCATGGTGCGCAGCACCCCCTCGACCGGGAACTGCTGGGCAAAGGCGACTCGCTCGGGGCTCAGGGGTGCCGGGGTGACGGTGATCCTGTCTTCCAGCTCCAGGGCATCAGTCAGGTACCAGTTGCGGGCATTGGGGTTAGGCGTCGCCGCCGCCAGAGCGCGCAGCGCACTTGCCTTGATCTCGCCCGCGCGCACAGCCTCCTCGCCAGCCTCGGCGTCCAGGACCAGGTCCGCAAGCTCGGCCGCCCACTGGGGGTCGCTGTCCACCACCTGCTCCGCCTCCGCCAGCACCGCGCCAGCCCCGCCGGCCAGCGCCAGCAGCCGGCTTGCCCGCTCGGGTGTCGCCGTGGGATACAGGTGCGTGCTATTGCCGTCGTACCAGCCCAGGTATCCGCTATAAATGGCACGCACGGACCAGGCCACGGTGCCGTAGAAAGGCTGCAGCCAGGGGTGCCGGGCGAGGGCTTCTGGCAGCTGCACGCTGCGCGCCAGTTCATCCGGGGACATGCCCTGGTTGATACCGCGCACCGCCTGGTCGTGCACGTACTGGATCGCATCTGCATAGGGGCCGAGAACGCCGGCAACGGCCTGTGCCCCGGACACCGGCCGGGTGTGGCTGGGCACCAGGTGCTCCGCCCCCAGCTTTTCCAGCCGGCGCAGGGTCTGCGCCCACTGCAACACGTCGCGATAGCGGGTACCGCGAATCGTGTACAGGTTGGGGAAGGCCTTGTAGACATTGTCCCCGGGCAGCAGCACGCGCTCATCGGGCAGCCACACGGCGATCTGGTCGTCAGTCTCGCCGGGGCTGTGGAGCAGGTGCAGGTGGCGCCCGGCAATGGTCGCCTCCAGCCTGTCCTGAAACGTGACGGTGGGCGCCAGCAGGCCAAAGACATCACTGTCTTCACCGGGCTCGTGAGCCAGGGCGGGGCCGATGCCGTCATTGACGATCGCCTCGCCGCCCCGGGCGAGGTAGTTGCCAAACATGTGGTAGGAGCGGGCTTCTATCACCGGGCGTAGCACATTCATGATGCGCTCGATATGCGACCATGTCGTGGCGTGGGCATACACCGGGATGTCCGCGCCAGCGGCGAAGACCTCGGCCCCCATGATGTGATCGGTATGATTGTGGGTGTAGATAATCGCCTTGACCGGGAGGTCGCTGATGGCGGCAAAAGCGGCTTTCACGGCGCGCGCCGCCTGCTTCGACTCGGTGGTATCGACGATAATCGCCCCGCCGTCGCCCTCGATCAGGATCACGTTCGCCAGGGCATAGCCCACTGCCACGTGAATCCCCGGCGCCACGGTAATGACCTCGCGCCGAAACTCGGTGGAGTGATCCCGCAGCGCCTCGCTGGCATTGACAGCCGCTGCTGGCGTGCCGCCCGTTGGCGTCCGGGGGTCACTGTCACAGCCCGCCGCGAGCAGCAGGCTTAACGCCAGCGCCAGATGCCGCAACCTGTCAGGCCATCTGCCCATCCTGTACCTCGAATACCGCCATACCCCGGTGTTTGAATCTGGAGTATGTTTTTTATCGGGAGGGAATGAACGATAGCGGGAACGGCCACCAAAAACAAGACAGGCGGGTAGCGAGACCACGGACTGAGCAGACATCGGGTATGCGCACTTTGGCGTCTGGCGGGCGCATGGGCTAGGCTGTTCAGTGATTTTACAACAGATGGAGAATGTCTATGGGTGGCTCAAGTGATTCGGAACAAATGGGTCGGGAAGCGGAAATGGCCGCCAGCAAAGCGGCCGCCATGGAGGCCTACGAAAAATTGCTGGAGGCACGGCAACATTTCGCCAGGGCTGCGGAGGCCGCGGGTATGGATATGAAGCAGGATGCGACCGAGCATTTGCAGCGCGGCCGGGACCGGGCCGAGGAACTGGGCAATGAGGCCAGCGCCTACGTGCGTGACAAACCGCTGGCCAGTCTCGGCATCGCATTCCTGGCGGGCTACGTGCTTGCGCAGATCTTCGGTCGCCGATGAGCCTGGAAGCGGACCCTACTGCGACCCCGGAGGCAGGCACCGACCCGGATAAAGGTCCCCGCACGGCCGCTAATGACTGGCGGGAGTTGCTCAACCTGACCGCTGACATGGGCACCGATCTCGGCCATCTCCTGCTGCTGGAGCTGCGCCTTGCCCTGTCCAGCGCCGGACGGATCGTCATCCTGGCGCTGGTCTGCCTGCCCCTCCTGTTCCTGGCCTGGCTGGGGCTGTCCACCCTGCCCGCCGTGCTGTTGTATCAGTGGAGCGGCTCTGCGGCGCTCGCGGTATTCCTGTTCCTGATGATCCAGGTCCTTGCGCTAGGCCTCGCAGGTGCGGCCCTGGCTCGTTATAGCCGTGCACTGAGTCTGCCCAATACCCGACGTCAGTTGCGGAATCTGGTCAATGGGCCGTAGGACCTTGCAGCGTGAGATTGCGGCCATCGATGCGCGTGTGGATCAGCGTCGAAAGAGCCTTGCGCGCAGCCTGGAGAGGACCCGTCGCCAGGTCAGGGCAGTCCACCCGGCCTGGTGGCTGGGCGGCGGCCTGGCCGCAGGCTATCTCTTGGGGCGGCAGGGCTTTACTGTCAATGTGCATCGCGCACGCACCGGCCTGAGCCTGCTGTCGATGCTGCGCAGCCTAGGGCTCAGCGCCAGCCTGCTCTGAGGGGTCTGAAGGAGAGCGCTTCGCCAGCGCAGCAATACGCCGGTCGTAGGCGATGCGGACACGCACGGCTTCATCCCAGTCCTCTGGCGGCAGCGCGTGAAGGCTGTCATCCCACGCGGCAAGTGAATAGCGCTTGTCTCGCCAGTAGTACTTCAGCCGCTCTCCCTGCCAGCCCTCGTAGACGTCTTCCCAGGACAGGCGATTGAAGTGCGGCAGCAGCGACTGCGCGGTCAGGGGCTCACCCTCACGCTGGCAGCGGTAGTCCACCGACAGCCTGATGCGGTCAGTCACGTTCGGTAGTGCCCGGTGCACCGTATGGCTGTGGAAGATCAGCATATCGCCAGCCATGAAGTCTGCCGACACCCACTCGAGTGCGTCATGCCGCGGGTCCAACACGCACTGCCGATGCCCGGCGCCAAGGGCGAACTTCAGCGGCAGCAGGCCCAGTTTGTGGGACCCGGCGAGTATCGCCAGCGAACCGAGCTTTCGTGGACAATCGCCCAGGGGTATCCAGCACGCGTACAGGTCGGGCGTGCCCTGGTTGTTGGGAAAGTCCTGGTGGGGCGGCGTGGACCAGTCCTGGTTATGGGGAAACACCAGGCGACAGATGGACAGGGGGTGGGGAAAGGCGGTGTCCCCAAGCAACGCACGCATGGGCGCAAGCACGGCTTCCTCGTGCGCCAGGGCGTGCAAGCCCTCCAGGCGCTGAACCTCGTCATAGACGGCGAAGTAGGCTTCCTCGCCTTCCACTACGGGGTGATGATCGCAGTGGGCGTCAGCCAGGGGGTCGATACCTGGAATCCAGCCATGGCGTGCGCAGATCTCGATGATCTGCCGCCTGAGCGCCACCAGCAGTGAGGGCGGCACCTGGTTTCTCAGGAAGAGATAGCCATCGTTGGCAAAGCGCTCCCGCAGACGGCCGCCATCGCCCAGCAAACTGCGGGAGTCGGTAAACGCTGGCATGCTGGCGAGGGCTCGAGGTTGGACCGGTGAAATAAATCACCAAACGCCCGCCAGATCAAGCTTTACCTGCCACCGGCGCCGTCGACGCCGGGCTACGGCCACGGCCAGCACCGCCTGGCTCAATAAAGCAGGCTGTAGAGCTTGCGCTGGTACTCCGCGGCGAGCGGATCACCCTTGCCGAGGCTGGCAATGGCATCGAGGAAAGATTTCTTGGTGGCGCCGTTGTCGTGATCGAGATTGCTGCGCAGCACCGTGTAGAGGTTCTCCAGAGCCTCGCGCGCGTAGCCGGCGTCGGAGTAGGCCACGGCCAGCTGCACCCTTAGATCGGCGTTGTCAGGATCCTGCTCCACCTGCTGTTCCAGCGCTTCGACCTCGGGTGAGCGGGCCGCCTCGCGCTTCAGCTTGAGCTGGGCGGTCAGCTGCTCATAGCGGGCATCCTGGTCAGCCAGGCGGATTTCGCCGAGCACCTTTTCGGCCTCGTCCAGGCGCATGGACTCGATCAGTGCCTGGGCGTACAGGAAGGTGACGTCGAGATCGTGCCCGGAGTCCGTCCAGGCCTGGCGCAGAGGTGTCACCGCGGCGCCGAAATCACCCGCTTCCAGCGCCTCGCGACCCATCTGCACCAGTCCGTCCCAGGCCTTGGGCAGATACTTCTGCAGGATCTCGCGCACCTGGGATTCCGGCTGGGCGCCGGCAAAGCCGTCAACCGGCTGGCCATCCTGAATCACCATGACAGTGGGCAGGCTGCGCACACCGAACTGCTGGGTAATCATCTGCTGCTGATCGGCGTTGACCCGCGCCAGCAGGAACGCGCCCTGGTATTCCGTGGCGATTTTTTCCAGGATCGGCATCAGCGCCTTGCAGGGCTCGCACCAGTCCGCCCAGAAATCCACCACCACCGGGCGCTGGTGTGACTCCTCAATCAGCAGCCGGGCGGCATTGCCCTCGTCGATATCTACGATGAAACCTGTTGCCGCATTCATTGCGAGCCCTCCCGAAAGCCCAGAACATCCTGCATATCATACAATCCCGGTTCCCGCCGGTGCAGCCAGGCTGCCGCGCGCACCGCGCCGCGGGCAAAGGACAGGCGGCTGGAGGCCTTGTGCGTAATCTCCACCCGCTCGCCATCGGCGGCAAAGATCACGGTGTGATCGCCGACGATGTCTCCGGCGCGTACGGTGGCAAAGCCAATGGTTTCACGCTCGCGCGCGCCGGTCTGGCCCTCGCGGCCATACACTGCCACTTCCGCCAGGTCACGCCCCAGGGCGTTGGCGATGACGCCACCCATGCTCAACGCAGTGCCGGAGGGAGCATCCACCTTGTGCCGGTGATGCGCCTCGACCACCTCAATGTCCACGTCGTCACCCAGCACCCGGGCGGCCATGTCCAGCAGTTTGAAGCACAGGTTGACCCCGGTGCTGAAGTTGGATGCCTTGCATAGCGGAATCTGCCGGCCCGCCTTGTCGATCCGGGCCTGCTCCTGCGGACTAAAGCCGGTGGTGCCGATCACGATCGCCACGTTGTGCATCACACACAGGTCGATATGGGCCAGGGTGGCTGCCGGCACGCTGAAATCGATCAGTACATCGATATCGCTGATCACCGCCTCCAGGTCAGCCGCCACGGATAAACCGCGCTTGCCAAGACCTGCCAGTTCGCCCACATCGGCACCCACCAGACTGCTCTCGGGGCGCTCCACCGCGGCGCTCAGGACCAGCGCCGGTTGCGACTCGAGCGCTTCCACGAGTGTGCGCCCCATGCGTCCGGCGGCGCCAGTGATGCCTACCCGTACCCGCTTCGCGGCTGTATCGCTCATGGCTTCATATCTTCAAAAAAGTTCTTTACGCCCTCGAACCAGCTGCTCTGGCGCGGGGACTGGGAATCGCCGCCCTGCCCCAGGCTTTCCTGGAATTCGCGCAGCAGTTCTTTCTGTTTCTTGCTGAGGTTCACCGGGGTCTCCACCACCGCCCGGCACAGCAGGTCGCCAACGCTGCCACCACGCACGGGTTTGACCCCTTTGCCCCGCAGGCGGAACAGCTTGCCGGTCTGGGTTTCCGCAGGAATCTTCAGCTTTACGCGCCCGTCGAGCGTAGGCACCTCGAGCTCGCCGCCGAGGACCGCATCCACGAAGGTAATGGGAACCTCACAGTAGAGGTGCTTGCCGTCGCGTTCGAAGATCGGGTGCTGGCGCACCGACATCTGCACGAAGAGGTCCCCCGGGGGGCCGCCATCCGGTCCCGCCTCGCCCTCGCCGCTGAGGCGTATGCGATCACCGGTATCGACGCCGGGGGGGACCTTGACCGACAGGGTCTTGCTCTTTTCCACCCGGCCCTGGCCGGCACAGCTGCGGCAGGGGTCGGTGATCTGCTTGCCGCGGCCACGGCAGGTGGGACAGGTCTGCTGTACCTGGAACAGGCCCTGCTGCATGCGCACCTGGCCCATCCCGCCGCAGGTGCCACACGTCGTGGGTGAACTGCCCTTGCGGGCGCCGGAACCGTCGCAGGTATCACAGGACTGGAGCGTGGGGACGCGGATTTCCGCGGTCGTGCCGCGCACGGCGTCTTCCAGGGAGATATCCAGGGTATAGCGCAGGTCGGAGCCGCGCTGGGGGCCGCCGCGGCCGCGACCGCCGCCAAAAATATCGCCAAAGACGTCGCCGAATATGTCGCTGAAGCTGCCGCCGCCGAAGCCGCCGGCCCCGCCCCCCATGCTCGGGTCCACGCCGGCGTGGCCGAACTGGTCGTAGGCGGCGCGCTTCTCGCCGTCCATCAGGATGTCGTAGGCCTCGGTGGCCTCCTTGAACTTGTGGTCGGCCTCCGGGTCATCCGGATTACGGTCCGGATGGTATTTCATCGCCACCCGGCGGTAGGCCTTCTTGATGTCCTTGTCGTCGGCGCCCTTGTCGACTCCAAGCACTTCGTAGTAATCACGTTTAGACATAGACGGTGGCGCCCTTTGCACCCTGACTCAAATGGCTACGCGGGCCCGTAGTCCCGCGTTGGTTTCTTGCATAACTTGCCGCGTGGTACCGCCGACCCCAAACGCAAGAATTCACCCCGCGTACGGGGTGAATCCAGGGGTTCAGCGCGGCGTGCGACGCACGAGCTTACTTCTTGTCGTCGTTGACTTCCTCGAACTCCGCGTCGACCACGTCGTCGCCATCGGCCTTGGAAGACTGTCCGGCGTCACCGCCTGCGGCACCCTCGGCAGCCTCAGCGGCTGAGGCCTGGGCCTGGTACATCTTCTGCGCCACGGGGCTGGTTGCCTCGGTCAGCTTGTTGGCCGCCGCGTCGATAGCGTCCTTGTCGTCGCCCTTCATGGCTTCCTCGGCCTCGGAGATCGCCGTCTCGATAGCCGCCTTCTCGTCGTCAGTGGCGTGCTCACCGGCCTCTTCGATGGTCTTGCGCGCGGCGTGGATCAGGCCTTCACAGGTGTTGCGGGCCGTGATCAGCGCCTCGAACTTCTTGTCCGCCTCGGCATTGGCCTCGGCATCGGCCACCATCTTCTCGATGTCTTCCTCGGACAGGCCGCCGGAGGCGGTAATCCGTATCGACTGCTCCTTGTTGGTCGCCTTGTCCTTCGCGTACACGTGCAGGATGCCGTTGGCGTCGAGGTCAAAGGTTACTTCGATCTGCGGCATGCCGCGCGGGGACGGCGGGATGTCGGCCAAGTCGAAACGACCCAGGGACTTGTTCTGGCTGGCCTGCTTGCGCTCACCCTGCACCACGTGGATGGTCACCGCGGTCTGGTTGTCTTCCGCGGTCGAGAACACCTGGGACTTCTTGGTCGGGATGGTGGTGTTTTTCTCGATCAGCGGCGTGGCGACACCACCCATGGTCTCGATACCCAGGGTCAGCGGGGTCACGTCCAGCAGCAGCACGTCCTTGACGTCGCCGGCGAGTACCGCTCCCTGGATTGCAGCGCCCATGGCCACGGCCTCGTCGGGGTTCACGTCCTTGCGCGGGTCCTTGCCAAAGTGCTCGGCCACGTACTTCTGCACCATCGGCATGCGGGTCTGACCACCGACAAGAATCACCTCGTCGATCTCGCTGGCATTCAGGCCGGCGTCCTTGAGGGCAGTCTTCACCGGCTCGATGGAGCGCTTGACCAGGTCCTCAACCAGGGACTCCAGCTTGGAGCGCGACAGCTTCACCACCAGGTGCTTGGGACCGGAGGCGTCCGCCGTGATATAGGGCAGGTTCACCTCGGTCTGCTGGGAGGTGGACAGCTCGATCTTGGCCTTTTCAGCCGCCTCTTTCAGGCGCTGCAGGGCCAGCGGGTCGTTGTGCAGGTCGATACCGCTCTCTTTCTTGAACTCTGCCGCCAGGTACTCGATCAGGCGCAGGTCGAAGTCCTCACCACCGAGGAAGGTGTCACCGTTGGTGGAAAGCACCTCGAACTGGTGTTCGCCGTCCACTTCGGCGATCTCGATGATGGAGATATCGAAGGTACCGCCGCCGAGGTCGTAGACCGCCACGGTGCGATCACCCTTGGACTTGTCCATGCCGTAGGCCAGAGCAGCCGCAGTCGGCTCGTTGATGATGCGCTTGACCTCAAGGCCCGCGATCTTGCCCGCGTCCTTGGTCGCCTGGCGCTGGGAGTCATTGAAGTAGGCAGGTACGGTGATCACCGCGGCAGTCACCGGCTCACCGAGGTATTCCTCGGCAGTCTTTTTCATCTTGCGCAGGACTTCCGCAGACACCTGGGGCGGCGCCATCTTGTCGTCCTTCACCTGGACCCAGGCGTCGCCGTTGTCCGCCTCGATAATCTTGTAGGGGACCATGCTGATGTCTTTCTGCACCACATCGTCCTTGAACTTGCGCCCGATCAGGCGCTTCACCGCGTACAGGGTGTTGTGCGGGTTGGTCACGGACTGGCGCTTGGCACTCTGGCCCACCAGGATTTCGCCGTCTTCGGTATAGGCGACGATTGAGGGGGTCGTGCGATCGCCCTCGGAGTTCTCGATGACTTTCGACTGGGTGCCATCCAGCACTGCCACGCAGGAGTTGGTGGTACCCAGGTCGATACCGATTATCTTGCCCATTTTCTGCCTCCTTAAATGACCGGCTGTGCCGGCCACGTTGAATACGTTACTGCCTATATTGGCCCGATCCCGAGTAATTCAAGGCCCCCGGCGGGGCCCCAAAAAGGGGTCAGATCCCTTTATTGCCCCAAAATGGGGTCTGACCCCTTTTATTGGGCCGCTTTGCTGACCATGACCATGGCGGGTCGCACCAGGCGCCCGTTGAGGGTGTAGCCCTTCTGCATCACGGCAATCACCGTGTTGGGCTCCACTTCCGGGTTCTCGACCATGCTCATGGCCTGGTGTAACTGGGGATCGAAGGGCTCGCCCTCGGGGTCGACCGCCTCGATCCTGAACTTGCCCAGGGCGTCGAGCAGGCTTTTCAGGGTCAGCTCCACGCCTTCGGCGAAGGGTTTGACGTCGGGGTTGTCTGCGGGCACTGACTCCAGTGCCCGCTCCAGGTTGTCCACCACCGGCAGCAGCTCCTTGCTGAAGCTCTCCAGGGCGAACTTGCGCGCCTTCTCTATATCCATCTCGGCACGTCGCTGGGTGTTCTGGGCCTCAGCCTGGGCGCGCAGGGCGGCGTCTTTCAGTTGCGCCAGCTCCTCCTGCAGCCGTGCGACCTCGTCGTCGTCGGCGCCGGTATCTTCCGCGCCGGCCTCGATCTCCTCAACGCCTGCCTGCGCGTCGTCCTTGTCGGCACCGCTTTCGTTACCGGGCCTGGCTTCAGCCTGACCCTTGTCGGCCTGCCCGGACGCCGGGGCGGCCGGTTCCTCGGGCGCCTCGGGCTGCTTTTGATCCTGATCTGCCACGCTGACACTCCCATGGCTTGCGGGTTAACGGTCAATGCCGCGGCGCGCCAGTTCGGCGCCCACGGCGGTGTTCTCCGCAGATATAGGGGCAATCGGGGGAAATTCAACCGCCGATGGCGAGAAAGTCGCCGTCGGCCTAGTGCGACAGGGCGGAGCTCAGCATGCGCGCGGTGACATCCACGATGGGAATCACCCGCTCGTAGGCCATACGCGTGGGGCCGATGACCCCGAGCACGCCCAGGGTGCGGGCGCCATCACGGTAGGGGGCGGTGATCACGCTGTAATCACCGAAGACCTCGTAGCCCGCTTCCTCACCGATGAATATCTGCACCCCGTCGGCCCGGGAACAGCGCTCGAGCAGGTGCAGCACCTGCTTCTTCTGCTCGAAAGCATCAAACAGCTCCCGCAGCCGGTCGAGCTCCTCCGGGGTCGCGTTTCCCAGCAGGCGGGACTCCCCCGCCACCAGGTACTCGTCCTCGTCATCCTCCTGGCCCAGGGCCTGGCTCGCCAGGTCAAGGGAGGCCTGCAGGTAGCTGTCGATCTGGCTGCGGGCTTCCGTCATCTCACGCACCAGCTGCTGCTGCACGTGAGCCAGGGGCTGGCCCGCGTAGCGCTGGTTCACCTGCCGCGCGGCCTCGCGCAGTTCCGCCTCGGTAAAGGGGCGCTGGGTGTGGATAATACGATTCTGCACCTCGCGCTCGTTGACCACGAGAATCACCAGGACGCGGTTGCCCGTCAGCGGCAGGAACTCCACCTGGCGCAGCTGGTTGGAGTCCGGGCGCGGCACCGTCACCAGGCCGGCGTGGGCGGTTATTGCAGACAACAGGGAAGAAGCCGATTGCACCAGCTCACCAGTGGATTTGTCGGGGTTGAGCTCGCTGCGCAGCACCCGGATCGCGTCGGAGTCCAGCGGCTGGACCTGTAGCAGGTTGTCCACGAACAGCCGGTAGCCCTGCACCGTGGGGACACGCCCGGCGGACGTGTGGGGCGAGTGGAGGAAGCCCTGCTCCTCAAGGTCTGACATCACGTTGCGAATGGTCGCCGTACTGACCGTCAGCCCCGACTCCGCGGCCAGGGTGCGCGAGCCGACTGGCTGGCCATCGCGAATGTGGCACTCGACCAGGGCCTTGAGTACTGTGCGCGCGCGTTCAGACAGTTCAGGTGTCGCCATGGCTAGTCACTAAAACTCCTTTCTCCAACTTTTAACACAGTCGCGGGAATTCGCAAAATGCGCCCGCGCCGCCGCACCCGCTGCAAAAATCGACAGGTGGCTGGACGGGGTGTTTCCGCCCGCCCGGCAACTCCTGTATAAAGAAACAAAGCCGGAAGGACGCGCATGCTCAGCCATATCCACATCCAGAACTACACCATCGTCGAGACCCTGGACATGGAATTCGGGGCTGGCATGACCGTGATCACTGGCGAAACCGGCGCGGGTAAATCGATCATGCTGGACGCCCTGGGCCTCTGCCTGGGTGATCGCGCCGATCCCAAGGCCGTGCGCCATGGTTGCGAGCGAGCGGAAATCACGGCCACCTTTGACCTCCGTGACACCCCCGCGGCGCGGGAATGGCTGCACGGCCGTGACCTGCTGCCTGATGACGAATGCCTGCTGCGGCGGGTCATTACCGCCGAGGGTCGCAGTCGGGCCTATATCAATGGCAGCGCCTCCACCCTGCAGGACTGCGCCGAGCTGGGCAGCCTGCTGATAGACATTCACAGCCAGCACGCGCACCAGTCCCTCCTGCGCCGGAGCACCCAGCGCCAGCTGCTGGACGCCTTCGCCGGCCACCTGCCCCTGGCACAGAAACTGGAGCAGACCGCCTCGAACTGGCTGCGCCAGCAGCGGGAGCTGGAGACCCTGAGCAATGCCCGGGACGAGCAAACCGCCCGCGCCCAGCTGCTCGCCTACCAGGTGGAGGAGCTCGACGACCTGAACCTGCAGGCTGGCGAACTGGAGGAGCTGGAAGCAGAGCTCAAGCAGCTGGGCAACGCGGAGGACATCCTGCGTTCCGCCCACGAGGCGCTGGCGCTGTGCGAGGAACACGAGAACGGCAGCCGACGTGCACTGCACCTGATGGAGGATGGCGCCCACCACTCACGGGCCGCCGACAGTGCCCGGGAGCTGCTGGACTCGGCGGCGATCCAGCTGCAGGAAGCGCGCAGCGAGATCCAGCGCCACATCGATGCGGTGGAGATCAATCCCGAGCGCCTGAGCACGGTGGAGCAGCGCCTGGCGCAGGTCTACGACATCGCCCGCAAACACCGGGTCAAACCCCGGGCCCTGGCCGAGGTGCACGCGGGACTGCGGGAAGAAGCCGAGAGCCTGGCAGGCGGCGATCAGCAGATCCAGGCCCTGGAGACCTCACTGGCAGCGCTGGCTGCCGACTACGCCAGGGACGCCGCGGTTCTCAGCAAGCAGCGGGCGAGCGCCGCGCGCAAACTGGAGAAACAGGCCGGCGGGGTCCTCGCCTCCCTGGCCATGGAGCACTGCCAGTTCAAGGTCAGCCTCAATCCGCGGGCGCAGGACCTGCCCCACCCACAGGGCGGCGAAGAAGTGGAGTTTCTGATCAGCACCAACCCTGGCGCGGCGCCACAGCCCCTGGGCAAGATCGCGTCCGGGGGCGAGCTCTCGCGCATCAGTCTCGCCATCCAGGTGGTGAGTGCCAGCGGCGGCACCCTGCCGAGCATGGTGTTTGATGAGGTGGACGTGGGTATTGGCGGGGCGGTGGCCGAGGTCGTGGGCCGCCTGCTGCGCAAGCTCGCCGCGAACACCCAGGTCCTGTGTGTGACCCACCTGCCCCAGGTGGCCTCCCAGGGCCATCGGCACCTGCAGGTGACCAAGGTCAGCAGCAAGCAATCCGCTTCCGCCAGCATGGCGGCACTCAGCGCCGAAGAGCGCACCCAGGAGGTCGCGCGGATGCTCGGCGGAGTCAAGGTCACCGAGCAGTCCCTGGCGCACGCGCGGGAAATGCTGGCGGACGCCGAGGCGCCCTAAGGGCCCCGCGCGGCCCGCCCGCGACGGGGGCAGGTTTGCCGCTAACTGGAGATACCGGTGCGCACCCGCAGTTCGCGAAACACCACCGCATTGTGGTCCGCGTTGTCCTTCTCCGGCTCGCCGTCGAGGCTGAGATTGGGGAAGCGGCGGAACAGCTCGACCATGGTCAGGTAGAGCTGGCGCTTGGCCATCGCCGCACCGATGCAGTAACGCGGGCCGTAACCAAACAGCACATCGGGATCGAACTCTCGCTTTACGTCGAATTTTTCCGGGTCGCTGTAGTATTCCGGATCACGATCCTTGAGGTGCGGCATCAACAGCACCATTTGGCCCTTGCGCACGGGCTGGCCGAGCACTTCCATGTCCGCGGGGGCGTAGCGGGCGAAACCCATCTTGGACGAGGGAGACCAGCGCATGATTTCGCTGAAGGCGTTGGAGAATGCCTCCGGCGATTCCAGCGCGGCGGGAATCTGCTCCGGGTGCTTGAGCAGCGCGTACAGGGTCCACTGCTGAGCCACCAGGGTCGTGTCTGCGCCGGCACCGATCAGGGCCAGCACCAGGGTGATGATGTCCCACTCGGCAAAGTTCTCGTTCTCCGCCTCGATCTTGAGCAGGACACTGAGAAAGTCGTCCTCCCCCGGGTTGGTGCGGCGCTCGGCGATTACCCGCTGCAGGATGTCTATCGCGCGGTTGCTGTCCTGGCGGGCTGCCTCGCGGCGCTCATCAGTGAGGGTGGGGTTCCAGGCCTCGGTAAAGGTGAGCACCACCTGCTTGATCTCCGGCCAGTATTTCTCCGGCAGGCCCACCATACGGCTGATGGAAATAAAGGGGATGTGGCTGGCAACCTTGTCGATATAGTCAAAGCTTTCCACATCACCCAGCTCGTCGATCAGCTTGACCACGTCGGGCTTGATCCGGCGCTGGATCTCGTCCACCACATTGCGCGAAAATGCCGGGGAAACCACCCGGCGCACCAGGCGATGGTGGCCGTGATCCGCGAGCAGGCTGTGGCCGATCATGGCCCGCTCAAAGTTGCTCCACTTGTCCTCGGGCGGGCGTGGCGGCGCGAACTCCCAGTCGTAAAAGTCAGAGGACAGGTACTCGTTGCGCCAGCACTCCATGATGTCCGGCATGCGGGTCATGATCCAGGCCTGCCAGGGCTCGTACCAGACCAGGCGACCACGCCGGGCCAGCGCCAGTAGCTGCGGCACCGGGTCGGCGAGGTATTCATCGGAAGCCGGGTTAAACAGCTCCTCGATCGGCGGCTCCAACTCGTTGGCGGCCTGCATGGCAAAACTCCCTGCACAAAATTTGATGGCAAGAATATACATCTGCGCAAGATTACTCACAAGTGCAACTTTACCCCCCCCCCCGAAATTGGGGACGGATACCAATTAATGTGATGGCAAAAAGCGGGTCTGGGGCCGGAATCTGGTATCCGTCCCCATTTTCCACAGGCGGGTCCCGGCTCGAATTAGGTATCCGTCCCCAATTTTACTGACGGGCGGGGGGAAGCGGGTATCCGTGCCCCTTTTTCAGGGAAGGGGGGAGGTTAGTCCTTGCGCTTGCGCACGTAGAGGACCAGGGAGTGGTCGACGATCTCGTAACCGTGCTCTTCGGCGATTTCTTTTTGCCGACGCTCAATCACCGGGTCATTGAACTCGACCACATCGCCGGTGGAGACGCAGACCATGTGGTCATGGTGCTCGCCCCGGGCCAGCTCAAACACCGAATGCCCGGTCTCGAAATTATGCCGGGTTACCAGACCCGCGGTCTCGAACTGGGTCAGGACCCGGTAGACGGTGGCCAGGCCGACGTCCTCACCCGCGTCCAGTAGCGCACGGTAGACATCCTCGGCGCTCAGGTGCTCGGTGGTTTCGCCGGTGGATTCCAGGATCTGGAGAATTTTTACGCGCGGCAGGGTCACTTTCAGACCCGCTTTGCGCAGCTCCTGATTTTCGACGGCCATGGTGGGAGGGGTTCTCGTTGTGTTTCAGTGGGGGTATGATGCCACCCCTGTTACGTAAGTGGAAGTTCAAACCCCATGCGCCACCTCGCCACTCTGCTGATCGCCCTGTCCCTGGGCGCCTGCGGCTTCCTGGGCTTCCCGGGGGTCTACAAGATCAATGTCGAGCAGGGCAACATCGTCACCCAGGAAATGGTCGACCAGCTGCAGCCCGGCATGAGCCGTCGCCAGGTACGCTTCATCCTGGGCACGCCGCTGGTGGAAGACACCTTCAACCCCTCCCGCTGGGATTACCCCTATATCCTGACCAATGGTGACGAGGTGATCCGCGAGGCGCGGATGTCCGTGCATTTTGACGGCGAGACCCTGGTCGACGTGACCGGCGACTACCTGCCGGCCTGGGCTAGCGGCGCCTCCGAAACCGGCTCTGGCGAGACCGACAGCACCACCAGCTAAATCGTTCTACTCTTCATCCCGCCGCGCTTTCGCGCGCGCTGCACGCTCCTTGCGCACCTCCTTGGGGTCGGCGACAAGCGGCCGGTAAATCTCCACCCGGTCACCTTCACTCAGGGGCGTCTGCGGCCCCACCGCCTTGCCAAAGATTCCCAGCTTGGCGCTGTCGGGATCCAGGCCCTCAAAGCGCTCGGCAATGCGGGACTGATGCACTGCAGCTATCGCCGTGGTGCCCTCGGCGACCTGCAGGGGCACGATCGCCTGCTTCTCCGGCAGGGCATAAGCGACTTCAACATTCAATAATGCGGGTTCCGTCATCGGCGCTCGTTAGCTCCCTTCAGCCGTACAGATGCCGCGCGCGCTCGGCCAGGGCATCGACGAGATTATTGGTGACCTTGTCAAACAGCCGGGCTGCCGCCATCCCCAGCACCGCGCCCTGGGCAGCAAACTCCAGCTCCAGGTTGACCTTGCAGGCTTCCTCACCCAGAGCGTGGAACTGCCAGCTACCGTGGAAGCGCTCAAAGGGGCCGTCGAGCAGTTCCAGGCGGATGGATTCCCCGGGCACGGCGTGATTGCGCGTGCTGAAGCTGTGGCTGATGCCGCCCTTGGACAGGTCTAGGCGGGCCTCGGTGATATGACCCTCACGGCGCAGAATCCGGGCGCCAACGCAGCCATCCATAAAATAGGGGTAGGACTCAATGTCATTGACCAGATCGTAAATCTGCTCGGCCCGGTAGGGCAGCAGCGCGCTGCGGTGAATTTGCGTCATAGGCGCGTAGTGTAGCGCGAACTTGCGCTGAGGGCTCTAATTCGGGGCGCTGAGGGCTCTAATTCGGGGCGCTGAGGGCTCTAATCCGGGGCGCTGAGGACTCTAATCAGGGGCGCTGAAGGCTCTAATCCGGGGCGCCAAGGGGCTCTTAACCTCAGCGCTCAGGGCTGCCACAGCCCCATGGCCATTAACCCCAGGATCGCGGGGGGCACCAGGTAGCGCAGCAATGCGTACCAGAAGTCGAAGAGCGCGTCCGACTCCCGGTAGAGCCGGGCGCGCAGGAGTTCGCGGCGCATGCGCCAACCCACAAACAGGCTGAGGCCAAGCGCCGCCAGAGGCAACAGCAGCCCGGTTACCACCTGGTCCAGGCGCAGGAAGAAACTGTGCTGCCCCGGTGCGCTGGTCCCCAGGGACTCCACAGCCCACAGCGCCAGCACCCAGCTCACCGCCAGGGCGCAGGCCACGGCGGTCAAACGTCGCAGACCCAGGGCCTGTGCGAGGCTGGAAACTACCGTCTCCAGCAGGGCGATTGCGCCACCGAGGGCGGCCACCACCAGTAACAGGAAGAACAGCGCACCGAAGAGTTCGCCGCCGCTGGTATTGCCGAACGCCTCCGGCACGGCAATAAACAGCAGCCCGGGGCCCTCGGTGGGTACCAGGTTCTGGGCCAGCACCAGCGGAAAAATCGCGAGCCCCGCGGCGATACTCACCAGGGTATCGAACACCGCCACCGCCATCACCGAACGACCGATAGGTACCCGCTGTTCCGCGTAGGCGCCGTAGCACACGCCCACCGCTGCCCCCACGCCCAGGGTGAAGAACGCGTGGCCCATGGCCGCGCGCAGTGAAGCCCAGCTGAAATCCAGCCACTGCACCGAAAACAGGAATTCGCGGGTAGCGGGCAGCGCACCGTTGGCGAAGGCGAACTGAACCAGGACCCCCAGCAGGGCAATCAGCAAGGGCACGAGGACCCACACCAGCAGCCCCAGGCCGCGGCGCACGCCGGCAACCACCACGGCCCCGGTCAGCAGCAGGAACAGGCTCTGCCAGTAGACCTGCCGCGGCAGGTCCAGCACCAGGGCCTGGAAGTAGTCCGCCGCGTTCAGCAGGCTGGCGGAGGCGAAGCGCCCCTGCTGCAGCGCCCGTGCCAGGTCCAGCGCCCAGCCAGCGACGATCGCGTAGTACGCCAGCAGGGAGAGAGCCGCCAGACCCGCGGGCAGCGCCACCCAGACCCAGAGGCGGCTACGCAGGGAGCGGTCGGCGGCGTCCCGCAGGGCGATCACCGGACTGGCACGGGTATAGCTACCCAGCGCCACCTCGGCCACCATCACCGGCACCCCCAGGACAAACAGGCACAGCAGGTAAAGCAGAATGAAGGCGGCTCCGCCGTGCTCACCCACCAGGTAGGAGAAGCGCCAGAGATTGCCCACGCCCACCGCCGAGGCCGCGAGGGCCAGGACAAAAGTCATGCGCGAGCGCCACTGGGGCAACGTCGTGCGGCGTCCGACGACGCCCTCAAGCAGGCGATTTAACATGCCGCTAGATTGCCCCAGCACCCCGGAGGTGAAAAGGGAAAGATTCACCTTTCGAGCACCGCCCTTGTCCGTATAATGCGCGCCATGGCGAGCAAGAAACCCAAGAAGCCCGACAACGTGATCGTGCGCAACAAACGCGCGACCTTTGACTATCACCTGCTGGACACTTTCGAGGCCGGCGTGGCCCTGATGGGCTGGGAGGTCAAGGCCCTGCGCGCGGGCAAGGCGCAACTGACAGATTCCTACGTACTGATCAAGGACGGCGAGGCGTGGCTGCTCGGTTCGCAAATCACGCCGCTGGAGACCGTGTCCACGCACTTTGTGACCGACCCGACCCGCACCCGCAAATTACTCCTGCATAAAAAGGAACTGGCCAAGATCCTCGCCGCCACGGGCCAGAAGGGCCAGACCTGCGTGTGTACCCAGCTCTACTGGAAGAATCACCTGGTGAAGGCGCGCATTGCACTCGCCCAGGGCAAGCAGAGCCACGACAAGCGCGACACCCAGAAAGAGCGTGACTGGAACCGCCAGAAGCAGCGCATCATCCGCGACAACGTCAAGCAGTAGCGCAGACCGGCGCCCCTACCACAGGGCGCGCAGGGTAATCGTAATCCCCACCGCAAACAACATGACCAGTGCCACTCGCCGGTACAGGGCGTTACCGTGGCGCATGAAGAGATAAAACCCCAGCTTGTCCCCCAATAGCATGGCCGGCAGGGCGAGCAGGAACAGCCAGGGCGAGGCCGCGGTGATAAACCCGGACGCCGCATAGGACGCCAGGGCAATCACCGCGGCAAACAGGAAAAAGGTCATCAACAGGGCGCGCGCCCGTTCGGGTTCGCGCACGGTGGCCATGGCGTAGATGATCAGCGGTGGCCCGGGAATCGCAAAGGCGCCATTCAACAGCCCCGAGGCGGCGCCGGTCACCGCCGCCAGGAAGGTACCGCGCGGCCGCGGCAGTGGCCGGTACAGGGTCAGCAGCACCGAGGCCGCGATCACCGTGAGGCCTATCCACAGGCGGAACACGTCCGGTGAAATCGCCCCCAAAAGGTTCGCACCAAAAATGGTGCCCAGCATGGCGGCGAGCAAGAGCGGCAGCATCGGCCGCAGGGGGTACCTGCCCCAGTAGGAGCGCAGGGTGAGCAGGCTCACCGCCAGGGTAAGAGACGCGCTCAGTACCACCGCTTGCGTCGGCGGCATGAACAGGGAGAACACCGGCACCGCCGCCAGGGCGAAGCCGAAGCCGGTGAAAGCGCGCATGATCGCGGCGAATACCACCACCGCCCACACCACGAGCAACTGCGACAGGCTGATGTGGACGAACAGCGCCTGCAACGGATCCAGCATTACGCTCCAGACCTGGCTGCACTCCCGCCGCTACAGACGCGGTTCAGGCGGCGGACTCCAGCGCCAGCTGGTTTACGCGCAGCAGGCGCCCGGGATAGCGCCCGGTCAACTGGTCATTCTCCAGCACCAGCTCGCCGGCGACGATCACCGCGCGGTAACCCGTGGCCTCCTGCAGCAGGCGCTGACCGCCGGCGGGCAGGTCCTGCTCCATGTGCGGGGCATGCAGGCGTAGAGCCTGCATGTCGATCACATTGATATTGGCTTTCAGCCCCACCTTGAGCCGACCGCGATCACTCATGCCACAGTAATCGGCGATATCCGAGGTCAGGCGCCGCACCGCATCGCTGAGCTCCAGCCGCGCGCCTCGCGTGCGGTCCCGGGTCCAGTAGCTGAGCAGGTAGGTCGGGAAGCTGGAGTCGCAGATGGTGCCGACATGGGCGCCGCCATCCGACAGGCCCATGATGGAAAGCGGGTGCTGCATCATGCGGTGTACGTTGTCGTAGTTCATCTCGGTGTAATTGTAGATGGGGAAGTACAGCAGCTCCTTGCCGTCGTTCTCCAGCATCAGGTCGTAGATCATCTCCAGGGTGGGCACGCCCTTGTCCTGGGCCATCTGCAGCACCGAGGTGTCGGCGGTCTGCTCGTAATCCGGGTTATCGCCCAGGCGGAAGGTCTTGCTGGCCACAAAGTCTACCGCCGCCAGCAGGGCATCGGCGATCGGCGGCACCGGCGTACCGTCACCTGCCACCGGCTCCGACTCCTCGCTCAACAGCTGCGCCTTGAACGCGGGGTCGCGCATCTGCGCCACCCGCTCTGCAAGGGGCAAATGACAGATACGCTTGTAGCTAGGGAAGCCGATAAAGGGGTGGAAGGTGCACTGCAGACCAACGGTCACACCGATCCCGCGCGGCGCAGTCTGCAGGCGCATGTTCAGCCCCTGGCCCGCCGCCTTCTCGGCGCGGTCGATGATGCGCAGCCACTGGTCCGGGGCAAAGTCCCGCTGCATCAGCGACAGCGAGAAGGGCCGGCCGTTGGCGGCACGGGCGAAATTTTCGATGATGTCGAACTCCTCATCAAACATATCGCCCTCGCGCTCGAGGTTGAAGTCGTTCACCGCCTGCAGGACACCGTGGGACAGCCCGTCGAAAGCTTTGGCGATGCCCTCGAGTTCCTCCGTGGTGGCCTCGGAAGACGGCGTCCATTCACCGTCGGCACTGCGATGGACATCGGAACGACCGGTAGAGAAGCCGATAGCGCCGGCTTCCAGCGCCTCGCGAGCCAGGCGTCGCATCTCGGCGATATCCGCGGCGGTCGCCTTTTCGTTGAACACCGCACGGTCGCCCATGACGTACACCCGCAGGGGGTCGTGGGTGACCTGTACCGCGTAGTCAATGCTGTGGGGTTTGGCGTCCAGGGCATCCATGTACTCGGGCAGGGTCTCCCAGTCCCAGCTGATGCCTTCCGCCAGGGCCGTGCCGGGGATGTCTTCCACGCCCTCCATGAGGCGAATCAGCTTGTCGCGGTCACCGGCTCGCACCGGCGCAAAGCCCACGCCGCAGCTGCCCATCACCACGGTGCTGACGCCGTGATTGACGCTGGGCTGCATATCCGCGTCCCAGGACACCTGGCCATCATAGTGCGTGTGCAGGTCGATAAAACCCGGGGTGACAATCTTGCCTGCGGCGTCGATCACCTCGGCGGCTTCGCCCTCGCAGGCGCCGATCTCGATGATCACGCCGTCCTTGACCCCGATGTTGGTCGCAGACGGGTCGTTGCCCTCGCCGTCATACACGGCACCGTTGATAATTTTCAGGTCGAACTGCATCGCTTCCTCCGCCGCAAACGCGGGTCAAATCATGGGCAGAAGTCTAGTCAAGCGACCCGCGGGGCGACAGGGTTAAATCAGGCCAAGTCGGGTTAATGCGGGCCGCTGGGCGCCGGCAAATCGATGCCGAAACGCTCGGCCCAGGGCGCGAGGTCCTGCAGGATCGTGGGATAGAGTTCCACGCCCTCCGCCAGCTGCCGCTGCCGGGATTCCCAGGCGCGCCGTCCCGGGAAACGCACCGGTGGCGCGCCCTCCGCCACGACGCTCTGCTCGCACAGTTGCTGCATGGCGGCCAGCTGGCGCCGGAAATTCTCTGGCGTAGTGAATGCGCCCGGATCGATAACCTGCAGGAATGCCGAGTTGGCCTCACCATCGCCGGCAGCCGCGGCATCCGCCCTGCCGTAACCACCCAGAGCCATGCTCAACAGTTCCGTGAGCATGGACAGGGCCGCCCCCTTGTAACCGTGGCCGGCGCCGCCGATCGGCAAAATACTGCCGCCCGCGTCCAGGGCCGCCGGATCATCGGTCACTTGTCCCCGACTGTCCCGCAAACAGGGCTCCGGCAGGCGCTTGCCCTCACGTGCCGCCCTGGCCACGTAGCCGCCGGCAGTGATGGACATGCTGATGTCGAACAGCAGCGGCACCTCCTCCCCCGGGGCACCCATGGCGATGGGATTGGCTGAGAATACCGGGTCGATCCCGCCGTGGGCCGAAACCGTGTTTTCCGAGGGGGTGGAGCAGGTCATCCACACCGCGTAGCCCGCCTCGATCACCCGCGGCAGATAGGCGGCGAGGCAGGCAATATGCTGGCTGCGACGAATGGTGGCGGTGACCACGCCGTGCTCTTCCACCCGGTTGAGCGCGGTGTCCAGGGCCTGCTGTACCACCCAGGGGCCAGGCAGGAAATTGGCGTCCCAGTTGAACAGGTTGCCCCGGTCCACCAGCACCAGCGGATCGCCGTGGGCGCGACTTTCACCGTCCAGCAGCCAGCGGATGTTGTGCGGCACCCGGTTCATGCCATGGGTCGTGAAGCCCATCAGGTCGGCTTCCAGAAAGACCTCGGCCAGCACTCGCGCCCGCTCAGGCGCCAGCCCCGCATGCTCAAACAGGCGGCTGGAAAACTCCCTCAGGTCACTCGCCGAATAGGTGGTTGCCATGGTCTCTCCCGCTCTGGAAAGCCCTAACCCTATAGCAAGCCCCAGCCCGCCTTCAAGGCGGCAACGGGGAACTTTTTGCCCGCGCGCGGTCAAAGGAAGCGCAGTTGATGTATACTGCATAGTCACATCTGGGGGCGATCTGGATTCGACGCCGGTAGCAAACCCTGAGGTGCATGCCGTGATGGTAGCGAATCACGTTAATCCAAAGCTGCAAACTTATAGTTGCCAACGACGACAACTACGGTGCACAACTGGCTGCGTAAGCAGTCCGTTTAACACCAACTAGTGGCTTCGGCCCTAGCGGTCTTATGCAAGGTTCCAGCCCCGCGCATTTGACTGTCATATAGAACTGGATCGCAGCAAAGCCTGCCCCGAGCGGCGCTGTTAAACATTCAGGGGATCGCCAATCACGTCCTGCCCGTTGGGCTGTGTGCGGCTAAATCAATAAACGGATCCTAAGCATGTAGAGCCGAAGGCAGAGCACTGACGGACGCGGGTTCAAGTCCCGCCGCCTCCACCAAACAAGTAAAAAAAAGGGGTCAGAACCCAAAGTTCTGACCCCTTTTTTTTACTTGCGTGGCAGCGGCGGGCCTTGTGCCCGCGCCCAAAGGGCGCGGGTCGCCAACAGGATGTTGGTGGATCGCGAAGCACATGGACGTGCGAGAGCGAGCACAAGTCACTCCCATCTCATCGGCACCCTTCCTCCAACCGACCGCATCGCTGATCTGGCCCTACGCCCACCGGCGCGGGTGGCCAACAGGATGTTGGTCTGTCGGGGAGGCCATGGATGGCCGGGAGCGACGCCACAGGACGTTGGTCTGTCGGGGAGGCCATGGATGACCGGGAGCGACGCCACAGGACGTTGGTCTGTCGGGGAGGCCATGGATGGCCGGGAGCGCGCACAAGTCCCACCTCCATCTGACCGATACCTTGAGCTCTCGATGTCAGCCCGCGTTCTCGCAGCGGACAAGTTCTACCCTTTCTGAGCCGGCGGCGCGTTGCCGCTCAGCGGCGATATTCTGGATGACGAGTAAGCCCGGGGATTCCTCCACTATCCTGAGTGTTTCCTTCCCGGCCGGATTTTCGATTATCAGCAGGTCTCCCGAACGCGTGTAGGGCGCTGCGGCAAGTGTCTGCCATGCTCCCCCTTCAAACATCTGCGACTCATGTTGCCCGTCGGCTGTGAACACGAGCCGGGACTGTGCGCACACTTCAGCATTGATATTCCATTCCCCGACTTCCTGCCCGGCAAAGAGCTTGAAGGGCGTCAGAGCGAGCAGTGCGATGCAGGCAGTCGACCTCATGAAAATGCTCCTCCCTCAAAAAGGTGAGTTAGCAACTGCTGTGTAACATCAACGTAGTAGAAAGAACCCCGTTCGTCGACAGCGACGGCGACTCGCCCTGGCGTGCACCTGGCCTGGCAGAGCCCTTTATCGGCGAGTTCCAATGCCAGCGCACAGGCAACCCTGCCCTGCGTCTCGTCCGTGGGAGCGACGCGACGGCAGGGCCCAGGGCAAGATTGCCATAGCCGAAGCGCTGGAACGGCAAGTCAGAGCTTGCGCCCGAGCTTCTTCTCGGCCAGGCGCCTCTCAAGGTTCTGGAACGGCAAGCGCACGATCTCAAACGTGAACAGTGCCTGCAGCCCCACCATCAAGCCCATGGCGGCGAAAAATATGAGGAGCTTCGGCTCGGGCCCGCGCACCGCGATAAACACCACCGCGAGTATGACCAGAACGGCAATGCCCTGGTAGAAGTCAGTGACTTTCTTGGCGTACTTGAGAGCAGCGCGTTCATCATCTTTCAGTTCTGCCCGGTTGGGCTGGGTGTCGGTAGCGGGTTCCATCGTTGTGTCCTCGGGTATGAATGTTGAAAGGTTCACCTCGAACACAGATGCCAGCGCTTTACTCGACTCCAGGCTGGGGCGCTGGCCGCGCTCAACCCGCTGAATCGTGCGCACACTGAGGCCGGTAAATTCCGCCAGCTGGTCCTGTGACCAGCCGCGTTGCAGCCTGAGCTTGCGTACAATCATCTGTGGTTTCCCCTCCCCTGTGGGGTTGCTTGCGAGGTGGAGCCATTCTTCCCTGAAACTGCGGACAGCGACACGACAGGCACCTGACAACCTGATGAAACGTTTATAAATCAATAGGATAGGCATAGCAATGTCAGGTTGCTGTCGCCTGACAAAAAGCACCCGTACGAAAAAGGCGCTCTGCAACCCCTGCAGAGCGCATACGTTATGGCGACCGGGGGAAGGCCGTCTGCAGCGCCATCGGGTTACGAACCACGCTACGGATTATCGCCGGGCCCGATTTCGTCCCCACGCGCGCCACGTTCTACACCGAACGCTCCTTCGCCGTCACTCTTTCGCCGCCGCTAGGGTGAGTTACCCAGGTCGGCCAGGTGCCGCCAGGCGAATTTCATGAGCAGGTCCCGTCGTTGCTCAGGTGTCCGATCAGCGTCGATCAGGCGATACGAGAAAATCAGCGTCGATGCCTCGCGGGCACCGTCCGGGGGATCGTCAATCCCGGTCAGCACCAAGATCGAAGTGAGGTCCCGGTCATGGAAGATGTAGGTGAGCTCGCCGGGGTACTGGAGTTTCTCGCTATAGCTCAGGCCGCCTTCGGCAAACCCGGCGTTGAAATCCACCTGCTCCGGTGCCAGGCGCTCTGCGTCGAACATTTCCTTCACCATGAACTTGAACAGGAAACGCAGCGCCTTGCGCCCCTGGCCCACGGCCTTGTATTCACACTGGCTATAAAAATGGGAAATATGCTCGTGGGAGGGAATCGGCTGGACCTTCCCGCCCAGTGCACTTGCGGCGACCTCTTCCGTCAGGTAACCGCAGGCAACGGGTACCTCTTCGACACTGGCTGGCAGTTTCGCGGCCAGGGCCGGACTTCCCTGCAACAGCAGAAGCACCACAAGACACGCAATCCCTCGCATAAATTACTTCCCCATGGATGATCTGCCGGGACCAATCCCCTAGAATTGAGGATAGCACTCCTGCCAATAAACCGTAGCTTCTTCACCCGGCCCGACAGCCCCGGCAAAACCCGGTCACGCCCGGCACTGCGGGCAGGATCAACGTCTTGCGTCCGCAGATGCGCGGCACCTGCGCTCGCTACTGAACCCGCCCCCGGCGGTGAAGGCATTCGCATCCATGCGACTTGCCAACCAGGAGAGGCTCAAGCCCCCTGCCGGCCCCGGTGAATCACCACCAACCCGTGCTCGACCAGGGTCTCCAGGTCGTCTCCCCTCGCCTGCGCCAGCTCCGCGACCTCCGCCCGCGCCTCCACCAGGCACCAGTTATCCCGCCCTGCCCGCTTGGCCTGGTAGAGCCCCTTGTCGGCGAGTTCCAGTGCCAGGTCGCAGGCAACTCCGCCCTGCGTCTCGTCCAGGGGAGTGGCACCCATGGGCCAGGGTACCAGGCCCATGGAAACGCTCAGGTGGGGGCCCTCGCCGCCGTCAATCCGGAAGGGGTGCCCACGCAGTGAACGCTGAATGCGATCGGCAAGTGCCGTGCACTGGTTCTCCGGCAGGGCCTGGAATACCACCAGGAACTCCTCGCCCCCCCAGCGCAGCACGTGATCACGCGGGTGGGCTACCGACTGCAGCCACTCCGCGAGCTGGCGCAGTAACTGGTCCCCGGCTTCATGGCCGTAGAGATCATTGGTTCGCTTGAAATGGTCGATGTCGATCAGCGCCAGGAGCATGCGCTGCCCCTCATGCAGCCCGGCGGCCTGCTCCTGCTGGAAGCGCAGTAACTGTGGCAGGACTTCTTCGCTGAAATAGCGCCGGTTCCAAAGACCGGTGAGCGGATCGGTCCGACTGGTCGTTTCCAGCTCAAGGCTGTATTGCTGCAAGTGCTGGTTGGCCACGCGCAGTTCCTCGGTACGGGTGGCAACCAGCTGCTTGAGTCGCTGCCGCTGGCGAATCAATATGCGGGTACGCCAGAGTACCGCCAGCCAGATGACCAGCAGGCCCACGAGCGCGCAAAGGATCTGGAAGCCGAGGGTCTCATACCAGTAAGGCTTGATGTAGACGGGCAGCTCCGCGCCCTGCGCCGCCCATACGCCCGCGTTGTTACTACCTCGCACCTGAAACACGAATTGGCCCGCGGGCAGGTTGGTGAAGAATGCGATGCGGTGGAGCGTATCATCCAGCACCTGCCACTGGTCCTGGTAGCCCAGCAAGCGGTACTCCAGGCGTACGCTGCCCGGGTCCTGGTAACTCAGGGCGGTGAACCCGAAGGCGATATCGCGCTGCGTTTGCGCAAGTTGCAGCACCTCTGGCTGATACAGGGCCTGCCACTCACCATCCAGGCGGACGCGATCAACATGCAAACGAGGAGGCACCGCATTGCGATGGGTATCCCCCGGACGAACTGCAATAATGCCCTCGCGGGTCGGAAACCACAGTTGCCCGCGCAACAGGGCCGAACGGGCGGTGCCCGCGCCGTTACAACAGGTCGTGTTCTGGGCGCCCGGCACATCACCGCGTTCGCTCAGTAGCATGTCAGCCCCCACGTCGCCCCGCTCCCCGGCCAGATAGGCGTCGAGCTTCGGCAGTTCTACCCGGTACAGACCCCGGTTGCCCGCCACCCATAGCTGATCGCGGAACTGCTCGAGGGCAAAGCCGGTATTGGCGGGTACGCCGTCAGCCTCGCCCAGGCTGCGCCAGCCCTGCGCGCTGGATATCAACAGGCGCTCACTGCGACTGCCTGCGACCAGGCGGCCGTCATCGAGTTCCAGCAGGGTCATCACTTCCTCGATGCCCAGGGGATCGGCCAGGGGCTGAAAGCCCTCGCCCGGCCGGTGCACCAGGATACCGCCAACAGTGCCTGCCAGCAGGCGCCGGTCGCGGGTTTCCAACAGCACCCAGGTATGATTGGCACTGCTTTCGCTGGCCGACAGCTCTCGCGACAGGGACTCGCCATCCCAGCGCCAGATGCCACCGCTCGTACCGAGCCAGTAGGTGCCATCCGCACGTCGCAGGATGGCGTGAACCTGCTCACCCGCCAGGGCCTGAAAGGCCGCCCGTGCCACCATCCGCGCCTTGTCGCGCTGCCACCAGTACAAGCCTGCCCGGGTGCCCACCCAGACACGATCGGACTCGGGCAGCAGACTGTAGGCATGCGGATGTGGCTGCTCTGACCCGGCGACCACCCGCTCGAACTCGCGGTCGCTGAAGCGGGCCAGGCCATCGGCCGTCCCGACCCAGAGGGTGCCTTCCCGGTCCGGTGCCAGGGTCCAGGTCAGTTCGGCGTGCAGGCCCTCCGGCGCGCCATAGCGCAGGGCGTAGCCGCCCCATACCCGTGCCAGCCCGTAGGAGCGGCTGCCGATCCACAAATTCCCCTCGTGGTCTTCGCTCATCGACATGACGTTGCCGTCGGGGAAGGGCCCGTCTTTGCCAACGGCATCGACAACCTCACGACCCTGCAGGCGGAAAAGGAGGCCACTGGCGCCTACCCACAGGGTGCCCGCCCTGTCAGCAAACAGCGTTTCCACGCTGCGCCCCGCCTCGGCCTCCGTGGCAACCAGGGCTTGCCAGCCCTGGTCCGTGCGGTAGAACAGGCCGCGATTGCTGCCAGCCCACAAGGTGCCATCGTGCCAGGCCAGGGCGGTCACCACGGCGCCCTCGCCGGACGGCGGCAAGACTTCCCGCTCCCAGCCGTCATCACTGTAGCGCAAAACCCCCTCGCGGCCGCCCACCCAGGTGGAACCATCGCGGTGGAGTACGGTGTTCAGGCTCAGGTCGGCGCTCCCGGGCACCTGCCGCAGCCGGTCGCCCCGGCTCGCCCACAGGCCACCGCCGCTCGCCAGCAGCACCGCGTCGCCTCTGCCCTGGGCAATTGCACGAACGTCCACGGCGCGGCCGGTTTCAGTGGTAACCTGGCGCAGCTCGCCGTTATGCCAAAGGGCAGCACCGCGCAGGGTACCGATCCAGAGTCGCTGCGCCCGATCGACATGCAGGGCGCGCACCAGCAGGCTGGGCAGATTGGGGTGGCTTGAAGGTGTGAAGGTCTGAAAACGGGCGCCGTCGAAGCGCGCCAGGCCAGACTGGGTCGCTGCCCACATATAGTGATCGGGTCCCTGGGTAACCGCGTGGACCGTCACCTGGGGCAGGCCCGCATCGATGCTCCAGCTGTCGAACTCGTACTGGTGGAAGCGCATGGACGGGTCCAGGGCGAAAGCGGGCACAGCCCACAGCAGCAGGCAGGCGACCCACAGGCATGGGGCGGGCTGCATCTGTAACGGGATATAAAATCTGCACATCCTGTGCCCCTGCTGCTTCACTGCCACGGGCGGCACTGCATAGACGTAATCACACGCCACCCTCTCGGCCGCCAGTTGCCGCAAAATCCCGGCCTGACTTACGACGCGGCAGTATCATGGTGTGACATGGCTCAAGGCTGTTCCGGCTGCTGATCATACTGACCCATGGAACCAGACCCGTCGCCCCTTGCCAAGCGAACCGGTTCACATAAAGCCGGGAGGCAGTAACGAAAATGGGCCAGAGCTTAAAGCTCTGACCCATTTCCTGTTACGCCTTGATCCGCACTGGCCGCGGGGATGGTGCATCAATCGCGCTTACATCCTGTGTTCCCGCCCCGCGGCCAGACGCCTTCGCCTGTCAGGACCCCACGACACCGCCGTCCTTTCGCCGGATCGCCAGGGTGCAATCCCGCGGAATTGCGCCGCTTCCCGGCGCCGCCGGGAAATTGGTCACCTCGGGATCACCGTTGCCGGGATGCTGCAGGTTGACGAACATCGTGCGCCGGTTGGGCGTGACCGCAATGCCGGTCACTTCGCAGCCTGTCACGCCGGTCAACAGGCGGCTGATTTCAACATCCTCTCCGGCCTGGTTGCCATTGGCGACCAGGAGCTGATCGTTCAGCCCGTCTTTCTGGGCGCCGTCCGTCTGGATGAACACCCGGTTATCGGGGTCGACCCAGAGCCCATCGGGTGAGGCAAGGCTACGTTCGGTGCCATGCGTGGAGGAGGACAGGAGGAAGATCTCCCAGGTGAATGTCAGGCCAATATGATGGTTGCTGTCCTCCCAGCGGATGATATGGCCGTCGGGGTTGGGCGCCTGGGGGTTTGCGGCGTCTGCTTCCTGGCGGTTGCTGTTATTGGTCAGGGTACAGTACACGGTGCCGTCACTACCGACCGAGGTCCACTCCGGACGATCCATCGGCGTCGCGCCCACGAGGTCAGCTGCAATCCTGGCGTAGGTCAGGACTTCGGCCTCGGAACTGAAGCGCGCTGCAATAGCCGGGTTGCGCAGGCTCAGTTCCAGCCACTCCCCCGTGCCGTCGTCGTTAAACCTTGCCGCGTACAGGGTGCCGTTATCCAGTGGGCTGACGCCTGCACGGCGCATGAAGCGCCAGTTGCCAGCAGAAACGAATTTGTAGATGTAGTCGAAGCGCTCGTCATCGCCCATGTAACCCACGACTCGGCCGCCGCGCCCTTCTACCAGCGCAACACCCTCATGTTTGAAGCGGCCCATGGCGGTTCGCTTCACGGGTGCCGCCTCCGGGTTGAAGGGATCCACTTCCACGATCCAGCCAAAGCGGTTCTCCTCGTTGGGGTGGCTATCGCTGGCGAGATCAAACCGCTCGTCGAACAGGTGCCAGCCGTAGCCAAAGCCGCCTGCGCTCAGGCCATAGCGCGCCTGTTCCTCGCTCGGGGTCCAGGTCGGGTCGCTGGTGCCAAAGTAGCCATTGAAGTTTTCCTCACAGGTGAGGTAAGTCCCCCAGGGCGTGTAGCCATTGGCGCAGTTGTTGAGTGTGCCCATTGCGCCCGCTTCGGGCCCGGTAAACTCGCTGCCGGCGACAGGCCCGCTGAACTCGACGGGGGTGCGTCCATGCACACGGCGGTTGTACATGCTGTCTTTGACCAGCTCCCAGCGACGACCTGCCCGGCGAATCTCCACCACCGAGATCCCGTGGGCGTGCTGGGATGTCATCACATCCTCGAGGCTTTCCGGGCTTGCCTTGCCGAGCACGGTACTGTTAGTGCCGAACTCGTGGTTGATCGCAAGCAAGCCGCGCGAGCTGCCGCGGCCCAGAGGAAAGAACCACATACCGTCGTGACCAATCCCGATCTGTTGAGCCTGCTCATCAGACAGTGGCCGAGCACCCGGGTCACCCTCGTAATCGGGCAGGTTGTTGGTCAGTGACGTCCCCCAGGGTATCAACACGGAGAAGTCATAGTCAGCAGAAATGGCGGGCACCGGGCCGCTTCCCTCAGCCAGCGCGACTGGCTGGAAGTCGATCAGGCGGCTGCCGATGCGCAGCCCACCGGGGGCGCCGTCATTCGCCGTTGCCGCCAGCGGACCGGCGAGAAAAGTACCGGCCGCAAGGGTCAGGCCGCCACGCAGCACCTGACGCCGCGACGCGTATTCAGTGAGAACGTCCTCGAAGGGGCGATTGTTTGACGGATTACTGGTGCCTTCATCGTGTTCCATGCTGTTGTCTACCTGCGCTGAGAGGAGTAAAAACACCCGCGGTGGCTTCAGTCACCGGCGGGGCATCTGTGCCAGTACGCTGACACCCGGACTCCCACGACATTAAGCAAGCAGTGTTGCGGAAATGTTGCAATGCGATGTTAAAAGCAAGAAATTTTTGTTGCTGCCGCTGATAGCCACCAGAGGGGTAAACAAACCCGGTGCAGACAGGCGCGCCCTGTCGGGGGACGGAATCGAAGACCCCTCATGTCCCGCAATGTCGCCACACCGGGTTCCCCGAGGCCGTGATCACCAAGACTCGGCCGGACGAGCCGCGGTGGCCTCAGCGGCAGTTCTCAGGCAGGTCTCCATCACGCACGATTTCGCGAGCGACCACGAACGCTTTCTCAAGGGCCGGGAACTGCGCCAGGCAATCCTGCCCGAACTCGGCACGGCCCTGCGCGACAGGCGGCTTGGTGTCATTAATCTGATAGCTCAACGAATAGTCGGCCGCGGTGGCCCCGCACGCGCCTGCATGCTCACTCAACACCAGGTCAACCGCACGCAGGTTTTCCAGGATGGCTACCGCATCTCTCCCCGACAGTTGCGAAGTGCAGGTACGATCCCCCGTGGTCAGTATGTACTGGCGCGCGCTCCAGTTGATCTCGATGCGATCGAAACCGGGTCCGCCCCGGTGCTCAAGTATGGCATGAAAGCCGGGCAGCCTGTTGTACGCCGCCTCCAGGTGCGCCTGTGTCTCCCTCTGGGCTGCAGAGTAGGCTCTTATGATCAGTACCAACACAGCCAGGCCAACCGGTCCCAGCAGCAGCGTCGCGAAACCCAGGTACCTGTCGCCGAGCCGCCTTGCCAGCACAAAGCCCGCGCAGCCTGCCAGCAGCGCGCCAAGCAGGCCATACCAGAACACCTCCGCCGCTCCGGCCAGCCCGGCGTTCTTGTCAACCAGGAAAGTACCGCCACCCCACATCCCGGCAATGAGGCCGGAAAGCGCCAGGGAGACCGTGAGGAGGAATCCCAGCATAACTCGTGCACCTCGACCCACTCCCCCCTCCTCCATTTTTTTCGAGGTCTAGCCCCCCAGGGCCAGCGCCTGGTACTTCGCCAGCGCCGACAACCCGGGCACCGCCTTCACCGCCCCCGCGGGCAACCACGGGAGCCCCTGGCATCCCACCCCTAACACACCGGGCACGATCAGGGTGAGTCGGTACTCGGGCAGTTCCTGTGGCAGCCACGCCTTTACGGCCGCCGACTCTGTCGCCTCAGGAAGATGCTCCGAGAACAGGTGAATCCTCCCAGCCTAGCCAAAAGCGGGCTCTTGTCGAGAGATGACGCGCAATCTGCTGGTATCCCTGGCAACCAGACCCTAACCCCCGGATAATATGCTTCCCGGGACCGGTATTCGCAGGCACCCTCGCTGGCGTCCCACGAATTGGCAGGCAGCCCTATACTACGATGACACACACCTACGGCATCTCGCGCCCCGTCATGTTCGCCTTCGGCTTCACCATGATGCTGGGCCCCTTTGCCATCGACACCTACCTGCCGGCCTTTCCGCTGATCGCAGACTCCCTGGGCGTGAGCATTCACTCAATCTCTCTCAGCATCTCCATCTACATGGCCGGCTTCGCCGTGGGCCAGCTCTCGGGCGGGGCGCTATCGGACCAGTTCGGCCGCCGGCGGGTGCTGTGGGGGGGCTTTGCCATGTTCATCGTCGCCAGCCTCTACCTGGCAACGGTGGAGAGCCTGGAAGCCATGCTGGGTGGTCGCTTGCTGCAGTCCATCGGTGGCGGCTGGATCGGCGTGTCCATCCCCGCGCTGGTGCGGGACCGGGTGCAGGGTGTGCAGTCGGCGAAGCTTTTCTCAGTCATGGGGATGATCGTGCTGGTAGCCCCAGCGATCGCCCCGGCGGTGGGCGCGGTGATACTCACCGTGGCTCCCTGGAGCATGATCTTTACTGCGCTCGGGCTCTATGCCCTGGCCCTTCTGCCCATGCTGTGGTTTACCGTATTTCGCAACCATCAACCGCGGCAACCGGGCGGAGACGGCTTTGGCGTGCTCGGCCGCTACCTGGGGGTGCTGCGCACCCGGCCAGCCCTCCCCTATATCTTCTGGCAAAGCGCCTCCTTCGGCGGCCTGATCCTGTTTGTCACCTACTCGTCCTATATCTATCAGGGACACTACGAGCAGTCGCGTTTTGCCTTTTCACTCCTGTTCGCGGGCCATATCGTGGCGATGTTTGCAGGCAACCTGGTCAACCGGGTGCTGTTGAATCGCCTGACGCCCACGCAGATCATGCGCATGGCAACCCTGCTGCAGGCAGCCAGTGGAATCGCCCTGCTGCTGGTGGCGCTACTGGCGTTGCCAGTGTACGCCTTCCTCGGCGCGATCATGCTCTACGGGGGCTCCATGGGGACGATCAGCCCCAACCTCCACGCCCTTTATCTGGAGTACTTTCCCGATAGCAGCGCCTCGGCATCGGCGGTCATGGGCACCGCCTCCTTCGGCCTGGGGGGGCTCGCGAGCGGGATCAGCAACCTGCTGCCGGAATCCCTGATCAGTATTACCACCTGCATCGCGCTCAGCGCGTTCGCGAGTCTTGGCTGCATGCTCTGGTCACGACGTCTGGACGGGGTTCCGGTAGCAGAGGCGATCACGTCGGAGGCGGGCGCCCCTTAGCCGGGCACCCGTCAGCCAGCCACACCGGAGGCGGCCCCCGCTACGCCGGGCGCACCGGAGGCGGCCCCCCTCAGCCGGGCACACCGGAGGCGCCCCCCCTCAGCCGGGCACCCCTAAATCTGGCCGATAGCGCCCCAGGCGGCACAGCCCAGCATGCCGAGGTTGGCCAGGAAACCGATGATCATGCCGGTGCCGCGGGATGCCGGGTCCGCCACGTAGGCATTGCGGTAGAGGATGCGGCCGACGAAGAAGGCCAGCCCCAGGCCCGCCGCCACCCGGGGGTCGAAGAACACAGCGCACAGCCACAGCGCCGGCAGGGTCACCGCGAGTTGCTCCAGGGTGTTCATCTGCACCCGGTAATGGCGCTCGAAGAGCTCATTACCGGCCACCGCCGGCGCCTTGATGTCGTAGGTGCCACGGGCCTTCCCGACGAGCATCATGAAGGTCATGTACTCAAGCAACAGCAACAGCGTGACCAGGGCAGCATAGGCCATGGGGAATGTCTCCTTTTCCCGGGGTGAGTGAAGTGGCCTTACTGTGCCACTACATCACGCCGTAGGCCAGCATCGCCGACGCCACCTTGTTGAACCCGGCAATGTTGGCGCCGCGGAAGTAATCCACGTGCCCGTCCGGCGCCGTGCCGAACTCCACACACTGGTCGTGGATGCCGCGGATAATACCGCGCAGGTGCTGATCCACCTCCTCCCGGCTCCACTGCATCCGCAGACTGTTCTGGCTCATCTCCAGCCCGGAGACCGCCACCCCACCGGCATTGGCCGCCTTGGAGGGGCTGTGCAGAAGGGTCTTGTTCTCCTGTATCACTTTGATCGCTTCCGGCGTAGTTGGCATGTTCGCACCCTCGGACATCGCCCGGCAGCCGTTCTTGATCAGGGTCTTGGCTTCCTCGCCATCGATCTCGTTCTGGGTCGCGCAGGGGAAGGCGAGGTCGCACTTCACCCCCCAGGGTTCCAGGCCCTCGAAGTACTCGCCGCCAAATTCCTTCACATACTCCTCGATCCGGCCCCGGCGGTTGTTCTTGAGGTCCATCACCCAGTGCAGCTTCTCCTGGTCCAGGCCTTTCGGGTCGTGAATAAAGCCGCCGGAATCCGACAGGGTAACTACCTTGCCACCCATCTGGATCAGTTTTTCGGCGCAGTACGTGGCGACATTGCCTGAACCGGAGACAACGCAGGTGCGACCGTCGATGCTCTCGTTATGGTGTTTGAGCATGTCGTCCATCATGTACACCACCCCGTAGCCTGTCGCCTCGGTGCGGATGCGGGACCCGCCAAATTCCAGGGCCTTGCCGGTGAGCACGCCCTCGAAGCGGCTCACCAGGCGCTTGTACTGGCCGAACATATAGCCCACCTCGCGCGCGCCCAC
Source organism: Sediminihaliea sp. (assembly GCA_965222335.1). Classification (GTDB taxonomy): domain Bacteria; phylum Pseudomonadota; class Gammaproteobacteria; order Pseudomonadales; family Halieaceae. The sequence goes on along the minus strand of OZ244944.1, from coordinate 2,865,322 downwards.
GCCGATATCCCCGGCAGGCACGTCCGTGTCCGGGCCGATGTGTTTCGACAGCTCGGTCATAAAGGCCTGACAGAAGCGCATCACTTCCAGGTCGGACTTGCCCTTGGGGTTGAAGTCCGAGCCGCCTTTGCCGCCCCCGAGAGGCAGACCGGTGAGACTGTTCTTGAACACCTGCTCGAAGGCAAGAAACTTCAGCACGGACTGGGTTACGGTGGGGTGGAAGCGAATGCCGCCCTTGTAGGGTCCGATGGCATTGTTCTGCTGCACCCGGTAGCCCCGGTTCACCCTGACATCGCCGTTGTCGTCCTGCCATACCACACGGAAGGACACGATGCGATCCGGCTCGGTCATCCGCTCCAGAATCATCAGGTCCTTGTATACCGGCTTGTCGGCAATGTAGGGGATGATGTCCATGGCCACCTCATGCACCGCCTGGTGAAATTCGGGCTCGCCCGGGTTGCGGCGCATGACGCCTTCCATAAAGTGACTGAGGTCTTCGGCCTGGTGCTTGTTCATGGGGCTCTCCCTGCGGTTGTTGGTTGCGGGCCTGTATAGAGAATAGACGCCGTGACGCCATTCACAAGCCATTGATGAGCGAACACCAGCTGCTAGCCAGAGCGCGGCCCGGCCTACTATACTGCCGCCATGCTTTTTCCCCTCCTCGCTGTACTCGCCGGCCTGGCACTCCTGGTTTGGAGCGCCGACAAATTCGTTGACGGCGCGGCTGCCGTCGCCGGGCATTTCGGCATGCCCGCCCTGCTGATCGGCATGGTGATCCTGGGTTTTGGCACCTCGGCGCCGGAAATGCTGGTGTCAGCCCTGGCCGCCGGCCAGGGCAATCCCGGGCTGGCCCTGGGCAACGCCTACGGCTCCAACATCGCCAACATCGCCATGGTACTGGGCATCACCGCGCTGATCAGCCCGATTGCCGTGCAGTCCAAGATTCTACGCCAGGAACTGCCGGCACTGACCGCGATCACCGCCCTGGCAATCCTGCAACTGCTTGACGGCGAGCTGTCCCGCAACGACGCGCTGGTGCTGCTGGCGGTCTTCTTTGCGGTGATGGGCTGGACCATCTTCACGGGCATGCGCCAGCAGGAAGATACACTGGGTCAGGAACTGGAGCAGGAGATGGCCGAGCGGGACATCCCGATTCGGAGAGCCTGGGTATGGTTGCTCCTGGGCCTGGCCATCCTGATCGGCAGCTCCCGGCTGCTGGTATGGGGCGCGGTATCCCTCGCCCAGGGCTTTGGCGTCAGCGATGCCATCATCGGACTCACCATCGTCGCTGTGGGCACTTCCCTGCCAGAGCTTGTGTCTTCGGTGGCGGCGGCGCTCAAGGGCGAGCACGATATGGCCCTGGGCAACGTGATCGGCTCCAACCTGTTCAACACCCTGGCGGTGGTGGGTATCGCCGGTTCGATTCACCCGCTGACCATCGACAGCAGCATCCTGGAACGGGATATGGTGCTGATGGCACTGCTGACCCTGTCGCTATTCCTCGCCGGCATTGGCTTCCGTGGCCGGCGCCGGATCAATCGCATCGAGGGGGGGCTGCTGCTGATGGTATTCTGTGGCTACCTCTCCTACCTCGTCATGTCCTACCTGGACCCGGCGGCACTCACGGGCTGATCGTGTGGATCAACGGGGCGGATCAACCCGGCCCGCGGTCGAGGTATTCACCCGGTACCAGCCGGCAATGGAGTACCGGTCGCGGCGCGCGGGTAAAACCTCGTGGGGGAACTCCTCGCTGAGGAAGGCGACCAGGGTACCCCAGGTCGGCGCGACCGCTAACTTCGCCGCTTTCCCGGACTCCGGATACAGCACCAGTTCCCCACCGTCCCCTGCCTGCCACTGCGGGTTGAGGTAGAGCACGACCGACAGTATCCGGTTCGCCTCGCCGCGAAAGGCGTCCACATGGCGCCGGTAGCGATCGCCGGGACGGTAGTGGGCAAAATGCGACTCGAAGGAAAACAGGCCCAGCAGCAGTGCCCGGTTGAGGGCTCGCTGCAGACGCGCCGCCCACGCCAGCCAGGCGCGACCCGCGGCAGTCTCGCCATCGATCCAGGCGATGGCGTCGGAGCGGACGCTCTCGATACGCGTGAAATCACGCGAGCGCCCCACGCCCGCCGGGCTGAACTGACTCGCCTGCATTTGCAGCAGCTGCGCGTAAAGGGGTGCACACAGGGCCTCCGGGAGTGCTGCCGGGCAATGCACGAAGCCGACGTTGCGCAGACCATCAGCGAGGCGCGCGAACAGCAGTGCCTCATCGCAGCCAGGGCTGGCTGCCAGGGGCAGGGGCGAAATTTTCAGGGGGTGCGGCTCCGGCAGACGCGCCCGGACGGGGCGCGAACTGCCGGATTATAGTCTCGCGCCGGGAGCGGCGCGAAGGGAAAAATACAGCTTTTGTGCCTGGCGCTATTCCTCGAGTATCAGGGTGTCCCCGATCTGCGCCGCGGCGATGTCCTCCTCGCAGAAAGGAAAGCGCACCCACTCCTTGTCGGCGTAGAGTTCCGTCTGGTCGGCGAAGTGCGGCGAAGCAGGATCGGTGGACTGGGAGGGCACCAGAATCACGTCGGCAATCGGGCAGTCGCTGTCGTCCCAGGTCACTGCCTGGATGTAGGAATTCCCCGCCCGCGGATTGCGGTAGCCCCCCTCGGACAGGCTGGCGCTGATCGCGCCGTATACACCCATGGTGCCGGCGCCGCCGTGGATGGGCACGCGCGCCTCGTTGCGCTCCAGGAACTGCACCTCGCCCCAGCGCGCGTTCAGCGGCACCCCGGCATCGTCCAGGCGCTTGGTCGCCGTCGCCAGCGCCGCAATCACCCGGTCCTGGTTTTCCTCCAGGGCGATATCAATACCCCGCGGCGTGTTCAGGGGATCGGCGGGATCAAAGTCCACTGCCCAGAAGACATCGGAGTCCACGACGTTCTGGAAATCGTTGCCCAGCTCGGCGCGAATACTGGCCCAGAACTCGGTAAAGACCTGGGCGCCCATGCTCTCCAGGTTGACCCGGCGATCCCAGTTGGCCAGTACTTCGCAGGCACCCAGCACTTCTGCAGCAGCCTCCAGGGCACACACCGCCAGGACGTCCTCCAGCACGATCTCGGCGCCATAGACGCGATTGTCGTACATAAAGCCCTTGAGGGTCTCCAGGTCAAACAGGGGTTGCGACGACAGGCCATCCGTACCTGCCTTGCGCTCCGCCACCATCAGGTGCCCCAGCCGGGTACGCAGGAACTGCTGGGTGCCCTCGTAGCCAAGAGGACCCATGACCGTGGGAAACCCCTCCAGAGGCATGTTGGCATCACTCAGCCAGTAGCTGTTGTTACTGTTGCCGGCATAATCAGTGGTCAGGAACTGGGGCAGCTGATCACTCGCATACAGGTTACTGCCCGCGGGTGCGTCCGGGTCGGTACCCCATTCGCAGTCCGGGTTGCTGCCGTCGAGGGACACGATCACGTTGGTGGTCGCAGTCGCCAGCAAGGGACCAACAGCGCCATTGATGCAGGTATCCAGCTGTTCCTGGGTGATGAACGGAATCGCGGAAATCTCGCCGTAGAAGGCTTCACCGCTGCGATCTGCGGCGAGTTCGTGAAATACCGGGTTGCCGATGTCCGCCAGGGCATCGATATACTCTTCCAGGCTGGTGGCCTGGCCCTTGGTAATCCACTGCTGGATGCCGCGAATGCCGGTCAGCAGGTTGGCGTCGCGGAAGGCCAGTACCGAGCCGTTAAACATGGGCCAGCCGCCCAGCAGCGGGTTGACGCCGGCGAGGTCAACCACCGGCCCGTACTGGGACAGGTAGAACGTGTTGTCCCGGTTCTCGAGACTGCCATCTTCCTGCAGCACCTGAATACTCACAGTCTGGGTAGTGATCTCGCGCCACTCACCGTCGTAATCGTATTCCAGCGGGTTGTCGGGGTTGAGCTTCAGCTCGTACAGGCTGAAGCGATTGGCGAAGGAAACCGTGTGCGTCCAGGCCACGTCCCGGTTAAAGCCGATGCCGATAAAAGGGAAGCCGTGCAGGGCGGCACCCGCCACATCATAGGTCCCGGGCAGGGTCAGGTGGGCCTGGTACCAGGCCCCGGCGCCAAACCAGGGCTGATGCGGGTTACCCAGGAGCATGCCGCTGCCATTCCGCGTGGCATCCCGTCCCAGGGCGAGCCCGTTACTGCCACCATCGACATCCCGCAGTTGCTGCGCCGCGGTTTCCAGGGCGCGCTCTGCTGCCTCGCGCTGGGTAGCAGTGGGGGCAGTTCCCGCGGCCGCCTCGTCGGGGCCATCGGCGGCGAGTATCGCAGTGCGGAACAGGCCCTGGTCAGAACTCCCGCGCAGGGCCTCCCGGCGCAGGAACAGGAACAGGTCAACGCTGTCGATGGGGAACACCCAGTCCGCGTTGCGACAGCCAAAGTCCCCCTCCGGCAGGTTCTCAACGCCAGTCTCCTCGAGGTAGCGGTTCAGGCCGGCGGCGTAGCCGGCGGCGAGATCACGGGCGTACTGGGGCAACTCGTTGACAAAGGTTTCCTCAAACTCCGCCTTGTCACCATTGAGGAAGGTGAACAGGAAGTCCGAATCCACACTACCCATGTCCGCGCCCATTAGCTCCGCCGAGCGCCCGGAAGCAAATACGATTTCGCGCATGGCCACGCAGTAGTTGTCCTGGGCATAGGCATACCCAAAGCCGTAGCCAAGGCTGCCCCAGTCCTCGGCGCGAATATGCGGAATACCAAACTCGGTACGGCGTACTTCCGCCGAATAGGTCAGGGTAGGCTCGGGTTCCGGCGGTGGGGGCGGCACCGGTGGCGCCGGGGCCTGGTCACTGGAATCACTGCAGGCAGACAGCAGGATAATAGTGGCCAGGGCAAGAGCGAGATGCTTACGCATGGAGGTTACCTTTTCGTTGTTATGGTTGAGCAATGGCCAGCAGGATAGCACTGATGTAGGCTCTGTTCACATTGGGCCCGGCGCGTCGCCGAAAAGCCCCCGTCGCACCCCGGAGAGCCCGCATGTCTTCGCGTACTCGATGCACCCCCGCACTTGCACAGGTCCTTGCCTGATGGAGGCGCTGCTGGCCCCGCGGCTGTTCGACGGCGACCGCTGGCACGAAGACAGCGCCCTGCTGTTCGACGCCGGCAATATTGCGGCGGTGGTCAGTCGCACGCAGATTCCGGACGCCGCCACCCGTACCGAGTTCGATCGGGGACTACTGGTACCCGGGTTCGTTGACCTGCAGGTCAACGGCGGCGGCGGAGTCATGTTTAACAATGCACCAAGCGCCCAGACGCTGGCGACCATGGCAACTGCCCACCGCGCCACCGGCACTACCGCGATGCTACCCACCCTGCTCAGCGACACCCCGGCGGTGCAGCGGGACGCGGTGGCAGCGGTGCGCGAGGCCATCGCCGCGGGACAGGCGGGCGTCGTGGGAATTCACCTGGAGGGACCGTTTTTCGCCCTGTCCCGCCGCGGCACCCACCGGGCAGACCGTGTGCGGGCACCGGAGGCCGCCGACATCGCGTGGCTGGAAAGCGTCGCTGCCGAGGTGCTCACCCTGGTGACCCTGGCGCCGGAGTGTATGCCCGCGGGGACGACAGCGCGCCTGTGTAACGCGGGCGTAATTGTCTCTGCGGGACACACCGACGCCACCTGGGAGCAGGTAGACGCGGCCCGGGCGGAGGGCCTGCGTGGCTTCACCCACCTGTTTAACGCCATGAGCCCGCCCACGGCCCGCGCGCCCGGTGTGGTGGGCGCGGCGCTGGCCAGCGACGATTGCTGGGCGGGGCTGATCGCCGACGGCCATCACCTGCATCCCGCCAGCCTCCGGCTGGCCCTGCGCGCCCTGCCCGTGGACAAGGCCTGCCTGGTCAGCGATGCGATGGCGACCGTGGGCAGCGACAGTGACAGCTTCGAGTTATACGGCGAGCGAATTACCGCCCGGGAAGGGCGCCTGGTGAACAGCGATGGCGCCCTGGCCGGCAGCGCGATCGGCATGAGTGACGCGGTGCAGTACTGCCACAACACATTGGGGGTGCCGCTGGCGCAATGCCTGCGCATGGCCTCCCTGAATCCGGCAACCTTCCTCGGCCTGGATGATCGCCTGGGGCGCCTGGCCCCGGGCTACCGGGCGGATGTGCTGCGCCTTGACCAGGCGGGACGGGTGCTGGACAGCTGGGTAGCCGGGGATCACCGGCAACACTGAGTCAGTCTGCTTCCAGCCAGCGGTCGATATGCGCCTGCACCCGGTCGTGGGCGTTGAACTCGGCGTTCAGCACCGCGATAAAGGTGAAAACGCCGGTGAGCTTGCGCGCGATCAGGGCGAAGTCCCGGGTCGGGGTGGTGAATTCACGGCTGCGGGCCGAACTCGCGGCCTGCTTGCCCACCCGGCGCATCAGCCGGGAATGGCCCCAGCGATATTCGCCACTGGCATTCAGGTGTTCGGTCGGCAGCTCCTGGGGGGGACGCAGGGGCTCCAGCAGTTGCAGACAGAAGTCGGTGAAGGTGTTGCGCGCCTCCTCGCCGCTGTCCGCCCGCAGGCAACCCAGGCCGACGAGGGCCTCTTCCAGCACCGGCCGGTCCGCGGCCATGCCCGCGGCAATCGCGTTCCCCAGGTGCAGCAGGAATTCGCCGTCGGGCACCAGCACGGAGCCGAAGTCCAGTAGCACAAGGGTGTCGCCCCCGCCCTCGCAGCGAATCAGGTAGTTACCGAAATTGGGGTCGGTCTGCAGCACCCCCCAGTCGTACAATTCGTAGAAAAACAGCTCCAGCATCGCCTCGGCGATAGCATTGCGTCGCTGCTGGCTCAGACCGGCGACCTCGGCGCGGGTGACCAGGTAGCCCTCGACGTACTCCAGGGCGAGAACGCCCTCGGCGCAGTAGGCGTCGTACACCGCGGGCACGTGATAGGGCACGCCCTGCGGCCGCGCGCGGTTGACCTCGCCGGTAAGGCGCGCCAGCTCACGGGTCATGTCGGCCTCGCGCTGGTAATCGATCTCCTGGTGCAGTTGCTCGCGCATACTCGCCAGCCACTCGTCCAGCTCCCGCCCCGCCTGAATCCAGCGGGCCAGCAACAGCATGCGCACCACCGCGTCAAAGTCCGCGTCAATCACACTGGCGAGACCGGGATATTGCACCTTGAGCACAATGCGCTCTCCGCTGGCACGCACGGTGGCCCGGTGAACCTGGGCCAGGGACGCCGCGGCCATGGCCTGGTGCTCGATATCCAGCTCCCGGAACCGCTTCCCGAGGCTCTCCCGCAGCACCGGTTCGATCTCCCGCCAGGGCAGGGGCTCGGTCGAGGATCCCAACTCGCGCAGGGCCTCCGTCAGCGCCGGGGGCAGAAAATGCTCACCCAGCAGGGCCAGCATCTGCCCGATCTTGACATAGGTCCCCTTGAGCCGCCCGAGTTCGGCGACAAAGCGCCGGGCCTCGCGCCGGGCGAAGGGCGAGTCCAGCTGCTCGCCCTCCTCGCCGCGCAGGCGCTGCCAGGCGCCGTCGAGGGCAAAGGCGCCCCCCGCGCGCAATCCCGCCAGAGATACCGAAAGGCCGCGGCCAAAGGCGCCGCGCTTCATGCCCCGGGACTTATCTGCCATAAATGCAGCTATCGCCTCAGGGCGCCGGGTCCAGCAGCAGGGACGCGAGGCGCCGGCGGTGATGCAGGGCATCACCAAACTGTTGCTGGCTCCACTGGGCGCGCCGGATATACAGCTGGGCATCGCACTCATAGGTGAAGCCCATGCCACCGTGGAATTGCACCGCGCGATCGGCGGCAAAGCGCAGGGCTTCGGTGGCCTGGGCCTTGGCCATACGACAGGCGATTTCCGCGTCACGGTCGAGGATCCCGTCACCGACCAGGGTTGCGGCGTGATACACGAAGGACTTGGCATCGTCGACCGCGTTGAGAATATCCACGCAGGGATGCTTCAGGGCCTGATAAGAACCGATCAGCTTGCCGAACTGCTTGCGGGTCTTCAGGTACTCCACGGTGGTGTCCAGGCAGGCCGCGGCGCTACCGGTCGCTTCCGCCGCCACCAGCAGCGCGCCAAGCAGGTAGTAGTCACACAGGGCCGCCTCCACCGTATCCCCGGCGATGATCGCCTCCGGCGCCAACTGCACGCCGCTGAAGTCCACCGTCGCTGCGCGCCGGGTCTCATCCACCAGTGTGTGGGGCGCCACGGCGTCCCCGGCAAGTTGCTCCGCGTGCACCAGGGCCAGTGCCGGAGCACCGCGGTAGCGGGTGACCACCACGAACCAGGCGGCAACGCCCGCATCCATGACATACTGCTTGCTGCCCTGCAGCACGCCCTCTTCCGTGAACAGGCATTCGCAGACATCCGCGCCCCAGTCCGGGGTTTCCAGCAGGGCCACCGTGGCGGGTACACCCGCGGCAACATCCGCCAGGAAGGCATCCACCCGCGGCGAGTCCGTGGCCCGGGCGACCAGCTGCCCGGCGAGGGTCGTGCTCAACAGCGGGGTGCCGAGCATCGCCCGTCCCATGGCTTCCGCCACCGCGACCACTTCGGCCACACCCAGGCCGGAACCGCCGACCGCCTCAGGCAGGGCAATTCCGGGCCAGCCCAGCTCGACCATCTGCTGCCAGGTGCGCTCGTCGTAGCCCGTGGCGGAATCCAGCTGCGCGCGAACCGCCGCCATCGGCGACTGGTCGCGACAGAATTCGCGGGCCACTTCCTGGATCATCGCCTGCTCTTCACTGCAGGCCAGCGCGGTATTGGCGATGACAGACACAGGCTCGGCTCGATTCGCATCGTTCATTTCGGCAATCCCAGCACGTGTTCCGCAATAATGTTCGCCTGCACCTGGCTAGTGCCGCCGCCGATGGTGGCGGCGAAGCTGTTGAAATAGGCCCGCTGCCAGAAGCCGCCCTGGCGCGCCCCGGGGTCACCCACGTACAGGCCACCGTCAGCCCCCTGCAGGGTCAGCGCCTGCTGGCGCATGCGCCGCGCGTACTCGGTGAAGCGCAGCTTGTTGGACAGGGGCAGGGACAGGGGATAATCGGTGGTCAGGGGGGCGATCGCCGCGCGCTTCTCGCCCAGGGCTACCGCCTTCTCCTGCATGATCAGCTGCACCAGCTCATCGCGCACCAGGGGGTCGGCCAGCAAGGGCTGGCCATCCCGGGTCTGCCCACGCAGCTGCCTTATCAGGTCGTCAATCACGATCCGCTGGAAGGCCAGCCCGCCGGCGGCACCCGCCTCGGCGCCGCGCTCGTACTGCAGGGTCTGCATCGCGATCTTCCAGCCCTGCCCCTCCTCACCCATCAGGCAATCCGCGGGAATTCGCGCATCGGTGAAGAAAGTCTCGGTAAAGCCGTACTCGCCGGTGATCTTGCGGATCGGCCGCGTTTCCACGCCATCGATCTGCATGGGAGCCAGAAAAAAGGACAGCCCGTCGTACTTGCGCGCGGTGTTGGTTTCCGTGCGCGCCAGCAGAATCATGTAGCGGGCATAATTGCCCATCGTGGTCCAGATCTTGGTGCCGTTGATCACGTACTCGTCCCCGTCGCGCACCGCGCGGGTCTGGGCATTGCCCAGGTCGGAGCCGTGATCCGGCTCGGAAAAGCCCTGGCACCAGATATCCTCCGCGCTGAGAATGCCCTTGAGATACCTGGCCTTCTCTGCCTCGGTGCCGATGTCGTTGATCAGCGGCCCCGCCCAGCCGAGGCCTATCACGTTGAAGCAGATCGGCACGCCGAGGCGCCGCATCTCGCGGTCCACGATACTCTGGTAGACCGGCGCCAGACCGCCACCGCCGTACTCCTTGGGCCAGGCCATGCCGAGATAGCCGGCGGACCAGACCTTGTGCTGCCACTCACGCAGGAAGTCCAGCTGCTGCTCGTTACTGACCTCCATAAAGGACTGGGGCAGCAGGAATCCCGGGTCGGCGGGCTGGTTATCCACCAGCCAGGCGGCCACCTGTTCGCGGAAATCCTGCAGTTCCTGTTGGCTTGCGCTCACGGGCTATTCCTTCTGATCTGTTGGTTCGGGCGTCGGCAATTGTAGCGGCTCGGCCATCCCATCGGCGCGCGCAAAGGCCTCCCGGGCACACAGGCGCGCCAGGTAGGCCGCGGTCTGCGGCTGGTAGCGCTCATCCGCGCCGATCACGCGGCCCAGGTAGAGGGCGTAGCCCACCGCAATGTCGGCGATGGTGAAGCGCCCATCCACCAGGTAGTCATGGCTTTGCAGGTGCTCATCCAGGCGTCGCAGCCGGGCGATAAACCACCTGGCGTAATCATCCGCCACCGACTGCTTCGCCGGATCCGGCTCCAGGAAGCGGTAGCGCATCACCAGGGTCTGGGGAAAGGTGAGGGTGGCATCCGCCTGGTGCAGCCAGTTGAGATAGGCACCGTACTCGGGATGTTCGCTCCCCAGGCTCAGCTGGCGCGCGTCGTCATAACGGTCCGTGAGGTATTGGCAGATCGCCACCGACTCGGTCATCTCGACCCCGCCGTCGACAAAAAACGGCACCGTGCCGAGGCGGTTGATCTGCAGATAGTCGCGCTGGAATACCCGCGGCGGGAACGGCAGGGTTTCCAGCTCGTAATCCAGGCCCATTTCCTCCAGCGCCCACAGGGGGCGCAGGGAGCGGGCGCCGCCGCAATGCCACAATTTCATCAGCCTATACCCCGTACTGGCGCGCCGCGAGGTCGCGCATGATTTCCTCGGAACCGCCCCCAATCGCATTGACCCGAACCTCACGGTAAATACGCTCGACCCGGTTGCCGCGCATGTAGCCGGCACCGCCGAGTATCTGCATCGCCTCCCGGGCGCAGAACTCCAGGGTCTCGCTGGCCTGCACCTTGAGCATGGCGATATCCCCGGGGCTGGCTTCCTCCGCGGCCATGGACTCATAACACAGGCGAATATAGGCCTGGGTGGCGTTGATGCGCTGTTTCATCTGCGCGATCTTGTGCCGGATGACCTGGTGGTCCGCGAGGCGCTTGCCGAAGGTCCGGCGCTGGCTTGCCCAGGCCACCGCCTCCTCCAGACAGACCCGTGCCTGGGCCTCCATGCCGGCGGCCATGGCCATGCGCTCACTGTTAAAGTTGGTCATGATCACCAGGAAGCCGCGATTCTCTTCCCCGATCAGCTGGTCCACGGGCACCCGCACGTTGTCAAAATAGAGCGTCGCGGTGTCGGAAGCCCACCAGCCCTGCTTGCGGGTCAGGGGCGTGCGTGAGAATCCTTCGGCGTCCGTGGGAATCAGCAGCATGGAGACGCCCCGGGCGCCCTCGCCCCCGGTGCGCACGGCAGTGGAAATCCAGTTGGCACGCATCCCGCCGGTGATGTAGGTCTTGCTGCCATTGACCACGAAATGGTCACCGTCGCGAACCGCGGTCGTGCTGATGCCCGCAACGTCCGAGCCGGCGCCCGGCTCGGTGATGCCCAGGGAGATGTGCCGCTCACCGGCGAGCACCGGCGGCGCCACCGCACGCTTCATCGCCTCGCTGCCCCAGTGCATCACGGGGGGCAGGCCGATACCGTGAATCATCAGGCTGGCGTTGATCCCGCCGGCACCGACCCGGGCCAGCTCCTCATTGGCGATCCAGCCGTGCCAGACGTCCGTGCCCTCGCTGATACCGCCGTAGGCCTCGGGATAACCCAGGCCGAGCAGACCCACCGCCGCCGCCTTGGGCCACAGTTCGGCGGGAATTTCACCGGCCTCGTCCCAGGCGTCGGCGTAGGGCATGATTTCGGTATCGATAAAGCGGCGCAGCTGGGTGCGCCAGGCGTGGTGCTCCGCGGTGTGATGGGGGTTGGGCAGGCGGGCGCCGTCAAAATCCAGCGGCATGCGGTCTCCTGGATGGGTCACGAAAATCTGTCAGCCCGGAACAGTACAAGCCCCTCCCGGGGGTGTCCAGCGCGGGCGAGTCAGGGTGTCAGGTGATGACCGGCAAGCCAGTCGAGGATGATCTGCGCCGCCTCGGTGCCGCAGTCTTCCTGCCAGAAATGGCCGGCGCCGGCGAGCACCTGGTGGGGCTGGTCCCGGGCGCCGGGAATCCGCTCGCGGAACAGGGCCTCCCAACCGTGGGTGGTGGGGTCAGCGTCGCTGAACAGGGTGAGAAAGGGGCGCTCAAACGCTGACAGCATCGCCCAGGTTTCGCGATTGATGGCGGCGCCGGGGTCACTGGGGGTCAGCGGTATCAGCAGCGGGAACTGGCGCATACCGACCTTGTGCCACTCTCCCGGAAAGGGCGCGTCGTAGGCCGCGATCACTGCCGGGGGCAGTTCCGTAAGCGTGGCCCACTGCAGGGAATCCCCGGCGAGAAAGTGCGCCTCCCGCTGTCCATGGCGGGCCCAGTCCAGCAGGCCCTGGTTCAGGCGGCAGTCATTGTCATCCACGGCGTGGGCGGCCCAGGTTGTACGACCCGCCAGCTCCGGTGCCGCGGTGTGCAGCATGGTATTCGCGGCGACCACGGCGCTGAATCGCTCGCTCTCCCGCGCCAGCACGCCCAGCCCCACGGGACCGCCCCAGTCCTGGCAAACCAGGGTCACCTTATGCAAGTCCAGCGCCGTCAACAGGGCTCCCAGCCAGTCAAGGTGGGCCGCGAAACTGTAGTCCCAGGGCCGCGTGGGCTTGTCCGAGCGGCCGAAGCCGATAAGGTCCGGCACCACGGTTCGGTAGCCGGCAGCGACAAACACCGGCACCAGATGGCGATAGAGATATGACCAGCTGGGCTCACCGTGGACCATCAGGATCACCGGCGCATCCCGGGGGCCCTCATCAAGGTAGTGCATGCGCAGGGGGCCATCACCCGCCGGCCAGGGGACCGACAGGTAATGAGGCAAAAAGGGGAAATCCGGCAACCCGGTAAAGTGTGCGTCGGGGGTGCGTACCCGCGTGGGTGTCTCGGGACCCTCGGTCGGTGTTTGCATGATCAGGTGGTCTCCAGTGCCAGGTGAATCAGCTCCGCGACTTCCGGCCCGGATTCGGCCGCAGCGCCCAGGGCTGACTTGATGTGTTCACGCGGCGCATCCCAGGGCCCGTCTTTGGGCAGGGCCCGCAGCAGTTCCACCTGCAGCAGCCACTCCCGGGGGTAGTCTTGCAGCTGCACCAGCAAAGCCTCGACCTCCTCACGATCGGGCGGTGTCGCCCCGGCGATGTCGGCGATCTGCTGGTACAGCGCCATCAGCTGGGCGTCCCGGGGCACCGGGGGCGGCGTCCCGGAGGAGGCCGCCTCGTACAGGCGAAAGCGATCGCGGTCAGCGGTGCCGCCGAAGACAGAGCTTATTCGTGCGCCCACAGCCATATCATACTGGCCCCAGTCGGGCTGGAACAGCACGCGCCCCGCCAGATCCGTGACCCTGCAGTTGCTGAAACTCAATAGCAGGTTGCGGTGCTCCTGGCGCAAGATATTTTCCAGGCGACCCTCAACCGTGATCCCGGACAGAAACTCCAGGCGCACCGGCTCACCGATCACCACGGCGTGGGCTTTCAGTTCATCCACGGAATAATCAGACAGGCAACGGGTAAACTCCTTGAGCAGGCCCACGGGGGCACCGTAGCCGTCCGGGTGGGCTTCGATACCGTGACCGTAGAGCTCTCGCTCGCGCCAGGCCAGCTGGGTAGGGCCTTCAGTACGCAGGTAGGTCGGGTTGCCAACCGCATCGCAACAAAGCTCCACCAGGCGCCCGCTGACCTGCATCCCGGAGTCGTACTGGGCGGTGCACACCGTGCCGGCGTCGATCGCCTGCCGCAGGGCGCTGGCGCCACCGCGCTTGAAGGCCATGCCATCGGCGAATTCCTCCAGCACCTGGCTCAGGTGACGACAGCTCTTGGTCACAAAAAGCTGCGGCTGCTCCGAGGTAATGTCGTAGGGATAGCGCACCGCATCCACGGTCAAAGGGAGTTTGCGCACCCGGTCGTCATCCAGGCAATGGCGACTCTCGCCCAGTGAAGACAACAGCCCGGCGCCGAAGATCCGGTAATCGTCCAGCTCGCCCACCAGCCCGTACTCCACGGTCCACCAGTGCAGGCGGGTGAGCAGCGCGGCTTCCGAGGGTGTTTCCTCCGCGCCGGCCAGTGCGTCCAGGCGCTGCTGGGCCGCGTCGATATCCGCCGCGGTGCTCCCGGGATGCTCCTTGACGATGGACAGGTGGCGCACCGCCTCGTACAGGGCGTGGTCGTGATCCGACGCGATGGCCCGCATCCCGACCTCGCCAAAGCGCTGCAGGAACTCGGCGTAGTCAATATCCACGATGAAGGGCGCGTGGCCGGCGGACTCGTGCACAATGTCCGGCGCCGGGGTATAGAAAATATGCTCCACGCTGCGCATATCCAGGGCGATCACCAGAACCTTGCGCGCCTGAAACTCCATAAAGATCGCCGGCGGAATAAAGCCATCCACCACCACCGCGCGCCAACCCAGGGGTGCCAGGCAGTGATTCATTTCGTCGATGGAGGGTATGTGGTCGAGGGCGATACCGGTGCGGCTCAGGCCCTCCATGTACACCGGATGCGCCGTGTCACGCAGCTGCCGCGTGAGCTGCCACATGATGAAGCGCCACACGGCATGATCGCGGGGGGTATAGCGACCCGGGTCCTGGATGGCCACGAAGGGCTGCAGGTGGGCTGGCAGTGACGCCACGATCTCTTCTTGATTCACTCTTACCTCCGCAATGCCTGGACCATAAAACAGGTATCCGGCCCCATTGAAATCAGGTATCCGTCCCCTGGTTTTCGAGTTCCTGCAGACGGAGTTCGAGGCGGTCCAGCAGGTCGAACAGGGACGCGCACTCGCTGGCAGAGAGCGGGGCCAACAGGTCACGCTCCCAGGCCAGGGCCTCGGGCACAATGCGCCGGTAAAGGTCCTGGCCCGCCTCCGTGAGGCGCAGGTGAACGGCGCGGCTGTCGCGCTCGCTGGGCCGGCTGCTGAGCAGACCTTTCTCGCGCATCGTGGCCACCGCCCGCGACACCCGGACCTTGTCCATGCTGGTGTGGCTCGCCACCTGCTTGGCCTGCAGTTCCCCGTGTTCCGCCAGGGTCACCAGGGTGCGCCATTCGGCGACGCTGATCCCGAAGCGTTGCACATAGATTCGCGACAACGAGACGCTGATTTTTTGCGCCAGGCTGTTGCAGCGATAGGGCAGAAATTGTTGCAGGCTGAGACTGTCATTCATCATCGGATACCTGCGGCTGAGTATAGGCCCGCGGGCAGATAGTTACAATTGCAACCAATTGCCCGGCTCGGGGCAGGCGCTGCCAGGAGTCAGGACTGGCTTGGAGCCCCTTTCCGGGGGCGCCTAGCCAGCCACACCTTGCGGGGTGCACCTGGCCGGGGGCGCCTGGCCGGCCGCGCCTAGCCTTGGCCGCCGAAAGCCCGGGGCATCTGCATATTCAGGCGTTCCATGCCCCCGTTCACCGCCAGGATATCGCCGGTGACGTAGCTGGCCGCCGGGGAGCACAGGTAAAGCGCGCCCAGGGCGATGTCCTCCACCTCGCCGAGGCGGGCCATTGGGGTCAACTCCACCATGGTGCGCTCGATATCGTCGTCCAGCACGGTCTTCAGCGCGTCGGTGCGAGTCGAGCCCACAGCGATTGCATTGACCCGGACCTTGGGCGCGTACTCCTGGGCCAGCTCCCGGGTAAGGAATGACAGGGCCGCCTTGGCCGTGCCGTAGGCGGAAAAACACGGGGCGGGCTTGTGCCCGGCCACCGAGGAGATATTCAGCACGCAGCCGCCGCCACTGCTCTCCATCATCAGGGGCACGCAGGTGCGGGTCAGCTCAAAGGCGGTGGACACATTGAAGCGGAAGGCATTCTCGAAATCCTCCAGCTGGGTGTCCGCCGCCGGACGCGGGGGGAAGCCGCCGGCGTTGTTAACCAGGATATCCAGGCGGCCGAATGCCTGTACCGCCCGCGGCCCCAGGTCCCGCAGCTGGATAAAATCCAGCACGTCCGCCTGCACCACCAGGGCCTGGCTGCCCAGTTCCTCGACCTCCGCGGCAACCTGCTCCAGGTCCTCGGCGGTGCGTGCGGCGATCACTACCTTGGCGCCGGCCTCGGCGAAGGCGCGCGCACAGCCCGCGCCGATACCCTTGCCACCGCCGGTGATCAGCGCGACCTGTCCGTCGAGCCGGAACTTATCCAGAATACCCATGAGCTGTCTCCCTTATTATTGGGCCGAAGGCGTGGACCCGCGGCGGTAATCCAGCGGCGGCTCGCGATCGCCGAGCAGGGCCTCGTAGGTGAAGTCCTCACCCCGGCGCTGCTCGAATTCTTCCTGGATCGCCGCCAGCAACTCCGGCTGACGATACAGATCGGCCGCCGTCAGGACCATGGTCTTTGCGGCCACCAGCATGCCCTTGTGGCCGATAGAGGTGCCACCCGCGGCGACTGCCTGCCAGGTGTGGGGCGCGGTGCCGGGCACCCAGGTCGCGGCATACATTTCCATCGTCGGCACGGTCCAGCTGACGTCACCCACGTCGGTGGAGCCCATACTCTGCTGCGGGGCCAGCGGCTGGATTTCCCCCTGGCTGCCCAACAGGTCCTCATCAAGGCCCAACGTCGCGGTGATTTTCTCCGCAAACGCTTTTTCGCGAGCGTTGTACTCCACCCCACCCACGGCCTCCAGGTGCTTGTGCATGGTCTGCGCCAGGGTCTCGTTCGGCAGCACGCTGTGGTTGCCGTGGATCACTTCATGCTCCAGGGTCGTGCCGGTGCCCCGGGCGGCGCCCTCGGCAGCCGCCATCACCCGATCCCAGATTTTCTGCAGCTCGGATGCCAGCGGATGGCGCACGTAGTAGAACACCTCGGCAAAATCGGGCACCACATTGGGTGCGGAACCGCCGCTGGTAATCACGTAGTGCAGGCGCGCCTCCTGGGGCACGTGCTCGCGCAGCATGTTGACCATGAAGTTCATCGCTTCCACCGCATCCAGGGCCGAGCGACCGCGCTCCGGAGCTACCGCGGCATGGGATGACACGCCGCGGAAGCGGAATTTGGCGGAACGGTTGGCCAGGGTGGTCCGGGGGTTGGCGGAATTCGCGTCCTTCGGGTGCCAGGCGAGCACCGTATCCACATCGTCAAACAGCCCGGCGCGTACGAGGTAGACCTTGCCGCTACCGCCCTCTTCGGCGGGTGTGCCGTACAGGCGAATCGTGCCCGGCAGGTCGTTGTCCTGGAGCCAGCGCTTCAGGGCAATTGCCGCCGCCGTGGAACCGGCGCCGTAGAGATGGTGACCGCAGGCGTGGGCAGCGTGCTTGCCCGGCACCTCCTGTCGCTCAGGCGTGGCCGCCTGGGATATCCCCGGCAGGGCGTCGAACTCGGCGAGGAGGCCGATCACGGGGCCACCCTCGCCCCAACTGGCGACGAACGCCGTGGGGATATCGGCAACACCCGTCTCGATGTCGAAGCCGGCATCGGCGAGCGTCCGCTGCAGCAGGGCCGAGCTCTCGGTTTCCAGGTAGCCCAGCTCGGCCTTGTCCCAGATGTCCTGGGCCAGGGCCGCGTAATCGTCGGCGTGCTGATCCAGGTACTGGAGCATGGGCGCCGTATCCGCCGCGCGCAGCGACAGGGGCAGGAGTAACAGCAGGGTGGCGGTTACCAGAGTCATGGCACGGAACATGGTCGACCTCGTTGAGCGGGAAGCGGACCGCTACCTTACCATCCGCAAAACCATTCATCACTGCCGCCACGGCGGGGATCACTTAATTGGGGACGGATACCTTATTTTACTAAATGGGGACGGATACCTATTTCTTTAATTGGTATCCGTCCCCAATTGAAGAGAAGGGGACTGCCTTGCGGCAGTCCCCTGAGGCTCCCGCCAGGGGTTGCAGGAGCGGAAACAGTGGGTCCTAGTTGGTGGCTGCCAGACGACCGGCGGAAACCTGGCTCAGGGCGTCGTTCAGAGCGCGCTCGGAGCACTCGCGGTTCTCGGCGGCCTGGCGCACGCTGGCGGTGATGCGCACATCGGTGGAGCCACAGACCTCGCGCGCAGCGCTGGCGAGGCGCCAGTGCAGGGCTTCCTGTCCTTCAGCAGAGCTGAGGTCCAGATCGGCAAAGCTCACTGTCTCCGTGGCGAGGTGCTGGCTGGATGTGACCAGGGTTTCACTGTAGTTGTCGGCCTGGACATGAGCCGCTGCCAGGGCAGCGAGAATGGATGTGGTGCAGGCCAGTTTGCGGATGATTGCGGTGTTGTTCATGGAGTTTTCCTACCTTGTGATTTAAGTATTTGCGCCCTTGGGGCTGTTGGCGCGACCGTTGTTTGGCTGCCCTCGGAATCCAAGATAGGTAGGTTCGCAGCTTGCGGATATAGCCATTCGCCCAGTTGCATGGCTGCGGCGACAAGCCGAGTCAATCCGGCGACAAAGCGTGCGCGTACACAGGGTGTGCTTGCTTTAATCCCGCGCAACCGTATATTGGCGTCACCATGCAATACACCGGCATCCAGAATTTTGACCATGGCGAGACGCCCCGTATCGGCGTCCTGCTGACCAACCTCGGGACACCGGATGCGCCCGAGCGCGGTGCCCTGCGCCGCTACCTGAAGGAATTCCTCTCTGATCCGCGAGTGGTGGAGGTACCGCGGCTGCTGTGGTGGTTCATCCTCAACGTGATCATTCTCAACGTGCGACCCTCACGCTCGGCGGAAGCCTATCGCAGCGTGTGGACCGATGAGGGCTCGCCTCTGCTGTTACATACCCGCGCCCAGGCAGAGGCGGTGCAGCAGGCCCTCAGCGCTGACTACGGCGAGCAGGTAGTGGTGGAGTTCGGCATGCGTTACGGCAGCCATTCCCTGGCTGAGGGCATCGCCGCCCTGTGGGCCCGGGGCGCCCGCAAGCTGCTGGTACTGCCCCTTTACCCGCAGTACAGCGGGCCGACCACCGGCTCGACCTTCGATGCGGTGGCCGAAGACTTCCGCCAGCGGCGCTGGCTCCCGGAGCTGCGCTTTCTCAACCAGTATCATGATGCCCCGGTTTATATCGAGGCCCTCGCGGAAAGTATCCGCCAGCACTGGGCCCAGCACGGGCGTGCCGACCAACTGCTGTTCTCCTACCACGGCGAGCCCCAGCGCTATCTCGTGCAGGGAGACCCCTACCATTGCCAGTGCCTGAAAACCTCGCGCCTGGTCGCCGAGGCCCTGGGCCTGGAAGAGGACGGCTACCGCAGCACCTTTCAGTCCCGCTTCGGGCGCGAAGCCTGGCTGCAGCCCTACACGGACGCGACCCTCAAGGCCTTACCGGCGCAAGGCGTGGGTTCGGTACAGGTGATTTGCCCCGGCTTTGCCGCGGACTGCCTGGAAACGATCGAGGAAATCGGGATGGAAAGCCGGGATTACTTCCTGGAAGCAGGGGGGGAGCGCTTCGAATACATTCCCTGCCTGAACGACCGCCCGGAACATATCGATGCCCTGAGCAGCCTGGTGGTGGAGCAGATCGGGGACTGGCTGGCGCAGCCTGCGGATCGCAGCCGCACCCGGGAGCGGGCGATCGCCCTGGGCGCAACGGGCTAAAACTAGATCCAGCGCCGCACCCTGTCACAGTAGGCGGGAAAATCCGCGGGAAACAGCTCCCGCAGCATCACTTCCTCAGGGCGGATGAATCGCCACTCGATAATCACCATGAACACCGGCGCCACGGCCAGCGCGCTAACCGCGCCGACGGTGATCGCCACCCCAAGCAACACCAGCGCCATGCCCAGGTACATGGGATTGCGACTCAGTCCGTAGACGCCGGTGGTCACCAGGGCGGAAACATTGCGAAAGGGAATCAGGTCGGTACCGGCGCGCTTAAACAGGCCGCCGGCGACCACCAGCAGCGCCAGACCAACGACCATCACCGCGCCACCAATGAGCTGGCTGGCGGTGGAAGTGAACCGCGGGCCCGGCAGGTAGGCATCCAGGGTAAAGATCGCGATCACCCCGATAACCAGCCACATCGGGGGGTAAATAACGCGCTTGACCATGCTTTTCCTCCTTATCCGTGGGACAGGTGCGCCCCGGGGGGTTCCAGGCTACCAATGCTGTAAGCGAGGGCAATGCCGATCAGGAAGGCCAGGGTCAATACGCCCCGGTCGTGACTGTGGAAGTGCACCTCGGGCAGCAGGTCGCTCAGGGCGATACAGATAAAAGCGCCCGCGGAAAAGGCCAGCGCCACCGCCACGGCGTAATGCCGGGTCTCTCCCAGCAAATCCACACCGAAGTAAAACAGCAGGGCACCAAGGGGGCACAGCAGGGCAAACACCACGTTGGCAACGTTGCGCGCCGTGCGGCTCCAGCCGCCGGCGTCCATCACCATGATCACCGACAGGGCATCCAGGGGTTTGTGCAACAGGATGGCCAGGAACACGCCCACGCCGAGCAGACCCACCGCCCCGCCACTGCCCAGCTCTACCTGCATCACCGCGCCGAGGGCGACGCCATCGATCAGGGTGTGCAAGCCAAGGCCGAATGCCACGCCCACCCAGCTCAAGCTGCTGACGCTGGGGGCCGGCGGATGATGGTGCCCGTGCTCTTCGTGGCTGAAATCGTGCTGGTGAAAGTGAAACATGCGCAGCAACAGCAGCATCACGATCAGCCCGACCATCAGCCACCACATGGAGACGTCAGCCGCCCCCGTGTGCCCCTGCAGGGCGATGGAGTGCGGCAGCAGGTGATAGAACGCGACCCCCAGCATCAGGCCCGAGACAAAGCTCATGATCAGCTGGGTGCGCGTATGCGTCATCTGCACCCAGTTCGGCAGCAGTCCCCCCAGCAGTGAAAACAGGGCGATGGCGAGGCAGTACAGGCTGAGCAGGAAGATGGGCGACACCGCGTGCGTCCTTGGCTAGTGTTGCAGGGCGGGCGATTATTCCACATTCACCGCCACTTGTAATGCACCGCGCGACCCCACGGGCACCACGACCGTTACCCGCAGTCATTGACACCCAGACTAATGGTCATTAGTTTGTACGCTTTGCCTGAAGCGGAGCGAGCACCATGGCCATCTACGAACCGATTGAGTCCACTGATTCCCGGCGCCACCTGCAACTGCGCAGCCCGGTTACCCTGGAACCGGCGGGAGAACTGATCTGCGCCAACAGCGAGGATGTGGCCGCTGCGATTGCGCTGGCCCGCAAGGCCCAGCCCGGCTGGGCCGCCACCCCGATCCGCGAGCGCGCCAGGGTTGCCGAGCGCGCCCTGCAGCTGGTGCTGGAGCGCCAGGACGAGATCATCGAGACGGTGGTGGCGGAAACCGGCAAGGCGCGCACCGACGCCATGAGCATGGAAATCTTCTCGGTCGCGGACTCCCTGTGCTACTACGCCAAGCACGCGGAGGAATTCCTCAAGCCGCGCAAGCGCCGGGTGCACGGCATCCTCGGCATCGCCAAGCAGCTGCGTATCGTGTACAAGCCCCTGGGCGTGGTGGGGCTGATCACGCCCTGGAACGGCCCCTTCGTGCTGGTGATGAACCAGGCGGTGCAGGCGATCCTCGCGGGCAACGCGGTGGTGGCCAAGGGCTCCGAGGTGACCCCCTATTCCGCAAAGCTGGCGGAAACCATCCTGCGCGATGCGGGCCTGCCCGAAGGCGTGCTGCAGGTGCTGCTGGGCGACGGCGAAACCGGTGCCGCGATCGTGCGCGGTGGCGTGGACAAGGTGTCCTTCACCGGCAGCGTGGCCACCGGGCGCAAGGTCGCCGAGGCCTGCGCCAGCCAGCTGATTCCCTGCACCCTGGAACTGGGCGGCAACGATGCCATGATCGTCTGTGCCGACGCCGATCTCGACCGCGCCGCCGACGGCGCCTGGCTCGGCTCCTGCATGAACACCGGGCACTACTGTTGTGGCACCGAGCGCATCTACGTGGTGGAGTCAGTCTACGACGAGTTCCTGCGCCTGGTACTGGAGAAAGGCAAGCACCTGCACCAGGGTAGCGAGCACGGCTGGGAAGAGGACGTGGGCGCGGTGTTCTGGGACAAGCAGATGAGCATCATCGAGGCCCACGTGGACGACGCCCGCGAGAAGGGCGCCACCATCCACATGGGCGGCCGGCGCAATCCCGACCTCCCGGGCCTTTACTACGAGCCCACGGTGATGACCGAGGTCGACAACCGCATGGATATCATGCGCCTGGAGACCTTCGGTCCCGTTCTCTGCATCCAGAAGGTCGCCAACGAGGAAGAGGCCCTGCAGCTGGCCAACGATTCCGAATTTGGTCTTAACGGCAATGTCTGGACCAAGGACAAGGAAAAAGGCTACCGCCTGGCTGCAGCGATCGATACCGGCTCCTGCAGCGTCAATGACATGGCCGTGAGCTACGGCATTCCCGCGGCACCCTTCGGGGGGCGCAAGCAGTCGGGGGTTGGCCAGGTCAACGGCAAGAAGGGGATGCGCGGATACTGCCACGAGATGCCCATCGTCATCGACCGCTTCGGCGGCAAGATGGCCAACGGCTACCCCAACAGTACCAAGAACGCCGAGGGCATGCGCAAGCTGATGGACTTTATGTGGCGCAAGACGCCGCTCGGGCGTTGGCTGTCCTAGTGGGCCGTGCGCAAAGTTCGGTAGCCGATCTCTTCACCGCAGCGTCCAGAGCGGCGTTGGAAAAACTTGACATAGGCCCACTATGCCTGCGTTTTCCCGCCTTGCTCTGAACGCTGCGGCTATGAGCTTTAGCTACCGAACTTCACGCAAGACCCACCTGCGGCTACAGCAGGACCAGGTTGTCGCGGTGAATCAGTTCGGTATCACCCTGGTAGCCGAGAATTGCCTCGATAGCCGCTGAGGGCTGGCCCTGCAGGCGCCGCGCTTCCGCGGCGCTGTAGTTCACCAGCCCACGGGCGACCTCCCGGCCGCTGCCGTCCCGGCAGGCGACCATGTCGCCGCGCCGGAAATCCCCCTGCACGCCGCACACCCCCACCGGCAGCAGGCTGCGGCCGGATTCCCGCAGCACCCGCACCGCGCCGTCGTCCAGCACCACGCTCCCGGGCACCCGCACCATGCCCGCCAGCCACTGCTTGCGCGCATTCTGCGGCTGCTTGCCGGTGCGCAGCCAGGTGCCCAGGGCCTCACCCGCGGCCACCCGGGTGACCACGTCCACTTCCCGCCCCGAGGCGATGACCGTCTCCGAGCCCGAACGGGCCGCCAGGCGCGCCGCCCGCAGCTTGGTCACCATACCGCCGCGGCCGAGGGCACCGCCCTCCCCCGCCATGGCATCCAGGCGCGGGTCCTGCACCTCGCAGACCTGCACCAGGGCCGCATCCGGCTGCTGCCGGGGGTCGGCTTCGTAAAGACCCTGCTGGTCCGTCAGCAGGAGCAGGGCATCGGCGTCGATCAGGTTGGCCACCAGGGCCGCCAGGGTGTCGTTGTCGCCGAAGCGGATCTCGTCGGTGACCACGGTGTCGTTTTCGTTGACGATGGGTACAACGCCCAACTCCAGCAGGGTGCCCAGGGTGCCGCGGGCATTCAGGTAACGGTCGCGGGCGAGGACGTCGTCATGCCCCAGCAGGACCTGGGCGGTGGCGATACTGAAGGTCCGGAAGGCACTTTCATAGGTTTGCACCAGGGCGGACTGACCCACGGCCGCAGCGGCCTGCAGCCGGTGCAGGGCGGCAGGCCGGCTCGACCAGCCCAGGCGCACCAGCCCCGCGGCGACCGCGCCGCTGGAAACCAGCACCACTTCACAGCCCTTGTCGCGCAGGCTCGCGAGCTGCGCCACCAGGCGCGCGATCATCTGCTCATCCAGGCCGCGCCCGTCATCGGTGAGGAGGGCACTGCCGACCTTGACCACCCAGCGTCGCGCAGCGGCGATTTCCCGGCGCTCACTCACGCCGCCACCTCAGTGCGCGTACTCGACTTCCACGTCATCGTCGTCATCCGGGCTATCGTCATTTCTTTTCGCGGCGCGATGGCTGGCGCGCAAGGCCTCGATCCGCGCCCGCGCCTCTTCCTGCATCCGGGTCTGCTCGGCTTCCTCCGCCGCGGCCACCTCGGGGTCCGCCTGTTCCCGGGCGCGCTGCTCTTCCAGCTGGACCATCAGGTCCTGGCACAGGCGCTCGGTACCGGTGGCGCTGATCGCGGCGACCTCGTACACAGGACCCTTCCAGTCCAGTGCGGCGATCAAGGCGGCGCGACGCGCCGCGAGTTCTTCGGCATCCAGCAAGTCGGTCTTGTTCAGCACCAGCCAGCGCGGCCGCGACGCCAGGGTCGGGCTGAACTGCTGCAGCTCGCGCACGATACCCACGGCCGCCTCCGCGGGTGGCAGCTCATCCCAGGGCGCCATATCCACAATATGCAGCAGAATACGGTTGCGGGTCAGGTGTTTCAGGAAGCGGATACCCAGGCCCGCCCCCTCGGAAGCACCCTCGATCAGGCCCGGGATATCCGCCACCACGAAGGAGCGGTGGGCGTCGACCTTCACCACGCCCAGGTTCGGCACCAGAGTCGTGAAAGGATAATCCGCAACCTTGGGCGTGGCGGAGGACACGGCGCGGATCAGGGTCGACTTGCCTGCATTGGGCAGCCCCAGCAGGCCGACGTCGGCCAGCACCTTAAGCTCTAGCTTGAGGGAGCGATGCTCACCCTCGCTGCCCGGCGAGGTCTGCCGCGGCGCGCGGTTGGTGCTGGACTTATAGCGGGTGTTACCCAGGCCGTGAAACCCACCCTGGGCGACTTTCAACTGCTCCCCGGGCACCGACAGGTCACCCAGCACCTCGCCGCTGTCCTCGTCGATCACGGTGGTGCCCACAGGCGCTTTCAGCACGAGGTCTTCGCCGCTCTTGCCGGTGCAGTTGCGCCCGCGCCCGGGCTCGCCGTTCTGCGCCCGGTAGGCGCGCTGGAAGCGGTAATCGACCATGGTGTTCAGGGACTCGTCAGCCTCCATGTACACGCTGCCGCCGTCGCCGCCGTCGCCGCCGTCGGGACCGCCGCGCTCGATGTACTTCTCCCGCCGGAAACTCAGGCAGCCACTGCCGCCGTTACCGGCAAAGACCTTGATCGTCGCTTCATCTACAAACTTCATTGCGTTCGCTCTCTCGTCGAGCTTCTATGTGGTGCACTTTATAACAACTAGGTCGACGTTTCCGGCGCAAAGTTGGCGCCTGATTCATACAGAACTGTCGTTGAACCAGTATCGTCGATGGTTCACCTTCGCCACTGGTTTACTTTCGCCGCGTCAGCAACGTTCGCAGGCCCTACGGGAAACGCCGTGAACCCATCCGTGGGGGCTTGTGTTCGACTTCCTGTCTCTCACATTCCCTGCGGGCCTGCAAACGTTGCTGCCGCTACTACTGTGCGAGATTCTGGCTGCAGTACTTTGGCTGGCCTCCGACGTTCTTGTTGACCGCACAAACCGGCTACCAAAAGACGAAGCTCTGTGGCTGAAGGTACTTCCGGCAGAGCGCGTGAGGCGCCCGGGGTCCTCCCGGGACCGTCAGCGGCATGGAGGCCGCTGCCGAGCCTACATGGATGTATTCACGGCGTGTCCCGGGAGGGCTCCGGGTGCCGTAGCGCGTCTTCAGTGCGACCGACGGCCGGCGGTGTTACTTGTTTGGGAGTAAATCCTACCGGCTCGCTGCCGGCATCCTCGCTTCTCGGCTTTGGACTGTTGTTGGAGTAACTCGTACCAGCTCGCTACCGGCATCCATGCCTCACGCGATATACCGTACATCCTGTACATAAAAAAAGCCCCGTCAATGACGAGGCTTTTCGGTCGATTCCGCTGAATCGTCGTTCAGGCGCTCACCACCTGGACGAACTTGCGGCTGTTCGGGCCCCTGACCACGAACTCAACCTTGCCTTCCGCCGTCGCGAACAGGGTGTGGTCCTTGCCCACGCGAACGTTGTCGCCGGCATGGAACCGGGTGCCGCGCTGGCGCACGATGATGTTGCCCGCTTTGACTGTCTCGCCGCCGAACCGCTTCACGCCAAGGCGTTTACTCTCGGAATCGCGACCATTACGTGTACTACCACCCGCTTTCTTGTGTGCCATAGTCGATGCTCTCCTTTACGCCGAAATACCGGTAATCTTCACCTCGGTGTACCACTGGCGATGGCCAGTTTCCTTCCGATGGTGCTTACGGCGGTTGAACTTGACGATCTTCACCTTGTCGTGACGACCGTGGCTCACTACCTCGCCGGTGACCCTGGAGCCATCCAGCAGCGGCTTGCCGATCTTGACGTCGTCACCGCCGCCAATCATCAGGACCCGGTCGAATTCCACGGCTTCACCGGTGGCGACTTCGATTTTTTCCAGCTTGAGGGTCTCGCCCTCAACGACGCGGTGCTGTTTGCCACCGCTTTCAATTACTGCGTACATTGCGCGCTCCGTTAAGTTAGCCTGCTCGCGGTCAAAAAAACCCTTGTAAATCAAGGGGGCAGAGTCAGGCACCAACAGTCCAAAAAAGCCTTTCCGGGGTCTTGCTGACCCAGTGCAGGCGCAGAGGGCGGCGATTCTACTCAAATCGGGGGTCTGCGGCAAGGCTTTTATCCCTTGCTGGACAGGGACTTGGCAGCGCCCGGAGCTTTCTTGACAGGCCCCGGGGGGCACCATAGCATGCGCGGGCACCTACGGATCCCTCTAAGCCTATGCAAGCCATCCGCGCCACCGTTGCCGGCGAATTCGACCGGGTCAACCGCCTGATCGTCGAGCAGCTGCAGTCCGATGTCCCCATGGTGGAGAACATCGGCCACTATATCGTCGACGCCGGCGGCAAGCGCCTGCGCCCGCTACTGACCCTGCTCTGCGGCGCGGCCCTCGGCGGCTGCGAGCAGCGCCACATCACCTTCGCCGCAATCATCGAGTTCATCCATACCGCGACCCTGCTCCACGACGACGTGGTGGACATCTCCAGCCTGCGCCGGGGCCGGCCCACGGCGAACGCCGAGTTTGGCAACGCCCCCAGCGTATTGGTGGGTGACTTCCTTTATACCCGCGCGTTTCAACTCATGGTGCAGCTGGATGACATGGCCATACTGCGCTACATGGCCGATACCACCAATACCATTGCCGAGGGTGAGGTCCTGCAGCTCGCCCGGGCTGGTAATCCGGACACCACCGAGGCGGACTACCTCGACGTGATCACGCGCAAGACCGCCGTGTTGTTCGGCGCCGCCTGTTACGGCGCGGCCGCACTGAGCGGCCGTGGGGAGGAGGAGCGGCAGGCGCTGGCGGATTTCGGCTGCAACCTGGGCATCGCGTTCCAGATGATTGATGACCTCCTGGACTACGAGGGAGATCCCGAGACCATGGGCAAGAACGTCGGCGACGACCTGGTCGAGGGCAAGGCCACCCTGCCCCTGATTCATGTGATGGCCACCGGCAACGCCGAGGAGCGGGCGCTGGTGCGCGAGGCCCTGAGCAGCAAGTCCATGGCGGCGCTGCCGGAAGTCCTCGCGGCGGTGACGCGCTGTGGCAGCACCCACTATACCCGCGAGCAGGCGCAGGCCTACCACGACCGGGCCCTGGTGCACCTCGATCAACTACCTGCCGGCGAAGCCAGGAGCCGGCTGGAGAGCATCACCGCGCTGTCCATTCACCGGGACCATTAGGGACAGCGCTCGCGTTTGCACCCGGGGGCGGCGGTTTTTATACTGGATCGACCTTCCCGCACCCGGAAATCCTGATGCCCACTTGCAAGCCCCTGACCGACCTTGCGACTTTCGGGGAGCTGCAGGCCCACGCGCGGACCCTGAAATCCACCTCTATCGAGAGCCTGTTCGCGCAGGCGCCTGAACGGGCCGGACGCTATGCCGCGGAAGCTGCGGGGCTGCGCCTGGACTACAGCAAGCACCTGCTGGACGAGAAGGGCCGCGACATTCTCCTGCGCCTGGCGGCCGAGGCCGACCTACCCGGGCGGGCGGCGGCGCTGCTTGCCGGCGAA
The DNA here is from genome assembly GCA_965222335.1 of Sediminihaliea sp. Taxonomy (GTDB): domain Bacteria; phylum Pseudomonadota; class Gammaproteobacteria; order Pseudomonadales; family Halieaceae. The sequence goes on along the minus strand of OZ244944.1, from coordinate 2,837,509 downwards.
AAGCTCAACCACACCGAGGACCGTCCCGCGCTGCACAGTCTGTTGCGGGCAAGCCGCGCCCCCGGGCTGGAATCCCCTCTGGCGGCGGTGGCCGAAACCCGCGGGCGGATGCAGCAGTGGGCCGATACCCTCAATCGCGGCGACCTGCGGGGCTTCACCGGCGAACCCATCACCGATGTGGTGAATATCGGTATCGGCGGCTCGGACCTGGGGCCGCGACTGGTCACCGGGGCGCTGCGGGCCTTTCACGGTCCGGTAGCCTGCCACTACGTGGCTAACGTCGATCCGGCCGATCTGCAGGACGTACTGCTGGAGCTGGAGCCGGCCACCACCCTGTTTATCATTTGCTCCAAGTCTTTCCGCACCGAGGAAACCCTGACCAACGGCCTCACCGCCCGCAACTGGCTGCTGCACGCCGGGGCCGGCAGCGGGGACCTGGACCGCCACTTCCTGGCGATCACCACCAACCTTGAGGCGGCGGCCGAGTTCGGCATCCCCGCAGCACAGTGCCTGCCCCTCTGGGACTGGGTGGGGGGGCGCTATTCAGTGTGGTCGGCAGTGGGGCTGAGCTGCGCCGTGGCCCTGGGCTGGGAACACTTCACCGATTTCCTGGCGGGCGCCGAGGCTATGGACACCCACTTCGCCAGCGCGCCGGTAGCGGACAACCTGCCGATGCTGATGAGCCTGCTGGAAATCTGGTGCTGTAACGGACTTGGCGCGGGCAACCATGTGGTGTTGCCCTACGACCAGGGCCTGGCGCGATTGCCGGATTTTCTGCAGCAGCTGACCATGGAAAGTAACGGCAAGCGGATCAGCGCCGCCGGCGACCCACTGGCTTACGACACCGCCCCCATCCTCTGGGGCTCCGCCGGCACCATGGGCCAGCACTCTTTCCACCAGCTCCTGCACCAGGGCACGCGCCTGTGCCCGGCGGACATCATCCTGCCCCTGAGCACCCACACCGGCATGCCGGAGCAGCACGCCCGCCTGGTGGCCAACGCCCTCGCCCAGAGCCGCGCGCTGCTGGTGGGCCGCTCGATGAAAGCGGCACGGGAGTCGCTACTGCAGCGGGGAATGGATGACGCCGAAGCAGACCGCCTGGCACCGCACCTCGCGATGCCCGGTAACCGGCCCCACAGCGTGCTCAGCTTCGAGGCGGTCACGCCCTACAGCCTGGGCGCCGTGCTCGCGCTATACGAGCACCGCACCTTCTGCAGCGGCCAGTTGTGGGGGATCAATTCTTTCGACCAGTGGGGGGTTGAACTGGGCAAGGAGATCGGCGCCAGCATTTTCTCCTGCATGGCAGGCAAGTCGAACGACGACGATCTTGATCCTGCCACGAAACAGCTGCTCGCAGCCTGGCGCGCCGCCCAATAATGCCGGTAAGGAAGCGCTAAGCCAGCCCGAATCTGCCCCACGGCATTATATGCCGATTAGGTGACATTCTTAATATTATTCTCCGTCTGCCCAACCTCATTCGAGCCAAAATTACGCGGCACCCGTCCTATACTCGGTACCAGAACGGACATTGCGCATCGCAAATACATTAGCCCGCAAAGATTTCCGGGACCAACAAAAAAACCATGGGTCCCGCAACAGGCACGATAGAGCACACATACAACGCGCTGAATGGAGAGCCGTCACTATGAGAGCAAACGCACCCTTCCGCCGCTCGTTACTCGCGAGCGTAATCTGTGTCGCCGGATCCTCCGTCGCCTTCGGACAGCAGACCGCTGATACCGAACTCGAGGAAGTCCTGGTGATTTCCCAGAAACAGCCATACCGGGGTGATACGCCCCTGGAATCGCTTCCCCAGCAGGTCCAGATTCTCGGCGACGAACTACTCGTCGAAGTCGGCGCGGTAACCTTTCAGGAAGCGCTGGACTTTGCCGGCGGCGTTGCACGCCAGAACAGTTTTGGCGGCCTGTGGGACAGTTTCGCCATCCGAGGCTTTGCCGGTGACGAGAACCTGCCCTCCGGCTACCTGATCAACGGTTTCAGCGGCGGCCGGGGCTTCAGCGGCAATCGCGATGCCTCCAACGTTGAGACCATTGAAATTCTCAAGGGCCCGGGCTCGGCGCTTTACGGCCGGGGAGAACCCGGTGGCACGATCAACATCATCACCAAGAAGCCCCAGTTTGACACCGAGGGCTACGTGCGCGGATCCGCCGGGCGCTGGTCTACCTACCGTACCGAGGGTGACTACACGACCGGGCTCTCGGACAACCTCGCGGTGCGCATTAACGGCGCCTACGAGGATACCGAAAGCTTCAGGGACACGGTTGAAACCCAGAAGCTGGTTCTGACCCCGTCTGTTCTTTTCCTGCTGGGTGACTCTTCAACCATCAACTACGAACTGGAATACCTGGATCAGGAGGCCCCATTCGATCGAGGTATCGCTGCGATCGATGGCGATCCGGAAGTACTGCCGGTATCTCGCTTCCTGGGCGAGCCGGACAACGGACCCAACGAAGTCAACGCGCTGGGGCACCAGATTACCTTCCAGCACAGCTTCAACAGCAACTGGGATATGCTTGGCGGGATTGGCTATCGCGAGTCGAGCCTGGAAGGGATCAACTCTGGCGCGGAGCTCTCTGGAGGGCGCCAACTGCTGGATGACGATGGCGAAACCCTGGTTCGCCAGCCGCGCAAGCTTGATTACGAGGCAGAGGACCTGTCGGGCCGCATCGAGCTTTCCGGCAATTTCGACACCGGACCCTTTACCCACCACCTGCTCGTGGGTGCAGACGCCTACGAGTACGAGCTGGATTCCAAGCAGGAGCGCTTTCGGGTGGCTTTCGGTACCGGCGACACGACCTATGCGATCAACGTCTTCAACCCCGAGTACGGACAGGAACTCCCGCCCCTCACCCCCTCCACTGATCGACTGGAAGAGCAGAGTGCGAAGGGCCTGTATATGCAGGACCAGATCGACCTTTCAGAAAAATGGAAAATGCTGCTCGGCGTTCGCTACGATGATTTCGACCAGGACGTAACGAACCGCCTCAGTGGCAACGAAGTGTCGCAGTCACAGACGCAAACCAGTCCACGGGCGGGCCTGGTGTTCGAACCGAACGACAACCTGAGTCTCTACGCCAGCTATGCCGAGGGCTTCCGCCCGAATAGCGGCATCGACTTCTTCGACAATGCCTTTGACCCGGAAGAGACCAAGTCGTATGAAGCGGGCGTGAAGTACTACAACCAAATGATCAGCGCGACGGTTGCTGTCTTCAAGATGGAAAAATCCAACATCCTGACGGCAGACCCGGTCAACCAGGGCTTCTCAGCGGCGCTGGGTGAGGCTGAAAGCGAAGGCCTCGAGATCGACGTCAGCGGCCAACTCACCGAAACCCTGAGCCTGATGTTCAACTATGCCTATGTCGACGCCAAGACCACTAATTCAGTCGTCAACGCCGACTGGGGTGTGGAAATTCCTGCGGGCAGCCCGCTGATCAACATTCCTGAAAACAGCGCCAACATCGTAATGACGCAGGACCTGGTGATCGACGGCTCGCCGGCGGCTATCGGCTTCAGTGTCAATTATGTTGATGACCGGCTGGGTGAAACCATTGACCCGGACTACATTCTGCCTTCATACACGCTGCTGAACCTGTTTGGCTCGTATCACTTCACGGACCAGCTCAAGCTTTTCGTGAACCTCGACAACGTAACGGATGAGGACTACTACGTCAGCTCCTACCACAAGTGGTGGACCATGCCTGGCGAGCCCTTCAGCTGGACCGTTGGCATGGAATACAAGTTCTAGGCAGTCCTACCTGCCTACCCCTGTGCCGGCAGGGCAACCTGCCGGCTTTTTTTGGTGTGAACATTGCCCAGCAAACGCAGCCTCATCAAGTGGCACCGCCGCATCGGCATCGTCATCGCATTCCTGCTGCTGCTACAGGCAGCCACAGGCATGATGATTTCCTGGCGCTGGGAGCTCGCGGGCTTTATCGACCCTGCCGGAATGACGGCGGACGGTGTATCTGAAGGCACACCTGGCCAGCACGTATTGCAGCGGGCAAGCCCTCAGCTGCCGGATAGCTCCGCTATAAGAATCTACTACCCCCAGGACGTCGACGGCGTCTATCTGCTGCAACTGGAAACACGCCAGGGAACGCAATTTGTTTCCGTCAATCCCGCGGACAGCCGGATTCTTCGGCAAGGCAGCATATGGCGTTTTCCCACCGAGGCAGCGTTAAAGCTCCACTTCCAGGCATTACCGGGCACCTCGGGCTATTTGCTGACCATGATTCTGGGTCTGGCGCTCACCACCATGATTATCACCGGCCTGTTGATCTGGTGGCCTCGCAACAGGCAATGGTTGAGCGCCCTGCGAATCGATCCAGGAATACCGATGCGGCGCCTGACACGTCAGCTCCATCGCACTTTGGGTATTGCCACCCTGCCACTGGTGCTTGTTATTGCATTGACAGGTTTCCTGCTGGCGGCCGAAATGCTCGTGGACGCGGCCGGCGCTCCCCGCGTCGCGCCCGCGGCCTACTCGCCAACGCAGTTCAACGGCCTCGACCAGGCGGTGGCCGCCGCGAAACGGGCCTTCCCGGCGCAGCAGGTGCGGGACATCCGCATCTCGCCCGAGCGCGCCATCGCGGTACAGCTGTGGGATCCGGAGCGGGACCCATGGACCATACATCGGGTGACTACGGCCGGTGGCAAGTCGGGCAAGGTAACGATTCTCCCCGCAGATGAACGCCAGGCGCTATGGCCAGCACTGCTGCCCATCCATACCGGCACCCTGCTTGGCACAGCCGGCCGGTTAATAGCTACCGGGGTTGCCTTCGCTCTCATTGTACTCACTGGAATCGGCCTGTACCTGTGGCTGGCGGGCACCAGGCGCCAACGGCGGTGACTGCTTTTAATGAGTGCTTATGCTAGATTCGATCCAGAGTTCCCGGCGTCCGGATTGCACTTCCGCTTCCGGTCTCGGGGTAAGGCAAACGCCGAAGGGGGGAGTGATGCCAGAGTTCAAACTGGACCGAATAGACTTGAAAATACTGGCCGAATTACAGCGCAACGGACGGATTACCAACACAGATCTCTCGGAAGCCGTCGCCCTGTCGCCCAGCCCCTGCCTGGCGCGCGTCAAGCGGCTGGAGAAGAACGGCTACATTGTCAGCTACAACGCACATATCGCCCTGGAGAAGCTCGGTGAAACCTCGATCGTATTCACCGAAGTCACGCTGGACGATCACCACAGGGAGGACTTCGAGAAATTTGAAAAGCGCATACGCACCGTGGAAGAGATTGTCGAATGCCACCTGATCAGCGGCGGCTACGATTACTTGCTCAAATTTGTCACCCGGGGAGTAGTCCATTACCAGGAGCTGATGGAAGAAATCATCGAACAGGACTTCGGCATTACCAAGTACTTCAGTTACGTGGTTCTCAAGTCGCCCGTGGTCAAACTGCACTACCCACTGACCACTCTGTTCAAAGCGGACCGGTGAGCGCAAGGGGATTACCATAGCGATTCTGTACAAATCGGACCCGGCACGCGGCTTGCAGTGGCAGGATCGCTTCGCCACGGAGCTCCCGGACTTGCCTTTCAGGCTCTGGCCGGAGACCGGCGACCCCGAGGAAATAGAGTACCTCGTCGCCTGGCAGCCGCCGGATGACATCTTTACGCGACTCCCGAATCTCAGCGTTGTTTTTTCCGTGGGTGCAGGCGTTGACCAGTTTGACCTGGAATCCTTCCCGCCCGGTGTGCGCCTGGTGCGCATGCTGGATCCCGGTATCACCCAGGGCATGGTGGAATACGCGACCATGGCGGTACTTGCGCTACACCGCGATCTGCCTGCATACCTTGCGGCCCAGGCAGAGCGTGTCTGGCAGGGAATCCCCTGGGTGCCCGCACAGCGCCGCAATGTTGGCATCATGGGTATGGGCAATCTCGGCCAGGCTATTGCGCAGCAGCTGACATCTCTGGGATTTTCCGTGCGCGGCTGGGGGCGTACACCCCGGGACCTGCCGGAAATTCGTAGCTATGCCGGCACCGAGGAATTTGACGCCTTTCTGCAAACTGCCGATATCCTGCTGTGCGTTCTGCCCCTGACCGAGCAGACCCAGGGCATTCTCAACGCCAGCACCTTTGGCCGGCTGCCTCGCGGCGCAAGCCTGGTGAACATTGGCAGGGGTGGCCATTTGGTAGAGGCGGACCTGTTGGCGGCCCTGGACAGCGGGCAGTTATCCGCGGCAGTGATTGACGTGCTCAACGAGGAGCCGCCGCCCCCGGAACATCCGCTCTGGGGTCACCCGGGGGTTATTCTCACCCCGCACATTGCCGCCACCACCCAGGCTGACAGCGGTTGTGAGGTTCTGCTGGACAACATCCGGCGCCACCTTCGCGGAGAGCCGATGCTGGGGGAGGTGGACCTCAGCACCGGTTATTGACCCGCCTTACAACCGCAGCTTCTCAGGCGAGTCCACCCTGGCACAGGTACTTCATCTGGGTGTAGTCCTCCAGCCCGTGTTCCGAGCCCTCGCGACCGTAACCCGATTCCTTGATCCCACCGAAGGGCGCCATTTCACTGGCCACAACGCCCTCGTTAATGCCTACCACTCCGGCCTCGAGCTTGCTGCTGACACGCCAGATTCGGGCGGGATCACGGGTATAGAAGTACGCCGCCAGCCCAAACGCCGTGTCATTGGCGCAGGTAATCACGTCCCTCTCGTCGGAAAACCGGAACAGGGGAACCACGGGTCCAAAGGTCTCCTCGCAGTTCAGAGTCATCTCCGCGTGCGCATCGCCGAGTATGGTCGGTGCGTAGTAGTAGGGCCCGTAGGCTACCTCGTCACGCAGGCGGCGGCCACCGGTAATCAGTGTGGCGCCCTGCTCAATTGCATCGCGCACATGCCGGTCAATTTTTTCTACCGCACGCTCGTTGATCATCGGCCCGATCTGCGAGTCGTCACGGGTTGCCGGACCGACCTTGAGGGCTTCCACTGCGGTCTTCAACTGACTGGCAAAGTCAGCGTAGACGCTGTCGTGGACATAGACGCGGTTCGGGCTGACACAGGTCTGGCCACTGTTGCGGAATTTGCCGCGCATCAGGCCATCCACTGCCGCCCCGATGTCAGCATCCTCGAACACAATAAACGGGGCGTTGCCGCCCAGTTCAAGCGAGAGCCGCTTCAGCGTATCCGCCGAAGCCCTGGCGAGGTGTTTGCCCACCGGTGTGGAACCGGTGAAGGTGATTTTCCGCACGCGTGAGTCGCCGAGCCACGCGCCGACAGCGTCGGGCGTGTTCTCCCTGGAAGCCGTGACAATGTTGATCACCCCCGGGGGCACACCCGCTGCTTCCGCCAGCGCCACCAGTGCCAGAGCCGTCAGCGGGGTATCTTCAGCGGGCTTGGCCACAACGGTGCAACCGGCGGCCAGCGCCGGCGCGATCTTGCGCGCGATCATGGCCAGCGGGAAATTCCATGGCGTCACCGCGGCAACCACGCCCACGGGCTCGCGGACAACCAGCTGCTGGCGCCCGGGGACACTGGGACTCAGCACCTGGCCATGTCCGCGGACTGCCTGCTCAGCGAACCATTCGACATAGGAGGCACCGTAGGCCACCTCGCCACGCGCTTCCGCGAGGGGCTTTCCCTGCTCCCGCGACATCAGCAAAGCGAGGTCTTCTCCGGATTCCAGAATACTGGCGTGCCAGCGCTTGAGCAGTCTGGCCCGCTCCTTGGCGGGCACCTCACGCCAGTCGGTGAACGCGCGGTGCGCGGCATCCGTCGCGGCATGGGCGTCTCTTGCGTCACTATCGGGCACCCGGGTAACCACCTTGCCGGTAGCAGGATCCCTGACCTCGTACTGGCCGCCACCGACCGCGTCGCACCAGTGTCCGCCAATATAGTTTCTCGTGTGCATAAGCTCCGGCTTGAGAAGCTCGTGCGTGATATCAGCCGTCATCGGTATCTCCTTGACTCACAAGTGCTGCAATCATTTCACCGATCTCGGCGGTGGTCGCTTCGCCGCCCAGATCCGGTGTGCGCGGCCCCTCGGCCAGTACCTGTTCAATAGCGGCCATGATCGCGGTGTGGGCGTCGTGCGCAGGGCCTTCTCCGCCGCCGAGAAAATCGAGCATCATGGCGCCAGACCAGATCATCGCTATCGGGTTGGCAATACCCTGGCCATAGATATCTGGCGCAGACCCGTGCACGGGCTCAAACAGGGAGGGAAACTTCCCCTCGGGGTTCAGGTTGGCGGACGGGGCTATACCAATCGTTCCGGTGCACGCGGGCCCGAGATCGGACAGAATATCGCCAAACAGGTTGGTCGCCACCACTACGTCGAATCGCTGCGGCTGCAGGACAAAGCGCGCGCAGAGAATGTCGATGTGCTGCTTGTCCCACTTGATGTCCGGATACTCGCTGGCAATATCGGCGGCGCGCTCATCCCACCAGGGCATGCTGATCGCCATGCCGTTGCTCTTGGTAGCGACGGTCACGTGACGCCGGTCACGCGTACCCGCCAGGTCGAAGGCAAAGCGCATGACCCGCTCCGTGCCGGTCCGCGTAAAGACCGACTGCTGCATCACCACTTCGCGGTCAGTGCCCTCGAACATGATGCCGCCAATCGAGGAGTACTCCCCTTCGGTATTCTCGCGCACGATCATAAAATCGATATCGCTGGCTTCGCTGGCAGACAGCGGGCTGCGCACACCCGGAAAGCTCCTTGCCGGCCGCAAGTTGATGTACTGGTCGTAGTCGCGGCGAAAGCGCAGGATCGAGCCCCAGAGCGAGACGTGGTCGGGTACAGAATCGGGCCAGCCCACCGCACCGAAGTAAATCGCATCGACATTCGCGAGCTGCTCCTTCCAGTCGGCGGGCATCATCTGCCCGTGCTTGCTGTAGTACTCGCAACTGGCCCATTCGATATGCCGATAGTCGAGCTGCAGGCCGAAACGCGCTGCCGCTGCATCCAGCACTTTCAGGCCCTCCGGCATGACCTCAAGGCCAATACCATCCCCCGGTATCACCGCAATTGTGAAGGTACGCACTGTTTCCATCAGGCTACCGCCCTGACGACTTCAGGCTGCTCGAGCAGGGCATCCAGGGAGACCCTGAGACGTTTGAAAAGGATGTCGAACTCCTCCTCGGTAAAGCACAGCGCAGGGGCGAAGCCGAGGATGTTGTCACCGAAGGCGCGAAACACGATGCCGTTCTCCCAGGCAATGCGACTGAGTCGCTCGTTCAGCTTGAGCGACGGATCAAAGCGGGCTTTCGAGGTTTTGTCTGCAACCAGTTCCAGGGCACCCAGCATGCCGCGCTGGCGCGCGTCGCCCACCAGGGGATGCTCCAGCATCGCCTGCATATACTTCTCAAACACCGGCGCCATGGCCCGGCCGTGCTCGAGAAGTCCACCTTCGTGGTAAAGCCTGAGAACCTCCAGCGCAACCGCGGCGCTGACCGGGTGTGCGGAGTATGTCTGCCCGTGCCCGACCAGCTGGTCCGCGGCGTTGCCATCCGCGATGCCCGCGTAAATCCTGTCGGACATCAGCAGCGCGCCCATAGGCGCATAACCCGCGGTCAGGCCCTTGGCCAGGGTCATCATGTCCGGCTCAACGTCTTCTGCCTCGCAGGCAAAGAGGGGGCCTGTGCGCCCAAAACCGGTGATGACCTCGTCCACCACGAACAGGATTCCCAGCTCGCGACAGGTATCCTGCATCGCTTTCAGCCAGCCTTTGGGCGGGATGATGACGCCGCCGGAGCCTACAACCGGCTCGCAGAAAAAGGCGGCAACCCTGTCCACACCCATTTCTTCCACCTTATTCCGCAGATGCTGCACAGATTCCGCGATCAGGGCGTCAGGGTCTGCTCCCAGCGGGTTGCGGTAGGCGTAGGGGCAGGGAATATGGTGCTGGTTTGGCCGCGGCACATCGAAGTTGGCATGGAAGACCGGCAATCCCGTAAGACCGGAACCGGTGCTACTGGAGCCATGATAGCCACGCTCCAGGGCGATAAACTCCTTCCGTCCCGGCTGGCCTATGGAATTGTAGTAATGGGTGATGTAGCGGATCGCGGCGTCAATCGCGTCAGAGCCGCCCAAACTGAAATAGACATGCTGCAGGGAATCTGGCGCCAACTCCACCAGCCGCCGGGCCAGCTCAATCGCGGGCTCGGACCCAAAACTGAAGTAACCCGTGGCATACGGCAGCTTGCGCATCTGTTCACTCGCCGCCTGGACCACGCTTTCCTGGCCGTAACCGACGTTCACGCACCAGAGCCCGGCAAAGGCGTCCAGCACCTCCTTGCCGTGAATATCGCGCAACCAGGCGCCTTTGCCCGACTCCAGGATGTTAACACCCTGCTTTTCATGGCCTCGAAAGTTGGTGACTGGATGAATGAGGTGCTGCCTGTCCCAGGCGCTAAGGGTATTTGCTGACATATTCTCGACCCGCTTGTCGTCAGTGGTAGAGTCGCGCCTGCAGGCTGGCAGAAGCCTGCTGCAGGCGGCCCTAGATTGACTAACATAGTAGCGACAGCCGCGAGCGCAGGGATATCGTTGGCGATGCCCTGAATAACGGGATATTTTGTTTTTTATGGCTTCTTGGCATTTTATGCCGGGGACAATCCCCTCACACTTCCACCGCTCCATTGCCACCAGGCAGCAGGCGGCAAACTCTGCTGATTCACTCAGATAAAACGGCTTAATTTTTGGCGCGGCGCCCGCGAATCGGCGAACATGTTCCGGTGTAACCGTGATGTAATGAAATCATCAAGACCCAACCACAGCGACCACAGGAAATACAACAATGAGCCACTTCAAGCCCAAGTTCATTACCTTCGACTGCTACGGCACGCTTACCCGGTTCCGTATGAAGGACATGGCCCAGGAGATCTTCGCGGATCGCATCAAACCTGAGCAGATGCCACAGTTTATCGCCGACTTTGCCGCGTATCGCCTGGACGAGGTGCTGGGTGCGTGGAAGCCCTACGAAGTGGTTTTGCGCGACGCGGTTCGGCGCACCTGCAAGAAGTGGAAGCTCGAGTTCGACATTGAAGAAGCCAAGCGATTCTATGAAGCGGTACCCACGTGGGGTCCCCACCCCGACGTGCCGGAGCCCCTGAAAAAGATCGCCAAGGAGTTTCCGCTGGTCGTCCTGTCCAATGCAGACGACAGCCAGATCCACGATAACGTGGCCTTGCTGGAGGCGCCGTTCGCACATGTGTTCACTGCGCAACAGGCACAGGCCTACAAGCCGCGATTGCAGGCCTTCGAGTACATGGTCGACAGCCTGAACTGCAACCCGGAGGATCTGTTGCACGTATCATCCAGCCTGCGCTACGACCTGATGTCTGCGGCGGACATGGGCATCAAGCACACGGTCTTCGTTGATCGCGGCCACGGCCCCTCCAGCGACTACTATGACTACCACGTGATCAAGGATATCGGCGGCCTGCCGGGCATCGTCGGGCTGTAAGGAAAACCTGGCTAGCGATGAAACCGCTCTCCTACTGGCTGGACACCGCCCCTGACTTTAGCTCGGCAAGTCAGGCCCCTCCCGAGGGTCGCTGCGACGTGGCGATTATTGGCGGCGGCTTTACCGGCCTGTCCGCAGCCCTGTCCCTTGCCCGCGCCGGGGCTTCGGTAACCCTGCTGGAGGCCAACCAGGTGGTTGGCGAGGCGTCGGGGCGCAACGGCGGGCAGTGCAATAACGGCACCCTGCAGGACTTCGCAGGCCTGTGCGAATCTGCGGGAGTAGAGCAGGCAGCCCGATACTACCGTGCCTACAACCAGGCGGTAGATGCGGTTGAGTCCCTGGTGGGCGCCGAATCCATAGACTGCAACTTCCAGCGCAGCGGCAAGCTGAAAATCGCCGCCAAGCCAGGCCATTACGATAAGCTGCAGCGCACCTGCGAGGCACTGCACGCCGCAGGTGTCGACCCCGATGCCAGGCTCCTGGAAAAATCGGAGCTACAAGGTGAGATCAATTCAGACGCCTACCACGGCGGGCTTCTGCAGCCCTTGAGCGCACAGCTTCACGTCGGCAAATTCGGCGTCGGCCTGGCGGAGCGCGCGGCAGCGGCGGGCGCAAAAATCCACGAATCGGCGCCGGTAATCAAGCTCGAGCGGCAGCCGCCGGGAACCTGGCGGCTTGCGACACCGGGCGGAGAGATTCAGGCGAGCCAGGTGCTGTTAGCCAACGGCGGTAGCGGTCCCGGACCCTTCGGCTGGTTCCGCCGGCGCATCGTTCCCGTGGGCAGTTTCATCGTGGTTACCGAGCCGCTGGGTGCGGATCGTCTCGACGCGCTGCTGCCAGGTCGTCGCTCCTATGTTAATACGCTGAATATTGGCAACTACTTCCGCCGCACGCCGGACGACCGCTTGTTGTTTGGCGGTCGCGCACGCTTCGCGGTGTCCAACCCCCGCTCGGACGCCAAGAGCGGCACCGTGCTGCAATCCACCCTGGCCGCCACATTCCCCACCCTCGCCGACGCCCGGATCGACTACTGCTGGGGCGGCACCGTGGATATGAGCGCCGACCGCTTCCCGCGGGCCGGCGAGCACAAGGGCCTGCATTACGCCATGGGCTACAGCGGTCACGGCGTACAGATGGCGGTCATGATGGGCCAGGTCATGGCCGGCGCCATGCAGGGACAGGAAGTCGACAACCCGTGGGCAGACAAAGCCTGGCCACCGGTTCCCGGTCATTTTGGCAAGCCCTGGTTCCTGCCCGTGGTCGGTGTGTACTACCGCATGCTGGACTACCTGCATTGAGCCAGCCATACGCACCCGACTGGACAAGGAGTACGCCATGAGTCGAGGTACAGACAAGCTTTCCCGTCGCGAAATACTGCGCGGCCTTGCCGGGGTGGGATTGAGCGCTGCGGCCGGCAGTTCCCTGCTGTTGCCGCAATACCTGCACGCTGAGCTGTCCCGTGAAGCGTCCCAGAATCCGCAATACGGCGGGCGTATTCGCGTTGCCTGCATTAGCTCCTCTACTGCAGACACCATGGATCCGGCAGCTGGCGGCCTGTCGACAGATTATGTGCGGCACTACATGGTCTACAACGGCCTGACCCAGTATGACGCTGCCATGAGAGGCCAGCTTTCCCTGGCGGAATCATTGGAAACGGATGACCAGAGGGTCTGGCAGGTTACCCTGCGCCAGGGCGTGCAGTTTCACGACGGTAAAGCGTTGACGCCCGCCGATGTGGTTTATTCGCTAATGCGCCACCACGACCCCAGTGTGGGCTCCCGGGTCAAGCCCATCGCCGACCAGTTCCGGAGCGTCGAGGTCAGCGGGCCGAGACAGGTCCGCATCGAACTCGCCGATGCCAATGCCGACCTTCCAGAGATCCTGGCTGCCTCCCACTTCCTGATTGTCCAGGATGGCACCACGGATTTTCGCAACGCACCAGGAACCGGACCCTACAAGCTCGCCGAGTTTACCCCGGGCGTCAGGACCATCGGCAAACGCAATGAAAACTACTGGAAACCCGGCAAACCCTACGTCGACGAAATCGAGCTGGTCGGAATCCCGGACGAGACGGCACGCGTGAACGCACTGCTCTCGGGCGACGTGCAACTGGTCAACGCCATTGATCCACGGTCGACACGGCGGCTTGAACAAGTCCCGGGAGTCGAAGTTATGGAAACGCCGTCCAGCCTTTACACCAGCCTGGTGATCCGTCAGGACGTGCCGCCCACCAACAGTCGACACCTGACACTCGCCCTCAAATACCTGCTGGACCGCCCCACCATCAAGCGGGCATTGTTCAGGGGTTTTGCGACCATTGCCAACGACCATCCGGTTCACCCAAATCACCCGTTCTACGCCGCCGATTTGCCACAGCGGCAGCACGACCCGGACAAAGCCGCCTATCACCTGCGCAAAGGCGGCTTTGAGGGATTGCGCTTGCCCGCCTTTGCGTCCCCGGCGGCCACGGGTTCCGTCGATATGGCCACGCTAATGCAACTCTCGGCAATACCCGCCGGCCTCAAGCTGGGCGTCAACCGGGTTCCCTCCGATGGCTACTGGTCAAACCACTGGGGCAAGCACCCCTTGTCCTTCGGCAACATTAACCCGCGTCCCACCCTGGATATGATCTTCAGCCTGTTTTTCAAGTCAGACGCCGCATGGAATACCAGCCGCTGGAACAGCCCGAAGTTTGATCAGCTGCTACAGGCCGCACGATCAGAGGGAGACCAGGCCAAGCGCAAGCAGATGTATGTCGACATGCAACATCTGGTGCACCACGACTGCGGGATCGGTATCCCGGTATTCATGAGCCTTATCGACGGCTATGACACCAGGCTCCGAGGCCTGTCACCCGTCCCCATCGGCGGCCTGATGGGCTATTCCTTTGCCGAACACGTCTGGCTGGCCGCATGAAAAACCTGAGAAGTTCATGGTCCGGAGGGTGCCAATGAAGACCATCGTCACGCTACTGCTGCGGCGCCTGGGTATTTCCCTGGTGACCCTGTTACTGGTGTCCGCCGTCGTATTCCTGATTACCAACCTGCTCCCGGGCGATCCGGCCCAGGAAATGCTGGGCCAGGCGGCTACGCCGGAGGTTGTCGAGGCCCTGCGCGCCAAGCTGGGGCTGAATGACCCGCCCCACGTTCGCTATCTTAACTGGCTGGGCGCAATGATCAGTGGCGATGCCGGGGTCTCCCTTGCCAACGACATGCCCGTGTCGGAGCTGGTCGCTGATCGGCTGCCCCGCTCTCTGATGCTGGCCGGCATCACCACCGTGGTGGCCGTGCCCTTCGCCCTGATGCTGGGCATCATCGCCGCGGTCTACCACGGCACGCGCACCGACAGCATCATCAGCACCCTGGTGATGTTTATCGTCGCCGTACCTGAGTTTCTGGTCGCCACAATCGCCGTACTGATCTTCGCCGTCGAGCTGGGCTGGCTGTCCGCAGTCTCCTATGCGCCCCAGGACCCGACACTGCTTGAATTTCTCGCCACCTATGCGTTGCCGGTACTAACGCTGTCCCTGGTCCTGGTAGGACAGATGGCCCGCATGACCCGGGCGGCACTGATTGAACAGCTGGAGCAACCCTATATCGAGATGGCGGTCCTGAAGGGCGCCAGCCATGCCCGGCTGGTGCTTCGACACGCGCTTCCCAACGCCGTGGGACCCATCGCCAACGCCGTCGCACTGAGCCTGTCTTACCTGATGGGGGGCGTGGTCATCGTCGAGGTCATCTTCAACTACCCCGGCATTGCCAGCCTGATGGTCGACTCGGTCACCAACCGTGATTTCCCCCTGCTTCAGGCCTGTGCCATGTTGTTCTGCACCGGCTACCTCATCCTGGTGCTGATGGCAGACACCTGCGCCATCCTGTCCAATCCCAAGCTGCGTAATTGAGGTGCCCATGAGAAAACTATACGCCTCTATCGGCATCCCCGGGATGATTGGTCTCACCCTGGCAGCCGCCTGGCTTTTCATCAGCATATCGGGTCCTTTGCTCGCGCCCTACGGACCGGGTGAGATCGTTGACTACGAAGTATTCTTGCCCATGAGTGCCGAGCATCCTCTCGGTACCGACTATCTCGGCAGAAGCGTCCTTAGCAGGATCATGGACGGGGCGCGTTTCACCGTGGGCATCGCCTTCGCAGCCGCACTCCTAGCAGCGCTCCTGGGGACCGGGCTGGGGTTATTCTCCGCGGTTAGCGGCAAGGCGATTGACGAGAGTATCAGCCGCCTGATGGACGCCCTGCTGTCCATTCCCAACAAGATTTTCGCGCTGGTCATGATCGCCGCCTTCGGTTCCTCCATTCCCCTGCTGCTGCTCATCACGGGGATCACCTACACCCCCGGTGTTTACCGCATCGCCAGGGCTCTGGCGGTCAATATCAACGCGATGGACTACATCCAGGTCGCGCGTGCGCGCGGTGAGGGACGCGTTTACCTGGCGATTCGCGAGGTGCTGCCCAATATGATCCACCCGATCCTGACCGATTTCGGCCTGCGCTTCGTCTACGTGGTACTGCTCCTGAGCAGCCTGAGCTTCCTCGGCCTGGGCGTACAGCCCCCCAATGCCGACCTGGGCTCACTGGTGCGGGAGAATATGTCAGGGCTGTGGGAGGGAGCACCCGCCATCCTGGCGCCGGCGGCGGCCATCGCCAGCCTGACCATTGGGGTCAACCTGTTCATCGACAGTTTGCGCGGCCGGCGCTGAACATCGGGGAGTATGAGAGTGAGTGATCTGGTTCAGGTAAGCAATCTCAACGTCATCGCCCAACCCGAGGCAGGGGAAGCAAAGACTATCGTCAAGGATGTCAGCTTCTCTATCGCGCGCGGCGAAGTGCTGGCCCTCATCGGCGAGTCTGGCTCCGGTAAAACGACCATCGCGCTGGCGCTGATGGGCTACGCGCGCCCGGGCTGCCATATTCACTCCGGTAATATCAGCCTTGGAGATACCGAGGTTACCTCCCTGAATTCACGGGACCTGCGCGCACTCCGTGGAAAGAGAATCTCCTATGTCGCGCAGAGTGCGGCCTCCGGTTTCAATCCCGCGATCAGGATCATGGACCAGATCCTGGAAGCCACCCGGATACACAAGACGCAGTCACGCAAGGACGCCGAGGCCAAGGCCGTGGACCTGTTCCGGGCACTGGCCCTGCCAGAGCCGGAGACCATTGGCTCACGCTACCCACACCAGGTGTCAGGCGGCCAGCTGCAGCGTCTCATGGCGGCCATGGCGCTGATCAACGAACCTGAACTGGTGATTTTCGACGAACCCACCACGGCCCTGGACGTTACCACCCAGATCGACGTCTTGCGGGCCTTCAAGCGGGTCGTCGCCGAGCGGGATATCACCGCAGTCTACGTATCCCACGACCTTGCGGTCGTGGCGCAAATGGCCGATCAGGTGGTGGTGCTGAACCAGGGCGAAATCCGCGAGGCGGGACACACGGAGCAGATCATCACGGCGCCTGCAGACGATTACACCCGCCAGCTGCTGGCAGCCGCCGAACCCACCCTGCGCACAGCGGTGGTGGATGCAAAGGCCGGTACGCCAGTGCTGAGCATTGAGGGTGTTCGCGCCGGTTACGGCAAGGTGGGACGCGACGGGCGACACGCGGTCACCATACTTGAGGATATCAGCCTGAGTATTGAGCGCGGCAGCACCCTGGGCGTCATTGGAGAGTCAGGTTCGGGCAAATCCACCCTTGCCCGCGCCATCGCCGGACTGGTACCGCCTGCCGCCGGCACCATGAAACTCGCCGGTGAGGTCCTTCCCAACGATATGGCGCAGCGCAGTCGCGACCAGTTCCGGCGCGTCCAGATAGTTTTCCAGAATGCGGATACCGCCCTGAATCCCGCGCATTCAGTCGCGCGCATACTGTCGCGCCCGCTGGCGTTCTACCACGGCCTGGATGAGAAGTCCCAGACCCAACGAGTGCAAGAGTTACTGGACCTTGTACACCTGCCCTCGTCTATCGCGGAGCAACCCTGCGCCCGTCTCTCAGGTGGACAGAAGCAGCGCATCAACCTCGCCCGCGCCCTGGCCGCGGAGCCCGACCTTATCCTCTGCGACGAGGTCACATCGGCGCTGGATACCGTGGTAGCGACCGCGATTCTCGACCTCCTGACCGAGCTGCGACGCGAGCTACAGGTCTCGTACATGTTTATCAGCCACGATATTTCCACGGTACGCGCCGTGTGTGACGACATCCTGGTGCTCTACGCGGGGCGTAAGGTGGAACAGGGTAGTCGCGAACAATTCAGCGCACCACCCTACCATCCGTATACGGACCTGCTGATTAGTTCGGTGCCGAAACTGGAACAGGGCTGGCTTGAAAGCGCCGCTCATTCACAGACAATCGCCCGGATAAAAGCAGAAGCCACAGGGCTGTGCCCCTTCCTCGATCGCTGCCCGGTGCGAATTGAAGGCAAGTGCAACGTGGAGCCCCCACCCTG
Organism: Sediminihaliea sp.; assembly: GCA_965222335.1. Taxonomy (GTDB): domain Bacteria; phylum Pseudomonadota; class Gammaproteobacteria; order Pseudomonadales; family Halieaceae. The sequence goes on along the minus strand of OZ244944.1, from coordinate 2,819,608 downwards.
GCGAGCGCTGTCTGCCGGCAACGAGATACTTTGCCACCACGATGACACGGAGCTCCTTAACCGCGCCGCCCTGGAAACAGCAGCTGTATCCCGCCAGCGCTAGCGGCGGGAGCTCGAATCACTCGCTGAAATCAATCAACACGCTTTTCTGGCGCAGGTTTGCCTCTACCGCCTGACGCCCGAGATCCTTGCCGATGCCCGAGCTGTTGAAGCCACCGGTGGGAATAATGTAGTCAGCGGTGCGACCGTAACGGTTCACCCACACGGTACCCGCCTTGATCTCGCGCACCGCCCGCAAGGCTCGATTGACGTCACCGGTATGTACGCCTGCAGCAAGGCCGTATTTTTCATGACCGGCGAGCGCGAAACCCTCCTCCTCCGCTTCAAAAATTTGCACGGTTAGAACCGGACCGAAGACCTCCTCCCGCACGGCCTCACTCGCAGATGACACACCCCTGAGGATCGTAGGCGCATAGTATGTGCCGCACTCCGTCGCAAGCGGTTCTCCCCCCACCAGGACCTCGGCGCCACCGTCAATCGTTTGCCTGACCACCCGGTCAATGCCCTCCATCTGTTGCGCCGAGACTATGGGCCCGTAGGTGGTACTCTCCGACCATGTCGGCCCCGGTTCTACTGCACGCGCCAGTTCCGCCACCTTCTCAAGCAGTGCCTCTGCAATACCTGACTGCACAACCAGGCGCGAGCCGGCAACGCAGACCTGGCCGGCATTGTTGAGGATGCCATTGGCCACGGTTGCCGCGACCTTGTCGAGGTTCTTGACGTCCGCGAACACCAGCTGCGGACTCTTGCCACCCAGCTCCAGGGTGACTGGCTTGATCCCGCTCTGGGCGCTGGCGGTCATGATCGCGGCGCCCGTCCGGGTAGAGCCGGTAAAGGAGATTTTGCCCACATCGGGGTGACGGCAAAGCGCGTCCCCCGTCACCGCGCCGTTACCCTGGACGATATTCAGGATGCCCGCAGGCATTCCCGCCTCTATGGCCAGCTGCGCCAGGCGCAGGGCGGTGAAGGGCGTCAGTTCGGATGGCTTCAGGACCACCGCATTGCCGGCCGCGAGGGGCGGCCCGATCTTGGTAATCGACTGCGTAATGGGGAAATTCCAGGGGGAGATCGCCGCGACAACGCCATAGGGCTCCGTCAGCACCATGCCCAGGTTATCGGCGCGGGTTGCCGCCACGTCGCCGCCGAGCTTGTCCGCCCACTCCGCGAAAAAGCGGATGCAATCCGCCGAGTAGGGGATATCGATGTCGAACACGCCGCGCACGTGCCGTGTGGAGCCAAGTGCTTCAAGCTGGGCCAGCTCGCGCCGGTCCCTTTCCATGAGTTCAGCCCAGCGTCGCAGGATTGCCGCACGTGCCCGCGGCGCCGCGCTTGCCCACTCGGATGTCTCATATGCCCGCCGGGCGCTCGTGACGGCGCGATCGACGACATCGGCATCGCCTATCGGCAGGTCACCGTAGACCACACTGTCGGAGGGACGCCGCACTGGCAGCCGGTCTCCGCTATCAATGACCGTCTCCCCGCCGATGAAATGGCCCTGGGGAACCGTGATGTCTTCGGGATTGAAGTCGAGCATGCTGAACCTCGAGTCTGGGTGATTTGCGGGAACGGTCCGCTCAGCTTTCCGCTGCGAACCTGCGAACATGGAAAGGCTGAATGGGCGTGGTGGTGGCGCCAGTGGCAATCAACTCCGCCATCACGTCTCCCACCCCCGGCCCGATCTGGAAGCCGGCGCCGGAGAAGCCGAAGGCGTAGTAGAGACCCGGCACCTTGTCACTGGGCCCCATTACCGGCTGGTCATCGGGCAGGTAGCCCTCAATGCCGCTCCATACCCGAATTATCCTGAGCTTTGCCATGCCAGGTAACAGCCGCTGCAGGAGGGGAAGCTGGTGCAGGGTGTACTCTGGCCTGGGGTATACCCGGACGGCTTCAAGATCTACCTCATTGCGCAAACCGCCACCGAAGACAATGTTGCCGCGCTCCACCTGTCGCAGGTACACCGTTTCGCCGGGCACCCGGGTCTTGACCCCCACCGACGGCTTGATGCGATAGGGCACGGGTTCTGTCACACCCATATGCGGGCCGCGGCCAACCATCGGCACCGCTTCGCCAAAGTGTGCGGCGACGGGGGCTGCCCAGGCCCCGGTGGCGAGCATGACCACCGGCGCCCGGAAATCATCGCCCGACGCGGTCTGGACCCGGAAGTCATCATCGACCTTCTCGATCTGCTGGACTTCCGTGTTTTCTTCAATCAATGCCCCTGCACGCAAGGCCGCGCGGCCAAAGGCTGGCGCGGCAAGCCGCGGATTGGCATGCCCGTCCTCCGGGCCCAGTGAACCCAGAATGATATCGGGCCCCAGCCAGGGGTAGCGCCGGCGGAGGGCCTCTGGCGTGAGAATTTCCAGATCGAGACCATACTCACGGGCCTCGCGTGCATAGCTTTCCAGGTTCTCTGCCCCGTCAGCGTCATAACTTACACGTAACTGGCCAGTAGACAGGTATTCGCAGTTTTCGCCAATCAGCTCCGGCAGCCTTTCCCAGACGCCACGCGCGCGGTTGGACAGTGGCAGCTGCACCAGACTGCGACCCTGACGGCGGATATTGCCGAAGTTCACGCCACTCGCCTGCTGGCCCACCAGGCCGCGCTCAATCAGGCGAACGCTGCAGCCGCGCTGTTGCAGGAAAAACGCGGTCGAGGCGCCCATCAGGCCACCTCCGACAATGATCACGTCGGTAGCGCTGTCAGCCCCCAGCCCGCTCATTGGCTTGCCTTCATCCGGGTCTTGCAGGAAAGTGGCTTGACCGGCCCCTGCCCGCGCAACCGACCCACCGCCTGCAGGGATTCACCGCGCGCATCCGCCAGCACCTCGGCGGCTGCATGCCCGCAGTAGCGCCCCTGGCAACGGCCCATGCCCACCCGCACCAGCGCTTTGGCGCGGTTGAGCTCGGGGGCATCGCGATCCTTTGCGGAGCAGCGTAAATCACCAGCAGATATGGCTTCACAACGGCACAGGAGTACATCGTCCTCTACCCCGCGGGCAAGGGAGGCAGGCCAGGGGAAGGCCATCGCGAGCCCGCGGCGGAAGCGCTCCATGCGCTCACGTGCACGTCGCAGTTGCTGGATTCTGCGCGCGCTTACCGGCTTGCCCATGTCCGACGACGCGGTGAGCGCCGCGAGCTCTCCGGTGATCTCCGCCGAGTCCGCACCCAGGATCCGGGCCCCGTCGCCCGCAAGATAGACACCCGGCACGCTGCTGCGCCCGTCGACATCGGCCCAGGGCGCCCACTGGGCCAGTCCTTCATCAAACGCAAATTCACAGTGGGCCAGGTCGGCCAGCTGGGTTTCACTGCGCAGGTGAAACCCCATACCTACCGCATCGGCGCTCAGCTGCTTTTCCTCGCCGCGTCTGGTAAGAAAACGTACGCCGTTCACCGCGCCCTCTCCTTCGATCTGCAAGGGTATCGCACCGGTATACACGGGAACGCGAGCCGCCATAAGCTGAGCACGGTAATGCAGCCCCTTGGCCAGTAACGAGGGGCGACTGGCCATCACAGGGAGGGCCCTTAGCTGGCAGCTGAATGCCGAGGTATCCAGCACCGCGGCCACATCGACACCGGCTTTCGCATACTGGTAACTGATCAGGTAAAGCAGCGGGCCGGTGCCGAGAAACACGACTCGCTGCCCGATGGCGCATGCCTGGGCCTTGAGTGCAATCTGGGCTGCACCCAGGCTGTAGCACCCGGGCAGGGTCCAGCCCCTGACCGGCAGCAGCCGGTCGGTGGCGCCGGTGGCGAGGATGAGGGCGTCAAAATCCAGGGTCTCCGCAACATCGTCCTTGACCAGGTGGAGCGTATGACCAGCGATGTTCCAGACCAGCGTTTCCGGGCGGTAGTCGATAGCGCCCAGCAGGCCGTCAAAAGTATCGTGAACGGACCTGGCCCTGTCTGCCTCAAACCCGTAGAGGGCGGCGTAGGGACGCTTGAAATTGGCCGGCTGTCGCCGGTAGATCTGGCCACCGCTGCGCAAACCTTCATCCACCACCGTCGGCCGCAACCCGGCGGCCACGAGCGCCTGGGTAGCGCGCACCCCCGCGGGACCTGCCCCGACAATGACTACGCGAGGTTCGGCCATGTCGCCTCCCCCGGTGGTCGCGTCAGCACACGCATTCCCGCGCTGACCGTGGTGGTGCACGCGCGCAGGCGGTCGCCTTCTGGCGTCCACATCCAGCAGTCCTGGCAGGCGCCCATCAGGCAGAAACCGGCCCGGTCGCCGTCACCAAACTCCGACTGGCGCAGAGCCGGGCGATGACTCAGCACGGCAACCAGTAGTGAATCGCCTTCCAGCCCCTGGCATGGCTCGCCGTCTACCTCCAGCTCGACCACAGATCGGTTTTTTTCGGCGACTCTGACAAAGCGCCCCAGCACTGTTTGCTCTCCCTCACCCGGGCCGTGTGATTACTTCGCGCTGTAGAGGCGTCGGGGGTAAAGGAACGGCGTCCGGCAATTGTCATTACACTCGTTCCAGTATAGGTGCCGCTCGCCAGCATTCGTACCTGTGTTTCTGACCGGGGCAGTAAAATATGTCGTAACTACCCGGCTCTTCGGCAGGAAATCACCCCCCGTTCACAGTAAAGTTGGAGCATGGGGCTGGAGGCATACCCTGATTTTCTTCCGGTCCCATGCCCAGTTCTGCCACGGAGTATGCAATGGCCACGATCGCGATGGACATCGATGACTTGCTGGAGCCACTGATCCGGTTCCGCAGGGATATTCATGCCAACCCGGAACTCGCCTACCAGGAGCACCGCACCGCAAGCCAGATCGAAGCCGCGCTGAGGCAGCTGGATCTCGAGGTGCATACCGGGATCGGGGGTACGGGGATCGTGGCGGCATTGCGCTGCGGTAGCTCGGCGCGGAGCCTTGGCCTGCGTGCAGACATGGACGCCCTGCCGATACACGAGGAAACAGGCCTGCCCTATGCCAGTCGCGAGGCCGGTGTGTTTCATGGCTGTGGCCACGACGGGCACGTGGCAATGCTGCTGGGCGCAGCCCAGCAGCTCGCTCGCACCCGAGATTTTGACGGTACCGTTTATTTTGTCTTTCAACCCGCGGAAGAAGGCCATGGCGGTGCGCGGGCGATGATTGAAGATGGCCTGTTCGAACGCTTTCCCTGCGACCGGGTATTTGCCCTGCACAACTGGCCGGACCTGCCTGCGGGCACCATTGCCACACGTCCGGGCCCGATCATGGCTGCGGCGGACAAGTTCTCGATCATGGTCGAAGGGCGCGGCGGCCACGCCGCCATGCCGCACCACACCCCCGACGCCCTCCTCGCCGCCAGTAACCTGGTGACGCAGCTCAACACGGTGGTATCGCGGAGAATCCCGCCCATGGCGACTGCCGTGCTGTCGGTCACGCACATCGAGGGTGGCAGCTCCCACAACGTGCTGCCGGCACAGGTGCGACTCACCGGCACCGTCCGCACCTTCGACCCGGTTGTGCAGGACACGATCGAATCTGCAGTGACACAGATCGCTGAGGGAGTTGCCCAGTCCAGTGGCACCCGGATCACTGTCCACTACGACCGCTACTATCCAGCAACCATCAACCATGCCGCATCGGCCGAAGTGGCCCTGGCGGCGGCGGCCGAGGTAGGCCACGCAGTGCAGGCGCCGGATCCCGCGTTTACCTCTGAGGACTTCGGTTTCATGCTTCAGGCCTGTGAAGGCGCATACATCTGGCTTGGCCAGAGGCGCAATGAAGACGAGGTACCCCTTCACCATCCCCGCTATGATTTCAACGACGACGTCCTGGCAACCGGTATCAGGCTGCATATCGGGTTGGTCCGCCATCACTTGGGCATGAAGTCGAATGCAGGCACCTGAGCAGACCGTTCCCGCCAATCAATAAGCCGCACAGACACAGGAAAGCAGGCATGCAAATCACTGATATTGCCGCAAAGAACGCTCCCTACTGGTGGGAGCACGCCCCGGTCAAGCCACTGCCCCAGCAGCCGCGCAGCCAGCAGGCCGACGTTGCGATCGTTGGTGCCGGCTACGCCGGGCTGACCGCGGGTATGGTGCTGGCCCGGGCCGGACGCTCAGTGAGTATTTTCGACGCAATGAATCCGGGCGAGGGCGCGTCTTCACGCAATGGCGGCATCACCAGCGGCAATATACGACCTGGTTTTGATGCGATCGCCAAGCGCTTCGGGGAAGACAAGGCCGTGGCCATAGAGGCCGAGGGCAAGATTGCGCGGGAATTCCTTCAGGACCTGATCAAGACCGAGGGGCTTGAGTGCGATTTTCAGTTGACCGGGCTGTTCTCCGGCGCCGTTGGCTTTGATCAATACGAAGGTATGGCCCGCCGCGCCGAGAGCCTGGCAGCCAAACTGGGTATCGAGGCCTACGCGGTGCCTTACGCTGAGCAGAAGCAGTATACCGGTACCGATTTTTACCGGGGCGGCAGCGTGCGCATGGACATCGGCGGGCTGCATCCAGCCAAGTTCCATAGTGAGCTGTTGCGTGTGGCACTCGCCTCCGGGGTTACCGTGCATTCCAATACGCCGGTGACTGCCATCGAAAAGGGAAGCAGCGGATTCCGCGTAGTCACTGCGCATGGATCACTCCAGGCACAACAGGTGCTGGTCTGCACCAATGGCTACACTGACGGTGCCACGCCGTTCCTGCGCCGGCGCCTGGTGCCGGTCAGGAGCCGGATGATTGCGACCGAGGAGCTACCGGACGAAGTAATGGCACGGCTCTTCCCCAGGCGCATGATGATGGGTGAAGGGCTGCAGATGGGATACTATTACCGGCCCTCACCAGACGGCAAGCGCATCCTGTTGGGAGGTCGTGACAGCTCGCGCAAGGGTGACCCCGCAAAGCCGGTGCTCGATCTCAGGGACGGCTTGGTAGACCGCTTTCCCGAGTTAAGCAGCATCCGCCTCAGCCACACCTGGTTCGGTAATGTGGCGATGAACCGCGACATGCTGCCCCGCATTTTCGAGCGCGATGGCGTGGTCTATGCGACCGGCTTCTGCGGTTCGGGCGTGGTATGGGCACCCTGGGTAGGTTCAAGAGCCGCGAACAAACTGCTTGGCCATCGTGACGAGGCCGCATCTGCTTTCGACTTCGGGCCGCCCGCTGGCATCCCCTTCTACCGAGGCAACCCCTGGTTCCTGCCCGTCATCATCGGCAACTACCGCCTGCAGGACTACATCACCAGGCGGCGCAGTCGACGCTGAGAGGCACAGTGGCAGCTTCAGGTCGGGGGACAATAAATCAACCGCGACTACCACCCTCCAAAGCGTGGCCAAACCGCATCAACTTCCGCATTGTGACCATGCACGACGTGGTAGCGATCATGCTGGGCGGCAGTGGAGCAGGCGTGATTCGGAAGGATTCGCAGGCGTGTGCCAATCGGCAACTCGGGCAATTCCCCTGGAGAGCCCGGGCGCACCGCGATAACACCGTGCTCCTGGTTGGCATCCACGACAATCAGGTCTTGATAGGGCTTGCCCTGGAGATCGCAGACAAGGCCGTAGCCCTGGTCCACTTCCTGCTTGGCTGTGCCGCGGTCGCGGGACAGCGCCATCCAGCCCGCATCGACCAGGATCCAGCCCTTCCTTGGCTGGTGCCCGATCACTGTGGTGACCACTGAAAGGGCAATATCATGCACTGCGCAGACGCCGATACCTGCCATCACCAGGTCGAAGAACACGAAAACTCCGGCCCTGACCTCGGTGACACCGGTAAGATCGCGCGCATAATGCGCGGTGGGCGTCGAGCCCACGCTGACAACGGGACAACTGAGGCCCGCATCACGCAGGGTCTGCGCGGCAATCACCACGGCTGCGCGCTCCTGCTCTGCGCACTGCGCCAGCGCGTCGCTGCCCCTGGCGCTATAGCTGCCGCCCGCATGGGTCAGCACGCCTCCCAGTTCAGCCCCGCCCTCCTGTAGTGCCCGCCCGATCGAAAGGAGATTGTCTCTGTCGCCGGGTTGCACACCAGAGCGGTGCCCGTCACAGTCAATTTCTATCAAGGCGGGTATCGGCACACCCGCCTCACGACTGGCTGCCGCAACCAGCTGCGCCTGCTCGAGCGAATCGAGAATCACCGCAAGGTCCACGCCGGAAGACCGCAACGCAAGCACTCGGTCCAGCTTGCCAGGCGCGATACCGACCGCATACATGATGTCGTTAACACCGGCACGGGCAAAGGCTTCCGCCTCACCCAGGGTAGAGACCGTGGCCGGTCCCGAATTGCTCCGCATGATGCGGCGCGCCACCTCGACCGACTTGGTCGTCTTCAGGTGTGGTCGCAGAGGCACCCCGAGTTGTGACAGTCGCGAAGCGAGGCGCTGAATATTGCGCTCCATGCGCTCCGCATCAAGGGCCAGGCTGGGCGTATCAACAGAAGTGAGGGACGCATTGCGTCCCTCAATTTGCTCACTCATCCTGACGGCCTCGTTGCAGAAGCCGCAGCCTCAGGCAGCGTCACTCGGGGAGGATGGGCAGCACAAAGGACAGGGTTGCAAAGTGCTCGATCTTGTCGATCTTCTTGGGGTCATCACTCGGGCCATCGTAAGTAGCGCCGATGACATTCAGCCCCTGGTTGCGCACGGGGAAGTATACTGTGCCGTCTTCACCGGTAATCCAGGGCTGCTGATTCGGGTCGGTTACAAAGTCCCGGATCACCCGCGCTCCCTCTACCGGCTCGCCATTAAAGAGCACCTGGACCTTGACCACATCACCGGCCTGCCGGGGCATCTGATCTCCCTGGAGGAGGTAGCTTCCATCCTTCCAGGCCGGTGCACCTTCAACCGGGACAATCTGCAGGGTCTGGCTGGGCAGGACCGGTACGGCCCTCAGCGGCCCGCGAACATGCACCGCATACTTCATCGTCCTCTCTGCAATGATCGCGTCAGGCACCTCGTCGCGACCCTTGGCGTGCCACTTGCCGTCCGCAGTCTTGGACCAGATTCCGTTGTCCATTACGCCGGATACGGCCTCGGGATAATCATCGCCGCCGACCAGTACCATCGGGCCTGCCTTGATCAGCTTGGCGTCGACCTCTTTCCAGTCGCTGTCGTAGCCGGTGATGCCCTGCATCTTTTCGAACCGGGCAACCGTATCAAGATCGTCGGCGCCTACACCGTAGACAAGCGCGAGATTGCGTGAGCGCTCGGCAAACCAGATGCCGTGACTGTAGGCGTGGCCAGCAAGGAATACGCCTGCAAGCGTGGCTGACACCGTAAGTATTGTTTTCAGTCTGTTCATGGTAACTCCCATCGTTTATGACGTGGTTTAACAGACATGCCCGTTAGCAGGCCATGCTGTAATTATTGACTACGCTCCCGGGAGCGTGTGAATCACTACTTCTCGTAGATGTCCTGGTAGAAGCCACTAACCTCAACGGTGACGGTCACCGCTTCTTCGGTCATGTTCTGCCAGTACCAGCCATGCGTACCGTCGAACTGGGCAAGCAGCATGCCCTGACCACCCAGCTGCTCGTTCTCCTTCCAGTAGCTGGTGAACTCCTTCTCTCCCGCATTGGGCGGCTCACCATGCATGTCGGTGTAGAGCGCAGCGCCATCGCTTTTCCAGTCGAACACGATTGACTGACCGGCGGTCATGTCTGCCTTGAGTTCAATGCCCTCGTAGGCCGGTACCACCACCTTCAGGGTTTCCCCCTTAATCCCTGAGGACGCCCTGGCCAGGGCGGGCAGATTCAGCATTGCACCCTCGGCATCGGGCACAATTTCCGTTTCATCAGCACCCTCTCCCTTCATCGTGGTCAGGCCCAGGAGTCCGCCGACCCGCAAGGGGTCGATGCCATACTCCGCCGGCAGAATAACGGTGAACAGTAGTACCACTGCGGCGATAAGCGCGAGCACGGTAGCGCGAATAAGTTCCGCCTTTTCAGGCAGGGGTTGGTTAATTGTCGTATTCACTTTGTCATCCTTTAACTTTTACTAGTTCGCAAAATACCCGGTCATCTGATAACCCATCAGCATGAACCCGAGCGACATCAGTACCGTGTTGGAAGCAAACGCGTAACGTTCGAAGGCTGCCGTGCGACGCCAGAAACCCATCAGGATAAGGATCGCGGACAGGGCTATCAGCTGCCCCATTTCCACGCCGATATTGAAGGCAATGATATTGGCGACCAGGCCATCCGGCGACAGGGTAAAGTCCTGCAACTTGGTGGCGAGGCCAAAGCCGTGGAAGAAGCCGAAAATCAGCACCGCGGCCTTGGTATTCGGCTGGAAGCCAAACAGCTTCTGGAAGCCACCAAGGTTGTCGAAGCCCTTGTACACCACCGACAGTCCGATAATGGCGTCGACCACATAGGGGCTCACCTGGGTATCGTTAAGCACCCCCCAAAGCAGCGTGACACTGTGGCCTATGGCAAACAGGCTCACGTAGATGCCAACATCCTTCAGGCGGTAAAGGAAGAAAATGACCCCGAACAGGAACAGCAGGTGGTCGTAGCCTGAGACCATGTGTTTGGCGCCAAGATAAATGAAGGGGATAAACTGCACCCCCTGGCTGCCCTCAATAAAGGCCGCGTCACCTTCCGCCACACCGTGGGCAAAGACCTGTCCGCTCAGCAGGAGCCCCAGCATGGCCAGCCCCGTGAGAAGCAGTACACGCCTCACATTTGCTAGCGCAGGGGCGGGCTGGATTTGATTGACCATCATAAACCTCACCTCAGTACCGCGATCTACTCAATCTCGAATTTGCCGGCGATCTTGGAATAGCCATCGGCCTTGGTAATGATGGCCAGCACCCTGTCGCCTGCATCGAGACTCAGCCCCTCGGCTTTCAGTCCGCTGTCGGCTATGGGCGTGAGGTCGTACTCGGCTTTACCCTCGGCCGTTTCCACCTTGAGTTTGCCGCTCATGCCGCTCGTGTCCCAGGGCGCGTCATCAAGAATGTAGACAGCCACTTCGCCATCGCCAGTCACCAGTTCCAGGGAAACATCGCCAACCACCTTGACGACGCCCCCATGCTGCGGCTCCGTGATGCCATGACCGTGAGCCTGGAGGGGAGCCAGTACGGGAGCGATCGCCAGAAGAAATATCAATAAATTACGCATAAGTCTTATCCTTGTCTGTGGAGAACAACCTGATTACAACATGGCCCAGTGGGGAAATCGCGTCGATCTAGGGACAGTGATGGCAGAAACTTTCGATTTGCGTGAATGCAAGAGCAGGTTTTGCCGACGCCAGAACCTGCCTGGCCACACCTGAGCCCGGCAGGGCGCTGTCAGGCAGCCGCTCCAATAGAAACCGCGTAATAACGCGATTCAAGAGCCAGCATAGGGTCCAAACGCCGTCGAGAAAACGGCGGTCAGCACCAGCAGGGCCATCACCAGCATCACCTCAATGCGCAGCGAACGCTGAAACCTCGCCACACCTCCGCTCTCAAGCAGCCGCGGCACGGAGCGCCACTTGTGCCTGGCGGCAATAAATAGCAGGGCGATGACAAAAGACAATTTGAGCCCCATGGATATGGCGTACGCAGGCGAGACTTTGTCCTCCGGCGCTAGGAGCAGCAGGTAGAGCAACAGGCCCCCGCCCGCGAGCATGGCCGCCAGCAGGGCGCCTGCGACCCGTCCAAAGCGGTGCATGTAGCGCTGCATGGCAATGGGTTCCAGGGATCTCGCCGCACACCACAAAGGATACAGACCGCCGGCCCACCACATTGCGCCCCCCAGATGGACGCTCAGTGCGACGCGACCATAGGTTTCCAGGTCGGTTGTGTGCCCCGTCGCACCAAATGAATAGGTCAGTGCAACCGCGCCGCCGATGTAGGCGATCGCCAGAAAACAAGTCGACGCGAAGCCAGGCGAAACGGAAATAATTGGGTAGGCAATAATGACCGCAGCGAGCGCCAGGAAACCCACAACGCGCAGCCGCAGGGCTTCTCCCACGGGTGATTGCCAGAGCATCTCTACAATCGGCGGGTCGAACATGCCGCTGAAGCCGCTCGCTGAAAATGCTCCCACCCTCACAAAGAAGTAGGCCAGGGAGACCGCCACGCCGGTACCACATGCTGCGATAACGCCGACATAACCGGGAGGCAAGGTCCCGGGCCACTCTCCCTGCCGGCGGATCGCCAGTGCGGCCACGATGCTACCACCAATGCCCGCGGCCACCCCCAGGTAAATGCAGAATTTCAGGACTACGCTGGCGACAAGCCATGGCGTCATGGGGAACTTACACGCTCCACGCTGAACCCGAATTCGCCGGTCATCTTATGGCTATCGCCACCCATCGCAATCCACTCCACCCTATAGCCACCTGGCGTAAGGGGCGGTACCGGGATAGTGAATTCGGTCGCCGGCGTAAGGTCGCGTGTCTCTTCCAGATTAATACCGCCCGCTTTGTCATGCGTGACCCTGACTTCCACCAGGCGAACCTCGGCACCAAATGTCAGCGTAATCGCAGCGGGCGGTGGCGTGCTTTCACCCTCCGCCGGCGCAGAGGCGACCAGGCTAGTGTGGGCCTGGGCCGCAACAACAATCAAAAGACTCCAAACCAGAGCCGCTGACAACAATAGAGCTCGCATGGCGCTTCCATCCTTTCATATAAGAGAACCACTCGGCACGAGTACTCAGCGATAGTCTCCGCGGAATCAAACAGGTGCCGTCCTCATATAAGCATAATTGAGCCTGTACCAAGGGGATGTGGCAATACCCCCGGCACAAGCAACATTCTGCTGATTTTCGCGCTTCCGACGGCAAGAAATAAGCCAGGGCAGTCAGCCAATGCCAGCAGCACATAATTTCAAGACTGGGAGCAGCAAAGCAAAAAAACCGCCTTCATTAGGGGAAAACGGCATATATTTTGCCACTACCAGCGTTAACCTAGAGTTCAGTTTCGGACAAGAATAACCCTACTGCGGGAGAAATCACGATGAGCGCTACAGCCTCTTCTCAAGTCAGCCAAGCCACGGCGGCATCAACGGACGCCGTGACCAAGTCGCGTATCGCGTCCATTGACATCATGCGCGGCCTCGTAATCCTGCTGATGGCGGTCGATCATGTGAGGGAGCGCTTCTTCTACCACCTTAACGTGTCGGATCCCATGGATCTCGATAGCACCTCCCCCGCGCTTTTCTTTACCCGAATCACGGCGCACCTGTGCGCGCCCACCTTTGTGTTCCTGACCGGACTGTCCGCCTGGCTTTACGCACACCCTGCGCGCGGTGGTATTCGTTCTCCGAGCAACTTCCTGTTCAAGCGTGGCCTTTTCCTCGTCCTGATCGAGGTTACCCTGGTTAACTTCTCGTGGTTTGGGAACTTCGACACCATCTTCCTGCAGGTCATCTGGGCCATCGGTATCAGCATGATTGCGCTGTCGGTGCTGGTGAAGCTGCCCTACTGGAGCATCGGACTTCTCGGTTTCATCATTGTGTTTGGGCACAATCTGCTGTCACCCATCTCCTTTGCCCCGGGCGAGACCGGCTACACGCTCTGGGCGATCCTACACGACCGGGGCGTAATTTTTGATGGCGCCGTACGCATCAAGGCCAGCTACCCGGTGCTGCCCTGGATCGGCGTCATTCTGCTCGGTTACTGTGCGGGGCCACTGTACGCCCGGACTATGGATGCCATCTCCCGCCGCAAATTGCTGATTGCACTGGGCCTGGGATGCTGGGGGCTTATGCTGGTGCTGCGCGGCTTCAATATCTACGGCGAAACCCTGCCCTGGCAGTCCCAGGAAACCCTGATGCTGACCGTGATGGACTTTATCAATTTCACCAAGTATCCGCCGTCACTGAACTTCGTGCTGATGACCATCGGCGCCGCCCTCCTGCTGCTGGCCTGGTTTGAAGCCTTGTCCAACAAGTTCATGGACGCAATGGAGGTCTTTGGCTCCGCACCGATGTTTATCTACATCGTTCACCTCTACGTGCTGCTGATCAGCTACCGCATCGTCCTGGCCACGGTCGGTCCCAACGAGGGAGACCTCTTCGCCCTGAGTTCAGTGTGGCAGATATGGGCCATTACCGTATTACTGATGGTGGCGCTGTACTACCCCACGCGCGCCTTCGCCCGATTCAAACACAGCACGAGCATGGCATGGGTCAAGTACTTCTAAACACCGAACCAGTGGACACGGACCAGCAAAACGCAAGGCTGCGCCAGCTGCGCCCGGCCGACCTAGACCGGGCGGTAGAGCTGACACGCGCCGAGGGCTGGCCACACAGCCACTCCGACTGGACTTTTCACCTCGAACTAGGTCACGGCCTGGCGCTGGAGGGTGCCTCCGGTGAGTTGCTGGGCACCCTGATCTGGTGGGAGTACGGCGACACACTGGCGACCATGGGCTACATCGTGGTCGATCGCCGTTGCCAGGGCCGGGGGCTTGGGAAAAAACTGGTACAGGCGGCCCTGGATGCACTGCAAGAAAGGACGGTGCGCCTGGTCTCGACGGCAGCGGGTTATTCGCTGTACCGGCGCCTGGGCTTCCAACCCTTCGGCCCGGTGGAGCAGCGTCAAGCGCCCCTGGGCAAAGTCGAGCCTTTGGACACCGCGCCGGGAGAGCGTGTTCGCCACGCCCGCCCTGCGGACAAGGCAAACATCTGCCGGCTGGACCATGGAGCCTTTGGCGCTGAGCGGGGCGAGTTGCTACAGAACCTGCTCTCGCAGGGCGAATGCATGGTACTGGAGCGCTCGGGTCATTTCTCCGGCTTCGCGATAGCCCGCGATGCGGGCTTGGGGCGTGTCATCGGGCCGGTGGTAGCATCCTGCCAGGCAGACGCCAAGCTTCTACTTTCTCACCTGCTGGCTGCCCAGCAGGGCTTTTGCCGGATCGACATCCCGCCCCGCGCCGGCGCGCTGGCAGGCTGGCTGGATGAAATTGGGCTGCCACCGGTTGACCGACCCACTGCCATGCAGAACCGTGCCCCGACGATGACCCGAACCTCTGACTTTCACACTTACGCGCTGGTCTCGCAGGCCTTGGGCTAGTGACCGGAAAAGACTACAGGATCTCTCATGCACTATCGAATTGCCGCCATTTCCGCTTTAACCCTGGTTTCCGCACTCGCCCACGGCAATGATGACGGCGTCCAGGGTGCCATCATGGTCGACGAGATGGAGCATCGCTGGACCGAGGATTCCGACGATCCGATCGCCTGGAGCGTCGCCGCCACGGTCGGGATGGACCAGCACAGCCTGTGGATGGTCTCCGAGGGTGACCATGCACTGGGGGATCTCGGTGGCCACGAGTTGCTGGGATACTACAGCTACGCCACCGACAGCGGCTGGAACCTCAATGCCGGCTGGCGCGGAGACCTCAAGCCCGAGCCGGACAAGGACTGGGCTCTGCTGGGCGTTGACGGTGAACTGCCGGGCGCGATTGCGGTGGCGGGCAGCAGCTACTATGCCTCGGGAGGCGACAGCGCTTTCCGCCTGGAGGTCGAGCGCGGTTTTGAACCCGGCGCGAACTGGTACCTGGTCCCGGAGATGCGGGCAGACTTCTACGGCCAGGACATGCCTGAATCCGGTCGTGGCTCGGGCCTGTCGACCCTGGAGCTCGCCGCACGCCTGGGCTACGAGTGGACCGACGGCATCGCCACCTAGGTGGGCGTGATCTGGGGCAAGGCCTACGGCACCACCGAAGACTACCTCGAAGCCGAGGGCGAGGATGCCACGACCACCCAGTTCCTGATGGGTGTCAGTCTCAGCTTCTAGGGTGTGAGTCGTGGTGGCTGGCTTCAGCCACCCACCAGCTGCAGTAGCTCCGCGGTCTTCTCACGCATCAGCGCGGCGTCGCCGCGGCTCTCCACGTTAAGGCGCACCACCGGCTCGGTATTGGACATGCGCAGGTTAAAGCGCCAGTCACTGAAGGCAACGCTGAGGCCATCCACCTTTTCCACACTCTGGGCCTGGGCCGCGTAGTGCGCCTCCACCGCCGCCAGCACCGCTGCCGGATCTTCGATGGTGCGATTGATTTCGCCGCTGCAGGGGTAGGCCGCCTGGCAGGCCTCGACCATGGCCGACAGGTGCTGGCCCCGCTCGCTCACCAGGCCCGCGACCAGCAGCCAGGGAATCATGCCGCTGTCGCAGAAGGCGAAGTCGCGGAAGTAATGATGGGCACTCATCTCGCCACCGTAGACCGCGTTCTCCAGGCGCATGCGCTCCTTGATAAAGGCGTGGCCGGTCTTGCTCTGGATTGCGCGGCCGCCGCCGGCCTCGGTGATTGCCACTGTGTTCCAGGTCAGGCGCGGGTCGTGCACGATCCCGGCACCCGGTTCCCGGGAGAGAAAAGCCTCCGCCAGTAGGCCCACCAGGTAGTAGCCCTCCACGAAGTCGCCCCGCTCATCGAAAAAGAAGCAGCGGTCGAAGTCCCCGTCCCAGGCGATACCGAGATCGGCGCCGTGCGCGCGCACCGCGGCGATGGTCACGGCCCGGTTCTCCTCCAGCAGCGGATTGGGCACGCCGTTGGGAAAGTTGCCGTCGGGCTGGTGATGCAGCTTGATAAACTCGAAGGGCAGGTGCGGCTCCAGCAGGTCGACAATGCGCCCGGCGCCGCCATTGCCGGCATCGACCACGATTTTCAGGGGGGCCAGCGCGCCCACGTCGACGTAGCCGAGCAGGTGCTCGATGTAGGCGGCGTCAGTGTCCAGCGGATGTAATTGCCCCGGAGTATCTGCGGCGGTAAAAGCGTTCTCTTCCGCCAGGGCCTGGATGTCAAACAGCCCGGTGTCGCCCGAGATTGGCCGCGATTCCTCGCGCACGAACTTCATCCCGTTGTAATCCTTGGGATTGTGGCTGGCGGTGACCGCGATACCGCCGTCCATCCCCGCGTGGGAGGTGGCGAAGTAGATCTCCTCGGTGCCGCTGAGGCCGATGTCGTAGACATCCACCCCCTGCTCCAGCAGACCCTGGGTCAGGGCCGCCTTGATCGCCGCCGACGTCAGGCGGATGTCGTGGCCCACCACCACCTGCCGGGGCTTGACCACCTCGGCGTAGGCCCGGCCGATGCGCCGGGCGATGTCTTCATTGAGCTGGTCGGGGATACGGCCGCGGACGTCATAGGCCTTGAAACAGGTGATCTTCTCCACGCGGCGCTCCCTAGTCCTGGGTGTAGTAGTTCTCGTACACGAAGTTGGTGGCCTCGACGAAGCCCGGCACGCTGCCGCAGTCGAAACGCCGGCCCTTGAACTTGTAGGCCATCACGCAGCCCTGGCGCGCCTGGGTCTGCAACGCATCGGTTAGCTGCACCTCACCGTTGGTACCGGGGGGTGTTTCCCGCAGGATATCGAAGATGTCCGGGGTCAGGATGTAGCGGCCGATAATCGCCAGATTGGAGGGGGCGTCGCCCGCATCGGGCTTCTCCACCATCTCGTCGACCCGGTAGATACCGTCCTTGAGGGACTCGCCGGCGATCACGCCGTACTTGTGCACCTCTTCCATCGGCACTTCCTGGATCGCCACGATCGAACAGCGGAACTGGCGGTACAGCTCGGCCATCTGGCTGAGGACGCCCATGCCGTCATTGAGGCACAGGTCATCCGAGAGAATCACGCCGAAAGGCTCGCTGCCGATCAGCGCCTCACCGGTGAGGATGGCGTGGCCGAGCCCGCGCATTTCCCGCTGCCGCACCATGGTGAATACCCCCTTGTTGAGCACGTTGCGTATGCTCTCCAGGTATTTCTCCTTGCCGGTTCCGGAAATCTGCTGTTCCAGTTCGAAGCTGATATCGAAATGATCGGCGATGGAACGCTTGCCACGGCCGGTGACCAGGGCGCAGGTGGTCATGCCCGCCTCGATCGCCTCCTCCACCCCGTACTGCACCAGCGGCTTGTTGACGATCGGCAGCATTTCCTTGGGCATGCTCTTGGTTGCGGGCAGGAAGCGGGTGCCGTAGCCGGCCACCGGAAACAGGCACTTCTTGATCATGGGGTATTCTCCTCGTTATTTGCGTTGCCACGGCCGTAGACGTCCTCGAACCGCACGATATCATCCTCGCCCAGGTAGGCACCGGACTGCACTTCAATCAGCTCCAGCGGGATGCGCCCCGGGTTGGCCAGGCGATGCTTGTGGCCCAGGGGAATATAGGTGGACTCATCCTCTCCCAGGGTGAATACCCGGTCCTCGCAGGTCACCTCCGCGGTGCCCTGCACCACGACCCAGTGCTCTGCCCTGTGATGGTGCATTTGCAGTGACAGCTTCTGCCCCGGGTTCACGATGATGCGCTTCACCTGGAAACGGTCCCCCGCCACCAGGGACTCGTAGGAGCCCCAGGGGCGGTACACGCGAGCGTGCAACTCCGCCTCGGGACGCTGCTGCTGCTTCAGGGCCTGCACCAGGCGTTTCACGTCCTGCACCTGACGGCGGTCGGCGACCAGTACCGCATCCGCGGTCTCTACCACCACCAGGTCCGACACCCCGGTCGCCGCCACCAGGCGGGATTCGCTGCGGAAGTAGCTGTCGCGGCAGTTGTCCAGCAGGGTATCACCGAAGCGGGCATTGCCCTGGGCGTCCTGCTCGGCGACTTCCCACAACGCCGACCAGGCGCCGATATCCGACCAGCCGCAGTCCAGGGCGACCACGCCGCCGCGATCGGTATGTTCCATGACCGCATAATCGATGCTGTCCGCCGGGGATGCCAGAAAGGCCGCCCCCTGGGGCCGCACAAAATCGAGGTCCGGGGCAGC
The DNA here is from genome assembly GCA_965222335.1 of Sediminihaliea sp. Taxonomy (GTDB): domain Bacteria; phylum Pseudomonadota; class Gammaproteobacteria; order Pseudomonadales; family Halieaceae. Next base: position 2,800,911 of record OZ244944.1, on the reverse strand, counting down.
GTCGCGCATGGCTTCGGTGCAGGCCTCCAGCATCGCCGGGGCATAGCGGGCGAGTTCCTCAAGATAGGTATCCGCCCGCACCAGGAACATGCCCGAGTTCCACAGGTAGTCACCGCTGGCGAGGTAGCCCTCCGCGATGTCCCGGTCCGGCTTTTCGACAAAGCGCTGCACTGCATACACGCCCTCAGCCTCCGCCGCGCCGCAGGCGATATACCCATAGCCGGTCTCGGCACTGGTGGGGACCACCCCGAATGTCATCACGCGCCCGGCCTCTGCCAGGGGCAGCGCTCGCTGCACCGCGGTCACAAACGCCTCGGCAGCCTGCACCAGGTGATCCGCCGGCAGCACCAGCATCACCGCCTCCGGTTTCTCCTGGCTGAGCTGCAGCGCCGCCAGGGCCAGGGCCGGCGCCGTGTTGCGCCCCGCCGGCTCCAGGATCAGCGCCTGGGGCTTTGCCCCGACCTGGCGCATCTGCTCGGCCACCAGGAACCGGTGCTCCTCGTTACAGACCACGACCGGGTCCGCGGCCTGCAAGCCACCAGTGCGCAGGAGCGTGTCCTGCAGCATCGAGAACTCCCCGGCCAGGGGCAGGAGCTGCTTGGGATGCAATTCCCGCGACACGGGCCACAAGCGGCTGCCGACGCCACCAGACAGTAAGACGGGTACTAGCATGATGATTCCTGTTAATGAATGCCTCCCGGGACCGGTGCTCGTTGTTACGCAAGCAATTATCGCGCCGGAATTCCGCGAGCATTGTTATGTTAGCTGATCGCACCCCCGGGGAGCCACCCGCATACAGGTGCCCCTGCGCCGGGCGCCCCTGGCCGGGCGCCCCTAAGCCGGGCGCCCCGACGCTGGACTTGTGGGCCGCAGGCATTAGAATGATCACGCTCACAACTAACACGTCCCGGCCGGTGGTCTCCACCGCCCATCCACAGGGGGCGCCTATGCCCCGCGCGGGCCTGACTGGACACCCTATGACCGGAAAAAACGCTTACGCCAAAGAGGAACTCGTCGCCTGCGGGCACGGCGACCTGTTTGGCCCGGGCAATGCCCAACTGCCCACTGACAACATGCTGATGCTGGACCGCATTACCCACATCAGTTCCGAGGGGGGCAGCCACGGCAAGGGCGAGATCATCGCCGAGCTGGATATTCACCCGGACCTCTGGTTCTTCGCGTGTCATTTCCCCGGAGACCCGGTGATGCCGGGCTGCCTGGGGCTGGACGCCATGTGGCAGCTGGTGGGCTTTTTCCTCGGCTGGCGGGGCAACCCCGGCCGCGGTCGTGCCCTGGGTTCGGGCGAAGTCAAGTTCACCGGCCAGATCCTGCCCACCGCAAGCAAGGTTGTGTACCACATCAACATGAAGCGGGTGATTGAGCGCAAGCTCGTAATGGGTATTGCCGATGGCAGCGTGTCGGTCGACGGCCGCGAAATCTACACCGCGGCCGACCTTCGGGTCGGCCTGTTCAGTTCCACGGAGTCTTTCTAGCCTTATGAAGCGAAGAGTAGTCGTCACCGGACTGGGGATCGTATCCTGCCTGGGCAACGACGCCGAAAGCGTCACTGCCGCCCTGCACGAGGGCCGCTCGGGGATCAACACGCGGCAGGAACAGATCGACATGGGTATGCGCTCGCACATCGCCGGCGCCCCCGAAATCGATGTCAGCGAACATATCGAGCGCAAGCAGCTGCGCTTTATGGCCGACGCGGCAGCCTACGCCTACATCTCCATGCAGCAGGCGATTGCCGATGCCAGGCTGGACGAGAGCGTGGTGTCCAACGTTCGCACCGGGATCATCGCGGGCTCCGGCGGCGCCAGTTCCGCGAGCCAGACCGAGGCCGCTGATATCCTGCGCGAACGCGGCCTGCGCCGGGTGGGGCCCTACCGGGTCACCCAGACCATGGGCAGCACCGTGTCTGCCTGCCTCGCCACGCCCTTCAAGATCAAGGGCATCAATTACTCCATCTCCTCCGCCTGCTCCACCAGCGCTCACTGCATTGGCAACGCCATGGAGCAGATCCAGCTGGACAAGCAGGACGTGGTCTTCGCCGGCGGCGGGGAGGAGTTGCACTGGACCCTGAGCAGCCTGTTTGATGCCATGGGCGCCCTGTCCACCAAGTACAACGACACGCCGGAGCGGGCGTCCCGCGCCTACGACGCCGATCGCGATGGGTTTGTCATCGCCGGGGGCGGCGGCATGCTGGTGCTCGAAGAGCTGGAACACGCCCTCGCCCGCGGCGCCAACATCTACGCCGAACTGGTGGGCTACGGCGCCACCTCCGACGGCTACGACATGGTCGCGCCCTCGGGCGAGGGCGCCGAGCGCTGCATGCAACAGGCCCTGGCCACGGTCGAGGGGCCGGTGGACTACATCAATGCCCACGGCACCAGCACCCCCGCCGGGGATATCCAGGAACTCAAGGCCGTGCGCCGCGCCTACGAGGACCGCGATCACATCCCGGTGATCGGCTCGACCAAGTCCCTGTCCGGGCACTCCCTGGGCGCTGCCGGGGTGCAGGAGGCCATTTACGCCCTGCTCATGCAGCAGGCGGGCTTTATCGCCGCTTCCGCCAACATCGAAACCTTGGACCCTGAAGCCGAGGGCCTGCCGATCGCCGTGCAGCGCCACGATAACGTCGACCTGCAGCGGGTAATGTCCAATAGCTTTGGCTTTGGCGGCACCAACGCGTCGCTGGTGTTCCAGAAATACGCCGGCTAAGCCCGGCGGCGGATTGTCGTTGAGTCAGGCGGACACAAGGTCCCGCAGCAGAATGACGTCGACAGCATCGCCCTCGGCCAGCACCTCCCCTGCCGGGATTCGCGCCAGCGCGTCGCAGCGCACGACAGAACTCAGGGCCCCGGAGCTCTGCTGAGGGTCTTTCGCCGCGATCAGCTGCCCCCCTTCCTGTCGTAACGTGACCCGCAGGTACTCCTCCCGGGTACCCGCCCGGGTCACCGCAAATCCGGCGCGCGCGGATATCGCCAGGGGCGGTGCGGGGAACGCCCCCTGGCAGGCCACGAGAAAAGGCCGCGCGACCAGGCAGAAGGTGACAAAGCTGGAAGTGGGATTGCCCGGCAGGCCGATAAAGGGGGTGTCACCAATGCTGCCAAACGCCAGGGGCTTGCCCGGCTTGATGGCCAGACGCCAGAGGCTGAGCTCCCCCAGCTGTTGCAGGGCGGCGCGCACGTGATCCTCTTCTCCCACCGAGACACCGCCGGAACTGAGCACGCAGTCCGCAGCGACCGCCGCCCTGGCGAGCGCATCACGTGTGCAGTCCAGATCGTCGGCCACGATACCCCCGTCCAGCACCTCGCAGTCCAGGCGGCGCAGCAGACCGGCCAGCAGGTAGCGGTTGGAGTTGTACAGCTGTCCGCGCCCCAGATCTCCGGCCCCGGGCTCCACCAGTTCGTCACCGGTGGCGAGCAGGGCCACCCGCAGGCGCCGGTACACCGGCACCCGGGCCAGACCCAGGGATGCCAGCAGACCCAGGTCCTGGGGCTGCAGCCGGCGCCCCGGAGCCAGCACCTCGCTGCCCGCGGCAATATCCTGTCCCCGGGGGCGGATATTGGCCCCGACTTGCACCGGGGCGGTGGCACGCACCCCCGCCGCCGAGACCTCGCACTGTTCCTGCATCACCACCGCATCGGCACCGGGGGGAATCGGCGCGCCGGTAAAAATCCGCGCTGCAGTACCCTCCGCCAGGGGCAGGGGCGCACTACCGGCGGGAATACGCTGGCTCACGGGCAGGGTTTGCCCGGCCTCGGCGGCACGCAGGGCATAGCCATCCATCGCGCTGTTGTCGTCCCCCGGCACCGCGATGGGGGCCTGTACAGGGGCCGCCAGAATTCGCCCCAGGGCGGCATCCAGGGGGCATTCCTCCGACGCCGGCAGGGGGCTCACCCGGCGCTGCATCGCCGTCAGCGCCGCCTCCAGCGACATCAACTCACTCACGACAGTCGGCGGCGGGCGTCCAGCACCCCCACAAAGTTACAGGGGCGGTGGGTGGCGTCCAGCTGCTCGCGGATCAGTCCGTTCCAGGCCGTGCGACAGGCACCGGTCGAACCGGGCACACAGAAGATCACGGTGCCATTCGCCAGGCCCGCGAGGGCCCGGGACTGGATCGTGGAGGAGCCGATCTCGTCGAAAGACAGGGCGCGGAAGATCTCGCCAAAGCCGTCGATGGACTTGTCGAACAGGGGCAGCATCGCCTCGGGCGTGGAATCGCGTCCGGAAAAGCCGGTGCCGCCGGTCACCAGCACCGCCTGGACCTCGGGGTTGGCGATCCACTGGGACACCACCGCGCGAATCCGGTAGATGTCATCGGCGACGATGCTGCGCTCAATGATGCGGTGCCCCGCCTCCAGCGCCGCGGCCGCCAGAAAGTCACCGGAGGTGTCGGTTTCGGCGGTGCGGGTATCGGACACGGTGAGTACCGCAACCCCCAAAGCCACCGCCTCCTCGCTTTGCTGCGCCATGCTCAGGCCTCCTTGGCAGTGGCGTTATGCTGGAAATACAGGGTCACGGCGTCGGCGACAAAGCCCCGCCAGGCGACCTGCTTGATCGCAAAGGTGTTGCGCAGGCGACCGCATTCGAGGCGCCAGCTCAGGGCGCGACCGCTCTCGTCCTCCCGCAGGCTGACTGCGTCCGGGCTGAACTCCGAAAACTGGGACGCCGACGCCAGCAGGACCTCGGCAAATTCATAGCAGCTGGTGACATCCGCACTGCAATAGTGGAACACGCCCCAGGTCGCGGCGCCGGCGCCCACCTGGTCCAGCACCGCGGCCACCACCCGGGCGGCATCCACCGCCGCCACCGGGCAGCCACGCAGGCTGTTGTCCAGGGTCAGGTTACCGCCCTCGATCAGCTGGCCGAGCATGTCGGTAAGCGGGTTGCGGCCACGATAGGAAAATACCGGACCCAGGCGCAACACGATGTGGCGCTCGCAGGTGACGCGCACCAGCTCCTCTGCGCGCTGCAGCAGCTCTGCCAGGGTGTCGGTGCCATCGGGAATATCGCCGTCATTATAGGCACGGTCCTGTAGACCCGCGAAGACCCGGGGCGTAGAGACCAGAAGATAATGGCAATCATTGCGCTGGCAGGCCTTGGCCAGCCAGTGGCAGCGCTCGACATCCTGCTCATTCAGGCGCTCGCCGCTGTCTGCGGCGCCCTGCAGGCGCATATCGACAATGATCTCGGGGCGGGCCCGGCGAATGGCTTTTTTTGCGTGGCGCTCGCTTTTCCAGCGGCTGGTGGAAAAACTTACGCTGTCCAGCTCATGCCGGCCCCAGCGGCCCAGGTGCTCTTCCAGGGCGAGCCCGAGGGGCGTATCCGCGCCTATCAGGAGGACGCGCACCGGCAACTACCCGCGGAGCCGGCCGCCCGGGCCGGATACAGGAGTCATCGGCTCAGAACGGGATGTCGTCGTCAAAATCACCGAAGTCAGAGGGCGGGGCTGAGCCGCCCGCCGGGGCTTTTTGCTGGGACGGCGCCTGCTGCTGGTAATTAGCCTGCTGGCCGGGATCGCCCTGGGACTGTGACGGATAGCTGCCCTGTCCCTGGCCACCGCCACCGCGGCTGTCCAGCATTTGCATTTCACTGGCAACAATCTCGGTGGTGTAGCGGTCCTGGCCGTCCTGGCCCTGCCACTTGCGGGTGCGCAGGGAGCCCTCGACGTAAACCTTGGAGCCCTTGCGCAGGTATTCCCCGGCGATTTCCCCCAGGCGGTTGAAGAACACCACCCGGTGCCACTCGGTACGCTCCTGTGGCTGGCCCGTCTGCTTGTCCTTCCACTGCTCGCTGGTGGCTATGTTGACATTGGTCACGGCACCGCCCGAGGGCATGTAGCGCGTCTCCGGGTCCGCGCCGAGATTACCCACCAGGATGACTTTGTTCACGCCCCGTGAAGCCATAATTATCCCTCTATCCTGAAGCGTTTATTGAATAATGCAGAGCCGGAGACTATAGCAACGCGACCGGGCAAATGCGACAGCATTGTTGGCCAAACACCGCTGGTGGGCCGGCGGTTTGGCCGCCCCGCGGATGGGCCGCCCCGCGGATGGGCCGCCCCGCGGATAGGCCGCCCCGCGCTCAGAGACGCTGGGCGTCCTGTTCCGCCGCCATCGGTGGCGTGGCAAAGCGCGGCAGGCCACTGAGCAGCCACGCGATCACCAGACCCAGGCAGGTCAGGAACAGGGCGGTGGCGCCGCCGTGCTGCATCAGCCAGCCGCCGGCGACGCCCCCGGCGAAGATACCCAGGAACTGGAAGGTAGAGAAAATACCCAGCGCGGTGCCCTTGCCGCCCTCGAACACGGTCTTGCTCACCAGCGAGGGCAGGGACGCCTCGAGGTAATTGAAGCCGACAAAAAACACCCACAGGGCCAGGCAGATCCCGGCGGCACCCGGCAGCAGGGGCAAGAGCAGCAGACCCAGCGCTACCAGCAGCACGCTCAGGGTGAACGCGGGCCGGGGCCGGCCGCCCCGTTCCGCCCAGCGCAGAAGCACCACCACCCCCGGCACCGACAGCAGCACGACCCCGAGGTAAACCTGCCAGTGGTTATCGCGGGGCAGGCCCATGCCGTTTTCCAGCAGACCGGGTATCGCCAGGAAGCTGGCGGTCAGGGCGAAGTGCAGCACGAAAATGCCGATATCCAGGCGCAGCAGTTCGCGATCCTTGAGGCCGCGCAGCAACAGGCCGCCCCGGGTGCCGACCTCATCGTAACTGGTACCGGTGGCCGTGGGCGTGGGCACAACGAACAGCACCAGCAGCAGGCCGGCAGTGGCCAGCACCGCGGTGAAGTAGAACACCGCCGACAGGCCGCCGAGGCCCGCCACCAGCGGCCCCAGCACCAGGGCCAGGGTGAAGGCGAGGCCGATACTGGCGCCCACCACGGCCATCCCCTTGGTGCGCTGCTCCTCCCGGGTAAGGTCCGCGAGCATGGCCATCACCGTGCCGGCAATGGCGCCGGCGCCCTGCAGCGCGCGGCCCACGATGACCCCTTCGATGGACGTGGCCATGGCCGCCACCAGGCTCCCGGCCACAAATACGAGCAGACCGGCGATGATCACCGGCTTGCGCCCCACGCGATCCGACAGCCAGCCCAGCGGAATCTGCAGCAGGGCCTGGCTGAGACCGTAGATGCCCAGGGCCAGGCCGATGGTCAGCGGGCTCGCCCCGACCAGGTCGGTGGCGTAGAGCGCCAGCAGGGGCAGGACCATGAACAGGCCGATCATGCGCACGTTGTACAGGAGCGCGAGGCTGGCGACGGCGCGACGCTCGCGCGAATTCATGGGCTCTTGGGTAATCAAGGGGGAGACTTCACGGGTAAACGAGGGCGCCATGTTAGCAGGTTGTGCGGGCAACGACAGGGGGCTGTCCGGCCTCCCGGGGGCCGCTTTTGCGATTAAGCATCCGGCGCCGCCAAAAGTGCGTGTCATCCCCGGCATTTTGCCTCCCGAGAGCGGCAACGACTATACTAGGCCGCTTACCCTCGACCTCTGCTTCAGGTGACGAATGGAAAATATCCAGGTTCGCGGCGCGCGTACCCACAACCTCAAGAACATCGACCTCGACATCCCGCGCGACAAGCTGGTGGTGATCACGGGGCTCTCGGGGTCAGGGAAGTCGTCACTGGCCTTCGACACGCTGTATGCGGAGGGCCAGCGCCGCTACGTGGAATCCCTGTCCACCTACGCCCGCCAGTTCCTGTCGATGATGGAAAAGCCCGACATGGACCATATCGAGGGCCTGTCGCCGGCGATCTCGATCGAGCAGAAGTCCACCTCCCACAACCCCCGCTCCACCGTGGGCACGATCACCGAGATCTACGACTACCTGCGGCTGCTGTTTGCCCGCGCCGGCGAGCCGCGCTGCCCGGATCACGACATCAGCCTGCAGGCCCAGACCGTGAGCCAGATGGTGGATACGGTGCTGGCCCTGCCCGAGGGCAGCAAGCTGATGCTGCTGGCGCCGGTGGTGCGCGACCGCAAGGGCGAGCACCTGCATATCTTTGAAGAGCTGCGCGCTTCCGGCTTCGTGCGCGCCCGGGTCGACGGCATCGTCACCGACCTGGACGACCTGCCGGACCTGGACAAGAAACGTAAACACCGTATCGAGGTGGTGGTGGACCGCTTCAAGGTGCGGGACGACCTCGGCCTGAGGCTGGCGGAGTCCTTCGAAACCGCCCTGGGATTGACCGACGGCCTGGCCACGGTCAGCTATATGGACGGCGACGGCGAAGACCTGATGTTCTCCGCCCGCTTCGCCTGCCCCGAGTGCGGCCACAGCATCGACGAGCTGGAGCCGCGGATGTTTTCCTTCAACAACCCGGCCGGGGCCTGCGAGGGCTGCGACGGGCTGGGGGTGAAGCAGTACTTCGACCCGGCGCGCATCATCCTGCACCCCGAGGCCAGCCTGGCCGAGGGGGCCATTCGCGGCTGGGACCGGCGCAATGTCTACTACTTCCACATGCTGACCAGCCTCGCCGAGCACTACGGCTTTGACATCGACGCCCCCTTCGAGTCCCTGAAGAAGGCGCACCGACAGGTGATTCTCCACGGCAGCGGCAAGGACGAGGTCGCCTTCGCCTATATCAACGACCGCGGTGACGTGTTCAAGCGCACCCACCCCTTCGAGGGCATCCTGCCCAACATGGAGCGGCGCTACCGCGACACCGAGTCACAGTCCGTGCGCGAGGACCTGGCCCGCTTCCTGTCCACCCAGCCCTGCCCGGACTGCAGCGGCACCCGCCTGCGCCGGGACGCCCGCCACGTGTTCGTGGACGAGCGCACCCTGCCCAGCATCACCGAGATGCCGGTAGGCGAGGCGGAAATCTACTTCGAGAAACTCAGGCTGAAGGGCCGCCAGGGCAAGATCGCCGACAAGATCCTCAAGGAACTGCGCGCGCGCTACCGCTTCCTGGTGGACGTGGGCCTCAACTACCTGACCCTGAATCGCTCCGCCGAAACCCTGTCCGGGGGCGAGGCCCAGCGAATCCGGCTGGCCTCCCAGATCGGCGCCGGCCTGGTGGGCGTGATGTATATCCTGGATGAGCCCTCCATCGGCCTGCACCAGCGCGACAACGCCCGCCTGCTGCGGACCCTGACCCACCTTCGGGACCTCGGCAACACGGTGCTGGTGGTGGAGCACGACGAGGACGCCATTCGCAGCGCGGATCACGTGATCGATATCGGCCCCGGTGCCGGAGTCCACGGCGGCCGCATCGTCGCCCAGGGCAGCGTCAAGGACATCATCGGCAACAAGTCCTCCCTCACCGGGGATTACCTGGCAGGGCGGCGCAGCATCCCGGTGCCGGAAAAGCGCACCCCGCGGGACGCGGAGCGCCTGCTGACCCTCACCGGCGCCCGTGGCAACAACCTCCAGGGTGTGGACCTGGAGCTGCCGCTGGGCCTGCTGACCTGCGTCACCGGGGTTTCCGGCTCCGGCAAGTCCACCCTGATCAACAATACCCTCTACCCGCTGGCGGCCACTGCCCTCAACGGTGCCACCACCCTGACCGCCGCAGCCCACGACAACATCGAGGGCCTGGACCAGATCGACAAGTGCATCGATATTGACCAGAGTCCGATCGGGCGCACGCCCCGCTCCAACCCGGCCACCTACACCGGGATTTTCACCCCGGTGCGGGAGCTGTTCGCCGGCACCCAGGAGGCCCGTTCCCGCGGCTACAAGCCGGGCCGCTTCAGCTTCAACGTCAAGGGCGGGCGCTGCGAGGCCTGCCAGGGGGACGGTGTCACCAAGGTAGAGATGCACTTCCTGCCAGATATCTACGTGCCCTGCGACGTGTGCAAGGACAAGCGCTACAATCGCGAGACCCTGGAGATCCGCTACAAGGGCAAGAACATCCACGAGGTGCTGGACATGACCGTGGAAGATGCCCTGGCCTTCTTCGAGCCGGTACCCGCCATCGCGCGCAAACTGCAGACCCTGATGGACGTGGGACTGTCCTATATCCGCCTGGGCCAGGCCGCCACCACCCTCTCGGGAGGCGAGGCCCAGCGGGTCAAGCTGTCCCGGGAACTGTCCAAGCGCGATACCGGGCAGACCCTGTACATCCTCGACGAGCCCACCACCGGCCTGCATTTCGATGACATCCGCCAGCTGCTGGATGTGCTCCATCGCCTGCGCGACCACGGCAATACCGTCGTCATCATCGAACACAACCTGGACGTGATCAAAACCGCGGACTGGATCGTGGACCTCGGCCCGGAGGGCGGCTCCGGAGGCGGCCAGATCATCGCCACGGGCACCCCCGAGGAGCTTGTCGGCAACAAGGCCTCCCACACGGCCAGCTTCCTCGCGCCCCTGCTCAAGAGCAAGTCCCGAACCCGCGGCAAGGCGGCCTGATCAGTACCGGGGCGCCGCCCGGGGACGGTCAAATTCACGTGGCGCGAGGGCGGGCAATAGGGTATTTTGCTGTCTTGCATCCCGAATTGCAGGGCAAGCCTGCGCTGTGTACCGTGATCACTGTCAAGGACGCTAGCTGACTCCTCTCATGGCCAGTATCGAAATTCCCGGTTACGAAATTTTCGAGCAATTGGGCCGCGGCGGCATGGCCACGGTATACCGCGCCCTGCACATGAATCTCGACCGGGAAGTCGCTCTCAAGGTCATCGATACCAATACCATTGCCGACGAGTCGTTTTCCGAGCGCTTCATCCGCGAGGCCCGGATTTCGGCACGCCTGTCCCACCCGCACATCCTGCAGATTTACGACGTCAATCTTTACGGCAGCCTCAACTACATCTCCATGGAGCTGCTCAAGGGCGGCGACCTCGAGGACATCATCCGCGGGGCCATGACCCAGCGCTCGATCTACCAGGTCATGGCACAGATGACCGCGGCCCTGGACTACGCCGCCGACAAGGGCTACGTCCACCGCGACATCAAGCCCAGCAATATCATGATGCGCCACAGCGAGGACTTCGTGCTCGCTGATTTCGGTATCGCCAAGGCGGCCAACTCCAGCACCCAGATGACCCAGGCAGGCCTGCTGGTGGGCACCCCCAGCTACATGAGCCCTGAACAGGCCGGCGGCACCCCCCTGGACGGACGCTCTGATCTCTACAGCCTGGCCGTCGTCTGCTACGAGATGCTGACCAAGGTCGTGCCCTACGAGTCGGATTCCGCGGTGAGCACCGCGGTCAAGCACCTCACCGAGAAGATCCCGCGCCTGCCCAAGCACCTGGCGGCCTACCAGCCCTTCCTCGACAAGGCCCTGGCCAAGAACCCGGATGATCGCTTCCAGAGTGGCCGCGAGATGTACCAGGCCTTCTGCGAGATGCGTGACCAGTTCAGCGACGAGGACGTCCTGACTGCGCCGACCACGCCCGCGCGCCCCACGCCCACGTCGGAGTCCGCCCTCGAGGATGACGACGACCACACGGTGGCGCTCTGGTCCGACCCGGACCAGATCGGAGACTCGCCCACCAGCACCAGCAACGGCGCCTACAAGCTGCATCCCGGGCACTCCTCCGACAACCTGCTCAGCGGGATTCGCAATGAGCGCGAGGGCGCGCAAACGGCGGCGAAGAAAAGCACCAGATCCGGCGGTGGCCTGAAGGCAATCGCCGCGGTCCTGGTGCTGGGCGTGGCCGCAGGGGGCGGTGTCCTCTACTGGCAGCAACAGCGGGCTGCCAGCCCCACGGAGGTCGCCGATGCCGGCCAGACCGCGCGCCTGCAGCAGATCGTCGCCGAGGCAGATGCTGCACTCGAGGGTGGCAACCTGCCCCGGGCCCGCGAGCTGGTTGACGAAGGCCTGGAAATCGATCGTGGCTACCCGCCCCTGGGCAAGATCGAGCTGGCCCTGGTGACCGCGGAGCAGGTCGAGCAGCTGCGGGCAGCTGCCGGCAATGTCCAGGAAGTACAGCGGGTAACCGAGCAGAACGTGCAGCTGCTGCTGAACACAGGGGATGAATACCTGGAAGCGGGGGATATCGCCGCGGCGGGTGAGCGCTACGTCACGGCCCGGGGCCTGGCGCCGGAGCGCGAGGGCATTCAGGAACGCATTACCGCTGCCGCGGAAGCGCTCACGGCACGCGCCCGCGAGGCCGTGGCCAGTGGGAGTTTTGACGCCGCCCGTGCCGATATCGAGGCCGCCGCGAGCCTGGCACCGGACGCCGAGGCAGTCGCCTCGCTGCAGGCGGAACTGCCGGGCCTGGAGGCCCAGTATGAGCTTGACCTGCGCTTCGCCGAGGCCAGCGAGCAGTTGGCGGCGGGCAATATCAGCGAAGCCGCTGCGAGCTACATCGCCCTGCTCGAGGCGGACCCCGACAGCCCACAGGCCGCCGAGGGCCTGGCCGCAGCGGCGGACGCCATGGTCGAGTCCGCCCGTCAGGATGCACGGAGCGCGCGCTTCAGCCGCGCCGAGGAGAAACTCGCAGCGGCCATCGACTGGGTGCCTGAGCACCCGGAGGCCAGCGCCCTGGCGGCAGAGATCCCGGGTATGCGTGCCACCTGGCAGGAAGAACAGACGCGCCTCGCCGAACGCGAGGCCGCGGCTCAGGAACTGGCCAGCACCGCCCTGCGCGCGGCTGCCGACAAGGACCTCGCCACCGCCCAGACGAACTACCGGACCCTGCTTGCAGAGTATGCCGAAATGCCGGTCACCGACGATGTGCGCCGGCGCCTGCGAGACGGCTACGCCGAAGCTGCCAGGCAGGAAATCCAGCTCAAGGCCTGGGATGCCGCGCAGGACTACATCTCCCAGGGGCGCAGCATCGCCCCGGATGCCAGTCTCTGGGCGGAACTGGATGAAGAGCTGGAGCTGTCTCGTTCCAGCGACCGGCGGCGCCTCGGCGCCTACTGAGGGCGCGCGCCTGCGCGACGCACGGCCCCCCCGCTTCTGCTAAACTGGGCGTTCACCGTCGGCAAGGACTCCGATCCCATGAAGCGCAGGCAACCCTCCCGTTTTGCCCCCCTGTTCTACCTGCTCGCGCCACTGTTGGCGCTGCTGGTCACCCCGGCCTGGGCCAACTTCCAGCCGCCCCAGAAAATCAGTTCGGGCCCCTCAACCCCCAAGCTGGACAGTAGCTACCGCACCGAAGCCTGGCTGGTCTACACCTACACCATCGACACCGAGGGCAAGGTGGTGGACATCCAGATCCAGTCCTCCAACGGCGTGCACGAAGTGGAGCAGGCCGTCCTGCAGCAGCTGCGGGACCTCAGGTTCCGTCCCGCCACCCGCAACGGCGAACCGGTGGAGGTGCCCGTGGGTCCAGTGGTCTACACCTGGATCCTGGACGTGCCGCGGGCAATGACCGAGGAGTTTGCCACCGCCTATGAGGAGGCCTGGGAGCTGTTCCGTGCGGAGGACTACGACGGCGCGTTCGATATCGCCGCCCAGCTCAAGGAGATGCCGGGGCGCAACGCCTTCGAGGAAGTCAAATTCCAGATTCTCGCCGCCTCCATCGCCAGCCGCTGGGACGACCCCGCCGCCGAACTGCAGCATCTCAAGCGCCTGGTGGAGTTCCAGGACCTCGCGGACCGCAACCTGTTCGAAAACCCCTACGTGGAGCCGCAACAGTACGCGGCGGTTCTCAAGCGCATCCAGACCCTGCAGCTGCAAAACATGATGCTGGGGGACGCCCAGGCCACACTGAACAAGCTACGCGTACGCGGCGGCAGTGAAGAGGTCATCGAGCAGGCGACGCAGGCCCAGGCCAATGCCGAGCAGCGCTTTAAGGCCCAGCCCTTGGTCGCCACCAAAGGGGAACTGACCCCGCTGTACCGCGGCGGCCCCGGTTCCTGGGAAATGCGCTTGAGCCGCGATCGCTTCACCATCCGCGAGATACGCGGCGACGTCGACTGGCTGTACCTCGCCTGCCTCGGCAGCGAGAAACGCCTGCCCTTCCCTTCCCTGCGCCCCTGGGAAATCCCCGCCGGCTGGCGTGAGTGCAAGGTGGAAATCAGCGGCCGCGCCGGCACCCGCTTCGAACTGCACCAACTCGCCCCCGGCGCCAGCTCCCCCTGATAAATTGGGGACGTAAAAAAGGGGACGGATACCTAATTCCGTAGAATTAGGTATCCGTCCCCTTTTTGTATCCGTCCCCTTTAAACAGGTACAAAAAAGCCGGGCGTTGCCCGGCTTTTTCGATCTGGCGGGACGACTTAATCCTCGTCACCCTCCTCAAGATCGACATCAACAGCCGGGCGATCCACCAGCTCGACGTAGGCCATGGGGGCCTTGTCGCCGGTGCGGTAGCCGCACTTGAGGATGCGGATATAGCCACCGGGCCGCGCCTGGTAGCGCGGGCCGAGCAGCGCTTTAAGGCCCAGCCCTTCGTCGCCACCAAAGGGGAACTGACCCCGCTGTACCGCGGCGGCCCCGGCTCCTGGGAAATGCGCCTGAGCCGCGATCGCTTCACCATTCGCGAGATACGCGGCGACGTCGACTGGCTGTATCTCGCCTGCCTCGGCAGCGAGAAACGCCTGCCCTTCCCATCCCTGCGCCCCTGGGAAATCCCCGCCGGCTGGCGTGAGTGCAAGGTGGAGATCAGCGGCCGCGCCGGCACCCGCTTCGAACTGCACCAGCTCGCCCCCGGCGCCAGCTCCCCCTGATAAATTGGGGACGTAAAAAAGGGGACGGATACCTAATTCCGTAGAATTAGGTATCCGTCCCCTTTTTGTATCCGTCCCCTTTAAACAGGTACAAAAAAGCCGGGCGTTGCCCGGCTTTTTCGATCTGGCGGGACGACTTAATCCTCGTCACCCTCCTCAAGATCGACATCAACAGCCGGGCGATCCACCAGCTCGACGTAGGCCATGGGGGCCTTGTCGCCGGTGCGGTAGCCGCACTTGAGGATGCGGATATAGCCACCGGGCCGCGCCTGGTAGCGCGGGCCGAGCTCCGCGAACAGCTTGCCCACGGCAGCCTTGTTGCGCACGCGGTCAAACGCCAGGCGGCGGTTGGCGACGCTGTCGCTCTTGGCCAGGGTGATCAGGGGCTCCGCGTAGCTGCGCAGCTCCTTGGCCTTGGGCAGGGTGGTCTTGATCAGCTCGTGCTCCACCAGAGACACGGTCATGTTGCGGAACATGGCCTTGCGGTGCGAGCTGTTTCGATTTAACTGACGTCCACTGTGACGATGACGCATTTTTCCAATCCTATGTGTTCTGTGCTATCGCAGCACGGCTAACTGGGTACTCGAAGGTGCCGGGACGTGTTATACGCCGCTCAGGACCCGCTCGTCGTTTTTCAGGCTGGCCGGGGGCCAGTTGTCCAGGCGCATACCCAGGGACAGGCCGCGGGAGGCGAGGACATCCTTGATTTCGGTCAGCGACTTCTTGCCCAGGTTCGGCGTCTTCAGCAGCTCTACCTCGGTGCGCTGCACCAGGTCACCGATGTAGTAGATGTTCTCCGCCTTGAGGCAGTTGGCGGAGCGAACGGTCAGCTCGAGATCGTCTACCGGACGCAGCAGAATCGGATCCACCTCGTCCTCTTCCTCGATGGACTCGGATTCGGACTCTGACTCCAGGTCGACAAACACCGCCAGCTGCTGCTGCAGGATGGTCGCGGCGCGACGAATGGCTTCTTCCGGATCGATGGTGCCGTTGGTCTCCAGGTCCAGGACCAGCTTGTCCAGGTCGGTGCGCTGCTCGACACGCGCGGCCTCAACCACGTAGGACACGCGGTGGATCGGCGAGAAGCTGGCGTCCAGCTGCAGGCGGCCGATGCTGCGGGTCTCTTCTTCCGGATTCTCACGGGAGTCCGCCGGTGAATAGCCGCGGCCACGGGCCACGGTCAGCTTCATGTTGATCTCGGAGCTGCCGTTGAGGTGGCAGATCAGGTGATCGGGGTTGCGAATCTCGATGTCGTGATCAACCTGGATATCACCGGCAGTCACCGCGCCCGCGCCTTTCTTGCTCAGGGTCAGCTCGGCTTCTTCCTTGCCGTTCATGACCAGGGCCACGCCCTTGAGGTTCAGCAGGATTTCGATGACGTCTTCCTGCACGCCTTCCAGCGCACTGTACTCGTGCAACACGCCGTCGATCTCGACTTCGGTGATGGCGCAGCCCGGCATGGATGACAGCAGGATGCGACGCAATGCGTTGCCCAGGGTGTGGCCGAAACCACGCTCCAGGGGCTCCAGGGTCACCTGGGCGCGCGAGTTCGTCTTCTCTTCGACATTGATCACGCGCGGGGTCAAGAATTCATTTACTGCAGTCTGCATTCTGGCACCTGTAATAGTAGGTTTGTGCTGTGTCGGATTACTTGGAGTACAGTTCCACGATCAGGTTTTCGTTGATCTCGGAAGACAGGTCCTGGCGCTCCGGCGCAGCTTTGAATACGCCTTCCAGTTTCTCGTTGTTGACCTCGATCCACTCCGGCTCGCCACGCTGGGCCGCCAGGGCCAGGGCCGACTGCACACGCAGCTGCTTCTTGGCTTTTTCACGCAGGGACACGACATCGCCGGCCTGCACCTGGTAGGAAGGGATGTTCACGGTGCTGCCGTTGACCAGGATCGCCTTGTGGGACACCATCTGCCGCGCTTCGGCGCGGGTGGCACCAAAGCCCATGCGGTAAACCACGTTGTCCAGGCGGGATTCCAGCAGCTGCAGCAGGTTCTCACCGGTCGCGCCCTTGCGACGGGCCGCTTCCTGGTAGTAACCACGGAACTGCTTCTCCAGCACACCGTAGATACGACGCACTTTCTGCTTCTCGCGCAGCTGCACACCGTAGTCGGACAGGCGGCCGCGGCGGGCGCCGTGCTGGCCGGGAACGGCCTCTGCCTTACACTTGCTTTCCAGCGCGCGCACACCGCTCTTGAGGAACAGGTCAGTTCCTTCACGACGGGAGAGCTTGCACTTGGGTCCAATATATCGAGCCATGTCAGTTCAATCCTGTATGCGGTTTACACGCGACGTTTCTTGGGCGGACGACAGCCGTTGTGCGGGATCGGCGTCACGTCAGTAATGTTGCTGATCTTGTAGCCACAGGCGTTAAGCGCGCGCACGGCCGACTCGCGGCCGGGCCCCGGGCCTTTTACCTGCACGTCCAGATTCTGCAGGCCGTACTCCTTGGCCGCTTCGCCCGCGCGCTCCGCGGCCACCTGGGCGGCGAAGGGCGTGCTCTTGCGCGAACCGCGAAAGCCGGAGCCGCCGGAGGTCGCCCAGCTCAGAGTGTTGCCCTGGCGGTCGGTAATCGTAACAATGGTGTTGTTGAAGGACGCGTGTACATGCGCAATGCCGTCGACGACGGACTTATTGACCTTCTTGCGAGTGCTTTTCGCACCTGGCTTAGCCATATTTTCGTTCCTGTTTTAATATCAACACTGCACAGGGGTGCAGCTACACTAAAAGGACTCGTTGCGGGGAATGGCCCCTAGCGACGAATCGGCTTGCGCGGGCCCTTGCGGGTGCGCGCATTGGTCTTGGTGCGCTGGCCACGCAGCGGCAGGCTGCGACGGTGACGCAGGCCGCGGTTGCACCCCAGGTCCATCAGGCGCTTGATGTTCATGGAGACCTCGCGGCGCAGGTCGCCCTCGACGCTCATGTCACCGATCTTCCCGCGCAGGGCATCCAGCTGCTCTTCGGACAGCTCCGCCACCTTGGCGTGCTGCTCCACCCCGGTTTCCTCACACAGGCGCTGCGCCTGGGTGCGACCAATACCGTAGATATAGGTCAAAGAGACCACGGTGTGCTTGTTGTCAGGTATGTTGACACCGGCAATACGAGCCATCCAACTTTCTCCAAATACTCAGTTTTCGCTACCAGCAGCGCAGCGCCACACCCCTGAAACCGTTCAGTGAGGGGGTGGGGACGCGAAAGGCGCCGAATTCTAGCGACTTGTTAACCAAAAATCAACCGCTAAACAGTACAAATACCGTCCAGCACCCGGCCTCAGCCCTGGCGCTGCTTGTGCCGCGGATCCGTGTTGCAGATCACGCGCACGACACCATGGCGGCGAACAATCTTGCAGTTCCTGCAGATCTTCTTTACCGATGCACGTACTTTCATCTCACTCTCTCCAAACACCCGCCGCCGCTTAGCGCACGCGACCGGAAGCACCATAATTCTTCAGGTTGGCCTTCTTCATCACAGAGTCGTACTGCTGTGACATCAGGTGGCTCTGCACCTGGGCCATGAAATCCATGACCACCACTACCACGATCAGCAACGAGGTCCCGCCCAGGTAAAAGGGCACGTTCCACATCACTACCAGGAACTGCGGCATCAGACATACCAGCGCGATATACGCAGAGCCGAAAACCGTCAGCCTGGTCAGCACGCCGTCAATGTAGTTGGCGGTCTGCTGCCCCGGGCGGATACCCGGCACAAAGGCGCCGGACCGCTTCAGGTTGTCTGCCACTTCCTGGGGGTTGAACATCAACGCCGTATAGAAGAAGCAGAAAAATACAATAAAGCCCGTGAACAACAGGATGTTCAGCGGCTGACCGGGGCCAATCGCCACCGCCAGATCCTGCAGCCAGTCAGCCGAGCCCGAGGACCCGAACCACTGCGCGATCGAGGCCGGGAACAGCAGGATGCTGCTGGCGAAAATCGCCGGAATCACCCCGGCCATGTTCACCTTCAGGGGCAGATGCGAGCTCTGCGCCTGGAACATCTTGCGCCCCTGCTGCCGCTTGGCGTAGTTCACCGTGATCCGGCGCTGGCCGCGCTCGATGAACACGATCATGTAGATCACCGCAATCGCCAGCGCCAGCACGAACAGCAGCACCAGGATATTCAGCTCACCCTGACGCGCCTGCTCCAGGGACTGGCCGATCGCCGAGGGCAGGCCCGCGACAATCCCGGCAAAGATCAGCAGCGAAATGCCGTTGCCGACACCCTTCTCGGTAATCTGCTCGCCCAGCCACATCATGAACACGGCGCCGGTGACCAGCGACGTGATCGCAATCACGTAAAAAAGCGGGCTGACGCTGTAAGCCATACCCTGGTTGGCCATGCCCACGGTCATACCGGTGGCCTGCACAATCGCCAGCACGACCGTCAGGTAGCGCGTGTACTGGCTGATCTTGCGGCGGCCGGACTCGCCTTCTTTCTTCAGCGCCTCCAGCTGCGGCGTCACCGCCGACATCAGCTGCATGATGATCGACGCAGAGATGTAGGGCATGATGCCCAGGGCCAGGATACTCATCCGCTCCAGCGCACCGCCGGAGAACATGTTCGCCAGACCCAGGATGGTACCCTGGTTCTGGTTGAACAGTGCCGCCAGCTGGGCCGGGTCAATGCCCGGCACCGGTATGTGCGTGCCGATGCGATAAACAATTATCGCCAGCAAGACAAAACGAAGGCGAGCAAAGAGCTCGCCCATGCCTGCCTTGTTAACGCCGGGCAGTTGACCTGTCGCCATTTATTCCTCTACTTTCCCGCCGGCCTGCTCGATGGCATCGCGGGCACCCTTGGTGACCGCCAGACCCTTCACGGTCACGGCCTTGCCCAGTTCACCGGACAGGAACACGCGGGCGCGAGTCACATCATTACGTACCAGATCGGCTGCCTTCAGTGCGTCCAGGTCGACCACGTCGCCTGCCACCTGGTTCAGTTCACCCAGGCGTACCTGCGCCGTGGTGCGAGAGATGCGCGAGCTGAAGCCGTACTTCGGCAGGCGCTTCTGCAGCGGCATCTGGCCGCCCTCGAAACCGGGCTTCACGCGACCGCCGGAGCGGGACTTCTGGCCCTTGTGACCGCGACCGGCGGTCTTGCCCAGGCCACTGCCGATACCGCGACCGACACGCTTGGCGTCTTTCCGCGAGCCCGGTGCCGGCGCCAGGGTATTGAGTCGCAATTCTTCTGACATCTGATTAATCCTCAACCCGTACCAGGTAATTCACTTTGTTGATCATGCCGCGCACGGAGGGAGTGTCTTCCACCTCAACCGTGTGGCCGATACGGCGCAGGCCGAGGCCGGCCACACAGGCCCTGTGAGCCTTGAGGCGACCGTAAGCGCTCTTGGTCTGCGTTACCTTAATAGTTGCTTTAGCCATGACAAGCCAACCCAATAATTAGTTCAAAATTTCTTCGACGGTCTTGCCGCGCTTGGCAGCCACGTCGTCCGGGGCAGACATGTCGCGCAGACCGTTAAAAGTCGCGCGAACCACGTTGACCGGGTTCGTGGAGCCGTAGCACTTGGCCAGCACGTCGTGGACGCCGGCAATTTCCAGCACCGCGCGCATCGCACCACCGGCAATCACGCCGGTACCTTCGGAAGCCGGCTGCATGTACACCTTGGAGGCGCCGTGGCTGGCCTTTACCGGGTACTGGATAGTGCCGTCGTTCAACTCGACCTGGATCATGTTGCGACGCGCGGCTTCCATGGCCTTCTGGATCGCAACCGGCACCTCACGCGCCTTGCCGCGGCCGAAGCCCACTTTACCCTTGCCGTCGCCAACGACGGTCAGGGCGGTGAAACCAAAGATACGGCCACCCTTGACCACTTTCGCAACGCGGTTTACCTGGACCAGCTTTTCCTGGAGGTCACCGTCCTGCTGCTGCTTCTTCTGATCGTTAAACGCCATATCGTTACCCTAGAATTCCAGTCCACTTTCACGGGCGGCGTCGGCCAGAGCCTTGATGCGTCCGTGGTACTTGTAGCCGCTGCGATCGAATGCGACTTTCTCGACACCGGCCGCCTTGGCCCGCTCAGCCACCAGCTTGCCCACGGCCGCAGCCGCATCGGCGTTACCGGTGCTGCCACCGCGCAAGGTGGTGTCCAGGGTTGAAGCGCTGGCCAGCACCTTGTCGCCGGCAGGTGCAAACACCTGGGCGTAGATGTGGCGCGGAGTCCGGTGCACGCTCAGGCGGTTCACGCCCTGGTCGCGCATGCGGGCGCGAGCGCGACGAGCGCGACGCAGCCTTGAATCATTCTTTGCACTCATCTGAGGTACCTGCTTACTTCTTCTTGGCTTCTTTACGGCGGACGTACTCGTCCGCGTAGCGAATGCCTTTACCCTTGTAAGGCTCTGGCGGACGAACGCCGCGGATTTCCGCGGCGGCCTGGCCAACAGCCTGCTTGTCTATACCTTTCACGACCACTTCGGTCTGCGTGGGAGTCTCGGCGCTGACACCCTCGGGCAGCTGGTAATCCACCTGGTGGGACAGACCCACGGTCAGGTTGACGGTGCTGCCGGCAGCCTTGGCACGATAGCCAACGCCGTTGAGGATCAACTTCTTCTCCCAGCCTTCGCTGACGCCCTTGACCATATTGTTCAGCAGCGCGCGAGTCGTCCCGGCCTGGGCCTTGGACTTGTCACTCTCGTACGCGACGGTCAAAACGTTGTCATCCTGGCTAAGCTGCACGCCGTCAACCAGTGACAGTTCCAGCGTGCCCTTGCTGCCTTTTACAGAGACGTCGCGGCCGTTCAGCTTGACCTCGACACCGCTGGGCAGTGTTACCGGATTATTTGCGACTCTAGACATGTTGAATGCTCTTTAAATCAAAAAATCTTAGAAAACGGTGCAGAGCACTTCACCACCGACACCCGCGGCACGTGCCGCGCGATCGGTCATCACACCCCGCGAGGTGGATACGATTGCCACGCCCAGCCCACCGCGAACGGAGGGCAGCTCATCCTTGGCGGCATAGCTGCGCAGCCCGGGACGACTGATGCGATCGATCTCTGCAATAACGGGCTTGCCCTGGTAGTACTTGAGCTCAATGCTCAGGCGCGGCTTGCCCTGTTCGGTGGACGACGCGAAATCACTCACGTAGCCCTCTTCCTTCAGTACTGCCGCAACGGCAGCCTTGAGCTTGGAGCCCGGCATTTCCACAGTGGTTTTACCGGCCATTTGCGCATTGCGAATACGGGTCAGCATATCTGACAGCGGATCTTGCATACTCATTTCTAAATCTCTCCGTTACCAGCTGGACTTAACCAGACCAGGTACATCGCCGCGCATGGCTGCCTCACGCAGCTTGTTACGGCACAGGCCAAATTTACGATACACCGCGTGAGGGCGACCGGTGAGCTGGCAGCGACGCTGGCGGCGCACCGGGCTGGCATCACGTGGCAGCTTCTGCAGGGCAACCTGGGCTTCCCACTTCTCTTCGTCAGACGCATTCATGTCGCTGAGAACCGCCTTCAGGTTGGCACGCTTCTGGGCGTACTTAGCCACCATACGTGCACGCTTGTCTTCACGCGCGATCATAGATTTTTTAGCCATGTATAAAGCCTCTTAACCTTTCAGGGGGAAGTTGAAAGCGCGCAGCAGGGCGCGGCCTTCATCATCCGTACGAGCCGTGGTGGTGATGGTGATATCCATACCGCGAAGTGCGTCCACCTGGTCGTAGTCAATTTCCGGGAAAATGATTTGCTCACCAACGCCCATTGCGAAGTTACCGCGCCCGTCGAAAGACTTCGGGCTGATACCGCGGAAGTCGCGGATACGCGGGATCGCAATGCTGATCAGGCGCTCCAGGAACTCGTACATGCGGTCGGAGCGAAGGGTCACCTTACAGCCGATCGGCCAGCCGTCGCGGATCTTGAACCCGGCGATGGACTTGCGCGCCTTGGTAATGATCGGCTTCTGCCCGGCGATCTTCTCCATGTCGGCGACGGCGTTCTCCAACACCTTCTTGTCGCCAACGGCATCGCCCACACCCATGTTCAGGGTGATCTTGGTGATGCGCGGTACTTCCATCACATTAGCCAGGCCCAGCTCTTCTTTCAGCCGGGGAGCGAGCTCGCTCTTGTACTTGTCTTTCAACGTTGCCATGTCTTCTACCTGTAAACTCGATTAGCCAGCGGTCAGGCTCAGGAGTCGATCGCCTCGCCAGTGGACCTGAAGATACGCGTCTTGCTATCTCCTTCCAGTTTGAAACCCACACGATCGGCCTTGCTGGTGGCGGGGTTGTAAATCGCCACGTTGGACACCTGGATGGGCGCCTCACGCTCAACAATGCCGCCAGCCACACCCATCTGCGGGTTGGGCTTGGTGTGCTTCTTTACCATGTTGATGCCGGCAACAACCACGCGATTGTCAGCGAGCACCTTGCGAACCTTGCCGCGCTTACCCTTGTCCTTGCCGGCCAGGATAATCACTTCGTCATCGCGCTTGATCTTCAACATTTCTCTTCCTCTCCCTGCTGGCCGGATCAGATAACTTCCGGGGCCAGAGAAATAATCTTCATAAACTTCTCGCCGCGCAGTTCGCGCGTGACCGGGCCAAAGATACGCGTACCGATCGGCGCTTCCTGGTTGTTGAGCAGCACCGCGGCGTTGTCATCAAACTTGATGAGAGAGCCGTCGGGGCGACGAACACCCTTCTTGGTGCGCACGACAACGGCAGTCATCACCTGGCCTTTCTTGACCTTGCCGCGGGGAATTGCTTCCTTCACGGTCACCTTGATCAGGTCACCAACCCGCGCGTAACGACGCTTGGAGCCGCCCAGCACCTTGATGCACATGACACGACGGGCACCGCTGTTGTCAGCGACTTCCAAATACGACTGTGTTTGAATCATCTTTTACTCCAAACTGCGGCGGCAATCCGGCCGCACCTTCCTGTACTTAACTGACCCGGGCCTGCGCTCAAACGACCTGAGTGGCGGTTTCTACTACTTCCAGCAGCTTCCAGGTCTTGTTCTTGGAAAGCGGACGCGACTCGGTCACTTTCACGGTGTCACCCATCCCGCACTCGTTGTTCTCGTCGTGTGCGTGGATCTTGGATGAACGGGTGATGTACTTACCGTACACGGGGTGCTTCACCCGGCGCTCAATCAGCACGGTGACCGTCTTGTCCATCTTGTTACTGACAACCTTGCCGGTTGCCGTACGAATACGCTTTTCTGCACCTGACATGTCTAGTTACCTGCCTTCTGTTTCAGAACAGTCTTGACGCGTGCGATGTCGCGCTGATTCTGCTGCAGCAGATGCGTCTGCCCCAGCTGACCAGTGGACTTCTGCATGCGCAGCTTGAACTGCTCCTCACGCAGGGTGAGCAGCTGCTTGTTCAGGTCCTCAGCGGACTTCTCACGCAATTCGCTTGCTTTCATCACATCACCGACCGTTTTACAAATGTTGTCGCAACGGGAATCTTGGATGCCGCCAGGGCAAATGCTTCCCTGGCCAGCTCCTCGGATACACCCTGCACTTCGTACAACACCCTTCCGGGCTGTACCTGGGCTACCCAGTACTCCACGTTACCCTTACCTTTACCCTGGCGAACTTCCAGCGGCTTGCCGGTGATCGGCTTGTCCGGGAAGACGCGGATCCAGATCTTGCCGCCACGCTTGATATGGCGGGTCATCGCACGACGGGCTGCCTCGATCTGGCGTGCAGTTATGCGGCCGCGACCGGTTGCTTTCAAACCGTATTCGCCGAAGCTCACTTTGCTGCCACGCTGCGCCAGGCCGCGGTTGCGGCCCTTCATCGTTTTGCGGAATTTAGTACGCTTAGGTTGAAGCATCTGCGTAACCCTTAATTAGTTGCTGTCTTCTTGACGGCGTCGCCGGCATCGTCGGTACCGATGACCTCGCCTTTGAAAATCCATACCTTCACGCCGATGATGCCGTACGTGGTGGTAGCCTCGTAGGTCGCGTAGTCGATGTCCGCTCGCAGCGTGTGCAGGGGGACACGGCCTTCGCGATACCACTCGGTGCGGGCGATCTCAGCGCCACCCAGGCGGCCGCCTACCTGCACCTTGATACCCTCTGCGCCCTGACGCATGGCGTTCTGGACCACGCGCTTCATCGCGCGGCGGAACATCACACGACGCTCCAGCTGCTGGGCGACGTTCTGTGCAACCAGCTTGGCATCCAGGTCGGGCTTGCGAATCTCCTCGATATTGATGTGCACGGGCACACCCATACGCGCCGTCAGCGTCTTGCGCAGCTTGTCCACGTCCTCGCCTTTCTTGCCGATCACGATGCCGGGGCGGGCGGTGTGGATGGTAATGCGCGCGGTCTGGGCCGGGCGCTCGATAACCACACGGCTGACCGAGGCGTTCTCAAGTTCCTTTTCGATGAACTTGCGCACTTCCAGGTCGCTGATCAGGTTCTTCGAGTAGTTCTTGCTGTCCGCATACCAGATGGAGGAATGCTTTTTAACGATTCCTAACCGGATGCCGACTGGATTTACTTTCTGACCCATTTGGTCTTCTCCTAACCTTAGCCTTCGCCGTCTGCAACTTTCACTGTGATATGACAGCTGCGCTTCAGAATCCGGTCCGCGCGGCCCTTGGCGCGCGGGCGCAGACGCTTCATCGTCATACCCTCATCCACGAAGACGCTGGACACTTTCAGCTCGTCCACGTCCGCGCCTTCGTTGTTCTCCGCATTGGCAATGGCTGAATCGAGCACCTTCTTGACAATGTGGGCAGCCTTCTTGGTGCTGAACTCGAGCAGGCTCAGCGCTTCTTCCACGGACTTGCCGCGCACCTGGTCAGCAACCAGGCGGGCCTTCTGCGCAGAGATCCGCGCGCCTTTCAGTCTTGCTGCAACTTCCATCTTCCTAAACCTCGATATCAATCAGCGCCTAGCGCTTGACCTTCTTGTCCACAATGTGGCCCTTGAACGTGCGGGTGACCGCAAATTCGCCCAGCTTGTGGCCAACCATGTCTTCGTTGATCAGGACCGGTACATGCTGGCGGCCGTTGTGTACGGCAATAGTCAGGCCCACCATATCCGGTGCGACCATGGAACGGCGCGACCAGGTCTTGATCGGGCGGCGGTCATTGCTCTCTACCGCAGCTTCGACCTTCTTCATCAAGTGAAGGTCGATAAATGGACCTTTTTTCAGTGAACGCGGCACAATTTCTTCCTCTAGATCTGGTTTACGGGCAACCGTTACTTCTTACCACGACGACGCACAATCAGGCCGTCGGTACGCTTGTTACTGCGGGTCTTGTAACCCTTGGTCGGCGTGCCCCACGGGCTCACCGGGTGACGGCCACCGGAAGTGCGGCCCTCACCACCACCATGCGGGTGATCTACCGGGTTCATTGCCACGCCGCGAACCGTCGGGCGCACACCGCGCCAGCGAGCCGCACCGGCCTTGCCCAGCTTGCGCAGGCTGTGCTCGGAGTTGGAAACCTCGCCCAGGGTTGCGCGGCAGTCCGACAGGACCTTGCGCATCTCGCCGGAGCGCAGGCGCACAGTCGCGTAGCGGCCTTCACGTGCCACCAGCTGCATCGAGGCACCGGCGGAACGCGCCATCTGCGCACCCTTGCCGGGCTTGAGCTCGACCGCGTGGATCACGCTACCCACCGGGATGTTGCGCAGCGGCAGGCAGTTGCCGTTCTTGATAGGCGCCGCGGGACCGGACTGCAGCACGTCGCCGGCCTTCACGCCCTTGGGCGCAATGATGTAGCGGCGCTCGCCATCGGCGAACAGCAGCAGCGCGATGTGCGCGGTGCGATTGGGGTCGTACTCCAGGCGCTCGACCTTGGCCGGGATGCCGTCCTTGGTGCGCTTGAAGTCCACCAGCCGGTAATGCTGCTTGTGACCACCGCCCACGTGACGGGTGGTGATCCGACCATTGTTGTTACGACCACCGTTGCGGTTCTGCTTCTCCAGCAGCGGGCGATACGCTTCACCCTTGTGCAGCTCTTCGCTGACCACACGGACGACGTGACGGCGACCGGGGGAGGTGGGCTTGCTCTTCAGAATTGCCATTTTAAACCTACTCCTTACTCGCCTTACTCAGCGGACGCAAAGTCGATGTCGTGACCCTGCTCCAGGCGAACGTATGCCTTTTTCCAGGTCGGCTTGCTGCTGAAGCCGAAACGGTTGCGCTTGACCTTGCCCTTGACCTTCAGGGTCTGGACCGCGTCCACCTTGACCTTGAACAGCTGCTCAACCGACTTCTTGATCTCCAGCTTGGTGGCGTCTACCGCAACCTTGAATACATACTGGTTGCTGGCGTCTGCGACCACAGCCGCTTTCTCGGATACGTGCGGGCCTACCAGCACTTGAAATACGCGCTCCTGGTTCATCCCAGCATCTCCTCAAACTTCTTCACTGCGTCCACGGTGACCATGACCTTGTCGTAGGCAATCAGGCTCACCGGGTCCACGCCGTCCACGTCACGCACGTCGACCTTGTGCAGGTTGCGCGCCGCAAGGTAGAGGTTTTCACCCACTTCCGAGGTGACGATCAGCACGTTGTCCAGCCCGTATTCACCCAGCTGCTTGACCAGCAGCTTGGTCTTGGGCTCCTCGACGTCGACACTCTCGACAACCATCAGGCGATCCTGGCGAGCCAGCTCGGACATGATGGAGCGCAGGGCCGCGCGGTACATCTTGCGGTTTACTTTCTGGCCGTGATCCTGCGGCTTGGCGGCGAAGGTGGTACCGCCGGAGCGCCAGATCGGGGAACGGATGGTTCCCGCACGGGCACGGCCCGTGCCTTTCTGGCGCCAGGGCTTCTTGCCACCGCCACGCACTTCGGCGCGGGTTTTCTGCGCGCGGGTGCCCTGACGGGCGCCGGCCATGTACGCAGTGACGACCTGATGAACCAGGTCCTCGTTGAATTCTCGGGCGAAGGCCACGTCTGACACGGATACCTTACCCGCGTCGGCGTTGCCCGGCTTGACTACATTCAGTTCCACGTTAGAGACCCCCTAACCTTAAGCCTTGACCGCGGGACGCACGATAACGTCACCGCCGGGTGCACCGGGGACGGCGCCTTTGATGAGAAGCAGGTTACGCTCGACATCAACGCGCACGACTTCCAGGCCATGCGTGGTCACGCTCTCGGACCCCATGTGGCCTGCCATCTTCTTGCCCTTGAACACGCGACCCGGTGTCTGGCACTGGCCGATGGAACCGGGCGCGCGGTGCGACAGGGAGTTACCGTGAGTAGCGTCCTGGGTGCGGAAGTTCCAGCGCTTGATCGCGCCCTGGAAGCCCTTGCCCTTGGATTTGCCCGCGACATCGACCTTCTGGCCGGCCTCGAAGCGCTCCACGGTCAGCTCAACGCCAACCTCGAAGGCTTCATCGGAGCCATCGAGACGGAATTCCCACAAACCGAGACCCGCTTCCACGCCCGCTTTCGCGAAGTGGCCGGCTTCTGATTTACTCACTCTTGAGGCCTTGCGATTGCCCGCAGTGACCTGGATTGCCCGGTAGCCATCGCTCTCGAGCTCTTTGATCTGAGTAACGCGGTTTGGAGAAACCTCCACTACGGTTACTGGAATGGATGCGCCGTCTTCGGTAAAGACGCGAGTCATACCGGACTTACGGCCGACTAAGCCAATAGTCATTTTACTAACCTCTCAGTGTACGGGGCTTACCCTCTATGGCCGCCCCGCCTTGCTTGCTATAAAAAGCTTGCTGCACAGTGCCGGGCGTTACACACCCGGCCACATTGTGGTGGCCGGGCAGGTCTTGCTACGAATTGTCGTTAGCCAAGACTGATTTGTACTTCTACACCTGCTGCCAGGTCCAACTTCATCAGGGCGTCTACTGTCTTTTCAGTAGGCTCCACAATGTCCAACAGGCGCTTGTGGGTACGGATCTCGTACTGGTCACGGGCGTCCTTGTTGACGTGCGGGGAAACCAGCACGGTGTACTTCTCCTTCCGGGTGGGAAGGGGGATAGGACCCTTGACCTGCGCACCGGTGCGGCGCGCTGTTTCCACGATCTCCTGAGTCGACATGTCGATCAGTCGGTGGTCAAAAGCCTTAAGGCGAATTCGAATGCTTTGATTCTGCACCTGAACTAACTCCAATCAATAAAAAACCAGAGACCCGCAAGGGAGCCCCCCGAAAAAGGAACGCGAATTCTATAGACCGACCTGATGGCTGTCAACCAGGCGATGGCAAATAGTTTCGGTGAGTCCGACTTATTTCCATGGGCGTTTGCCGGCGCGCATTATGGCAGTTCTGGGGTGGGGTGCAAGCGGTAATTTTCCACACTCGAGGGGACGGATACCTAGAAAAGGGGACGGATACCTATTTCCTGGTGAAATAGGTATCCGTCCCCTTTTTTCGCGTCCCCTTTTCTCCCGGCTTGACGCCCGCCCGCACCCGGCAGACCATACAGACTGCCAGCCCAGAAGGAGTCGTCAGCCATGGAAAGAGAGACCCCCAGCCACTCGGTATTCATGGGCTATCTGCTGTGGATTTTCGGCTTTATCGGCGCCCACCGCTTCTATTATGGAAAGCAGATCACCGGGGTGATCTGGTTCTTCACCGTGGGCCTGCTCCTGGTCGGCTGGATTATCGACCTGTTCCTGATTCCGGCCATGTCGCGGGAGGCGGACTACAAATACGACGCCGGCCCCACCGACTACGACCTCGCCTGGATCCTGCTCACCTTCCTCGGCGTCTTCGGCGTACACCGCTTCTACATGGGCAAGATCTTCACCGGCCTTCTCTACTTGCTGACCCTGGGCCTTTTCGGCCTCGGCGTGCTGTACGACTTTCTCACGCTCAATGGGCAGATATCGGAGCTGAATCGGCACCGCTAGTCGCCGATATGTCACTCCGTAGCTCGGGCGCGAACTGAGGATACGCCTCCCGGGACACGCTAACAGCGGGCCGTCCATGCCGCGTTCGGCACCGGCCATCCATGGGCATAAAAAAGCCCGGCGCATGGCCGGGCTTTCGGGGTGTGGCGGTGGATCCTGGAGGTTTAGTCGAGGATCTTGGATACCACGCCGGCGCCCACGGTGCGGCCGCCTTCGCGGATCGCAAAGCGCAGGCCTTCTTCCATCGCGATCGGCGCGATCAGCGTGGCCGTCATCTGCACGTTGTCACCCGGCATCACCATCTCGGTGCCCTCGGGCAGCTCGCAGGAGCCGGTCACGTCCGTGGTACGGAAGTAGAACTGCGGACGGTAGCCCTTGAAGAACGGCGTGTGACGACCACCCTCTTCCTTGGACAGGATGTAAACCTCACACTCGAACTTCGTGTGCGGGGTTACTGAGCCCGGTACCGCCAGTACCTGGCCACGCTCAACGTCTTCACGCTTGGTGCCACGCAGCAGGATACCCACGTTCTCGCCCGCTCGGCCTTCGTCCAGCAGCTTGCGGAACATCTCGACACCCGTACAGGTGGTCTTGGTGGTGTCGCGGATACCCACGATCTCGATCTCGTCGCCCACCTTGATGATGCCGCGCTCTACACGACCGGTCACCACGGTGCCGCGGCCAGAGATGGAGAACACGTCCTCAACCGGCATCAGGAAGGCCTGGTCAATCGCACGCTCCGGCTCCGGGATGTAGCTGTCCAGGGTCTCAACCAGGGTCTTCACCGCGGTCACGCCCAGCTCGTTGTCATCCTCGCCGTTCAGCGCCATCAGCGCGCTGCCACAGATGATCGGGGTGTCGTCGCCCGGGAAGTCGTACTGGTCCAGCAGCTCACGCAGCTCCATCTCGACCAGCTCCTTCATCTCCTCGTATTCCTCGGAGTCGGCGCCGCCACAGTCTTCTGCCAGCAGGTCAGCCTTGTTCAGGAAGACCACGATGTAGGGCACGCCCACCTGGCGGGACAGCAGAATGTGCTCGCGGGTCTGCGGCATCGGGCCGTCAGTCGCGCCACACACCAGAATCGCGCCGTCCATCTGTGCCGCACCGGTGATCATGTTCTTCACATAGTCGGCGTGGCCGGGGCAGTCTACGTGTGCGTAGTGACGCCCGGGGGAGTCGTACTCCACGTGGGAGGTCGCGATGGTGATACCGCGCTCTTTCTCTTCCGGTGCGTTGTCGATGCCGTCGAAGGCCACCGCCGAACCGCTGCCCCAGGTCTCCGCACAAACGCGCGTCAGCGCCGCCGTCAGCGTCGTCTTACCGTGGTCTACGTGACCAATGGTACCCACGTTGACGTGGGGCTTACTACGTTCGAATTTTTCCTTTGCCACTTTAAGTCACCTCTGTGAGATAGCTGAATTTAGTTGTTTCCGCTCTTGGAAATGATTTCCTGGGCGATGTTGTTGGGCGCCTCGGAGTACTTCATGAACTCCATGGTGTAGGTCGCCCGGCCCTGGGTCGCGCTGCGCAGGTCGGTGGCATAGCCGAACATCTCCGCCAGCGGTACCTCGGCATTGATGACCTTGCCGGAAACGCTCTCGTCCATCCCCGCGATCATGCCGCGGCGACGGTTGAGGTCACCGACCACGTCACCCATGTTTTCCTCGGGCGTCACCACTTCCACTTTCATGATCGGCTCCAGCAGGACCGCGCCACCCTCGGAGGAGAGCTTCTTGGTCGCCATGCTGGCGGCGATCTTGAACGCCATTTCGTTGGAGTCCACGTCGTGGAAAGAGCCATCGTACAGGGTCGCTTTCAGGCCCAGCAGCGGATAACCCGCAAGCACGCCGTTCTGCATCTGTTCTTCGATACCCTTCTGTACCGCAGGAATGTATTCCTTGGGCACCACGCCGCCAACGATCTCGTTGACGAACTCCAGGCCTTCAGCGTTCTCGTCCTCGCCCGGTTCGTAGCGGATCCAGACGTGGCCGTACTGGCCGCGACCGCCCGACTGGCGTACAAACTTGCCTTCAATCTCGGAGCGATTGCGGATCGCCTCACGGTAGGCCACCTGCGGCTTGCCGATATTCGCCTCGACGTTGAACTCGCGGCGCATGCGATCCACCAGGATATCCAGGTGCAGCTCGCCCATACCGGAGATGATGGTCTGGCCGGTTTCCTCGTCGGTCTTGACCCGGAAGGAAGGGTCTTCCTGGGCCAGTTTACCCAGGGCGATACCCATTTTTTCCTGATCCGCCTTTGACTTGGGCTCCACCGCCACGGAGATCACCGGCTCCGGGAACTCCATGCGCTCGAGAACGATGGGCTTTTCCATGCTGCACAGAGTGTCACCGGTGGTGACGTCTTTCAGGCCGACGGCAGCGGCGATGTCGCCCGCCCACACTTCCTTGATCTCTTCGCGGCTGTTGGAGTGCATTTGCACCATCCGGCCCACGCGCTCCTTTTTCTCCTTCACGGAGTTGAAGATGCCGGTGCCGGATTCCAGTTTGCCGGAGTAAACCCGGAAAAACGTCAGGGTGCCCACGAAGGGGTCCGTCGCAATCTTGAATGCCAGCGCCGAGAACGGTGCATCGTCATCGGCCTCGCGGGTCTCGATGGTCTCGTCCGCATCCAGCAGGTGACCTTCAATCGCGCGCACCTCGGTGGGTGACGGCATATACTCGATCACCGCATCCAGCACCGCCTGCACGCCCTTGTTCTTGAACGCCGAACCACCCAGTACCGGGACGATCTCGTTGGCCAGGGTGCGGGTACGGATGCCCATTTTGATCTCTTCCTCGGTCAGCTCCCCGCCCTCGAGATATTTTTCCATGAGCTCTTCGTTGGCCTCGGCGGCCGCCTCGATCATGTACTCGCGCATCTCGGCGACTTCGTCCGCAATCTCTGCGGGGATTTCACCGTACTCGAAGGTCATGCCCTGGTCTTCCTCACTCCAGAGTATGGCCTTGTTCTTGACCAGATCGACCACGCCGCGGAATTCATCCTCGGAACCGATGGTCATCTGCAGGGGCACGGCATTGGCGCCCAGGCGCTCTTTCAACTGCGCGATCACCCGGCGGAAGTCAGCACCGGCACGGTCCATCTTGTTGACGAAGACCATCCGGGGCACTTCGTACTTGTTGGCCTGGCGCCAGACCGTCTCGGTCTGGGGCTGTACGCCGGAGGAGCCACACAGCACCACCACGGCACCGTCCAGCACCCGCAGGGACCGTTCTACCTCAATGGTAAAATCCACGTGCCCGGGGGTGTCGATGATGTTGATCCGGTGCTCGTCGAACTGGGCGTCCATACCGCGCCAGAAGCAGGTGGTCGCAGCGGAGGTAATGGTGATACCACGCTCCTGCTCCTGCTCCATCCAGTCCATGGTCGCCGCGCCGTCATGCACCTCGCCAATCTTGTGCGACAGGCCGGTGTAGAACAGCACGCGTTCCGTGGTGGTCGTTTTGCCCGCATCCACGTGCGCGCAGATACCGATATTCCGGTACCGTTTGATAGGAGTCTTTCGTGCCACAATTAAATCCCCAATTGCTGGTTGGTGGTGCCCCGACGCCAGCCGGCGGCGAGGCACCAGGGCAACAAATTAAAAACGGTAGTGAGAGAAAGCCTTGTTGGCTTCTGCCATCCGGTGCACATCCTCGCGCTTGCGGACCGCATTCCCCTTACCCTGGGACGCGTCGATGATCTCGCCCGCGAGGCGCTGCCGCATGGACTTCTCGCCGCGGTTACGGGCGTACTCCACCAGCCAGCGCATGGACAGCGCGATGCGGCGGGCGGGACGCACTTCAACCGGTACCTGGTAGGTCGCACCACCCACACGGCGGGACTTTACTTCCACCATGGGCGCGATGTTTTCCAGGGCCTCGTCAAAGGCTTCGATCGGATCCTTGTTCAGCTTCTCGTGAACAATATCCAGCGCCCCGTAAACGATGGTCTCGGCGACAGATTTCTTACCACTGATCATTACGTGGTTCATGAATTTTGCCAGCTGCACATTGCCGTACTTGGGATCCGGCAATACTTCGCGCTTGGCGACTACACGTCTTCTTGGCATATTCTTTGCCCTTTTCTCTCTTCAGGTTGATCCGAACACCGACCTGCCACAAAGGCGGGGGAGGCAGGGGTTCGGCCTTACTTACATCGTATGCTGGTAACGCCCAGGGACTTACTTGGGACGCTTGGCACCGTACTTGGAGCGGCCGTTACGACGGTCCGATACTCCGGAGGTATCCAGGCTGCCCCGCACGGTGTGATAGCGCACACCCGGCAGGTCCTTTACACGGCCGCCACGAATCAGCACCACACTGTGTTCCTGCAGGTTGTGGCCCTCACCGCCGATGTACGAAGACACTTCGTAACCGTTGGTCAGGCGCACACGGCAGACTTTACGCAGCGCGGAGTTTGGCTTCTTCGGGGTCGTCGTGTAGACGCGGGTGCACACGCCGCGGCGCTGCGGACAGCTCTGCAGGGCGGGCACGTCGCTCTTTTCTACTTTGCGTTTCCGAGGCTTACGAACCAATTGGTTGATCGTTGCCATTCAGTTAAAACTCCAAAATATTTCGTTTAGTTTCATAGCCTTGCGGCTACCCTCAACGGCCGGAAGCAGGACCCCGCTTCACCGCCACCCGGCACCTCGAAGAGCGCCCCACAGGCAAAGCCTGAAGACGAACGAAGACACCCCGGGAAAGAGGAGGCGGCATTCTATAGACGGGTCCGGGTAGAGTCAAGCAGGAAAGCAGGGCGAAAACGAGGGTGGCGGGAGATGCCCGCCACCCTCCTCGGGAAGGACTACCGGGCTAGCCGCCAGCGCCAGAACGCACCGGGTGCGCATGGTACAGGCGCGGGCTGTCACAGCTTGCCACGTCGGCCATGATGTCCGCCGATTTCTGCCAGCCGCCCCCGTTGTAGAAGCGGTCGAAATTGGCCCCCAGGGCCGCACGGCTGGGATGTCCCACGACGCTGTAGTAATCGAAGTCCATATCGCCCGCGCCGAGGGCCGGGGTGAATACCCATGACAGGGCCTCGCTGCCCATGCCGCGCATCATGCCAGAGGACTCGCCGTGAGCCGCGAGGGCTTCTCCCATGGAGACCCCCTCTTCCAGCGTGCAGCTGGAAAACCAGACCACACTGTCACTGTCGGCAATAGGCCCGTCGGGCGCATAGACGGTATGCCCCGCCATCAAGGCATGGGAGTCGCTGCAGTCGATGACCTTGTCGAAGGCGGCCGCGACCTTGCCGCCCTTGCTGACCCAGGTGTCCAGGCCGCTGCCCATGGCGGCGCCGCTCGGCCAGGAACCGATCCAGCCAACATCGAAGCCGTCCTCGGCGGTGCGGAATTCCGGGGTGATGATCCAGGCCGCGTACTGGGCGTCGTTGTCCGTGGCCCATTTGTCGAAGGTTTTGGCAACGTCCAGGAGGTCCTGCATACCTTTGCCATCGCGGTAATCGCAGGCGAAAAGCTCGATGGGGGTTACGCCGTTGGCGGGCTGGCTCCAGCCCAGGGGCGCATACAAGCAGCAGACTGCAACCCCCAACACACTGATTTTCTTTATATTATTCATGATTTGATACCTGATTAGCTAGTTTGGGAACATGCCCGTGACCTACCGCTGTTCGCACAGGTAGTAAAACCTTAGTCTATGTATGGTTTTTCGCCAGGAATAAAAAAAGGGGTCAGATCCCATTTATTGTAAATGGGATCTGACCCCTTTTTGGAGCCCCCTTTCGGGGGGCGCTTAGTCGTCGCCCTGCAGGGCTTCAGTCAGGGCCGCTTCGATTTCCTGGGCCGAGACGCTCATCTCGGTGTCGCCCTCACGGCTGCGCTTGCGCTCCTCGTGGTAGGCAAGCCCGGTGCCCGCCGGGATCAGGCGGCCAACGACCACGTTCTCCTTGAGGCCACGCAGGTAATCGCGCTTGCCGGTGACCGCCGCTTCGGTAAGCACGCGGGTGGTCTCCTGGAAGGAGGCCGCGGAGATGAAGCTCTCGGTCGCCAGCGATGCCTTGGTGATACCCAGCAGCTCGCGCTCGGCGTTCGCCGGCACCAGGCCGTCGGCGAGAAGACGCTCGTTCTCCTCGAGGAAGGTCGTGTACTCGACCTGCTCGCCCTTGATCAGGCCGGAATCGCCGGAGGATGTGATCACCACCTTGCGCAGCATCTGGCGAACGATCACCTCGATGTGCTTGTCGTTGATCTTCACACCCTGGAGGCGGTAAACCTCCTGGATCTCGTTGACGATGTACTTGGCCAGCTCCTTGATGCCCTTCAGGCGCAGGATATCGTGCGGGCTCAGGGGGCCTTCCGACACCACTTCACCCTTCTCGACCTGCTCACCTTCGAACACGGACAGGTTACGCCACTTGGGAATCAGCGCCTCGTAGTGATCGGACCCATCGGCCAGCGGCTTGCCGTCCGTGGGGGTGATCACCAGGCGGCGCTTGCCCTTGGTTTCCTTGCCGAAGCTCACAGTACCGGAGATCTCCGCAAGGATCGCGGGCTCCTTCGGCTTGCGCGCCTCGAACAGGTCCGCCACGCGGGGCAGACCACCGGTGATGTCGCGGGTCTTGGAGCCTTCCTGCGGAATCCGCGAGAGCACGTCCCCGACCTCGACCTTGGCACCGTCTTCCAGGTTGACCAGGGCCAGGGGCGGCAGGAAGTAGTGCGCGGGCACGTTGGTACCCGGCAGGCACAGTTCCTTGCCCTTGTCGTCGACCAGGGTCACGGCGGGACGCACGTCCTTGCCGGCGGTCGGACGCTCACCCGCTTCCATCACCTCGATGGAGGACAGGCCGGTCAGCTCATCGGTCTGGCGCTTGATGGTCACGTTCTCGTCCATGCCGGAGAACTTCACGATCCCGGCCAGCTCGGTGACGATCGGGTGGGTGTGCGGGTCCCAGTTGGCGACGATCTCGCCGGCGGCGACCTTTGCATGGTCACGCACCTTGATCACCGCACCGTAGGGCAGCTTGTAGCGCTCGCGCTCGCGGCCCACATTGTCCAGTACCGACAGTTCGCCGGAACGGGACACGGTGATCAGGGAGCCGTCGGTACGGTCAACCACCTTCACGTTGTGCAGGCGCACGGTACCGTCGTTCATCACCTGGATGTTGTCCTGGGCCGTGGCCCGGGACGCCGCACCACCGATGTGGAAGGTCCGCATGGTCAGCTGGGTGCCCGGCTCACCGATGGACTGGGCGGCCACCACGCCGATGGACTCGCCCATGTTGACCCGGTGCCCGCGGGCAAGGTCACGGCCGTAACAGGTGGAGCAGATACCGTGGCGGGTTTCACAGGTGATCGGCGAACGCACTTCGATTTCGTCGATACCCATTTCCTCGAGACGGGTCACCCACAGCTCGTCCAGCATGGTGCCGGCGGTAATGGAGATCTCGTCCTCGCTGCCCGGCTTGGGCACGTCACGCGCCACGATCCGGCCCAGCACGCGATCGCCCAGGGACTCGATGATGTCACCCCCGTCGATCACCGGTGCCATCAGCAGGCCCTTGTCGGTGCCGCAATCCTGCTCGGTCACCACCAGATCCTGCGCCACGTCCACCAGACGGCGGGTCAGGTAACCGGAGTTCGCGGTCTTCAGGGCGGTGTCCGCCAGACCCTTACGGGCGCCGTGGGTGGAGATGAAGTACTGCAGTACGTTCAGACCCTCGCGGAAGTTAGCCACAATGGGCGTCTCGATGATCGAGCCGTCCGGCTTGGCCATCAGGCCCCGCATACCCGCCAGCTGGCGGATCTGCGCGGGGGAACCCCGGGCGCCGGAGTCGGCATAGATATACACCGAGTTAAACGAGGCCTGCTCCTCGGTATCGCCGTCGCGGTTGACCACGGATTCCTTGGACAGGCCCTCCATCATGGACTTGGATACCAGGTCGTTGGCGCGGGACCAGATATCGATCACCTTGTTGTACTTCTCGCCGTGGGTCACCAGGCCGGAGGCAAACTGGTCCTCGATCTCCTTCACCTCGGCCTCGGCGTGCTCGATGATCTCGGCCTTGGCGGCCGGGATCTCGAAGTCGTTCACCCCGATGGAGGAGCCGGAACGGGTGGAGTATTCGTAACCGGTGTACATCAGCTGGTCCGCGAAGATCACGGTGGCCTTCAGGCCAACCACGCGGTAGCACTGGTTGATGATGCGCGAGATGGCTTTCTTGGCCATGTCCTGGTTGACCATGTCGTAGCCGATGCCCCGGGGCACGATTTCCCACAGCAGGGCGCGACCGACGGTGGTATCGGCCAGGAAGGTACGCTCCTGGCGCTCGCCGTCGTCGGCCACCACCATTTCCGTAATCCGCACTTTGACCCGCGCCTGCAGGTGCACGTGACCGGCCTTGTAGGCGCGGTGCACTTCGGAGACATTGGCAAAGGCCATGCCCTCGCCCTTGGCGTTGACCCGCTCGCGGGTCATGTAATACAGGCCCAGGACCACGTCCTGGGACGGGACGATGATGGGCTCGCCGTTGGCGGGGGACAGGATGTTGTTGGTGGACATCATCAGGGCCCGCGCTTCCAGCTGCGCTTCCAGGGTCAGCGGCACGTGCACCGCCATCTGGTCACCGTCGAAGTCGGCGTTGTAGGCAGCACAAACCAGCGGGTGCAGCTGGATCGCCTTGCCTTCAATCAGTACCGGCTCGAAGGCCTGGATACCCAGGCGGTGCAGGGTCGGCGCACGGTTCAGCAGTACCGGGTGCTCGCGAATCACCTCGGCGAGGATGTCCCAGACTTCCGGCGGCTCGCGCTCGACCATTTTCTTGGCAGCCTTGATCGTGGTCGCCAGGCCACGCGCTTCCAGCTTGCCGAAGATGAAGGGCTTGAACAGCTCCAGGGCCATCTTCTTGGGCAGGCCGCACTGGTGCAAGCGCAAGGTCGGGCCCACCACGATCACGGAACGACCGGAGTAGTCCACACGCTTGCCCAGCAGGTTCTGGCGGAAGCGGCCCTGCTTGCCCTTGATCATGTCGGCCAGGGACTTCAGCGGGCGCTTGTTGGAACCGGTGATGGCCCGCCCGCGACGGCCGTTATCCAGCAGCGCGTCCACGGATTCCTGCAGCATGCGCTTCTCGTTGCGCACGATGATATCCGGCGCGTTGAGGTCCAGCAGACGCTTCAGGCGGTTGTTACGGTTGATCACCCGGCGGTACAGATCATTCAGGTCGGAGGTCGCAAAGCGGCCGCCGTCCAGGGGCACCAGCGGACGCAGGTCCGGCGGCAGCACCGGCAGGGCATTCATCACCATCCACTCGGGCTTGTTGCCGGAGTTGGCGAAGGCTTCCATCAGCTTCAGCCGCTTGGACAGCTTCTTGATCTTGGTTTCCGAGTTAGTCGCCGGGATCTCCTCGCGCAGGCGCGCGACTTCCTGATCCAGGTCCAGCTGCATCATCAGGTCCTGGACCGCCTCGGCACCCATCTTGGCGGTGAACTCGTCGCCGAATTCTTCCATCGCCTCGTAGTACTGCTCGTCGGTGAGCAGCTGGCCCGCCTCCAGGGTGGTCAGGCCGGGATCGGTGACCACGTAGGATTCAAAGTACAGCACCCGCTCGATGTCGCGCAGGGTCATGTCCAGCAGCAGGCCGATGCGCGAGGGCAGCGACTTGAGGAACCAGATGTGGGCCACCGGGCTGGCCAGCTCGATGTGGCCCATGCGCTCGCGGCGCACCTTGGCCAGCGCCACTTCCACGCCGCACTTCTCGCAGATCACGCCGCGATGCTTGAGGCGCTTGTACTTGCCGCACAGGCACTCGTAGTCCTTTACCGGGCCAAAGATCTTGGCGCAGAACAGGCCGTCCCGCTCCGGCTTGAAGGTACGGTAGTTGATGGTCTCCGGCTTCTTCACTTCACCGAATGACCAGGAGCGAATCATTTCCGGCGACGCCAGGCCGATGCGGATCGCATCGAATTCGTCTGACTGTCCCTGGGACTTGAGCAGATTAAGTAAGTCTTTCAAGGTCTTTCCTCCGCGAGGTTTTCCTTTCGGCGGGTAGCGGCGCCACCCTGCCTAGAGTCCGTATGTTGGTTAGGTCCGTGTCGTACGGAGCGCGCCGCGGGCCATTCCGCCCGGCAGCGCGCGCCGACGTCACTCGTGCTCCAGCTCGATATCGATCCCCAGAGAACGTATTTCCTTGACCAACACGTTGAAGGACTCGGGCATGCCCGGCTCCATACGATGGTCACCATCCACAATGTTCTTGTACATCTTGGTCCGCCCGGCCACGTCGTCCGACTTGACCGTCAGCATCTCCTGCAGGGTGTAGGCGGCGCCATAGGCCTCCAGGGCCCAGACCTCCATCTCCCCGAAGCGCTGGCCACCGAACTGCGCCTTGCCGCCCAGCGGCTGCTGGGTCACGAGGCTGTAGGAGCCGGTGGAACGGGCATGCATCTTGTCGTCCACCAGGTGGTTCAGCTTCAGCATGTACATGTAACCCACGGTTACCGGGCGGTCGAAGGACTCGCCGGTACGGCCGTCATACAGGGTGAACTGACCCGAATCGGGCAGGTCTGCCAGTTCCAGCAGTTCCTTGATCGCGGGCTCCGCGGCACCGTCGAACACCGGCGTCGCCATGGGTACACCGCCGCGCAGATTGTTGGCCAGCTCGATGATCTCGTCGTCCGACAGGGACTTGAGGTCCTCGGTGCGGCCGGCGCCGTTGTTGTAGATCGCCTCGAGGAACTTGCGTACCTCGGCCACCTTGCGCTGCTGGGCCAGCATCTCGTCGATCTTCACGCCGAGACCCTTGGCCGCCATGCCCAGATGGGTTTCCAGGATCTGGCCCACGTTCATCCGCGAGGGCACGCCCAGCGGGTTGAGCACGATATCCACGGGCTCGCCGTTCTCGTCGAAGGGCATGTCCTCCACCGGCATGATCACCGAGATCACACCCTTGTTACCGTGGCGGCCGGCCATCTTGTCGCCCGGCTGGATGCGGCGCTTGATCGCCAGGTAGACCTTGACGA
The DNA here is from genome assembly GCA_965222335.1 of Sediminihaliea sp. Taxonomy (GTDB): domain Bacteria; phylum Pseudomonadota; class Gammaproteobacteria; order Pseudomonadales; family Halieaceae. The sequence goes on along the minus strand of OZ244944.1, from coordinate 2,760,543 downwards.
TCTTGAGCACGCCGGGGGCGAGGTCGTCGCCGCTCTGCAGCTTGCGCTTCTTGTCTTCGAAGCGCTCTTCCAGCAGGCTGTTCTGCTCGTCCAGCTGGCGGCGGGCAGAGGCCAGGGCCTCGTTCAGCTCGGCGTCGGACAGCTTGAGCTTGAACCACTGCTCGCGATCCAGGTCCGCCAGCACCTTCTCGGTCAGGCTGGTGCCCTTGGTGAGGCCGCCACCGCTGACGGTCTTGGCGCCCTTGAGCTGGTTGCCCAGGCGGTTGAAGGTCGCTTCCTCGAAGATCCGGTACTCTTCCTTTAGATCCTTGCGGAAGTCGTCCAGCTGGTGCTTCTCGATCTGCTGGGCACGGGCATCCTTCTCCAGGCCGTCCCGGGTGAATACCTGCACGTCGATCACCGTGCCCTTGGTGCTGGAGGGCACCCGCAGGGAGGTATCTTTCACGTCCGAGGCCTTTTCACCGAAGATCGCACGCAGCAGCTTCTCCTCCGGGGTCAGCTGGGTCTCGCCTTTCGGCGTGACCTTGCCCACCAGGATATCGCCGGCGTCCACCTCGGCGCCGATATACACGATGCCGGACTCGTCCAGCTTGGCCAGGGCGCTTTCACCGACGTTGGGGATGTCCGAGGAGATCTCCTCCGGCCCCAGCTTGGTGTCCCGCGCGATACAGGTCAGCTCCTGGATGTGGATCGAGGTGAAACGGTCCTCTTTCACCACTTTCTCGGACACCAGGATGGAGTCCTCGAAGTTGTAGCCGTTCCAGGGCATAAACGCGATGCGCATGTTCTGGCCCAGGGCCAGTTCGCCCATGTCGATGGACGGGCCGTCGGCGAGGATGTCGCCGCGGGCCACCGCATCACCCTGGCGCACGATCGGGCGCTGGTTGATGCAGGTGTTCTGGTTGGAGCGGGTGTACTTGGTCAGGTTGTAGATGTCGACCGGGGCCTCGTCCTTGCCCACGTCGGCGTCATTGACCCGCACCACGATGCGGCTGGCGTCGACCGAGTCGATCACCCCGGGGCGCCGGGCCACGGCGCACACACCGGAATCCCCGGCCACGTAGCGCTCCATCCCGGTACCTACCAGGGGCTTGTCACTGCGCAGGGTCGGCACCGCCTGGCGCTGCATGTTCGAGCCCATCAGGGCGCGGTTGGCGTCATCGTGCTCCAGGAAGGGAATCAGCGCCGCCGCCACGGAGACCACCTGCTTCGGCGACACGTCCATGTAAGCCACCTCGATCGGCGGCTTGACGGTGAACTCGTTCATGTAACGCACGTTGATCAGGTCGTCGACGAAGCGATTGTTCTTGTCCACCTGGGCCGAAGCCTGGGCGATCACGTATTCTGCCTCGTTGATGGCCGAGAGGAACTCGATCTCGTCGGTGACCTGGCCGTCCACCACCTTGCGGTAGGGGCTTTCCAGGAAGCCGTAGTCGTTGGTCCGGGCGTAGGTCGCCAGGGAGTTGATCAGGCCGATGTTGGGACCTTCAGGGGTCTCGATCGGGCACACGCGGCCGTAGTGGGTCGGGTGTACGTCGCGCACCTCAAAGCCGGCACGCTCGCGGGTCAGGCCGCCCGGGCCGAGGGCCGAGACGCGACGCTTGTGGGTCACCTCTGACAGCGGGTTGTTCTGGTCCATGAACTGTGACAGCTGGCTGGAACCAAAGAACTCCTTCACCGCCGCCGAGACCGGCTTGGCGTTGATCAGGTCCTGGGGCATCAGGCCTTCGCTTTCGGCCATGGACAGGCGTTCCTTGACCGCGCGCTCGACGCGCACCAGGCCAACGCGGAACTGGTTTTCCGCCATCTCGCCAACGCTGCGCACGCGGCGGTTACCCAGGTGGTCGATATCGTCGACCATGCCGCGGCCGTTACGGATATCCACCAGGGTCTTGAGCACGGCGACGATGTCGTCACGATCCAGCACGCCGGAGCCGGTGACTTCGTCACGGCCCAGGCGGCGGTTGAACTTCATCCGGCCGACGTTGGACAGGTCGTACCGGTCGGTGGAGAAGAACAGGTTCTGGAACAGGTTCTCCGCGGACTCCTTGGTCGGCGGCTCGCCCGGGCGCATCATGCGGTAGATTTCCACCAGCGCTTCCAGCTCGTTGCGCGTGGAATCCTGGCGCAACGTGTCGGAGATGTACGGGCCGTAGTCCAGCTCGTTGGTGTACAGGGTCTCGATGGTATCGACGCCCGCCTCGACCAGCTTGTTCAGGGTCTCTTCGGAGAGCTCGGTATTACACTCGACCAGCACCTCGCCGGTCTTCTCGTCCACCAGGTTCTTGGCCAGGGCGCGACCGTGCAGGTACTCCCGGGGGATTTCCAGTTCCTTGACCTTGGCGTTTTCCAGTTCGCGGATGTGGCGCGCGGTGATCCGTCGACCCTGCTCCACGATAACCTTTTTGCCGGCCTTGATATCAAAGGCGGCCACGTCACCGCGCAGGCGCTCGGGAATGAGCTCCATGCGATAGTTACCGTCCTTGTCCACGCTGAAGCGGTTCACCTCGTAGAACATGTCGAGGATTTCCTCGGACTCGTAGCCGAGGGCGCGCAGCAGGATGGTCGCCGGCAGTTTGCGGCGACGGTCGATACGGACGTAAACGAGGTCCTTGGGGTCGAACTCGAAGTCCAGCCAGGAGCCACGGTAGGGAATCACCCTGGCCGAGTACAGCAGCTTGCCGGAGGAGTGGGTCTTGCCCTTGTCGTGGTCGAAGAATACACCCGGGGAACGGTGCAGCTGGGACACGATCACGCGCTCGGTACCGTTGATGACGAAGGTACCGTTCTCGGTCATCAGGGGGATCTCCCCCATGTAGACTTCCTGCTCCTTGATGTCCTTGATGGTCTTGTTGGCGGAATCCTTATCGTAGATGATCAGGCGTACTTTCACGCGCAGGGCGCAGGAGTAGGTCACGCCGCGCAGCTGGCACTCGTTGACATCAAACACCGGGGTGCCGAGCGCGTAATCCACATACTCCAGGGCCGCGTTGCCGCTGTAGCTGACGATAGGAAATACAGACTTGAACGCGGCGTGCAGACCGTAGTCGCCGCGCTCATCAAGAGGAATGCCCTGCTGGGTAAACTTCCGGTACGAATCCAGTTGAATCGCAAGCAGGAATGGAACGTCCATCACGTTCGACAGTTGGCCGAAGTCCTTGCGAATGCGTTTTTTCTCAGTGTACGAGTATGCCATCAGTACTCCCCAGCGTATTTAGCCATCCGCCACAGCGGGCGGTTTAACAGCCCCGTCGGGCTGCAAACAGGTTGACGTCACAGCGTGTCGCCAACCCTGAAATTCTGTTCGCTTAAAGCGGGAAAAGGCCGGCAGGCAATTCGCCCACCAGCCTGATCCGTGCCCGGCCGAAACCGGGCCCTTGCACAACTTACTTGAGCTCAGCGCTACCGCCGGCTTCTTCCAGCTGCTTCTTGATGTCTTCGGCTTCTTCCTTGGAAGCACCTTCCTTGATCGGGGAAGGCGCGCCGTCGACCAGGCCCTTGGCTTCTTTCAGGCCCAGGCCGGTTACCGCACGTACAACCTTGATGACATTCACTTTCTTGTCACCAGCTGCAGTCAGAACAACGTCAAACTCGGTTTGCTCTTCTACGGCTGCACCGGCGTCACCACCAGCGGCTGCCGGAGCAGCTGCTACGGCGGCTGCCGCGGTTACACCAAACTTCTCTTCCATTGCGTCGATGAGCTCAACGATTTCCATTACGCTCATATCGGCGATTGCATTCAAAATGTCGTCTTTTGACAGAGCCATGACTCATTTCTCCTAGTTAGCTGATTTAAAAATGTCCAGGCAGGGGCTATGCCGCCGCCTCTTTCTGATCGCGTACTGCTGCCAGCGTGCGAACCAATTTTCCAGGTACTTCGTTCATCGTCTGTACCAGCTTGGTTGCCGGCGCCTTCATCACACTCATCAGCAAAGAGAGTGCCTGCTCACGCGTTGGCAACTTAGCCAGAACATCCAACTGTTCCGCACCCAGCATTTGGCCGCTCACCGCCAGTGCCTTCACCTCGAACTTGTCGTTCGACTTGGCGAAATCCTTAAAGAGTCGAGCCGCTGCGCCCGGGTCTTCCATCGAAAAACCGAACAGGGAGGGACCTACCAGCGCGTCGTTGACACACTCGTACTCCGTCCCCTGAAGCGCACGCTTCGCCAGTGTGTTCCGCACTACACGGAGGGTCACGGCATTGTCGCGCGCATCTTTACGCAGGGCTGTCATCCCGTCCACGCTCACGCCACGTGCATCGGCGATTACGAGGGACAGGGCACTGGTGGCAGTCTCGTTAACTTCAGCAACGATCGCTTTCTTGTCTTCGAGTCCAATTGCCACTGGTATTACTCCTGGATGACTAAGTTAAGCAGCGCCAAACCTATGGCGTTGCCGCTTGCGTGGTGAACGTATCCACCATCTGCGTAGGCTTTGACGACCCCTTCCGGGTTGATCGCAATTAAGCCCCTGCTGTAAGCTGCGCGGCAGGAACACCTACGGTCTTTGATGGCCTTCAGTTCTCAGCTAAATAGGCGGACCCTTGAAAGGGTCTTACCCGTGAGCCTGCTCCAAAGACCTCAAAGTGGATCGGTTAACGGCCGGTCAGGCCGCGCCCCGATCAACTGACTCCCCGTCCGTGAGGAGCCCTGAGGAACCGCCCCTTGTGGGGGCGGTTCGATCAATCTCTTGCTTAACCTTCGAGTGACGCGGTATCGATGGAGACACCCGGGCCCATGGTCGTGGACAGGGTGATCTTCTTCAGGTAGATACCTTTCGCCGCGGCGGGCTTGGCCTTGCGCAGGTCCGCAAGGACCGCTTCCAGGTTGCCCTTGATCGCGTCCAGCTCGAAGCTGACCTTGCCGATGCCGCCGTGGATGATGCCGTTCTTGTCAGTCCGGTAACGGATCTGACCCGCCTTGGCATTCTTCACCGCGGTCTCCACGTCGGGGGTCACGGTGCCGGTCTTGGGGTTGGGCATGAGGCCGCGGGGACCCAGCAGCTGACCCAGCTGACCGACCACGCGCATGGCGTCCGGAGAAGCCACGACCACGTCGAATTCCATCATCCCGCCCTTGATCTGTTCGGCAAGATCTTCCATACCGACCAGGTCAGCACCGGCCGCCTTGGCTTTCTCGGCATTGTCACCCTGGGTGAATACCGCAACGCGCACGTCCGAACCGGTGCCGAAAGGCAGCGTGGTCGCGCCACGTACGGCCTGGTCGGATTTACGGGCGTCGACACCCAGATTCACCGCGACTTCAACAGTTTCGTTGAACTTGGCGGTACCAAATTCTTTCAGCAGGCTGACCGCCTCTTCGAGGGGGTAGGCCTTGCGCGGGTCGACTTTTTCGCGAAACGCGCGAACACGCTTGGACAGTTTGGCCATGATCAGTTCACTCCCTCTGTATCGATACCGGCGGAACGCGCGCTACCGGCGATGGTACGCACGGCGGCGTCCATGTCGGCTGCGGTCAGGTCCGGCCACTTCTGGGTCGCAACCTCTTCCAGCTGGGCGCGGGTCACCTTGCCCACTTTCTCCAGGTTGGGTACGCCGGAACCCTTCTTGATCTTGGCAACCTTGCGCAGCAGAACCGATGCCGGCGGGGTCTTCTTGATGAAGGTGAAGGAACGGTCGCTGTAGACGGTGATCACTACCGGAATCGGCAGACCGGGCTCGGTGCCTTGGGTCTCGGCATTAAACGCCTTGCAGAATTCCATGATGTTCACGCCGTGCTGACCCAGCGCCGGGCCCACGGGCGGGCTCGGGTTGGCCTGGCCAGCAGGCACCTGCAGCTTGATATAAGCTTCGACTTTCTTGGCCATGATTTAACTCCCGGGTGCAAACGCCGTTGTACACAAGGTACTCGGGCTCCCCATTGTGGCGACCGTAGCCGCCGGTTAATTAACTGGCCGGCGCCGCGCGCCGGTCAGGCTTTCTCTACCTGGCTGAACTCCAGTTCCACCGGAGTGGAACGACCAAAGATCAGCACCGCCACATTGAGGCGGTTTTTCTCGTAGTTGACCTCTTCCACGACCCCGTTGAAGTCGTTGAAAGGGCCATCCACGACCCGGACCATCTCGCCCGGCTCGAACAGTGTCTTCGGGCGGGGCGCTTCCACACCCTGCTCCACCCGCTGCAGGATCGCGGCGGCTTCCGCCTCGGTAATCGGCGCCGGCGCATCCGCCTTGCCACCGATAAAGCCCATCACGCGGGGAGTTTCCTTGACCAGGTGCCAGGTCGAGTCGTCCAGTTCCATCTGCACCAGCACGTAGCCGGGGAAGAACTTGCGCTCGCTGCGGCGCTTCTGCCCCGCGCGCATCTCCACCACTTCCTCAGTGGGGACCAGCACCTCGCCGAAGCGATCCTGCATGTTGTGCAGCTCAATACGCTCTTTCAGCGCTGCCGCCACTTTCTTCTCGTACCCTGAATAGGCGTGAACCACGTACCAACGCATTGCCATCGGCTGAGCCTTCTTTTCCTACTAACCAATCGCCAGCGACACCAACCAACCCAGCAGGGAATCGAGCCCCCACAGCATCAGTGCCACCAGCAATACGAATGCCACCACGATCAGGGTGGTCTGCACAGTTTCCTGGCGCGTTGGCCAGACCACCTTGCGAATCTCGGTGCGCGAACCCTTGACCAGGGTCCAGAATGCGGCTCCCTTGGCGGTCTGCAGCGCAATCAGCGCCGCCACGACGCCCAGCGCGACAATCCCCAGCACGCGGTAAAGCAGCGACTGGTCTGCGAAATAGCTGTTGCCGACCACGCCTACCGCTAGCAGGGCGAAAACGACAATCCACTTCACCGTGTCGAATCGACTGGTGGTGGTTTCCACACTCATTCACTAATCCTTTATTCAGGCCGCCCCATTGCGACCACTCCTGCCATAAATGGCAGGCCAGGAGGGAATCGAACCCCCAACCTGCGGTTTTGGAGACCGCTGCTCTGCCAATTGAGCTACTGGCCTAATCTGTTACCTGTTCCGTTTGCAGACGACGAAGCCGAACTGCCTGTTACAGGCGGTTCGGCTTGGTCTTTCAGGAGATCGGGGACGGATACCTATTTAGTGCCTAAATTGGTATCCGTCCCCGATCTCCCATTGTTCAGCGTAGGGCCGAATTCATTCGGCCATTGCAATCTATCAACTCCTCGCTGCGGCGGAATAAAATCCGCCCTACACGGTTGCCCTGTTAATCCAGGATTTTGGATACCACGCCGGCGCCCACGGTGCGGCCACCTTCGCGAATCGCAAAGCGCAGGCCTTCTTCCATCGCGATCGGCGCGATCAGCGTGGCCGTCATCTGCACGTTGTCGCCCGGCATCACCATCTCGGTGCCCTCGGGCAGCTCGCAGGAGCCGGTCACGTCCGTGGTACGGAAGTAGAACTGCGGACGGTAGCCCTTGAAGAACGGCGTGTGACGACCACCCTCTTCCTTGGACAGGATGTAAACCTCACACTCGAACTTCGTGTGCGGGGTCACTGAACCCGGTACCGCCAGTACCTGGCCACGCTCAACGTCTTCACGCTTGGTGCCACGCAGCAGGATACCCACGTTCTCGCCCGCACGGCCTTCGTCCAGCAGCTTGCGGAACATCTCGACACCCGTACAGGTGGTCTTGGTGGTGTCGCGGATACCCACGATCTCGATCTCGTCGCCCACCTTGATGATGCCGCGCTCTACACGACCGGTCACCACGGTGCCGCGGCCAGAGATGGAGAACACGTCCTCAACCGGCATCAGGAAGGCCTGGTCAATCGCACGCTCCGGCTCCGGGATGTAGCTGTCCAGGGTCTCAACCAGGGTCTTCACCGCGGTCACGCCCAGCTCGTTGTCATCCTCGCCGTTCAGCGCCATCAGCGCGCTGCCACAGATGATCGGGGTGTCGTCGCCCGGGAAGTCGTACTGGTCCAGCAGCTCACGCAGCTCCATCTCGACCAGCTCCTTCATCTCCTCGTATTCCTCGGAGTCGGCGCCGCCACAGTCTTCTGCCAGCAGGTCAGCCTTGTTCAGGAAGACCACGATGTAGGGTACGCCCACCTGGCGGGACAGCAGGATGTGCTCGCGGGTCTGCGGCATCGGGCCGTCAGTCGCGCCACACACCAGAATCGCGCCGTCCATCTGCGCCGCACCGGTGATCATGTTCTTCACATAGTCAGCGTGGCCGGGGCAGTCTACGTGTGCGTAGTGACGCCCGGGGGAGTCGTACTCCACGTGGGAGGTCGCGATGGTGATACCGCGCTCTTTCTCTTCCGGTGCGTTGTCGATGCCGTCGAAGGCCACCGCCGAACCGCTGCCCCAGGTCTCCGCACAAACGCGCGTCAGCGCCGCCGTCAGCGTCGTCTTACCGTGGTCTACGTGACCAATGGTACCCACGTTGACGTGGGGCTTACTACGTTCGAATTTTTCCTTTGCCATTACGACAGACTCCTATCACACCGGCCATTGCCATACAGATGAAACGCAAACTCTGCCAGGCTCTCCCTGGCGACCCACTTACCCGAAGGGGTGGAGCTCATAACCGGATTTGAACCGGTGACCTCTTCCTTACCAAGGAAGTGCTCTACCGACTGAGCTATATGAGCCCTGCAACTGTTACCTGGAGCGGGTAGCGGGAATCGAACCCGCATCATCAGCTTGGAAGGCTGAGGTTCTACCATTGAACTATACCCGCCACACTTCTCACAAAAAGCAGGCCGAGGCGAACCCTGCCGCGCCCCGGCTGCTTACTTGAGCCGAATAGTCCAAATCCACCCTGCTCACTCCCGATATGCGCACAATCGTCGGCGTTCGACGCATTTCGGTTGCCCAACGCAGTAAACTGCGACTTCTCAGGCTTGCTTCCATGGTGGAGGGGGGTGGATTCGAACCACCGAAGCTTTCGCGTCAGATTTACAGTCTGATCCCTTTGGCCACTCGGGAACCCCTCCAGAAGGCGGCATATTGTCCAGATGCCCCTCGACCTTGTCAACCAATTAATCAAACAATATTATCGACTTAGGTGCGGCTTCCAGGGCATTCCCTGCGGGGCCTCGCCAGAGCCTCTACAGCATTCCGACAGCGACCTTTATTTTCACTCTCAAGACCCACAGCGGCCGCCATTTTCGGTAAAATCTGGCCAGAGTCAAGCGTAGACCCTCCATGAACATATTTATTCTCAATACCGGTCGCTGCGGCTCCACGTCTATCGTGGAAGCCTGTCAGTTCATGGCCAATTACAGCGCCGGCCACGAGACACGCAGCGGGGAGTTGGGAGATGCACGCCTGGCCTTCCCCAACAATCATATCGAGGCGGACAATCGACTCAGCTGGCTGCTCGGGCGCCTGGATCGCCACTTTGGTGACGAGGCATTTTATGTGCACCTCACCCGGTCACCGGAGAAGGTCGCCCAGAGCCATGTCTACCGCTTCTCCCACGGCATTATGCGGGCCTATAGCCGGGGCATATTGCGCGGCCTGGACCGGGACGCCGACGCATTCACCGTGGGGCTGGACTACTGCGACACGGTCAACGCCAACATCGAGCTCTTCCTGCGGGACAAGACCCGCAAAATGGACTTTCGCCTGGAGCACGCGGAGGCCGATTTTCGCCGCTTCTGGGCGCTGATTGGCGCCGAGGGCGACCTGGAGGCCGCGGTAGCCGCCATGCTCACCCCGCATAACAGCACGCGCAAGAACAAGCGCTACAAAAAATACAGCCGGGACTGGTGGAAACAGCGCGTCGGCCTGCTGCCGAAGGACGCCTGACTAGGCGGGCCGTTCCCCGGAAGCTCTCGCCCCGGGAGGCCGGACCCCGGTAGGCCGGACCCCGGTAAATCCAAACAGGGTACCGGCGATTTTGCGCAGCTGGATCTCGTCGGAGCCCTCGGTAATACGATAGCGCCGGTGGTGCCGGTAGTGGTGCTCAAACTGCTTGTGCCGGGAATACCCCATGCCGCCGTGCACCTGGATTGCCGCATCCGCCGCCTCGCAGGCCAGCTTGTTGGCACGGTAGTTACAGATCGCCACCTTGTCCGACAGGCGCTGGGCCACCTCACGCTTGCTCATGTCGTCCATGGCCGCTGCCACCTGCCAGGTCAGGGCCTTGATCAGTTCGTAATCGGCATGCAGCTCCGCCAGCCGGAACTGGATCGCCTGGTTCACCGACAGGGGCTTGCCGAAAGTGGTGCGCCCGTTGGCGTAGGCCACCGACTCGTTGATGCAGTAGCGGGCCGTGCCCAGGCTGGAGGCGGCCTGGCGAATACGGTTTTCGTGCACGAAGTGCTGGGCGATCGCGAGTCCCAGCTCCGGCTCCCCGAGAATCGAATCTGCCGGTAGCCACACGTCCGTCAGCGAGACCCTGGGGTGGTCGGTGGGCATGTTAAAGGTCCACAGCCACTCCTCGATTGCAAAGCCCGGGGTGTCAATGGGCATCACGAAACAGGTGATGCCACGGGCGCTGCCGTCCTCCCCGGAGGTGCGGGCAAAGATCAGGATGTGGGAGGCGATATGCGCCCCGGTGGTCCACATCTTCTCGCCGTTCAGCAGCCAGCCGGCCTCGCCATTGCGCGTCTCCGGCGTCGCGCGGGTGGTCATCCAGGTCGCGTCGGAGCCGTGCTCGGGCTCGCTGAGGCCGAAGCCGACGGCCAGGCTGCCGTCGATACTGCCGGGGATAAAGGCGTCTTGCTGGGCCTGGCTGCCAAAGTCCCGGAACGCGAGGGTGGAGGGGAAGTTGCCCACGATCGAGTGTTCATTCTGCAGGTCGCAGTGCAGTCCGATGCCCTTCGCCGCCAGGTGCTCACGCACTATCGCCATTTCCAGGTTGCTGGCATCGCCGCCACCGTACCCGGCCGGCAGGGCGAAGGCGAGAAAGCCCGCCTCCCGCGCCAGATCGCGCGCCTGCTGCAGCAGGGCCTCCCACTCCGCGCGGGGCAGCCCGCCCCCTTCCCAGTCAGTGCGACTGTACTCCCGCCGATGATCGAAGAAGCGTACGTTATCGCCCTCGGCCTCCAGCGGCGCCAGCTTCTCCGCGATAAAGGTGTCCAGCGCCTCGAGCATGGCCGGGATGCGTTCGGGCATCAGCCCGCTCATACCTCGTCCTCTTCACTGCCAGCCTCGCGCCAGCGCGACTGCGCCAGCTCCAGGCTGGCGTAGCGGGGATTGTCGATCGCCATGGCCACCAGGGCACGCCGCTTCAGGTAGCGCCACAGCGCGGCGTCCGCGGCCTGCTCACCGCTGCGCAGGCGCCGCGCCACCTGGGTGGGGATGTCCCCGGCAGCCGCGTCCAGACCCAGGTCCCGCGCGATTTGCGCATCCAGCGCCTGCAACTCACCGGCATGCTCCAGCTCCCGGGCGAGAATCGCCAGATTATTGGCCGCCACCCGGGTGCTGTAGGCCTGAAAGCCCGACAGCTCCGGCAGCACAGTCTCGCGCAGGAACATCCGCGTCGCCTCCAGCAGTTCTCCTGCCTCCGTTCCACTCATGGCGCATCCTCCAGTAGCAATAGCAGGTCCAGTTCCGACTCCGTGACCCGGCGGCCGACGGCGGCGCGCTCCAGGGAGCGATCCACGCCGCTGCGGTACATATCCAGCATGGTCAGGCAGACGATCCCCCAGTTCAGGGCGCAATACACTTCCCAGTAATGCATCTCCGCGGGCTCCGGTGCCCAGCCAGCCACGCTGCGATAGCCCTCGAGCAGGTCCTCGTAGTCACCGAACCCGCCCACGGGCTTGTCCAGCACGCCGAAGCGCCAGACGTTGCCGCAGAGGTAACCGAGATCCTCCACCGGGCTGCCCACGTGGGCCAGCTCCCAGTCCAGTACCGCCACCAGCCCCTGTTCATCGATCATCAGATTGCCGTGGCGAAAGTCACCGTGAACCAGGGTCGCATCCCGAGCGGCAGGCGGGTTGTCGCGCAACCAGTTCAGGGCGAGCTGGTGGGCCGGCGACACGTTGCCGTACTCGTCGAGCTGGGCCTGGCTGCGGGAGATCTGCTGCTCGATACTGAGGGCGGGGACGTCATCGGGGATCTGCGCGAGGGGAATCTGGTGAATCCGGGCGAGGGCCTCGCCGCACTGCCGCGCCAGTTGCTCCCGGGCTGCAGTAAAGCGTTCCTCGCGCAGGATGCGCTGGGGCAGTGCTTCGCCGGCCTCGCGGCTCATCACGTAGCCCTCGCCCAGGCCGTCTGACGGCTCAAGCACACGAATCACCCGTGGTGTCGGTACGCCGTGCTCCCCGGCAGCACGCACCAGGGCCGCCTCCGTGGGCAGGCCGAACTGGCCGATCTCCACACTCTCTGACTGCTGCGGCAGCCGGCGCAGAATCAGTGGCTCGGGGGTGTCGCCATTGACGCGATCAAACGCCCAGGTCTCCATATTGGCACCGCCAGACAGGCGCTGCAGGTTTTCAATTTGAGCGGGGGCTGGCCCACTGGCGAGAAGCCGGGCAAGTGCGTCCTGCAATGTCTGTTAGCCTTATCGGGTGCGGAAACGCGCCCGATTCTGGCGAATCGGTGGGGCAAAAGCAATTTAATGGAGCTGGCGAGAGGAATCGAACCCCCGACCGGCTGATTACAAATCAGCTGCTCTACCTACTGAGCTACGCCAGCCAAAACTGATATCTTCCTCGGCATCCGTGCCGCAACTTTCCGCACTTCGCACTGAGCGCCGGCCCCGACATCCTGTCGGGTCGCGATCCTGGCTGCGATCTGCCACTGGCAGATCGGTCCTGGATCGCCCTACTGAGCTACGCCAGCCATACTTAACCATTTTCATCGGCATCCATGCCACAACGTTTGGCGCTTCGCACTAGGCACCGGCCCCGACATCCTGTCGGGTCGCGAAGGGCTGCGATTGTAGATAAAGGTGGGCGGGCTTGCAATCGCGCCTGCATCTTAAAGCGTCCATACTACTGACTGACGCCCGATCCGGAGGAATCCCGTTATGCGGAGACTCATGTTTGCCCTACCCATTATCTCCCTCCTCGCCGCCTGCAGCGAGGAGCCCGGCAGCGAGGCCTGGTGCGAGAGCAAAAAGGCACAGTCCAAGGCCGAATGGAGCGCGGATGATGCGCTTACCTTTGCCACGCGCTGCGTGGTCGACAGCCAGACGATTGGTTCGGAATTCTGGTGCAGCGACCTGAAAGAGAAACCCAAGGGCGACTGGACCGCCAGCGAGGCCGCTGACTTTGCCCGCTACTGTGTGCTTTGAGTCGCCTCGCCCACCAGCTGCAAGCCGTCCAACACAAGTTCCGGCTGCCATGTACCGCGACAGCCGAGAGCTTCCCACAACCATTTGCCACCGCCTCCGCTAAACACCGGCGTCATTGAACCAACCCCCTGGCCCTGTTGCAGCGCCAGGGCCACCGCCCCCGCCTCTGCCAAAGCAATGCCGTGACGTACCGCCTCCGCGGTGGAGATACCGGGGGATAGACTGTACTCAGCGGGCTCGGCAAACCGCACCCGGTCGGTATCCAAGAGGAGCGCACGCTCCATCAGCGCAGGGCCGGGAATGATATAGCCCCCTTCGTGAGCTCCCTCTACACTAATCAAGTCGATAGTGAGAGCCGAGCCGGCGTCTACCACGCACAGGCGTTCCCGCGGGTTGAGGGCGCGGGCGGCAAGCATTGCCAACCAACGGTCGACGCCCATCCGCCCGGGCTCGGCATAGCTGTTGCGCAGGCCCAGGGTCTCCGCCTCGCTGCGGGCGAACCAGGGGGTCACGCCCCAGCGCCCGCTCAGCATTGCCGAGAGTACCGACTCCTTGCTTTCACCGGCCACGCTGGAAATCCAGATGGCGTCCACCGCCTCCGCGCAGCCGAGCAGCGCCGCCTCGCTGTCGGCGTCTTCCGCGCGATAACGGCCGCGGGCCAGGACCTTCGCACCCTCGACCAGGCGCCACTTGGCGCTGCTGTTGCCCACATCCAGCTGCAGGATACTCGCTTGCCCGCTCATGCGACGGGCCTCAGGGAGATCTCGCCACCGAAGATCGATTGCACGCCGGTAGTGGTTTCCAGTTGCAGGGCGCCGCGCTCGTCCACCCCCCGGGCCACGCCCGCCAGGCGCTGCTCGGCGCTGTGCATGACGACCGGCGTATCGCGGTAGGCATCCAGCGCCATCCAGGCCTCCCGCCAGGGGGCAAAGCCGCTGGCCTGGAAACCCGCCAACAGGGGCAGCAGCTCATCCAGCAGTGCCGCGATGAGCTGGTTGCGCGAGGGCCGACGCTCGCCGCTGAGGGTGGTGATATCCGTCCAGGCCTGGTCGATGGTCACGGCAGCGGCGCCGGGCATGGCCACGTTGAGACCCACGCCCACGATCACCTGGCAGGTGCCGGAGGCATCGCCCACCATCTCCAGCAGGATGCCACCCAGCTTGGACCCCTCATGCAGCACGTCATTGGGCCACTTGAGCTGTACCGGCGGCACGCCGCAGGTGGCCAGGGCACGCGCGACACCGACCCCGACAGCGAGGCTCAGCCCCTCGAGCGCCGCCGCGCCCCCGGCAAACTCCCACACCAGCGACAGGTAGATGTTGCGCGCAAACGGGCTCACCCACTGCCGGCCCCGGCGCCCGCGGCCGGCGGTCTGCTGCTCGGCGGAGACCACCAGGCCGGCACAGTGCCCCGCCTGCAGGCGACGCTGGGCCTCGAGGTTGGTGGAGTCCACGCTCGACTCGATCACCAGTTCCCGCAGTAACGTGGCCGCCGGCGGCGACAGGGCGCGACGGATCACCAACGGCTCCAGCAGGTCCAGGCCGCCGGGGATGCGATAGCCCCGGCCACGCACCGATTCCAGCTCCAGGCCCAGTTCCTCCAGCCGGTTCAGCTGCTTCCAGACTGCGGTGCGACTCACGCCCAGGGCCTGGGCCAGGTCCTGTCCCGAGTGGAATTCGCCGTCTGCCAGCATGGGCAACAACACGGTCTTGGGCATAGCGCGGCGGTCCTCATGAATTGAGCGGGCATGATAGCAAACTCGGTGGCGGTTCAACCTGCCACACGCGCGCACTGGCCGCCTCCGTACAGCACACCTACACTGCCCCGGAAACGCACAGGAGCCGTCCATGACCCCATTGAGCCCCGAGACCCTGCGTGCCACGGCGCAGAAACTGATCGACGCCCACGCCGAGGCCTCCCGCAGCAACGAGTGGACCTTCTTCGTGGACAGCCTGTATGCCAGGGACTGCGTCTACACCTGCGAGTACGCCGGCGTGATGACCGTCACCGCCAACGGGATCGACGAGATCAAGGCCACCCACTACGGCCGCGACATGCAGGTGGGCTGGGAGGGCTGGACCTTCCCCTATGAGGGCGTGTACGTGGGCAGCGACAACCGCCTGGTCACCCACTGGCTCAACCGCGGCCCCGGCCAGCGCCCGGACGGCAGCTACTACCAGACCCCGGGCATCTCTTTCCTCACCCTCGACGACGACGCCCGCATCGTGCGCCAGTTCGACCTGTTCGACCTCGCCCACCAGATGAAACTCTGCGACGAGCTCGAAGACGCCGGCCTCCTCTCCCCCCAGCTCAAGGAGTCCTGGGTCCGCCCCATGAAGGCCCGCCTCGAAGCCCAACTCCGCCATTAATTGGGGACGGATACCTATTTCTTGCCTTGATTCCCGGGCTTTAAGTGGGGACGGATACCAATTCCACCAATAGGTATCCGTCCCCAATTCTGTGAGGGCTTGACCAAATAAGACAACTGTCTTAATGTCGTGGGCATGAATATGAGCGCCACGCCGATTGACCGCTACCGCCCCGCCGCCATTGCACTGCTGGAGGCGGCGGAGGCGTTGATCGCTGAGAAGGGTATCGATGGCACCTCCAGTCGCGAGGTCGCGCGTCGTGCCGGGCAGAAGAATCACTCGGCAGTGAACTACAACTTCGGCTCCTTCGAGGGGCTGGTGGAGGCGCTGATCGACTACCGCGTCGCGCCGATCAACCGCGCCCGGGAAGAAGCCCTGGCCGCGTTGCTGCAACGCGCCGAGACACCCGCCCTGGCAGACCTCGTGGCGTTGATGGTGGAACCGCTAGCGGCACAGCTGCTGGCGCCCGGCGGTGACAGCCGCTATCTCAACCTGCTCACCCAGCTACTGTCCCGTGACCAGTGGCGCCAGACCTTTATGCGCAACCGGGCGCGCTCCGGGGCACTGCAGCAGATTGCCGCGCTGGTGAATCAACACCTTGATGAGCGCCTGCCGGTAGCCATCAGGGATGAACGCCAGCGGGTACTTGGGCGGCATATCGTCGAAGTGGTGGCGGAGTGGGATGCGCGGATGCGCTCCGGGGAGATACCACGGGATGAAACATCCCTCGCCTGGCGCACCCAGGACTTGATTAACTGTTCGGTGGCGGGGCTGCTGGCGCCCGCCCCCGCGAACTGCGAGTACCCGACATGAGTGGCATGGAATCGGTGGGCGTGATCGTACTGGGATCGTTCCTGGTGCTGTTGCTGGTGGAGTGGTTCGGCGGGCAGCTGTGGCGCTCACCCCGCCCCTGGCGCGATCTCGGCTTTATGCTCTTCGGCATGTTCTCCAACCTGCTCCTGGCCGGCGCCGCGATCGGCGCCTTCACCGGCTGGCTGGTGGTGCAGCTGTGGCCGGACCACGCGGGCTCCCTGGCGGGCGTATCGTTCTGGATCGCATTCCCGGTGATTTTCGTTACCGAGGAAATGGCCCACTACTGGCTCCACCGGGCCTCGCACCAGTCGCGCTGGCTGTGGAAGATCCACCGCACCCACCACAGCGCCCAGCATCTCAATGTCAGCGTGGTCTATCGCTACAACTTCTTCTGGGTATTCATGTTGCCACAGACCTGGATGGGCGCCTTCGCCGTCTACTTTGGCCAGGCGCCGGCCTACATTACCGCAGTGCTGATCACCTTCTTCGTCAACCTCACCACCCACAGCAGCTATCGCTGGGACTTGTGGCTGCGAGAGCGCACCCCGCGCCCGCTGCGAGGTCTGTGGTGGGTCATCGAGCGCGTGGTCACGCTGCCGGACACCCACCATGCCCACCACGCCTATGGTCGGGAAAGTCATCCCAACGGGAATTACGCCGTGACCATCTTCCTGTTCGATGTGCTCTTCGGCACGGCCAAAATCCCCCACGCCCGTCAGACCCGGTACGGCCTGCCCATCTCTCCCCGCCTGCACTGGGCGGAGGAGCTGCTCTGGCCGGTCGTGCGCAAGCCCCTGTTACCCAAGCCGGCCCGGAAATAGGGACGGATACCTATTACCGGGCGGCCAACTCAGGCTCTTCTGGTATCCGTCCCCCTTTCTTGCGTCCGCGCCTGCTTGACGTCAAACGCTTCGCGGGGACGCCGATTTCCCGGCTGATACAGCGAATGAATTTCGCGTCCCCAAGGGGTTTGCCCGCAAACTCAGCAGCCCGCAGACGGGCAGTGAGTTCTGGCTTCGTCTCGACCTTGAGATAGTCCCCCCAACTGGACACCCGGCTCAGCATGGCCTGTGTATCGACAATGCCATCTGGCTGCCCGGACAGATGCGCCCGGGCACTGGACCAGCGCCATTGGCCCGGCTGATCGACGAGACCGGCGCGCACGGGGTTCAACTCTATATAGCGTACCGCCGCATGCAGATGGTGCTCATCCATCACGTATGACCTGAATCGGCCCTGCCACAGATGCCCGGGCGCTCCCTCGCGTTCATTCAGGCACCGTGAATAGCGTATGTGCACCTTGCGCATTGCACTGGCGATATCCCCTGACCGCGCGGGCACCATAACCAGATGCACATGGTTCGGCATCAAGCAGTACGCCCACATTTGCAGTTCGCCGGCGTCGATCACCATTCGCAGGCACTCAAGGTAAAAGGCGTAGTCAGCGTCCGTGAAAAATGTCTGCCGCCGCTTGTTGCCGCGTTGGATCACGTGGTGGGGATAGCCAGGTACAACGATTCTCGCGGCCCTCGGCATCTTGATCGCACTCCCGATTTGCATCAGAACTTCAGCCCCAAGGCTAAAATAAAGCCCCGGGCACTGGCAGCTCAAAAGCGCCCAAAATTGGGGACGGATACCAATTCATCGGGCAAAGAAATGGGGACGGATACCAATTTCCGCTCTCGGGTTCGCGGCTACCTGCCTGCGCTTCAAAGCGATTAATTGGTATCCGTCCCCAATTGTTAAAGGGTATCCGTCCCCAATTCTTTGAACGTTTACGTTAACGTAAGCTTGGGCTACACTTTTCGGGTAGCAGCTGCGGAACAGCCATGACCGAACGGCAATACAGTATCTCCGATCTCGCCCGGGAATTCGGGGTGACCACGCGCACGATCCGGTTTTATGAGGAGAAGGGCCTGGTGCATCCCCGGCGCGAGGGCCAGAAGCGCATTTACAGCACCGCGGACCGGGTGCGGATCAAGCTGATCCTGCGCGGCAAGCGGATCGGCATGAGCCTGCAGGAGAGCGCGGAGATCATCGACCTCTACGACCCAACGCACAACAATGAGGAACAGCTACACTCCCTGATAGCCACGGTACGGCAGAAACGGGAGCGGCTGCAGCAGCAAAAACGGGATATCGACGACATGCTGCAGGGCCTGGACGAAGTCCAGAGCCTGTGCGAGCAGGCCCTGGGGCCGAAATAGGTATCCGTCCCCATTTAAAATAGGTATCCGTCCCCAATTTTTTCAGGAAGCGACTATGAACAGCGGATTTCCCACCCTCAACTTCGGCCTTGGCGAAGAAATGGACATGCTGCGCGACGCGGTATACCAGATGTGCCAGAAGGAGATCGCCCCCCGCGCCGCCGAGATCGACCGCAACAATGAGTTCCCCGCCGACCTGTGGCGCAAGCTCGGGGACATGGGCCTGCTGGGCATCACCGTCGAGGAGGCCTATGGCGGCAGCGACATGGGCTACCTCGCCCACAGCATCGTGATGGAAGAGATCAGCCGCGCCTCCGCCTCGGTGGGCCTGTCCTACGGCGCCATGTCCAATCTCTGCCTGAACCAGATCCGCAAGAATGGCAGCGAGGCGCAGAAGCAGAAATACCTGCCCAAACTGTGCACCGGGGAGCACGTCGGCGCCCTGGCGATGTCCGAGCCCAACGCCGGCTCCGACGTGGTCAGCATGAAGCTCAGCGCCCGCCGCGAGGGCGACACCTACTACCTCAACGGCGCCAAGATGTGGATCACCAACGGCCCCGACGCCGACGTCTACGTGATCTACGCCAAGACCGATCCCGAGGCCGGCTCCAAGGGCATCACCGCCTTCCTGGTAGAGCGCGACTTCCCCGGCTTCTCCCGCTCGCCCAAGCTCGACAAGCTGGGCATGCGCGGCTCCAACACCTGCGAGCTGGTGTTCGACAACACCCCGGTGCCGGCGGAAAACATCCTCCGCGGCGAGGGCGAGGGGGTGAAGGTGCTGATGTCCGGCCTCGACTACGAGCGCACCGTGCTTTCCGGCGGCCCGGTGGGCATCATGCAGGCCTGCCTGGACGAGGTGGTGCCCTACCTACACGACCGCAAGCAGTTCGGCCAGAGCATCGGCGAATTCCAGCTGATGCAGGGCAAGCTGGCGGACATGTACACCGACCTCAGCGCCAGCCGCGCCTACCTGTACGCGGTGGCCGCCGCCTGCGACCGCGGCGAGGAGACCCGCAAGGACTGCGCGGCAGTGATCCTCTACACCGCCGAGAAGGCGACCCAGATGGCGCTCCAGGCCATCCAGGCCCTGGGCGGCTTTGGCTACACCAACGAGGCCAACACCGGCCGCCTGCTGCGGGACGCCAAGCTGTACGAGATCGGCGCCGGCACCTCCGAGATCCGGCGCATGCTGATCGGCCGCGAACTGTTCAACGAGACCCGGTAGAGCGCGCATGAGCATACTGCAGACCCGCATCAACCCCCGCGACGAGACCTTCCTCACCAACCGCGAGCACATGCAGGCCCAGGTGGATGACCTGCGCGAGCAGGTCGCCCGCGTGCGCCAGGGCGGTGGCGAGAAGGCCCAGCAGCGCCACACCTCTCGCGGCAAACTGCTGCCCCGGGAGCGCCTCAATGCCCTGCTGGACCCGGGCTCACCCTTCCTGGAACTGAGCCAGCTGGCGGCCCACGAGGTCTACGACGACCCGGTCCCCGGGGCCGGCATCATCACCGGCATCGGCCGGGTCGCCGGCCAGGAATGCATGATCTTCGTCAACGACGCCACGGTGAAAGGCGGCACCTACTATCCGCTCACCGTCAAGAAACAGGGCCGCGCCCAGACCATCGCCCAGGAAAACCACCTCCCCTGCCTCTACTTGGTGGATTCCGGCGGCGCCTTCCTGCCCCTCCAGGACGAGGTCTTCCCCGACCGCGAGCACTTCGGCCACGCCTTCTACAACCAGGCGCGGATGTCCGCCCAGGGCATTCCCCAGATCGCCGCGGTACTGGGCTCCTGCACCGCCGGCGGCGCCTACCTGCCGGCGATGGCGGACGAGTCCATCATCGTCAAGAACCAGGGCACCATCTTCCTCGGCGGCCCGCCGCTGGTGAAGGCCGCCACCGGCGAGATCGTCAGCGCCGAGGAACTGGGCGGCGCCGACGTGCACTGCCGCACCTCCGGGGTCACCGACCACTACGCCAACAACGACCACCACGCCCTCGAGCTGATGCGCCGCGCCGTGGGCCGGCTCAACCGGGTCAAGCCGGTCGACACCGATATCCGCGAGCCCAAAGATCCGCTGTACCCGGTGGAAGACATCTACGGCACCATCCCCGCCGACACCCGCCAGCCCTTCGACGTGCGCGAAGTCATCGCCCGGGTGGTGGACGGCTCCGAGTTCGACGAGTTCAAGGCCCTCTACGGCGAGAGCCTGGTCTGCGGCTTCGCCCGCATCCACGGCTACCCGGTGGGCATCGTCGCCAACAACGGCATCCTGTTCGGCGAGTCCGCGGTCAAGGGCGCCCACTTCGTGGAGCTCTGCGCCCAGCGCAAGACGCCCCTGGTGTTCCTGCAGAATATCACCGGCTTTATGGTGGGCAAGCAGTACGAGGCCGGCGGCATCGCGCGTCACGGCGCCAAGATGGTCCACGCCGTCGCCTGCGCCGAGGTACCCAAGTTCACGGTGATCATCGGCGGCTCCTTCGGCGCCGGCAACTACGCCATGTGCGGCCGTGCCTACGAGCCAAGATTCCTGTTCATGTGGCCCAACGCGCGCATCTCGGTGATGGGCGGCGAACAGGCCGCGGGCGTCCTCGCCACCGTGCGCCAGGATGTCCTCGCCCGGGACGGCAAGTCGATGAGCCCGGAAGAAGAAGCCGCCTTCAAGCAGCCGATCCTCGACCAGTATGAGCACCAGGGCCACCCCTACTACGCCTCGGCGCGGCTCTGGGACGACGGCGTGATCGACCCCGCCGACACCCGCATGGTCCTGGGCCTCGCGATTTCCGCTTCTCTTAATGCTCCGATTCGCGAGTCGCGGTTCGGGGTTTTTCGGATGTGATGTATGAGTCCTGGATTGGCTGATTCATCCTCCGTGCCACTAAGGCACCACGAAGCAGGCAGGCCCCCGACGGACACGCTGCAAGTACGTCCGTGTAAGCTCGGCAGCGGCCGTCCTTGGCCGCTGACGGTCCGCCGGGGGCCCGCCTGCCCCGCGGCGCCGGATCGTGGGGCGCGGGGCGATGGTAGATTCGTCCATAAGTTGAGCACGCAAACGGCGAGCATGCACCTTGGGCCAAATACGCATCGCGCATTGTCAACGGAATCGAAGCACCCCTCGTCGAAAGCGTCCGGGGGCCGCAGGGGCCCGCAGCGACCGTGTGAGGCATGGAAGCCGAACACGAGCGTACAAGGACGTATTCACAGCGTGTCGCGAAGGGCCCTTGCGGCTTCCGGACGCGATACCGCCGAAGGAACGCAAATACTCACGTTGAGACTAAAGCCAGGAATAACGCCGGCAGTGAAGCGCAGAACGGACCTTGAAGCCCCCGGACGCGATACCGCCAAAGGAACGCAAAGACTCACGTTGAGACGAAAGCCAGGAATAACGCTGGCAGCGAGGCGCCGAACAGCCCCTACGACTCCAGAACGCGAATCCACCACCGGAACGCAAGTACATCACAATGACTGAGAACACAGTAACGACAGCAATCAGCGAACAGGGCGTAGCGAAGGTCACGCTCAATCGCCCGGACAAACACAACGCCTTCGACGACACCATCATCGCCGACCTGCGCCAGACCTTCGACGACCTCGCCAACCGCGAGGAAGTCCGCGTGGTCGTACTGGCCTCCACCGGCAAGAACTTCAGCGCCGGCGCCGATCTCGCCTGGATGCAGCGCATGGCAGGCTACGACTACGGTCACAACATGAAGGATGCCGAAGGCCTGGCGGGCATGCTGCGGGCGCTGTTCGAGCTGCCCCAGCCGACCATCGCCCGGGTCCAGGGCGCGGCCTTTGGCGGCGCGGTGGGGCTGGTGAGCTGCTGTGATATGGCGGTGGCGGCCGAGGGGGCGAGCTTTGCCCTGTCCGAGGTCAAGATCGGCCTGGTGCCGGCGACCATCAGCCCCTACGTGATCCGCGCCATCGGCGAGCGCGCGGCTCGTCGCTACTTTGTCACCGGCGAGCGCTTCAAAGCTGACGAGGCCCTGCGCATTGGCCTGCTCAGCGAGGTGGTTGCGGAAGAGCTGCTGGACGAGCGCATCGACAAGCTGGTCACCGCGATCCTGGGCAACGGCCCCGAGGCGGTGCGGGCGGCCAAGGACCTGATCACCAGCGTGGCGGGCCAGCCCCTGAGCGATGACCTGATTGAGGACACCTGCGCGCGTATTGCCCACATCCGGGTGTCCGAGGAAGGCCAGGAGGGCCTCGCGGCCTTCCTGGACAAGCGCGCCCCGGCCTGGACCAAAAGCGGCAAGCACTGATGGGAGAACCCGGCACCATGATTTCCAGAGGCATGTTCAGCAAACTACTGATTGCCAACCGCGGCGAGATTGCCTGCCGTGTAATCCGCACCGCCCGGCGCCTGGGTATTGCCACGGTGGCGGTGTACTCGGATGCGGACCGGGACGCCCTCCATGTGGAACTGGCGGACGAGGCGGTACACATCGGCGCGTCGCCGGCGCGGGAGTCCTACCTGGTGATCGACAGGATTATCGACGCCGCCCGCGGCACCGGCGCCGAGGCGGTACACCCCGGCTATGGCTTTCTCTCGGAAAACGCCGACTTCGCCCGCGCCTGCGCCGATGCCAAGCTGGTGTTCGTGGGCCCGCCGGTGGGGGCGATTGAGGCCATGGGGTCGAAATCCGCGGCCAAACAGATCATGGAGCAGGCCGGGGTGCCCCTGGTGCCCGGCTACCATGGCGACGAGCCGGACGCCGCGCGCCTGAAACAGGCCGCCGACGAAATGGGCTACCCGGTACTGCTCAAGGCCACCGCCGGCGGCGGCGGCAAGGGCATGCGCCAGGTGTGGTCCGCAGACGAGTTCGAAGAGGCCCTCGCGGCGGCCCAGCGGGAAGCCAGCGCCAGCTTCGGCGACGACACCATGCTGGTGGAAAAGTACCTGACCAAGCCCCGCCACGTGGAAGTACAGGTGTTCTGCGACAACCACGGCAACGGCGTGTATCTGGCGGAGCGGGACTGCTCCGTGCAGCGCCGGCACCAGAAGGTGATCGAGGAGGCCCCGGCCCCGGGGATGACCGAGGCACTGCGCCGGCAGATGGGCGATACCGCGGTGCAGGCGGCACGCGCCATTGACTACAGCGGCGCCGGCACCGTGGAATTCCTGCTGGACGAGGACGGCAGCTTCTACTTTATGGAGATGAACACGCGCCTGCAGGTGGAACACCCGGTGACCGAGATGATCACCGGCCAGGACCTGGTGGAATGGCAGCTGCTGGTGGCCAGCGGCGCCGCCCTGCCCCTGGCCCAGGAGGAGATTCGCCTGGAGGGGCACGCCTTCGAGGCGCGGGTCTATGCCGAGGACGCCGCCAACGATTTCCTCCCCGCCACCGGCACCCTCGCCTTCCTGCGCCCGCCCGAGGAGTCCGCCCACGTGCGGGTGGATACCGGCGTGCGCCAGGGGGATGAGATCAGCGTCTACTACGACCCCATGATCGCCAAGCTGATCGTCTGGGACGTGTCCCGGGAGCGCGCCCTGCAGCGCCTCGCCGGCGCGCTCAGCAGCTACCGCATCGGCGGTACGGTGACCAACCTGGACTTTCTCTACAACCTGGCCACCTGCGCGCCCTTCCGTCACGCGGAGCTGGACACCGGCTTTATCCAGCGCCACGGCGAGGTGATTTTCCACGAGCGCCCCCAGGACCTGGAGGCCGACCTGCCCCCGGCAGTCCTGGCCCTGCTGCTGCATCGGCAACAGCAAACCGCCCTGCGCAGCTGCCTCGACCCCTGGACGCCCTGGCAGTCCCACCACGCCTGGCGCCTCAACGAGCCCCACGCCCAGCACCTGGCCCTGCGCTGCCACGGCGAGACCCACCCCGCCAGCGCCGAGTTTTTAGGGGACGGATACCTAATTACTATCGGCGGGCGCAGCACCCTGCTGCGGGGTGAGCTGGAGGGCGATAGCCTGGTATTCGAACTGGGCGGCCACCGCCAGCGGGGCACCCTGGCGCCCACCGACGACGGCTTTACCCTGTACCTGCCCTCGGGCGCGGTACACTTCGCCGAGCAGCGCCCGGACACCGGGGAGCAGGACGCCGCCGCCGGCGCCGGGGACCTGACCGCGCCGATGAATGGCACCGTGGTGAGCCTGCTGGTAGAGCCCGGGGAGGCGGTCGCCGCCGACCAGCCCCTGCTGATCATGGAGGCCATGAAAATGGAACACACCATCCGCGCCCCCGCCGCGGGCACCGTCGACAGCTTCCTGTTCCAGCCCGGGGAACTGGTGGATGGCGGCGCGGCCCTGCTGCAGTTCAGCGCTGACGAGGCGGCCACGGCATGAGCCTGCCGCAGGCAGTGACCCTGGTGGAAGTGGGGGCCCGGGACGGGCTGCAGAATGAGCCCGAGACCATCGCCCTGGCGGACAAGCTGCGCCTGATTGATGACCTCGCCGCCGCCGGCCTGCGCAAGATCGAGGCCGGCAGTTTTGTGAACCCCAAGTGGATTCCGCAGATGGCGGACAGCGAGGCGGTGTTCGCCGGCATCCAGCGCCGGCCGGGGGTCACCTACACCGCCCTCACCCCCAACCTGAAGGGACTGGAGCGGGCGCTGGCCGCCGGCGCCGACGAGGTGGCAGTGTTTGGCGCCGCGTCCGAAGCCTTCTCGCAGAAAAACATCAACTGCAGCATTGCCGAGAGCCTCGAGCGCTTCACCCCCGTGATGCGCGAAGCGCAGGCGGCCAAGGTGCCGGTGCGCGGCTATGTCTCCTGCGTCCTGGGCTGCCCTTACGAGGGGGACATCGCGCCGGCCAAAGTGGCCGAGGTCACGGCCGCCCTGCTGGACATGGGCTGCTACGAGGTCTCCCTGGGCGACACCATCGGCACCGGCACCGCCGGCAGCATGGCGCGCCTGCTGGAAGCGCTCCTGCAGCGGCATGACGCGGCGCAGCTGGCGGTGCACTGCCACGACACCTACGGCCAGGCCCTGGCGAATATCCTGGTGGCCCTGCAACACGGCATCGCCACGGTGGATGCCTCCATCGCCGGCCTCGGCGGCTGCCCCTACGCCAGGGGCGCCTCGGGCAACGTCGCCACCGAGGACGTGGTATACATGCTCCACGGTCTCGACATTGCCACCGGCCTCGACCTGAACGCCCTGATCGCCGCGGGCAACCGGATTTCCGCGGTGCTCGGACGCGCCAGCGTGTCGCGTACCGCCCGCGCGCTGGCGGGCGCAGACGCCTGATGCTGACCCGCGGCATCTACCTGCAACGCCAGCTCGCCGCCCTGCTGGTCACGGGCAGCGGCGTCTGGCAGGTGGCGAGCCTGTGGCTGGACCGGCTCAGCGAGTCGGTCCTGCTGACTGCCTTGTGCGGCGCGGTCTACCTGCTGATCGGCATCGGCCTGTTCGGTCAGTCCCGCTTTACCCTGTTTATCGCCATCTGCGTGCCCGGGGCCCTGCTGGCGCTTACCCTCGCGGGACAGCCCGTGTGGACCCCTGGGCTCACAGTGCGCGCGGTGCTGGACCTGCTTATTGTCCTGCTCAGCGCTCGGGTGCTCTGGGCCCTGCGTCACCAGCCCAGCATTTAAGGCACCCACAGCCCGCCGCCGCACCGGTATACTGAGGCAAAGGTGAGAAGGTAAGGACGCCAGATGCTCGATCCGCTGATTATTTTTATCGCCCTGGCCTGCGGCATGGCCAGCCGCGCGGTGGGCCTGCCGGCATTGATCGGCTACCTTGGCGCCGGGTTTATCCTGCACGAGCTGCAGATCGGCGGCGGCGACATTCTCAGCACACTCTCGGATCTCGGGATCACCCTGCTGCTGTTCACGATCGGCCTCAAGCTGCAGCCGGCGGACCTCCTCAAATCCCGCATCTGGGGCACCACCCTGGCGCACATGGCGCTGATGCAGCTGGCCTTTATGGGTCTGCTCTACGGCGCGGGTACGCTGATGCCGGGGCTGGAGATCGGTCTCAACACGGCGCTGATCCTCGCCTTCGCCCTGACGTTCTCCAGCACCGTGTTCGTGATCCAGGTGATGCAGGAGCGCGGCGAGATGGCTTCCAAGCATGCCAATCTCGCCATCGGCATCCTGATTATCCAGGACCTGGCGGCGGTGCTGTTCCTGGGTTTCTCCACGGGCAAGACCCCGGACCTGACCGCCCTGTTTCTGCTGGCCTTGTGGCCCCTGCGCGGGGTAATCCTACGCCTGCTGGCCATGAGCGGCCACGGCGAGCTGTTCACCCTGTTTGGCCTGACCCTGGCCCTGGGCGGCGCGGAGCTGTTCGAGGCCACCGGGATCAAGGGCGACCTCGGCGCGCTGATCATCGGCGCGGTGCTCGCCGGGCACCAGAAGGCCAAGGAGCTTTCGCGCAACCTGCTGCAGTTCAAGGACCTGTTCCTGGTCTGCTTCTTCCTCACCATCGGCCTGGACGGCTGGCCGCGGCAGGACATGATGCTGGTCGCGCTGCTGCTGGGCCTGCTGGTGGTGATCAAGCCGCCGCTGTATTTCCTCCTGATGACCCGGCTGCACACGCCGGCGCGCACCGCGGTGCTGGCCTCCGCGTCACTGGCCAACTACAGCGAATTCGGGCTGATCGTGGTCGCGGTGGCGGCGACGGCGGGCTGGCTGGACCCCCAGTGGTCGGGGGCGATCTCCCTGGCGATCGCGGTGAGCTTTGTCATCGCCTCGCCGCTGAATCGCTGGTCCCACAAGATTTACCAGCGCTGGTACGCGCGCCTGCAGCAGCACGAAACCGAGGTCGTGCGCGGCCGCTTCCCCGACACCCGCGACACCCGGGTGCTGGTGTTGGGCATGGGTAATATCGGCACCGGCGCCTACGAGTCCATCGCCGAGCACTACGGCCCCGAGGTGCTGGGGGTAGACGACAACGACCGCAAGCTGGCGGAGCATCGGCGCTCCCATCGCCGGGTTGCGGCTGCCGATGCCTCGGACCCGGATTTCTGGCGTCACATCGACCTGGAGCCGATCGAGCTGATCATGCTCGCCCTGACCAACCACCAGGAAAACAAACTGGTGGTGCGTCTGCTCCAGGACATGGGCTACAAGGGCCGCATCGCCGCCGTGGTGCGCTTCAGTGAAGAGGCGGAGGAACTGGAGCAATACGGCGTCTCGGCCTTCAACCTCTACGCCCAGGCCGGGGCCGGCTTCGCCGCCCACGCCGCGGCACACCTCGGAGAAAACCCGGCGATCTTCGAGCCCAAGCCACCCGCCTGATAAAAAAGGGGTCAGACCCCTTTTCCAGATTAAAGGGGTCTGACCCCTCTTTTCAGATGCTACAATCCCCGGCCCTTTCCTGACGCGAAACCATGCCATGGCCCTGAAACCCACGATCTACAAGCTGCAGCTGGCACTCGCGGACAGCGACCGTGGCCTGTACCAGGACTTTCCCCTGACCCTGGCCCGACACCCCTCGGAGACCCTGGAGCGGCTGACCGCCCGGGTGCTGGCCTTTGGCCTGTACGCAGCCCAGGGCCTGGCTTTCACCCGCGGCCTGTCCACCGCCGAGGAGCCGGACCTGTGGCAGCACAGCGACAGCGGCGAGATTCTGCACTGGATCGAGATCGGCCAGCCGGAGGAGGCGCGCCTGCGCAAGGCCTGCGGCAAGGCGGCGCGGGTCAGCGTGTTGGCCTTTGGCAAGAGCGCGCGCACCTGGTGGGCCAACCAGGGCGAGGCCATCGCGGCCTTGCCGCGCATCGAAGTAGTGCAGCTGGACTGGGCCGAGATCCAGGCCGCCAGCGCCCTGCTCGAGCGCAACGCCAACCTCGCCCTCAGCATCGCCGGGGGCACCCTCTACCTCGACAATGGCAACGAATCCCTCAGCCTGACGCCCACCCAACTGGCAAGCACCCAGTAAGCCCCCCGAAAAAAGGGATCTGACCCCTTTTTAATAAAGGGGTCAGATCCCTTTAATTGGGTGACTGGGCGCCCGTTGCTGCCATAAAGGGGTCTGACCCCTTTATGGGGTTGGGGCGGGAGAGCCAGGGGAGCCAGAGGGAGTTGAGGGCGAGGTAGGCGACGCCGGCGAGCAGGGGCCAGCTTGAGGGCTGAGTTGCGTAGTCCGCGAGCCAGGCGGTCAGTAGCAGCGCGGCTATCGCGCCCAGGCGCAGCCAGTCCCAGCGCGCGGGATGGCTGCCTTCGCGCTGCTCCAGCCAGATGGCCGTGGTCACCGTGGTCGCGAGCATGACTGCCCAGAGGGCGACGCCGGCGGCGTAGCCCAGGTCGGTGGCCTGCATCCCATTGAGCAGCAGCACCACCGCCAGCAGCTGGAAGAAGGCGTAGCCGGCCACCGGCAGGGTGACCGGCGGATCGTACTTGCGAAATTGCGACAGATCGTGCTTTTCCCGGGGGAAGCGCTCGGCCACGTCCGCCGGGCGCCAGCCGGTGCGCGCCCACCAGACCCGCAGCTTGTCGCGCCAGTCCCGGGCGTGCCAGCTGTCGTGGGCCATGTCGGTGTAGATATGGGTCAGGGCCAGCACCGGGTTCCAGCTGCGCAGGGGGCCGCGGATACCGTAGACCGGCCGTTCGTCATCCAACTCCTCCTGGAAGGTGCCGAACAGGCGGTCCCAGATGATGAACAGGCCGCCGTAGTTGCGATCCACGTAGACGTCGTTCTGGGCGTGGTGCACCCGGTGGTTGGAGGGGGTCACGAAAATCCACTCGTACCAGCCCAGCTTGGGCACATGCTCGGTGTGCACCCAGAACTGGTAGATCAGGTTCAGGGAACCGACGGTAACCACCACCTCCGCGGGAATGCCAAGGAAATACATCGGCAGGTAGAACACCCAACCCAGCAGGAAGCCGGTGCTGGTCTGGCGCAGGGCGGTGGTGAGGTTGTAGTCCTCGCTCTGGTGGTGAGCGACGTGGGCAGCCCAGAGGATGGTGCGCTCGTGCCCCAGGCGGTGCAGCCAGTAGTAGCAGAAGTCGTACAGCACCATGGCCAGCACCCAGGTCCACCAGTGGCTCGCGTCCATCAGCGGCAGGGAGAAATACTCGGTGACCAGGTAATAGACATAGCCCCCCACCCCGAGGGTGACGAAGCGCCGGGCCTGGCTCAGGGTGCCCAGGAACAGGCTACTGACGCTGTCGCTCAGGCGGTAGGTATTGCGTTTTTTGGCGATGCCGTAGCCCAGCTCAACCAGCATGGCGACGATAAACAGTGGCACCGCGTAGACAACCAGGTCCATACAGTTCAGGGCGGCCAGCAGCGGCTCGCCCCTCCGGAAATTCAGTGGCCCAAGTATCGCGGGGTGGATCGCCGAAGGCAACCGCGCGCTGCCGGCTATACAGGGCCGATTCTGGCTAGTGCCTGGCCGCCCCCCGGCCTATAGTGGCACCATGAATCAAGACAACAGCCATGCCCACCCCCGCGCCCTGCCCGACGCCGCCACCTGTCGCCGCGCGCGACTGTCCCGGGATACGCGCTTCGACGGCGAGTTCTTCCTCGCGGTGCGCACCACCGGCATCTACTGCCGCCCGGTGTGCCCGGCGCGGCCCCCGGCGGAGAAGAACGTGTACTACTTCCGCGAGGCCAGCCAGGCGGCCGCCGCCGGCTACCGCCCCTGCCTGCGCTGCCGCCCGGAATCGGCCCCCGGCAGCCCCGCCTGGCAGGGTTCCGGGACCACGGTCAACCGCGCCCTCGCCCTGATCCAGGCCGGCGCCCTGAACGAGGGCAGCCTGGCGGAGCTGGCGGACCGCCTCGGCGTGGGCGAGCGCTACCTGCGCAAGCTGTTCCAGCGGGAGCTGGGCGTCTCGCCCCTGGCGGTGGCCCAGAACCGACGCCTGCTGTTCGCCAAGCAACTGTTGATGGACAGCAACCTCGGCATGACCGATATCGCCTACACCGCCGGCTTCGGCAGCCTGCGCCGCTTCAATAGCGCGGTGCGCGAGAGCTTCGGCGTCGCCCCCTCGGCCCTGCGCCGCAAGCGACCGGTGCCCGGCGGCATCACCCTGAACCTGCAGTACCGCCCGCCCTACGACTGGGACGGGGTGATCGACTTTTTCGCCCGCCACGCGATCGAAGGCATCGAGGAAGTCACGGCAACAGGCTACCGGCGGCACTTCCTGGTCGAGGGAGAAGCCGCCACCCTGCGGGTCAGCCCGCAGCCCGGGCGCGAGGCCCTGGCCCTCACCCTGAACCTGCCGCGTCCCCTGCCGCTGATGCCGCTGGTCGCCCGCGTGCGGCGCATGTTCGACCTCGACGCACACCCCGCCAGCGTCGCCCGCCACCTCGGCGCCGACCCGGCTCTGGCCGCCTTGCTGGCGCGCTTTCCCGGGATTCGCTCCCCGGTGTACTGGTCCCCCACCGAAGCCACGGTGCGCGCCATCGTCGGCCAGCAGGTCAGCATCGGCGCCGCGCGCACGGTGCTGGCGCGCCTGGCGGCGGCCGCGGGCGACAGCGGGGAGTCAGGCTTCCCCACCCCCGCCAGCCTCGCCGCCCTGCCGGATAGCGATTTCGCCATGCCTTCGCGGCGGCGGGCAAGCCTGCGCGCCGCCTGCCAGCTGCTGGCCGCGGAGGAGCCCGATGACCTGCTCGCGGCACTGGACGCCCTGCCCGGCATCGGCCCCTGGACCCTGGGCATGGTGGCCATGCGCGGCCTCGGCGACCCGGACATCTTCCCGCCCAAAGACCTGGGCCTGCTCAAGGCCTGGGCTGCCCTGCCGGAAGCCAGCCAGGCGCTGGCGGAGGCCGCGACGACCTGGGGCCCGTGGCGGGCCTATGCCGCCAACCTGTTATGGAGAAGCCTGTGAATACCTGCACCCTGACCACCCCCATCGGCCCCTTGCAGCTGATATCCAGCGGCTCGGCGCTGGTGGCAATTCACTTCCCGGGCCACCACCAGGGCGAGGCCGCCGAGGGCACAGAAGACCCGGTACTGGCGTGCGCACGGGTCCAGCTCCAAGAATACTTCGCGGGACAGCGCCGGCATTTCGACCTGCCGCTGGCCGCCGCGGGTACCGATTTCCAGCGCCAGGTCTGGGCCGCCCTGGCAAAAATCCCCTACGGCGAATCCCGCAGCTACCGGGAGATCGCCCGAGCCATCGGCCGCGACCGGGCGGTACGTGCGGTCGGCGCCGCCAACGGCCGCAACCCCCTGCCCATCGTGGTGCCCTGCCACCGGGTGATCGGCAGCGACGGCAGCCTTACCGGCTTCGCCGGCGGCATGGCGCGCAAACAATGGCTGCTGGAACTGGAGCAACCACAAAGAAATTGGGGACGGATACCTAATAGGAAATTGGGGACGGATACCTAATTCAGAAGCTATTAGGTATCCGTCCCCAATTTTACGCTGAGGCTGGTGGCGATGGTGCGGATCCAGCTCTCTTCGTTGATAAAGCCCTGGCCGTAGGACGCCCACTCCTCGCCGAGGCCGGCGCTGACGATCTCGTCCACGCTCTTGCCGGCTTCCAGGTGGTCCGCCACGGCGGTGATGGTGGCCTTGAGCATCTCGGCGTAGCTGGCGAGCTCCGCCTTGTTGGACAGGCTGCCGTGGCCGGGCACGATCACGGTGTCTTTATCCACGCGGGCCAGCACTGACTGCACATTGTTCAGGTAGCCCTGCACGCTGCCGCCGGAGCCGATATCCACGAAGGGAAAGCCGCCCTTGAAGTAGTGATCGCCCATGTGCACCACGTTCTCGGCGGTGAAGTAGACCACGCTGTCGCCGTCGGTATGGCCGCGGGGGTAGTGCTGGCTCTCGATCGTGTCGCCGTTAAAGCGCAGGGCCAGTGAGTCGTCGTAGGTCACCACCGGCAGGGCCGGGCGCGGGCTGGGCTCCATCACCCGGTCAAAGGCCTTCATTTCCTGGCGGGTCGACATGCGCTGGTAGACGTTGTCGTGGGCCACGATCACCGCGCCGCGCTCGCCCCAGTAGGCGTTGCCGCCGGTGTGGTCGAAATGCCAGTGGGTGTTGAGTACGAAGCGCGGCACCGTATCGCTGCCGGCGAGCTTGTCCAGGGCCTGGTCATAGGCCGGGGCATAGTTGGTGTAGTCGTCGTCGATAATCAGGACGCCGTCGTCCCCCACCGAGGCCACCACGTTACCGCCGCGACCCTGCAGCAGGTGCAAGGTGCCGGGCAGGGAGGACACCTTCACTTCAGGCGCGCCCTCTTCCTGGGCCTGGGCAGTGCCCGCGAGGGTCGCGATCAGGGTTGTGAGCAGAACCTTGGATAGCTGGCGCATAATGTTCTCCTTTATTTGTCTGTGAGAGATGCCTGGCCGAATGAATGGCCGAATGAATTGCCCGAAAAAGAGGGGCACGCTGTCGGCACTACAGGGGGCGTGGTCATGCGTTGAGGTCGGGGATCAGTTCGTCCTTCAGGCGCTCAATCGCATCCTTCAGGCGCAGCTTTTCCTTTTTCAGGCGCTGCAGCAGGATCTGGTTCTGGGACGGGTAGCCGTACATCTCGGTAATCTTCGCATCCAGCGCCCGGTGCCGGGACATCAGGTCGTGCAGGCGCATGGCCGGGGTGATCACCTCGTTTGCAGCCTCCGCGCGTTCACCGCTGCTACCGGGTCCCGGGGGCTCTCTCAAGTTCATTCCAACTCCAGTGACAAGCCCATCTTGGGCAAGCTGCCACTCTATACCCGATTTGATTGCCGATACAAGCAGTCCCCCGGCGGGCGCCTCAATGTTGCACGCTTAGGCCGCTGAAGTCCGGCAGGGCCGCCTGCAGGCGCCGCCACAGGCCGTGGTGGGGGTCGCCCATGGCGAGGAAATAGGGGCTCAGCAGCGAGTCGCGGGCGTTGTAACGCAGGGGCTCGCCATCGAGGCCCAGGATGGCACCGCCGGCGGCCTCCAGCAGGGCCTGCCCCGCCGCCACGTCCCACTCGCAGCAGGGGGAAAAACGGGGGTAGAAATCGCCCGCGCCCTCGGCGAGGTCGCAGAACTTGAGGGCGCTGCCGCTATTGTGGCGCTCCAGCGGACCCCAGTGGACTTCCAGCCAGTCCAGGCAGGCGCCTAGCTCGCGCCCCCGGTGACGGCGACTGGCGAGCACTGCCAGCGGCGCGCGGTCGCGCAGAGGGCGGGTGCTGATGTCCGCCGCCGACCAGCCGGCGTCACCGTCCCAGGTGTAGCGGCGCGCAAACTGGCCCGGAATGCCGATATAGGCCGTGTGTTTCAGCGGCAGGTAAAGCAGGCCCAGCACCGGGCGGTGGGCATCCACCAGGGCAATATTGATGGTGAACTCGCCGGTGCCGGCAACGAACTCCTTGGTCCCGTCCAGCGGGTCCACCAGCCAGAAGCGCGACCAGTCGTGACGGCGCGCCTTCTGTTCCGGGGAGGACTCCTCCGACAGCACCGGCAGCTCCCCGGCCAGGACCGGCAGGCCGTCGCGCAGGATCACGTGGGAATCGAGGTCCGCCCGGGTCAGGGGCGAATCGTCCCGTTTCGACTTCACCGCGACGTCCCCCGGGGCATGATAATGGGCGCAGATCGCCTCCCCCGCGCGATAGCACAGGTCCAACAGGGGGTTTACCAGCTTGGCAAGTTCCGACACATCCGCTCCCGGGCCTGGAAACGCACCACTATAACATCACCACCCGGCGGGGCATGGAGACAGGCGCCCATTAGCGTCATAATGCACGCCTGAATTCGCGCCACGGGACACGCTCCTCGAGACCACATGATCGACTGGGACGCCATCGACACCGTATTGCTGGACATGGACGGCACCCTGCTGGACCTGCATTTCGACAACGTGTTCTGGACCGAGCACGTGCCGCGGGCCTGGGCCCGCAAGCACGGCCTGCCCGAGGCGGAGGCCACCGAGACCCTGCTGGCGCGCATCAGCCAGAACCAGGGCACCCTGGACTGGTACTCCCTGGATTACTGGACCGCCCAGCTGGAAATGGACATCCCCGCCCTCAAGCAGGAGCTGCGGCACATGATCCGCCTGCGGCCCTACGCCCTGGAGTTCCTGCAGGCCCTGCGCGACGGGCCCTGCGAGGTACTGATGGTCACCAACGCCCACCGCAAGACCCTGGATATCAAGATGAGCCAGGTGGACCTGCGGGCGTGGTTCCAGCGCATGGTGGTGTCACACGAGCTGGAGGCGGCGAAGGAAGATCCCGCCTTCTGGCACAAGCTGCAGGACCTGCACCCCTTCGACCCGGCCCGCACCCTGCTGATCGACGACACCGAGTCGGTGCTGCAGGCGGCCCACGATTACGGCATCGCCCATTTGCTGACCCTGCTGCAGCCCGACAGCCAGCGCCAGAAGCGCATCGACACCCGCTTCCCCGGAATTCACCACTTCGATGAGATCATGCCCGGGGTGCGCCCGTGAGCGACGCCCCCGCCATCAGCCGCCTGCGCCTGGACAAATGGCTGTGGGCCGCGCGCTTTTTCAAGACCCGCAGCCTGGCCAAGGCGGCAATCGAGGGCGGCAAAGTCCAGCTGGACGGCAACCGGGTGAAGGTCTCCAAGGAAGTGGGCGTGGGAGACCGGCTACAGATCCGCCAGGGTTGGGATATGAAGGAAGTGATCGTGGAGGCGCTGTCGGACCAACGCCGGGGCGCGCCCGAGGCCCAGGCCCTGTATCGCGAGACCGATGCCTCATTGAAAAAACGCGAGGCGGAAGCCGCCGCGCGCAAGGCCGCCGGTGGCATGATAGACCGCCCGGCCCACCGCCCCACCAAGAAGCAGCGGCGCCAGATTCACCGGTTCAAGGAAATGCCGGGGGATTAGGCCAAACCTAGAACGCGTGCTCGAACAGGGTGATCGCATTGCGCCCCGAATGCTTGGCCTCGTACAGGGCGCTGTCGGCCATCTTGATGATATCCCCGGGCTCGAGCTCGCCATCCGGCTCCACCGACACCACCCCCTGGCTCACGGTGATGAAGTCCGAGACCTCGGACTTGCCGTGGGGAATGCGCTCCTTCAGCACCAGCTCCCGCAGCCGCTCCGCGGTGCGCATGGCCGAGGGCTCGCTGGCGCCGGGCAGGATCAGCATGAATTCCTCACCGCCGTAGCGGGCCACCACCTCTCCGGCCCGGGCCGTGGCCCGCTGCATCAGGTCCGCCAGGCGCTGCAGCACCACATCTCCCGCCGGGTGGCCGTAGGTGTCGTTATAGGGCTTGAAGTAATCCACATCCAGCATGATCACCGCGAGCTCGCCCTGGTTCCGCTTGGCCCGGTTGATCTCTTCCCTGAGCACCTTGTTCACCAGGCGCCGGTTACCCAGGCCGGTGAGCTCGTCCACGTTGGCGAGGTCGGTGAGCTGGCGCCGGGCATCCCGCAGCTGGCGGTTGCGGTCCCGCAGCGAGCCGGTGAGGTCCCCCAGCTCCCGGGACATGGTTTCCCGCTCCCAGTTGAGCGCGATCATATTGCGAAAAGACAGGTACACCCGGTTGCTGACGACCAGCAGCACCGCGCACACTCCCAGGGTGAACAGCCCCACCAGCAGGTTGTGGGGCTGGTCCCAGTAGTTGGCCATGCACCACCAGCTGATCGGCCACAGGGAGGTAAACAGGTGGGCGATAAAATACTCGCGCAGGGCCAGGGTGACGCCCATGGACAGGGTGATGACCATAAAGATGAGAAGCAGGAACACGTACTGCAGGGTTTCCGGCACCAGGTAGCTGGCAACGATGTAGGCGCTGGACCACACGGCCCCGGTAATCATCGCGCCCACCAGCAGCTGCCAGTACACCCGCCGCGGCCTCTCCTGGTAGCGGCGCTCCACCAGGGCATTGCTCATGTAGAGGGAGCGGGCCAGCAGCATGATCAGCACCAGGCAGGCCCAGATCAGCAGGTAGCTGATCTCCACGAACTGCCAGAACAGCACCAGGGTCGCCATCACGCCAAGCATGTTGGCGCTGATAGTGGCGACGCGACCATTCTGCATCAGCATCTCCAGCTGGGCGGAGAACAGCTCGTCGCGAGGTATGTGGCGCTGGTAAATCATGCGTGAATGCTACACCGAACGCTGCGTTTGCATAATAATAGGCACAAAAGCTGAGAAACGCGTCACAAGCGCGCTCCCGGCAGCCCCCACAAGCGAGAACAGCGTCACAGGCGCCGGCAAGGACGACGCCGGAAGATTGCCACCCCCCGCCATTTACGACACACTCAAAAACATAAGGACTACCGGGGCCCGGAGCATGTACTCCTGGAAAACAATCCGCGCTTTCTGCGCGGTGCTGCTGGTGTTGCCACTGATTCATCTGGTTATCCTCCTCAGCCGGGAGGCCGTCACCATCCTGGATGACTCGCCGGCGGCCTGGCAGGACGACATGGACGCCTACATCCGCGCCGACGAGCGGATGTCCCTGCCGGAGAAGCCGATCGTGGTGGTCGGTGGCCGCCGGGTATCCCTGTGGGAGGGCCTGGAGGACCTGGCGGCGCCCAAACCCGTGCTCATGCGCCCCCTGGGCCAGGCGATCGTGGAGGACATCATCCACTTCCACGAACGCCTGATCAGCTTTTACCGCCCCCAGACCGTGGTGTTCCTGCCCGGCAACAGCGAGTTCCGCTTGCGGGACAGCAAAAACGGCCAGGACTTCGATGACAAGGTCGCAGAGCTGGTATCGCTGTGCACCACCCAGGACAGCACACGCCGTTTCTATGTGTTTGCGCCGATCAAGACCCCCCTCTACCCGCAGGACCACAAGGCCATCGACGACGCCAGGCAGCGGGTAGCGAGACGCGCGGCCAACAGCCCGCGGCTGGTGCTACTGGACCCCAACCCCCTGCTGGCCGATGCCAGCGGCGCACCAGACCCCGCCAACTTCTGGAGCGACGGGGTGCAGCTCAGCGAGCGCGGCTACCTGCGCCTGAGCCTGATGCTGCGCGACCAGCTGCGCAAGGATTACCCCGAGGACTACGCGCCCAACTAGCGCCTGACGGCGCTTGCGGGAAACTCGCGATAGCCCCCCTGCCCCATGCCCCCGGGGCTTAAAATGCGCTAGACTTCAGCCCATGCTGCAAGAAATCCCCGTGAAGGAACCGCACACGCCCCTGCTGAGCGCCATCGACCAGGGCGCGCCCCTGCACGGCTTCAACGAACACCAGCTGGAAACCCTGGCGGAAGAGCTGCGCGCCTACCTGCTTTATACCGTGGGCCAGACCGGCGGCCACTTCGGCGCGGGCCTCGGGGTGGTGGAGCTGACCATCGCCCTGCACCACGTGTACAACACGCCCCACGACCGCATCGTGTGGGACGTGGGCCACCAGACCTATCCGCACAAGATCCTTACCGGTCGCATGCAGCAGATGCACAGCATGCGCCAGGCGGGCGGGCTCGCGGGCTTTCCCAAGCGCAGCGAGAGCGAGTACGACACCTTTGGCGTGGGCCACTCCTCCACCAGCATCTCTGCGGCCATGGGCATGGCCCTGGCGGCGAAGCAGCAGGGACTGAAGCGTGAGGTGGTGGCGGTGATCGGCGACGGCGCAATTACCGGCGGCATGGCGATCGAGGCCCTGGCCCACGCCGGCCACGAGCGCCCCAACATGCTGGTGGTACTGAACGACAACCAGATGTCCATCGGCCACAACCAGGGCGGCCTGGCCAGCTACTTTGCCAAGATCTGGGCCAGCAAGACTTACATTGCGATGCGCGAGGGCTCCAAGCGGGTGCTGGAGAAAATCCGCCCCGCCTGGGAGCTGGCCAAGCGCACCGAGGAACACATGAAGGGCATGGTCGCCCCCGGCACCCTGTTCGAGGAGCTGGGCTGGCACTACATCGGCCCCTTGGACGGCCACGACCTGCCGCAGCTGGTGCAGACCCTGCAGAACATGAAAGAGCTGGACGGCCCCCAGTTCCTGCATATTCGCACCATGAAGGGCAAGGGCTTCGGCCCGGCGGAAACCGACCCCGTGGGCTACCACGCGATCAACAAGATCGAGGCAAAGGCCAAGGAGACACCTCAGCCGGCCGCACCCAAGGGCCCGCAACCCGCACCCCCGGCGGTGGCCAAGGCGCCCAAGAGACTCAAATACCAGGATGTGTTCGGCCGCTGGATCTGCGACATAGCGGAACAGGAACCGCGCCTGGTGGGCATTACCCCCGCCATGTGCGAGGGCAGCGGCATGGTCGACTACGCCCGGCGCTTCCCCGACCGCTATTACGACGTCGCCATCGCCGAGCAGCACGCGGTGACCCTCGCCGCGGGCATGGCCTGCGACGGCCTGAAACCGGTGGTGGCGATCTACTCCACCTTCCTGCAGCGCGGCTACGACCAGCTGATCCACGACGTGGCCCTGCAGAACCTGGACGTGACCTTCGCCATCGACCGCGCCGGCCTCGTAGGCCAGGACGGCCCCACCCACCACGGCGCCTTCGACCTCAGCTACCTGCGCTGCATCCCCAACATGGTGATCGGCGCCCCCTCGGACGAGAACGAGTGCCGGCAGATGCTCTACAGCGCCTACCACCACACCGGCCCCAGCGCCGTGCGCTACCCCCGGGGCACCGGCCCGGGTGCCATCATCGCCAGCGAGATGACCGGCATGGAGATCGGCACGGCCGTGACCGTGCGCCAAGGCGAGCGCGTGGCGATCCTCAGCTTTGGCACCCTGCTGCCCGTGGCGTTAGAAGCAGCGGAGCAGCTCGACGCCACGGTGGTGGACATGCGCTGGGTGAAACCGCTGGATGAGGCGCGCATCACCGAGCTGGCCAATAGCCACGAACTGCTGGTGACCGTCGAAGACAACGTCGCCGCCGGCGGCGCGGGTTCGGCGGTGGGCGAATACCTGGCCGCGCAGCGCCTGGATGCAGAGCTGTTGATCCTGGGGATTCCGGACCGGTTTATTGACCATGGGTCGCAGGGGGAGCAGTTGCATGAGGCGGGACTGGATGCCGATGCGATTCTGCAGAGCATCCGCGGCCGGATCACCCCACCCATCAGCTGGCAGGAGCCGGCGCGCGGCATCGCAGCTGAATCACCGCAGGTAGTGCCCGCCAAGGCGGGCAGCGGGACGCACAATTCCTAGACGTCCCCACAAGCAAACCCCGGGCGCATGATTCACGTTTTCCTCGGCACCAAGGCCCAGCTCATAAAAATGGCGCCGGTCATGCGCGAGCTCCAGGACCGGGAAATCGACTACAACTTTATCTTCAGCGGCCAGCACCAGGCGACCGTGGACGACATTCGGGAAGAGTTCGGGATCAAGGCGCCGGACATCACCCTGTATGAAGGCAAGGACATCACCGGCATTCTGCAAATGGCCTGGTGGAGCCTCAGGCTGATCGTAGAGACGCTCAGGAACAGGGAGAAACTCTGGCAGGGTGACAAAGGCGGCGTCGTCCTGGTGCACGGCGACACGTTCTCCACGCTATTGGGGGCAATACTGGCGCGGCTCTCCGGTCAAAAGGCAGCCCACGTTGAATCCGGGCTGCGCTCATTCAACCTATTCCATCCTTTTCCCGAGGAGATCACCCGGCTACTCACTTTTCGCCTTTGCCAGATCTACTTTGCGCCTGGCGACTGGGCCGTCGCCAACCTGGAGAAGTACCGCGGGGAAAAAATCAACACGATTCACAACACGCTACTCGACGCGCTGCGCCTGAGCGAGAGCGCCGTGGCGGGAGCGGACATCGACCTGCCCGACACACCCTACGGCCTGGTATCCATTCACCGATTCGAGAATATCTTCTCCAAAGCAAAGCTCACGGAGATCGTGGAACTGCTGGTCCGCGCCAGTGAAACCACGCCACTTGTTTTCATACTGCATAAGCCCACCGAAAAGAAACTGGCGCAATTTGGCCTGAGGAGCCGACTGGAGAGTTGCCCGGGCATTGAGTTGAGACCACGGTACAGCTACTTCCAGTTCATCAAGCTGGTAAGGCAATCGAGCTTCGTGATCACCGACGGCGGCAGCAACCAGGAAGAGTGCCACTACCTCGCCAAACCGTGCATTATCATGCGTTCGGCGACCGAGCGGCAGGAGGGGATTGGGGGGAATGCGGTGGTGTGCAATTACGATTTTGAGCGGATGATGCAAGTGATAGAGCACTTGACCGAGTACAGTTTGCCGCCAGAACAGTTTTCCACCTCACCAAGCATGATAATCGTGAACACTCTTCAGCAGTGAAGATTGATCGGAGCGATCCTAAACACCTGCTCTTGCTTGCTGTGCAGGCGTTCAACACATTTCTGGCCTGCATGTGCAGACCATTTATGCGTAAGCCTGCCAAGCCCGTGGTGGTTCTCTACGGCCACCAGCTTTCTGGTAACCTGCGGGCGCTCTATGAAGAGTGGGAGAAAGACTTCCAAGACAGTATGTCGATACATTTTCTATCGCTTGACCCCGAGTACGGCGCGCAGCTTAGTAAATCAGGGGTCAACGTTCTGCAATGCTCGCGAACTATAGACATGCTGAAGGTGGGAAACTGCCATGCCATCATCACTGACCACGGCGTGCACGCGATGCAGCCACTCCTTTCGCTGACTGATATTCGCTTTATCGATGTATGGCACGGGATTCCCTTCAAGGGTTTTGTGCCAGAGGACTTCCGCTTACAACACCGCTACGATGAGGTTTGGGTATCCTCCCCGCTACTTAAGGATATCTACGTAGAGAAGTTCGGCTTTGACCCTGACCGGGTTCTTCCTATTGGTTATGCAAGGGTCGACAAACTTTTCCGGCGTGACACACCCCGGGACGACCTCAGGGCGCTCCTGGGAATTCCTCCTTACCACCGCATCGTGCTCTATGCACCAACCTGGCGACAGGACGACCAGGGGAGGGAGCTTTTCCCATTTGGGGAGACACAAACCTCCTTCTTAACACGGCTGGGCCAAGTTTGCGGTGAGAACAATGCGACTCTCGTGGTTCGCAGCCACTTGAATGCACAGATTCCAAGAGCGGAAATACCCAATGTCACGTATTGCTCAATGAAAGAGTACGCCAACACCGAAGAACTTCTACTGCATGTGGATGTTTTGATTTGTGACTGGTCTTCCATCGCTTTCGACTATCTCGCACTAGCAAGACCAACCATTTTTCTGGATGTGAAACCACCATTTAAAAATGGATTCACTTTGGGACCGAAGTACAGATTTGGTGAGATTGTGGGAAGTACTGCACAGCTGGCTGAAGCCATGAGCACCGCGCTCACCTGCAGGGCAGAATATCAGACAACGCCAGATAGCTTTCAAAAAGTATCACAAGCAGTCTATGGAAGTGCAGGGAATGGCTACTGCGCCAGGCAACAGTTACATGAGCTGCTGAAGAGACTGGAAGCTTAGGTGCGTATCTGCTCTATTACCTGCGTTGTGGAAATGGCAGGGGTGCGCTCCAGGTAAACAACTTCGCAGATATCCGAGAACTCGTCGAACTTGCCACGCCAGTCGTCACCCATAACAAGTAAGTCTGCTTTGTACCGAACGATATACTCCCGCTTTAAATCGAGAGACTCCTCGTAGAATGCAGAATCTACACACCTAAGCGCCTTGATGATTTCGATGCGTTGATCTTGGCTGTAAACGGGCGCTCTACCCTTTTTTTCCTCGTTGAGCTTATCGGTTGAAACTCCCACAATGAGCTGATCGCCGAGGGCTCGCGCACGCTCCAGCAAGCGCAGGTGACCCACGTGGAGAACATCGAAGGTTCCAAACGTGACAACAACGTCTAGCCTAACCATGCTCTAAACCCCCAGTTCATCATTTCACTAAGCCTGACACCTAGCGTGAAACGCGCCAAAGATAAAAGGATGAACACATCTTGCTATTGCACCCTACCTGCTAGTAGCACAAACAGCTGACGAAGTAAGGTGCCTACGCAACCTCGCGCCATTACGGAAAATCTTGTTACACAATACGAATCGCAGCCTTCACCAAATTAGCTCGCTTACCGCCGACGCCAAATGCAACAAATTCATAATCACTACGGCTCAACTCTTCAGTAAGGGCACGAAACTCATGATTGCGCCAATTAGTGTATCCGAGAAGCTCATCGAAAATAATAATAGTTCCAGTGGTGAAGTAGGGCTTCAGCTCAGACAAAATAACTTTCGATGGCGTGTATGTGTCGGTGTCAATATGCAGGAATGCAATTCCGTCTAACGATGTCTTCTCTAGAAAATGAGGAAGTGTATCCTCGATGAAACCATTAATCAGTTGTACGTTGCTTCTTACGTCAGGAAGTGAACCCTGCAAATCAAACCTACTCTTGGTAAATACCTTGTCAACGCCCGCCCAGTCTTCCGAAAATCCACTGAAGCTATCGAAGCCGACAATTGATCTGGTGTCGCTACGAGCGGTTAGAATATCTGCAAAATAGTTTATTGAAGAGCCCTTATACACACCAAATTCCAGAATCTCACCGCAGGATTTAGTCATGTTGAAGACCGAACTACGCATCTCCCAGACATCATCAAAGAGTTTCGTGTTTGTCCCCATTTGCTCGTATATATAGTTTTGGGAATCGTCCCACGCCAATTTGGCCTGGGCGTCCTCTAATGACATTCGGTTAGATTGTATTTGAGAGACAAGGCGCCATCGAAGTCCCTTAAAAAGCATAATGTTTTAGACCTTTGATAAACTAGGGCGAATCAAGAACGAATAGTAGGGCGATGGGCTAATATGAAGCACGCGTGCTAAACGTCTCATTAGGATTCCATTGTTCTTAGGGCTCTTATGAGCACTTCAATGCTACCTACGCTAGTGCCGCCACGCTGGAAACGAGCCTTGAATTGACCAGAGCCCGCACCGGCAAGATCATTCTCCACACTTACTCTGTGAACCCCTTTTTAGGTTCGCCCATCTTCTTGCAACGACACGCGAGATATTCCTGAACGTATAGCGATGATAAAGCCGTCGTCTTTCCGCTATCTCTAACCACCGAACCACATCTTCGTAGTCGCTTTCGATACAGGTTGTTGGATCTGACGACCTTTTCCATAACGATCTCACAAACTCTGAACCTGAAACCAATTCGAATCCGGCGCTCTCAACTACGTTTCTTAGTGACTTAAGACTAAAGTGAAAAACGTGAGCATTCTGCAATAGCCGCAGAAAATCACTTCTGTATGCATTCATGATGTTTTTAACCCCAGGAACTTCAATATAAAGCATACCGTCAGCACTCATGCGCTTCGACACCTCTCGCAACTCGCTACTTAAATCAAGCACGTGTTCAAACACATGCGAGTAGATAATCAAATCATAGGTCTCGGTGTCCGGCAGAGAGCGAATGCCGCCCCGTGTAAGTGGAAGTCCATACTTGTTGACACCATAAAGTAGGTATTCTTCTCCAAGATCACAGCCGCGCACTTCCGCTCCAAGATCTCGTAAAAAATGCAAGATACCACCAGCCCCACACCCAACCTCGAGCACCCTCAAACCTCTCAACGGCTGTTGCGTTTCATTCTGGATGAAATTCGCGATCCTCTTGCCTTGAAACTTCTGCGTGTCGAAAAAGTTCTCTGTAGGCTCTGCATCGCCAACGTAAAGTCTACGGTAGGCTGTATTATAGAATTTCTCGTAAGCCGAACTAGTCATACGAGGATTAGTCTGGATCAATCCACAGTTTTGACAAATAACTACAGAAAGCGGAAGCCCGTATCGGTCCTTTTGAGACAAAGTACGGAATTCCTGTCCAACACATGCAGCGCAAGGGACGGTTTCTAAGGGATATTGCCCTGACTCGTAATCACGCAAAAATGCATTTCTTGCCTCAATCTGCGTGCGGTTTAACTTAATACACGAGACACCGTCAAACCGATACCGCGGACGCAACAAATCAGTGTCCATAGGTTTGCTTCACGTCAACCGCCTTTCTCTAAACATTCTCCATAAGAAGAATTTCAAGATGCTCCAAGGCTTACGCACCCTAGACTTATTACTCCTTTCCAACAGAAGACGAATCTCTGCCTGACGCCAAATGGGCTGTAGGCTATATGGCAGCGCATAGTCGCGCGAGTTCGTCTCAATGGCACGCAACGTAGCTTCGAATACCGCCCTAGCGGCGGCGCCGTGTGTCTCTACATGATGATTCAACCAATTGAGGTCAACCGATGGAATCTCATCAGATAACAGAGCTTCAAAGGTACTCAACAAACCACTTCCCATGAAGAAGTTATTTCCGTAGTCCTCCGAGATGCCTAAGTCGCAGATCACTACAGCACTCATTTCGCGTTCTAAAGCTTCCAGCACGGCAGTAGATGAAACCGTCACTAGTATCTGGCATTTCTCTAGGTACCCATCTATCGAACCATACGCTAGGTGAAAATTCTCAGGAATATCTTTGGCCTTAAAAAATGCCTCTAACAATGTTTGATAATGGTAATCTGTGCGATGAAGCGACCGTTCAGTCGGTCTGTGACGCGGCTTAAAATATACGTTTCGGTATGGAAAGCAGCGCGCATACTCGATCATCTGCTCCAGCAGGTACAGTCGCTCTATAATTCTGCTCGGTACATCAGGTTGGCCTGCGAACAACACCCCATTAATCTCACGCTTTCGACCTGCATTCTCGGGTAACTTACCAAGGAAGG
The DNA here is from genome assembly GCA_965222335.1 of Sediminihaliea sp. Taxonomy (GTDB): domain Bacteria; phylum Pseudomonadota; class Gammaproteobacteria; order Pseudomonadales; family Halieaceae. The sequence goes on along the minus strand of OZ244944.1, from coordinate 2,715,544 downwards.
GCAAACCAGAGACAACAAGCCCACCGTGATTAACACCAAGTTCCCGGCAGATGCTTACACAATCATCTAAATCCTTCCGTGCATTTAGGAATAGTACATCACTCAATAGCCTTCGCTGATAGCCAATAGCGGTGTCAAAAAGACCTACCCCAACAAAGCCTGTTACCAACACAGGTCGACTCACACCATGTAGAGCGGAAACATCCTTAAAAAATTTATAGCTGACCTCTTGGAATCTTTGCCCCTCGAGAATCACGAGTACTGCGTCGAAGCCTAAAAATCCCTCTAGCATTTCCGATGTATTGGCGTTGCAGTACACAAACTTTGAGAAGCCAGAGAACTCTTCGACCTGCTGGTCTCTGATTCGATGCCCTCTTACCAATGGGACGCGAACAACCAGGTCCCAGCCATTCTCCACAAACTGCCGTGCTACATGACTAGCCACCTTCAGTTGAGAGTCATGCGACGCAATGACGAGCAGCGAACTATTCTGCATGCTGGACTTACATTCCTACTGGGATCTGCGCTCGCCTACAGCCACGCAGCGAGTCAATTACAGGGTTAATTGGAAAAAGCTTCCAACCTTTCCAAGGCGATCCAAAAGCCCTCCCCATCATTTTTATGGCCTTGCCATACCTCGGGCAGCCAGTATGCTTCAGGAGAATGTTCTTTCATCAGGTGGAAGAGGTATAGAAAATCAACGTCTCCATCTCCAATCTGAAGCCCCTCTTGACCTGTGCCAGCAGCATCTGCGATGTGCAAGTGCGCAGCGTATGGCAGTAGCCGACGGAGGGATTCATTGAAATCAAGCCCAAGATAGTTGCATGCCAACGCCGTATGAGATACATCTAAACATATTCGCAGGCCCGTCTCCTCACAAACATTCACAATCTCCTCTGGGGAGACAAATAAGTTGTGGAACTGCTGACCGCCAAAATGCCAAGGGAATGGCGGCATTGTCTGTGGGATCATCTCCAAACCATCCAAACACAATGCTGATATGCTCTGTTTGAAGAGCTCAATTTTTCTCTCCTTTTCCAATCCATCTAGGAACGTTTCTGAACTGAACCCACCTACATTTGTTACGACTAAGGCATTGTCATATCGGTTTGAAAAAAAACTCTTGAGCTTTCTTGCCACATCGAGTACCGCGTTAAGCTCTCTTATCGAGCGTTGACGATAGTCATCGTCCTCCGAACTCAAGTCTAATATGTGATCTTCAGAGAATAGCTCAGGGGCATGAATGACACAGTCCAAAGAGTATTCTCGTCGTGAAAGATAATCTTCTGGATCTAGCTCAAGATCTCTATAGCTCAAGTGAAACTCAACAAACCTTAGATTTGTTCCCTTAATAAGGTGTTCGACATCGTGATAGCGTACCGGTATGCCAAATCTTGAATTAATGTTAAAAAACCTCGAACTTACACGTCTTTCATGCAGATCGGAGAGATAGAAAAAGTCATTAGTATCGAACTGTCTTTGTGCTACTTTACCAATAAGCATGCTCTTGTAATAAGGAGCAAGCCCCTTTCCAGGGCTTCGAATTTCTAGCATATTTTCTTCAATGACCGATCCAGATGATATGGGCTTGGACGCAACGATGCTCTTCGCGAGCGACTCCCGATTCATCAATTCACCCTGGGAAACAGTCCTAGCCTGGCTATTGCCAAATGATCTTTCTACGTTTCTGATTCCATTCACCATAGTTGAGAACTCACCGGGTAGTAAGCTCACCTTATGGTCATTTCCTTCTTGGGTCTTGTCATGAGTGAAATGTCGCTCAATGACCTTCGCGCCCAGCGCTACGGCAGCAATAGATATCTCCGTGCCTCTTTCGTGACCAGAGTAACCAACTACATCGCCCGTTATCTCCTGCAATCGACTGAGATACCTTAGGTTTACATCCTCAAACGGACACGGATAGGTGGAATTGCAATGCAGCATTACAAAACTTGCATTGGCGCTATTCAGCAAATCCACCGCAGAGATTATTTCCTGTTCTGTAGACATACCGGTGGAAACAAGCATCGGCCTCCCCTTGCGGACTAAGTGGAGCAGCAATTCATGGTTAGTTAAGTCCGCGGATGCGACCTTAAACGCAGCTACGTTTAGCTCGTCGAGCTTGTCTGCTGATACTTTGTCAAAAGGAGTACAGATCGCAACAATATTATTCTGAAAGCAATAGTCAAACAGGCTCAGGAAATCGCCATCACTAAGTTGAAACTTTCTTAGGAGATCGAGTACATATTGAGTCCCTAGATCTGCAGACTCATCGCTTCTTAATCCAGCATTAACATAAAGGGTCTCCAGATCGCGCATCTGAAATTTCACGCAATCAGCGCCACTTGCAATAGCGCTATCTACTAGCCTTTTTGCTTCAGCCAGGCTGCCGTTATGGTTGTTACCGATTTCGGCGATTATTAACGCTCTGGAGTCACTGTTCACATTGAACTTTCCGACAGAAAACAGAGCTCGCTCAGGAACCGCAACTCCTCGCAGCCTCCCTTCCTCGTCAACAAGAGGTATTATCTTTATTCGCTCCGAGAACATAGCGCCTACGTCCGCAGCGAAACTATCTTCCGGGAGAGATACAAAATCCCGATTGGCAACTTTGGCAACGTGTTGTTGTAGATCGATTGACTTTGACTCAATTACCCAGCGCCTGAAATCCCCATCTGAAAAACTACCAGTTAAAACGCCGTATTCGTTTACTAGGAAAACGATCTTATTCTTCGTTTCAGAAAGCTTTGCCAGCGCACTGAATAACGATTCGGTCTCTGGAATAATGTAATCGTGGACATTCCGAAGAACTCTCACTTGACCACCCCGCTAGGGTTAGCATCTCGCATCAAAGCCTCCACTACAGCAATATCTGAGTAGTCGTCGATTTCGTAAGCACTTTCAGGAGACATCTTATACAACGCTATTTTGCCAAATAGTCGCACTTTCGAGATGAGGAAGCCATTTACACTAAATATATAGAGCGACCCATTCTCCATGAACTCTGGCATCCTATCCTGGCGACGCGGTCGCTCATTCACGTTGTAATTCATAGGGCTAGCTTTTCCTGCTTCCAACCTCCACAAGAACCTATGGCTCTCAACAACTGAGAGTAACGAGTCAGCGCCAACTCTTCTAAACTCGTGAATAGCGTTAGTGATGTCGACTGAATCTCGAATCGGGCTGGTGCACTGCAGAAAAACAACCGTATCGGGGAGATATCGCTCCTCCTTCTGGATATACTCGAGCGCATGAAGTAAAGCACTCTCTGATGTGGCGATATCTGATGCATGTTCACCCGGCCGTTCTATAATCCGAGCACCGCAGGCTCGTGATAGTTTAGCGATCTCTTCGTCGTCGGTACTTACATAAACTTTATCGATCTGCGAGGCACTCTTAGCTTGCTCGATTGTATGCTGTATTAAAGGCTTACCCGCCACCACTGCCAGATTTTTCCTTGGAATTCCTTTTGATCCACCTCTTGCAGGGATTATCGCCACTACGCTCATCAGTACTTCGCCCCAGCGCTTGGCAGCCAAATTACTGCATCAGGCCCAAGCGCGACTTCCAGCGAGCTATAAATTTCATCAGCAACCTTCCCGTAAGAAGAGTTGAACTCTGAAAAATCTGCGCGGAAGCTGATCACCGATCGCGAAACACCAATTAGCTTAAAGTGGAAAAGGCAAGTTGAGAAAAACGAAGCAACATGTGTGGGCAGGATACGTCGTTTGATAAACTCAAGTTCGGCCGGGAACTCAAAACGAGTAACTATGCAACCGTCAATTGCCTCAATCTCCATCAATTTACAGTCTGATTCATGTCTGTGAGGCACGTACCTTATATCCAGATCTCTATCTCGATAGTAGTTCGCGATGTACTTCAGATACTTTATGTAAACCTTGTCAGTCATCAATGGCTTTCCGCTTCTTTCACTAAAATATGATCCAAAAAAATAGACAACCGAATCCTCCTTCTTGTCTGGTACAAGAGAGTATCTCGACCTCAACCATTCAAATTCGTTCTTCTCCCAAGACCCTCTTTGCAATTCAAATGGTGTAAATATTGTTGGATCTTCGGCGATTGATAAACGCTTTCCAAATCCAATTCTCAAGAGCGGCTCAAACAGCTTTTGTCGCTTATATCTACTAAACCCTTTTGACCCTCGAAAAGATGTTTCAAATATGATTTTTGTTCCGTCTCCGAGCCAGTAATATTTCTCACAGTCGATATTTGCGAGAAAGGATCGACCGTAGTCGGCAAAAACACCGTATTCGTAGTGACTAAGGCTCAGCTTTACTTTGCTAGAACTGAATGCCTCGTACAGTGAGATGAACCTGTTCTCTAAAGGCCGCGTAAGTACTAGCCAATGCAGTGTGTCGTGCGGAACCTCATTCAATACTCGCTCAAGTTGCGGCCTGTCAGTTTCACGTTTTAGTAAAACTAGTATCTCCAGGTAGCCGATATTGTATTTATGCCTGAACTCTCCTAGGTATAGCGCGTGCAGCGGCGTACTGAGAATAGCGAGCGCACTACTTGACTGATTTATATCTCCATTTTGCATATCTTTAGTTTTTGTTGACATATCGCAGTGACTTAAATGTGCTAGCTAGACAATGTTTCATGCGCATCAAGTCGGCAGCAGGGAACGTAACGGTATCGACCATTGGCTGTATCTGTAAGTAAAGGGGTGTGTTGGTCCGAGTGCAAGCGTAGGAGAACTTGCGAGCCTCCGAGTATCAGGAGTCCGCCTGCATGCACACATAGCTTTGAGTAAAAAAATTCTTCAACAAAGTGCAAGGCGCAATTGACACGCAGGTTGAGAGACGCTGACTTCTGAAACAGAGCACTTCTGGTTGATACCGATGAAAATTCTCGCAAAACAGGATCAACTGCCACGCTGGAGTCCCAGTTCATTCATGCCGAGTTTACTCTCGCGAGGTCTTGAATCCCCACTAGTGCTTGTTGGACCTAGCGAGACTACAGTGTGGCAGCTATTAAGAGATGCTTCCTTATGAGAAATCACCACCATAGTCATTTTGCCCGCAAGTGCTTTTAACGCCTCGTTAAAAGCCGTCTCTGTCTCTGAATCAAGAGCACTTGTCGCTTCGTCTAGCAAAAGAACTGACGGGTCACGGTAAAGCGCACGCGCAATCCCTACCCGCTGCCGCTGCCCGCCGGACAGGCGAATCCCTCGGTCGCCCACTGTTGTGTCGTACTCCTGCGGTAGTTCATTCAGCACAAACTCGTGGATCTGCGCAGCCCGGGCGGCGCGCTCCACGGCTGTCATGTCGATCTGTTCACGTGGCACACCGAACGCGATGTTCTCCTTCACGCTGGCATCAGCCAGGTAGATATGTTGCGGCACATAGCCAATGGAACGCTGCCAGGCAGTTACGTTCTCAGCGGTGATCGGTGCTCCGTCAACCATCATTGTGCCGACCTGTGGCTCCAGCAGCCCGAGCAATATATCCATGAGGGTGCTCTTGCCGGCACCGCTCCTACCGACAATGCCAACGCTGGTGTTCACCTCGATGACCAGGTTGAAATTCTGCAACACGGGTTTGCTCGGGGATGCAGGGTAAGCGTATTGAATATCCTGCAGGCGGATTTCTCGCTTGAGCGATAAAGGCTCTGACGGGCGCACCGGCCCCTCCTGGGGCAATCCAAGATCGCTGAGGATGGCATTCAGGGATGCGGAAACGAACTTCAGACGGGCAAAGCCGCGGTACATGATTTGCGCCGACGGCAGCATACGATAGGCGGCAAACCCATAAAGGCCCAGCGCCGGTAGAACCTGTGCCGTATCATTCGACCGAGCCAGCAGTACGAGCGCGACTACTATCAGGCCGCCGTAGCCGACGGATTCAACCAGATACAAGGGGGACTGGTTCAGGGTTTCGTTGGCGGCAGTATGCCTGGAGAAAGTGCGGGAGGCGTGGTTGAACTTTTGCAGGTAGGCAGACGCCGAATGGGTCACCTTTACATCCTTGATACCACCCAGCGCTTCATTGCAGGCCTGGAAGCGTGCCCCATTGGAGTCACGGCGTTCGGAGCCGATTCGCCCCAGGCGCCGTCGCACAACGCCGTAGATTACGCCATACAGAAGCCCCACCACAGCCACAATACATACCGCCATCAGGGGGTCATAGAACAGCACCAGCAGCACCATAGCCAGCACCACGGCGCCTTGGGCTATCAATTTGGAGAGTGGTTGCACAAGGTCGACCATAAGCTGGTCCACTTCCGACAGCACATTCTTAGACAGGATGGCTGGATTGCGGCTCAAGAAGAATTCATAAGGCTGGTGAAGGTAACGTGAAAGCAGCCGTGAGCTCAGCGAATGCCGCTGCATACTCACGAACCGGTTCAGCAGATGCTGGGTCACGATCTTGAAAGCCGAGGAGCCGACAACCAGCAGGATTGACGCCAGTCCTAAAGCAATCAGGAAATCACGCACCCCTTCAAACTCGAAGTACTCATAGACTGCGAGCAGGGCCTCGTTCTCCTGCACAACCTCTGGCCGCCCGAGCACGGACAGAAAAGGCATGATGGAGACCACGCCCAGTGTCTCCGCTCCCGCCATCAGGATGACGAGCACTAACATCCCGAGCGCCTTGCGGCGTTCCGCCGGTGTAAAAATGAGCCAGGCTTCTTTCATGCAATCATCTTTGCCGCTCGTTAGCTTGCGGGCGCTATTCCAGCCAGCCGGTTGCTTGGGCAAATTGTAACTTACCAGCGCTTGTACACGCCCCTTCCAATTCGCCTTAACTCCAAAAATTCCTGCGCCACCGCGTTCCACCCCCTTAAAACTGATAAAATCCGCCCAGCACATTGCGAGTTACAAGGAATATGGCCAAAACCAAACCCAAACCCACCCTCGCCGAAGGCATCAAGGAACTGGAGCAAATCGTCTCCCGCCTGGAAAACAGCGACACCCCTATCGAAACCTCCCTGGAGGAGTTTGAGCGGGGAATCGCCCTGGTTCGCCAGGCACAGGCCTCACTGGCGGATGCCGAACAGAAGGTGCAGCAACTCCTGGGCGAGCCTGAAGATGCCGACCCCGAAGATGGGGACGATCTGCCAGCGTGAAAGGCGGGCTCAAAGAGTGGATGGCGGATATCGCGGCGAACTGCGATGCGGCCCTGTCGCCCGATCTGTCGCTGCGCGAGGCCGTGTCGCTGGCTGCTGCCAAGGCAGCCGGGCCGGATATCTCCCAGGCCCATGACTATGCCCTGGCCACCGGCGGCAAGCGTATCCGCCCCTGCCTGGTGCATGCCGCCGCCGTGGCGGTGGACCCGGCGGCCCGCGCCGCCACCCCGCCAGCCACCGCCCTCGAACTGATTCACACCTACTCCCTGATCCACGACGACCTGCCCGCCATGGACGACGACGACCTGCGCCGGGGCAAGCCCACCCTGCACAAGGCCTTTGACGAGGCCACGGCGATCCTTGTGGGGGACGGCCTGCAGGCACGGGCCTTTGAACTGATCACCGATGCGCCCGAGCTCTCCGCTGAGCAAAAAGTGAGGATGATCAAGGTGTTAGCGGAGGCGGCGGGCTTCGATGGCATGGTCGGCGGGCAGTACGTGGACATCCAGTCCACGGGCAAGGCCCTGGGCCTGGACGAGCTCAAGGCCATGCACGCGATGAAGACCGGGGCCCTGATCCGGGCGTCGGTGGCCCTGGGGGGGATTGCCGCCGGGGCCACGGAAGCGCAGCTGGCGGCGCTGGATACCTTTGCCGACCATATCGGCCTGGCCTTTCAGGTGGTGGATGACATCCTCGATGTGGAGGGCACCACCCAGAGCCTGGGCAAGACCGGGGGCAAGGATGCCGAGGCGGACAAGGCAACCTATGTGAAATTGCTGGGGCTGGACGGTGCCAGGGCGGAGGCTGAGCGGCTGTTGGATGCGGCGTTGGTGGCGCTGGATGGGTTTGGGGGGTCGGCGGATATGCTGCGGGAGCTGGCCCGGTACATCGTTAGCCGGGAGTCCTGACCCCCGGGAACGGTCACATTGGATGTTCGCTCGACCGGGATTGCCCCGCATAATCCGGCCTGAAACGCTTGCCGGACACCTGGACCCGCCATGCCGCAACCTGTATTCGATGTGCTAACCTATTCGCGAGATCTTGAGTCCACGGGGTTGTCCCGGCAACAGGCGGAAGCCATCGCCAGGGGCATGACGCTTATGCTTTCGCAACAGGTTGAATCGCTTGTCACCCGGGAGCACTTTGACGCGTGCATGGCGCAAATCGATCAACGGTTCCAGCAGGTCGACCAGCGGTTTGAGCAGGTTGAGCGGCGTTTTGACCAGGTCGAAAGGCGGTTCGAGCAAATCGAAGCACGCCTGGACCGATTTGAGGATCGGCTGGGCCGGCTGGAGAAGGCCCAGTCGGCGCAGACCGCGCTGCTGACTATCGTGACGCTCGCGGTGGTGGTGCCGCTCGTGCAGTCGTTGGTTGCTGGGTAGTGGTTCTGGACGAATGCTTTTGCGCGAATGTCTGGGCCGGATGAATTGCCCGAAAACGAGGGGCACGCTGCTCGCCCTACGACTCGAAAAAGTGTCCCAGCTTGGAGCCCTTGGTCTGCAGGTACTTCTCGTTATGGGGATTATGGTCGGTGCGCAGGGGGATGCGCGCCACCACCTTCACCCCGGCGGCCTCCAGGGCGGCTACCTTGCGCGGGTTGTTGGTCATCAGGCGCACCTGGCGCATCTTCAGGTGCTCCAGCATCGGGCCGAGGATGGAGTAGTCACGCATATCCGGGCCGAAGCCGAGCTGTTCGTTGGCTTCCACGGTGTCGGCGCCGGCGTCCTGGAGCTTGTAGGCCTTGATCTTGTTGAGCAGGCCAATGCCGCGGCCTTCCTGGCGCAGGTAGAACAGGGCGCCCCGGCCCTCTTTTGAGATGGCTTCCAGGGCCGCCTCCAGCTGGTTGCCGCAGTCACAGCGCAGGCTGAACAGGGCGTCGCCGGTCAGGCACTCGGAGTGCACCCGGGTGAGCACGGGCTGGTCGTCGGTGACGTCGCCCATGGTCAGCACCACGTGCTCCTTGTTCGCCTCCGGGTCTTCAAACCCGTGAATATCGAATACCCCCCAGGACGTGGGCAGGCGGGAGGATTCTACGTAACGTGTGGGCACTCTGGGGACTTCCAGTGTTCAAGAGGACGCCTACTTTACCACTTTGTTTGCCCGATTTGGGCGTGTGTGCATGCCCCGCCACGCTTTTTGCACACCCGCACTGATTGACGCTTTTGATGTGGTGGCGGGCAGCCCCCTCCGATAGTCTGTACCTGTTTGCCGCCGGGGCGTATCATTATGGCTGAGATCGCTTTTGACACATTGGAGTATTCCCGCAGGCTTAAAGCCGTGGGGGTGCCCGATGAACAGGCAGAGGTGCAGGCAGAGCTTATGGGCCAGGCATTTGGTTATTACGTGGGCGAGCTGGTGACCAAGGATTATTTCACCGCCACCCTGGACGCCCGCTTCGCGCAGCAGGAGGCGAAGATCGACACCCAGTTCGCCGAAATCCGGGCCCAGCTGAGAATGCACAACTGGATTTTCGCGATGCTGGCCGCTGCCATCCTGTTGCCAGCGATCAAGGACCTGGTTCTAACCTGACGCCACAGGCAGCCCGGGGCCGCGGGCTACCAGTCGCGGCTGATCGACAGCACGCCGTTGGCTTCCTGCATTTCCACATGGCGCAGGTAGGTCATTCCCAGCAGTACGGTGCGCGGGAACTCGCCCTCGGCCACAATCGCCGCCACGTTGTCCACGCGGATGCCACCCACGTCCACGCTTAGCAGCTGCACCGCGTGTGCGGGCACCTGGCCGCTGGCGGTTTCCATGCGGGCGGGGCTTCCCTCGCTGATGTCCACCCCCAGGGCGCGGGCATGTCCGGCGTTCATCGCCACCACATTGGCGCCGGTATCCACGATCACCTCGGTGCGGCGGCCGTTGATGGTGGCGCCGGTGCGGTACTGCAGGGCCGCGTCCCGGGGAATATCTACCTGCTGCTTTTCCGACTGCTGGAACTTGGTGGTCACCAGCTGGTTGAGTTTGAGGGTCTGGCGCTTGCCGCCGACCTCAACCACCGCGGCATTGGCATCGGCGCTCACCAGGGTCACGCCGTCAAAGGTCTGCCCGGCGCGCAGGGTCTGGCGGCTGCCGTTGATGCGGATGACGGCGGTGTTGGGCAGCAGGGCTTCCACCACCAGGTCCGCGGCGCGGGCAGTGGCGGGCAGGCCCGCTGTTAGCAGGCCAAGGCCAAGCAGGCACAGGCAGATCAGGCAGGGGGCGAGCGGGAGGCGTGGCATATGGGGGTCCTTGCGTGGGCGCCGCGTGCTTGCAGTATAGCCCGGTTCAGGCCACCAGCCACAGGGCCAGGTGCAGCACCACGCAGGCCATCAAGCCCGCGACCACGTCATCGAGCATGATGCCCAGGCCCCCGTGCACTTTCTCGTCCAGCAGCCCGATCGGCCAGGGCTTGACGATATCCAGCACCCGGAACACCACGAAGCCCAGCACCAGCCACTGCCAGCCGAAGGGCACCGCCCACAGGGTAATCCAGTAGCCCACGAACTCGTCCCACACGATGCCCGGGTGGTCGTGCACCCCGAGCTGCTGGCTGGCGCGCTCGCACAGCCACACCCCCAGGGCGCCGGCGAGGAGGATAAACAGGGTGTAGTAAAGCAGCGGCAATTCGGCCACCAGCAGGTACACCGGCACGGCGGCCAGGGTCCCCATGGTACCGGGGGCCTTGGGCGACAGCCCGCTGCCAAACCCAAAGGCGAGGAACTGGATGGGGCTGCGGAAGGGCCGGGGCCTGGGAGAGTGCGCGGTCATGGCCATGGTTTATAGCACGCTTCAGAAGTGCTGGTAACCGGGCATTTCGAGGGCAAAGCCGCCGCAGTCGACACCCTCTCCAGCCTCGACCGCACCAATCACGGTGCAGTGATCAGGCAGTGCGCCGTCGGCGGGCAATGTGAAGCACAGCTCGTAGTCATCGCCGCCGGTCAGGGCCCATCGCAGTGATTGCTCACTATCATGATAAGCCTTCAAAGCCGGGGACAGGGGCAGCAGCGCGGGGTCGATACGGAGTTTCACCCCGCTGGCGGCGGCAATGTGGCCGGCATCCGCCAGCAGGCCGTCGGAAAGGTCGATCGCGGCGGTGGCCAGGCCACGCAGGGCCTGGCCGAGGGCCAGGCGGGGCCGGGGGCGATAGAAGCGCTGTTCCAGGTAATCCGCGTATTGCGCTTCGCCGTCCCACTGGCCTTCCAGCAAAAGCAAGGCCGCCGCGGCGTCCCCGAGGGTGCCGCTCACGCAGAGACGATCACCAGGGCGGGCGCCGGTGCGCAAGAGGGCCTCGCCTGCCGGCACGGCACCCATTACCTGCACGCTTATGGTCAGGGGGCCGCGTGTGGTATCGCCGCCTACCAGGGGCAGGGCGCAGTCCGCGACGACCGCGGCGAGGCCCTGGCTGAAGCTGTGCAGCCAAAGGTCATCGGCTTCCGGCAGGGTCAGGGCCAGGGTCATGCCCAGGGGCCGGGCGCCCATGGCGGCAAGGTCCGAGGCGGCGGTGGCCACGGCGCGGTAGGCAATGTCTTCCGGGAAGGCGCCCTCGGGGAAATGCACGCCTTCAACCAGGGTGTCTACGGAGGTGGCGAGCTGTTCGCCGGGGGGGATGTCTAGCAGGGCGCAGTCGTCGCCCACGCCCAGGGTTACCGCCTCGCCGCGGCCGTAAGCGGCAAAGTAGCGATAGATCAGTTCGAATTCGGTGGCCGCCATCAGGACCCCTGGCGGTCGGCCTCTACCTCGGGCTTGCGCAGTTCGCGGGCGGTCTTGTCGAGCACGCCGTTGATGTACTTGTGGCTGTCGGTGGCACCGAATTTGCGCGCCAGGGACACGGCCTCGTTGATCACCACCTTGTAGGGCACGTCGATGCGCTGGGCCAGCTCGAAGGTGCCCATGCGCAGCAGCGTGCGCTCGATCGGCCCCAGCTCCTCGATCTTGCGGTCCAGGTAGGGGGTGAACTGGGCTTCCAGCTCGTCCACCCGCGCCGGCACCTCGTGCAGCAGGGCGTGGAAGTAGTCGCTGTCGACGTGGCTGAAGTCATACTCGCCGCGAAACTCCGCCTCGATCTGGTTCAGGGGCGCGTCGGCCATGTGCCACTGGTACAGGGCCTGCATGCCATAGTGACGCGCCTTGCGCCGCTCGGCGGCGAGGGTATTGCGGGGTTTGCTGCTCATCGCGGTCTCAGTCCAGGCGGCCCAGCAGGCTCACCATTTCCAGGGCGGACAGGGCCGCCTCGGCGCCCTTGTTGCCGGCCTTGGTGCCGGAGCGCTCGACCGCCTGCTCGATGGAATCCACCGTCAGCACGCCGAAGGCGATAGGCACGCCGGTGTCCATGGTGACCTGGGCGATGCCCTTGGTGCACTCGCCGGCCACGTACTCGAAGTGGGGGGTGCCGCCGCGGATCACCGCGCCGAGGGCAATGATGGCGTCATATTTACCGGTTTTCGCAAATTTTTGGCACACGAGCGGGATTTCAAAGGCGCCGGGAGCGCGCACGATGGTGAGCTGCTTCTCGCTCACGCCGTGGCGGCGCAGGGTATCCACCGCCCCTTCCAGCAGGTGCTCTACCACGAAGCTGTTCCAGCGGCCGACGACCAGGGCGTACTCGCCCTTGCCGCTGGTGAAGTCGCCCTCGAGAGTCTTGATATTGTGCATGGTGATGGTTCCTGTGCTTCGGTTAACAGGTCGCGGACCGGTCAGGGTTCGATGTGGTCCAGCACCTCCAGGTCAAAACCGGAGATCGCATTGTACTTGATCGGTGCCCCCAGGAGGTGGATTTTACCCACCCCCAGGTCCTTGAGGATCTGCGAGCCAAGGCCGACCGTGGTGTAGGCGTCGGTGAGGGTCAGGGGCGTGGGTTCCTGCTCGAGGGCCATGTCCACGCTGGCCAGCAGTTGCTCGTCGGTTTCCTTGCGCGCCAGCAGCACGATCGCGCCGAGGTCCTGCTCGGCGACATACTGCAGGCACTTGCTCACGCTCCAGCTAGGGCGGTCCCTCAGTTCGCAGCCCGCGAGGTCGCGCAGGGCCGCCTGCACATGCACGCGCACCGGGGTGGGATGGTCCGGGCGGATCTCGCCGCGGGTCAGGGCCAGGTGGACCTCGCCGGCGGTCTGGTCGCGGTAGGCCAGCAGGCGGAACTCGCCGTGCACGGTCTGCACCGTACCCTCGCGGATACGGCGAATAGTGCGCTCGTTGGCCAGGCGGAAGTGGATCAAATCGGCGATGGTGCCGATCTTCAGGCCGTGCTCCTCGGCGAAGGCTACCAGGGCCGGGCCGTCGGCGAGGACGCCCTCGGGGGTGAGGATGTCGGCAATCACTGCCGCCGGCAGCAGGCCCGCGAGGCGGGCGTAGTCCGAGGCGGCCTCGGTGTGGCCGGCGCGAGTGAGCACGCCGCCGGGCATCGCGGTCAGGGGAAAAATGTGGCCGGGCTGCACGATATCCGCCGGCACCGCGTGGGGGGCGACGGCAGCCTGCACGGTGCGCGCCCGGTCGGCGGCGGAGATGCCGGTGTCGATGCCCTCTGCGGCCTCGATACTCAGGGTGAAGTTGGATTTTTCGCCGCGGGAGGAGTCCACCATCGGCGGCAGGTCCAGCTGGCGACAGCGGTCCTCGGTCAGGGCCAGGCACACCAGGCCGCGGGCGCGGCGGGCCATGAAGGTGACGTGCTGGGCGTCCACGTGCTCGGCGGCGACCATCACCACGCCCTCGTTGTGGCTCTCGGCGTCGTCGTCCAGCAACACCACCATGCGGCCCTGGCGGATGTCACTGATCAGTTCGTCGACGGTATTGACTTGCATAGGTGCTTGTCCGGGGTTGTCTTGTCAAGGGTTGTTGGGTTCAGCGGCGCAGGTAGCCGTGTTCGGCGAGGGCGGCCATGCTCAGGCCCTCTGCCGCGGGGTCGGCGGCGGCATCCCCCAGCACCAGGCGCTCCAGGTAGCGGGCGATCAGGTCCACTTCCAGGTTGACCCGGGTGCCGGGCTTGTAGGTGCCGAAAATGGTTTCCTGCAGGGTCTGGGGGATGATGTTGAGGTCGAACTCCGCGCCGCGCACCTGGTTCACCGTGAGGCTGGTGCCGTCCACGGTGATGCTGCCCTTGTGGGCGATGTATTTGGCCAGGCCATCGGGTGCGCGCAGCACCCAGCGGGTGGAGCGGCCGTCCTCGCTGCTGCTGAGCACCTCGCCCACGCCGTCCACGTGGCCGGAGACGATATGCCCGCCCAGGCGGCTGGCGGGGGTCAGGGCTTTTTCCAGGTTGACCGGAGAGCCGACCGTGAGCTGGCCCAGGGTCGTGAAATCCAGCGTCTCCCGGGACACGTCAGCCCAGTAGCCGTCCCCGGGCAGCTCCGTCACCGTGAGGCAGGCGCCATTGGTGCTGATGCTGTCGCCCAGGGCCACGTCATCCAGCGGCAGTTTACCGCTGCGCACGCGCAGGCGCAGGTCTCCGCCGCTGGGCTGCAGCGCGGTGATCTCGCCAATGGCCTGCACAATGCCTGTAAACATAAACCTCCAAGAGTAAAGGGGTCAGACCCCTTTTCCGGTTCAAAATTGGGGACGGATACCAAAGTTTCGATCCGTAAATTGGTATCCGTCCCCAATTCTTTAAATCGAGTATTCGACCCCGCTCTTCGTGCTAAAAAGGGATCTGACCCCTTTTATTTCCCCTTTTCGGGGCGCAGTACCAGGCGCCAGTCGGGGCCTATCTGGCGCGTGTCCACTACCGTGAGGCGCTGCTGGTCAACCATGCGCTCCAGGGGCAGGTGCAGCAGGGGGCGGGCCAGGTCGCCGAGCAGGGTGGGCGCGATGTACAGCACCAGCTCGTCCAGCAGGCCCGCCTGCAGCATTGCCCCCGCCAAACGGGGGCCAGATTCTACCAGAATTTCGTTGCATTGCCGCTTTGCCAGCTCCGCCATCAGGGGCGCCAGGGCGAGGCCCTCGCCTACCCGGGGCAGGAAAATGGTATCCGTCCCCTTTTTTAAATTGGTATCCGTCCCCGTTTTTTGGGCTTGGCAGAGGAGGGTGGGGGCGGTGTTGTTGAGGATTTTGGCGGTGGGGGGCGTTTGCGCGTTGCTGTCGAGGACCACGCGCAGGGGTTGGCGGGCGGCGGCGCGAGCGGCTTCCTCGGGGGGCAGGCCCAGTTCGTCGGCGCGTACGGTGAGGGAGGCGTCGTCCGCCAGCACGGTGCCGATGCCGGTGATGATGGCGCAGCTCTCGGCGCGCAGGCGCTGCACGTCGGCGCGGGCGGCGGGGCCGGTGATCCACTGGCTCTCGCCGGAGGCCATGGCGGTGCGCCCGTCCAGGGACATGGCCAGCTTGGCCCGCACCCGCCCCCGGCCACGTTCCATGCGGGCGATAAAGCCCGGGATCAGGGCTGCGGCCTCGACCTGCAGCAGGCCGCAGGACACCTCCACCCCCGCCGCCTCCAGCCGCGCCAGGCCCGCCCCTGCCACCTCGGGATTGGGGTCGCGCATGGCGGCCACCACCCGGGCCACCCCGGCGCGCAGCAGGGCGTCGGCGCAGGGGCCGGTCTTGCCCTGGTGACTGCAGGGTTCAAGGGTAACGTAGGCGGTGGCGCCCGCGGCGTTGCCCGCGGCTTTCAGGGCCTGGATCTCGGCGTGGTCGCCGCCCGCCGGCTGGGTAAAGCCCTCGCCGATCACGGTTTCATCCCGGGTCAGCACGCAACCCACGTGGGGGTTGGGCATCGCCGAGTAGCGCCCGCGACGGGCCAGCTGCAGGGCCCGCGCCATCATGCGGGTGTCAAAGGGGGTGAACATGTCGGCTCAGGCAGATTTGTCGGCGCGGGCGGAGTCGGACTCCAGCAGCTCGATCGCGTCGCGGAACTCGGCGATATCCTGGAAGCTGCGATAGACCGAGGCAAAGCGCACGTAGGCCACCTGGTCCAGCTGCTTGAGGTTGTCCATCACCAGCTCCCCCAGCACCCGCGACTTCACCTCGCGTTCGCCGGTGGCGCGCAGGTCGTGCTTGATCTGGTTGATCGCCGCCTCGATATCCTCGATCGCCACCGGGCGCTTTTCCAGGGCCCGCTGGAAGCCCGCGCGCAGCTTGTGCTCGTCGAAGGGCTCGCGGTTGCCGTTCTGCTTGATCACCCGCGGCATCACCAGTTCCGCCACCTCGTAGGTGGTGAAACGCTCCTTGCAAGACAGGCACTCGCGACGGCGCCGCACCTGGTCGCCCTCGGCAACCAGGCGGGAGTCGATGACCTTGGTCTCATCGGTCGCGCAGAATGGGCAGTGCATGGCCAACCCCTCGAGTTAAGTGTTTGAAGATTAACATAATTTCGGCCCTGGAAGCGCTACCCCAGACGGGCTATGAAAATTACCCGCAAGGCCGTTGCCGGCATATGGACTTTACCCCCCGGCGGGGTCAGGATTAGGAATGGCCAACAAACCCATCGTCATCATCCACGGCTGGAGCGACCACTCCGCCTCCTTTGACAAACTGGCCAGGCGCCTGGCCCGGGAAACCGGCCAGCCCACCGCGCAGATCTGGCTCGCGGACTATATCTCCCTGGATGACGAGGTGCGCCTGGACGACCTCTCCGCAGGCCTGGAGCGGGCCTGGGGGGACCGCCAGTTGCCCACCGGCGCCAACGCCATCGACGTGGTGGTGCACTCCACCGGGGGCCTGGTGATCCGCGCCTGGATGCAGCACTTCTACCACGCCCGCGGCCAGCGCCCGCCGGTGCAGAACCTGGTGATGCTGGCGCCGGCCAATTTCGGCTCGCCCCTGGCGCACAAGGGGCGCTCCCTGATCGGCCGGGTGTTCAAGGGCGCCAGCTCGGACCGGCCCTTCGAGACCGGCGGCCAGATCCTGCGCGCCCTGGAAATGGCCAGCCCCATCAGCTGGACCCTGGCGGAGGAGGACCGCTTCGCTCCCAACGTGTTCAGCGGCGCCGGCGTACGCTGCACGGTGCTGGTGGGCAACACCGGCTATTCCGGCATCCGCAGCCTGGCCAACGAGCCCGGCAGTGACGGCACCGTGTACGTGGCCACCGCCAACCTCAACTGCGCCCGCCTGAGCATCGATGTGGTGCGCAGCCCGGGGGATGCCATGGACGAAATCCGCCTCACCGATGAGGTCGAGAGCCGCGGCCGCACCGCCTTCCGGGTACTGGACGGCCTCGACCACAGCGAGATTACCGGCAACGAGCGCCTCACCCAGGCCCTGCTGGACCCGATCCTCGATGGGCTGCGGGTGAAGGCCAACGGCTTCGGCGCCTGGTGCGATGACTGCGACGCCCATACCGCGGCTCTGGTGGAAAAATACGCGCGCAAGACCGACCCCGAGCACCACGCCTTCCAGAACACCGTGTTCCGGGTCAGCGACGACCAGGGCGCGATGGTGGACGAATACACGGTGGAGTTCTACGGCAACTTCGACGACTCCCGGGACCGCTGGGCCCGGGTGTTCCACAACGAGATCCTGACCAAGGTCCACGCCTACGGCGATAACGCCGCCTACCGCAGCATGATGATCGACGTGACCCGCCTGCGCCGCGAAGTCGGGCGGCAGGAAGATGACCTCAAGTTCAGCTTCAGCGCGCTGCCCGATATCCGCGAAGATCGCAACCGGGTGGGCTACAAGTCCATCGGCATGAATGACATCGGCCAGCTGGTGCTCAACCACGCGGCGATCCACAAGTACTTCCAGCCCAACCGCACCCTGCTGGTGGATATTCGCCTGCCCCGCTACCAGCGGCCCGAGGTCTTCCGCCTCACGCCCCTGTAGGGCCGAATTCATTCGGCCGTATCAACGCGCATGACATGCAACATCGGCCGAATAAATTGCCCGACAAAGCGGGGCGCGCTGTCGGCCCTACATGGCTGTCGTGGCTAGCGCTGCCCCCGCGACAGCGCGTACAGGCCGCTGCCGATGGCCGCGAACAAGCCGGCCATCAGCCAGGACTGCAGCGAGGCCTGGGTCACCAATAGCAGGCACAGGGCCAGGGCGACCGCTGGAATCGCAGGTCCCCCGGGGAGGCGCAGGCCGGCCCGCTCCGGGTTCGCCGCCGCCAGCCGCGGCAGGGACAGGATCACGGCGGCATAGGTCAGCAGCCGCGCCAGGGTGCTGATCACCGCCAGGGCCACGAAGCTGCCGGTCACCGCCAGCAGCGTTGCCACCACCCCGTAAAAGGCGATGGAGTTTACCGGCGTCTGGTAGCGCGCACTCACCCGCCCGAACCAGGCCGGCAGACCGCCGGACAGGGCCAGGGCATAGCTCAGGCGCGGCGCCCCCAGCACCGAGGCTGAGCAGTTGCCGGCAATGGAGCAGACCGCGGCCAGGGCCATGATGGTGCCGCCGATACCGCCCCACAGGACCACCGCCGCATCCACCAGCGGCCGCTCACTGGCGGCGAGTTCCGGCAGCAGGGACAAGGACACCCACTGCACCAGGAAATACAGCACCGAGATCGCCAGCACCGTGGCGATGATCGCCGCGGGGATGTCCCGGTCGGGCGCCCTGCCCTCCCCCGCCGGGATCACCGCGTTTTCAAAGCCGACAAAGGCGTAGATCAGCAGCAGCAGGGTCTCCCCCACCGTGAGCACCGGCGGCGCCTGCTCCACCAGCAGCAGCTCCGGCGAGACGTGCCACAGGCCCAGCAGGGCAAAACCGCACAGGGGCAGCACCTTGAGCACGCTGAGGGCGTAGATCGCCAGCATCCCCGAGCGCACCCCGACCACATTGAGCACCGTGAGCAGGATGATCACCGCGGCGGTTACGAGCTGCCGCGCCGGCCCCCCTTCCAGGGCCGGCCAGAACCAGGCGGCGTAGGTCACCAGCAGCACCGTGTTCGCCGCCATCGCCACCAGGCGGCTGACGTACAGCAGCCAGCCCACCTGGAAACCGGCGAAGGCGCCGTAGGCGCGGGTCACGTAGACAATGGGGCCGCCGGTAGAGCGCACCAGGCTGGCGGCCCGGGCAAAGGCCAGCACCACCGCCATGAACAGCACCGCGCAGATCAGGAACAGCCAGGGGCTGAAGTTGCCCACCCGCGCCGCCGCCACCGCCGGCAGGCCGAAGATGCCGGCGCCGATCACCCCGTTCAGCGCCAGCAGGCCGAAGCCCAGCTTGCCGACCACCCGGCGCAGCTGTTCGGGCGTCTCCAATGTGTCCTGGGGCTGGTTCATGGGGGGCGGGTCCTGTCCGGGAAAGGCCTACCTTAACCCGTGCCACGTGGGTTGCCCACCCGAACCCTGGCCGGCGGTTTTTGCTATGCTGCCTGCAAATCCCGCAAGGAGCCGACACCATGGCCATGCCTGCCCGAATCGCCTTCCAAACACGACCTCAGCGCTCATTAGCAGGCCGGCTCGGCATCTGCGCCGCCCTGCTGGCGGCCACGCTGTTTGCCTCCTTCACGGCGCTGGATGCCAGCGCCCAGCGCACCGCCAAGCCGGTCTTGCACGGCAAGCACTGGGTGGCGATGACCGGCAAGCCCCTGGCGGCCACCGCGGGCGCGATGATGTTCAATCGCGGCGGCAACGCGGTGGACGCCGCCTGCGCCATGCTCGGCGCCACCTCTACCATGTGGGACGTGCTCGGCTGGGGCGGCGAGACCCAGGCGCTGATCTACAACCCGCGCACCGGCGAGGTCAAAGGCATCAACGCCCTGGGCGTGGCCCCCACCGGCGCCACCCCGGAGTTCTTCCGCGACAAGGGCATGGTCTATCCGCCCGAGTACGGCCCCCTGGCGGCGGTCACTCCCGGCACCCCCGGCGGGCTGATGGTGATGCTGGCGGAGTACGGCAAGCTGAGCCTGGCCGAGGTGCTGGCCCCGTCCATGCAGATGGCAAAAGGCTACCCGATCGAGGCCGCCCAGGCCGCCAATATCGAGCGCCGCAAGGATATCCTCATGCAGTGGCCGGACTCGCAGCGGGTCTTCCTGCCCAACGAGGTGGACGGTGAGCCCGCCGCGCCCGCCGCGGGGGAACTGTTCCGCCAGCCCGACCTGCTCGCCACCCTGCAGAGGCTGGTGGACACCGAGGCCGCGGCCCTGGCCGAGGGCAAGACCCGCAAGGAGGCTATCTACGCCGCCTACGACCGCTTCTACCGCGGCGACATCGCCGCGGAAATCGTACGCGCCAACCGCGAGCACGGCGGGCTGTTCACCCTGGAGGACCTGGACAACTGGGAGGTCTATATCGAGGAACCGGTGAGCACCAACTACAAGGGCATCGACGTCTACAAGCTGACCACCTGGGTGCAGGGCCCGGCGATGCTGCAGGCCCTGAACATTCTCGAGCCCCTTGATCTCAAGGGCATGGGCTACAACAGCGCGCGCTATATCCACACCCTGTACCAGGCCATGAACCTCGCCTTCGCCGACCGCGATTTCTACTACGGCGACCCCTACATGCCCCCGGCCGAGCCCATTGAGGGCCTGCTGTCCAAGGAGTACGCCGCCAAGCGCCGGGCGCAGATCCCCACTGAGCGCAACAACCCGGAAGCCCGCCCCGGCGACCCCTACCCCTTCCAGGGCGACAAGAATCCCTTCACCAAGCTACTCAAGCAGTGGACGCCAATCCCGCCCAAGGCGGAGGCCGAGGGCACCGACGGCTTCCAGCAGGCGAACCTGATGAGCTTCGAGGAGGGCTTCCGCGCCGGCACCACCTCTATCCAGGCAGCAGACGCCGAGGGCTGGGTGGTCTCGGTCACCCCGAGCGGCGGCTGGATTCCGGCCTTCGTCGCGGGGAACACCGGCGTGGGCCTGTCCCAGCGCATGCAGAGCTTCGTCCTGGATGAGCGCCTCAACCCCTTCAACGTGGTCGCCCCGGGCAAGCGCCCCCGCGCTACCCTGACCCCGAGCATCGCAATACAGGACGGCGAGCCGCTGATGGCCTTCTCGGTCCAGGGCGGCGACACCCAGGACCAGAACCTGCTGCAGTTCTTCCTCAACATGGTGGAGTTCGACATGAACGTGCAGCAGGCCGCCGAGGCCCACAACATCACCAGCTACCAGATGCAGAGCTCCTTCGGCGCCCACCAGTCAGAGCCGGGCCGCCTGGACGTGACCCACCAGGTATCACCCTACAACCGCGAGACCCTCACGGAGATGGGCTACGAGATCGAGGTCGTCGAGCGCACCTACAGCCCGATTACCGCGATCTGGTTTGATCGGGAGCACGGGACGATGCAGGGGGGGGCTTCGGATTATGGGGACGACTATGGGATTGCGTGGTGATTGAGGCTGCTCATTCCTGAGGCACACCTCAAGCGGGTCGAGGGCAGGCGAGATACCTGAACAGCCCACACTTCAGGACTTCGGCAACCGGAGGGACGGCCGGAGGCTTGCGAGAACGGCCACTCGTTTTCCATCATCTCCGGGCGGCTGCGCAACTCGACGATTTTTGCTGCGCAAAAATTCGGACTCGGATAGTGCTCGCCGTAAAGCTCCCTACGATGATGGAAAACGAAAGCGGTGGCCTGATTGTTCTCGCAAGCCTCCGCCCGCCCCTCCTCTGATGTGCCAGATATAAGTTCGGGTTCGAGTCTCGCTCCCAAAGAGGGATGGCAGGGGAGCGGGTTGGCGAACCATCAGGCCACGCTTTTAGGGCTTGTCTTCACCGGAGGGGGCTTTACCGCGAGCACTATTCGAATCCCAATTTTTTGCGCAGCAAAAAATGGTTGAGTTGCGCAGCGGCCCGGAGGTGATGACAAGCCCAGTGGCCGTTCGCCAACCCGCTCGCCTGACAGCCCGGTCGACGAAGCTTCTCTGTAGCCGCTCAGGTCGCGCAACGCGCCGGGATGTAATCAAAAGGCAAATCGACGTTCGGCAACCCCTGCGGCGCAGTCCCGGCCGACGAAGCTCCGAGACAGCAGCCACAAAAAAGGGAGCCGAAGCTCCCTCATAGATTCACAGAATCCAATAACTAATCAGCGATAAACCGGAAACCGCCCGCAGATCTCCAGCACCTTGCCCTTGACCTCGGCAATCACCTCATCGGCATTGCCTTTCTCAAGCGCTTCCAGCACATCACACATCCAGCCCGTCAGCTCCATGGTCTCGGCTTCCTTGAAGCCGCGGGTGGTGATGGCCGGGGTGCCGACGCGCAGGCCCGAGGTGATGAAGGGGGAGCGCGGGTCGTTGGGGACCGCGTTCTTGTTCACCGTGATATTGGCGCTGCCCAGGGCCTCGTCGGCGTCTTTGCCGGTGTATTCCTTGCCGATCAGGTCCACCAGCATCAGGTGGTTGTCGGTGCCGCCGGAGACGATGTTGATGCCGCGCTCCATAAAGGTGGCGGCCATGGCGCGGGCGTTGGCGACCACCTGCTCCTGGTAGGCGACGAACTCGGGGCTGGCGGCTTCCTTGAAGCTGATCGCCTTGGCCGCGATCACGTGCATCAGGGGGCCGCCCTGGCCGCCGGGGAAGACCGCGGACTGGAACTTTTTCTCCAGGGCCTCGTTGGCCTTGGCCAGGATGATGCCGCCGCGGGGGCCGCGCAGGGTCTTGTGGGTGGTGGAGGTGACCACGTCGGCGTGGGGCACCGGGTTGGGGTAGACGCCGGCGGCGACCAGGCCCGCGACGTGGGCCATGTCCACCAGCAGGTAGGCGCCGACCTTGTCCGCGATCTCGCGGAAGCGGGCCCAGTCCATCACCCGGGAGTAGGCGGAGAAGCCCGCGACGATCATCTTCGGCTTGTGCTCCAGGGCCAGGGCCTCTACCTGGGCGTAGTCGATCTCGCCGGTGGCGTGGTCGAGGCCGTACTGGACCGCGTTGTAGATCTTGCCGGAGAAGTTGGGCTTGGCGCCGTGGGTCAGGTGCCCGCCATCCGCCAGGCTCATGCCCAGGACCGTATCGCCCGGGGCGCACAGGGCCTGGTAGACCGCGGAATTGGCCTGGGAGCCGGAGTGGGGCTGGACGTTGGCGTAGTCCGCGCCAAAGAGTGCCTTGGCCCGCTCGATCGCCAGCACCTCGGCCTTGTCCACATGCTCGCAGCCGCCGTAGTAGCGCTTGCCAGGGTAGCCCTCGGCGTATTTGTTGGTCAGGACCGTGCCCTGGGCCTGCATCACCCGCGGGCTGGCGTAGTTCTCGGAGGCAATCAGCTCGATATGCTCTTCCTGGCGGCGCTCCTCCTCGCCGATCGCGGCGAAAATCTCGTCATCGAAGCCCTGGATGGTCATGCTGCGGTCAAACATCGGAATCCCCCGGCTGGCTGGGGCGGCGTGCGCCCTGGAAAGGCGCACATTCTACTCAAAATCCCGCCGCCATATAAGTCGAAGGCACCCGCAATGGGCGAATTGACTTATTTTTGTAACGCCAATGACATATGGTGGATAATTCGTCCCCGAGAGCGGCAAAAGCAGGCAGCGCATGAACATCACCATATTTGGCAGCGGTTACGTGGGCCTGGTCCAGGCGGCGATTTTCGCCGACGTCGGCCACCGCGTCGTGTGCATGGATGTCAACGCCGAGCGCGTCGACCGCCTGCGCGCGGCGGAAGTGCCCTTTTTCGAACCCGGCCTGGCAGCCCTGCTGAAAAGCGGTATGGACAACCAGCTGCTGTCTTTTACCACCGATGCCAAGGCCGCGGTGCAGGCCAGCGACTACCAGTTTATCTGCGTGGGCACCCCCGCCAAGAGCGACGGCTCCGCCGATTTGACCTACGTGATGCAGGTGGCCGACTCCATCGCCCGCTACATGACCAGCCGCAAGGTGGTGATCACCAAATCCACGGTCCCGGTGGGCACCACCGACGCGGTGCTGGCGCATATAAAGCAGGCGCTGCACGACCAGGGGCGGGAGATCACCGTGGAGGCCGCCTCCAACCCCGAATTCCTCAAGGAGGGCTCGGCGGTATCCGACTGCCAGAGCCCCGACCGTATCGTGATCGGCACCCGCTCGCCGAAGGTGCTGGAGGAAATGCGGCGCATGTACCAGGGCTTTAACCGCAATCACGAGAAGATCATGCCGATGGACCCGCCCAGCGCGGAGATGACCAAGCTGGCGGCGAATGCGATGCTCGCGACCAAGATCAGCTTTATGAACGAGATGGCCAATATCGCCGAGGCGGTGCACGCGGACATCGAGAGCGTGCGCCGGGGCATCGGCGCGGACCCACGTATCGGCTACCAGTTTATCTACCCCGGCTGCGGCTACGGCGGCTCCTGCTTCCCCAAGGACGTGCGCGCGCTGAAATTCCTCGCCGGCCAGAACGGCCACCGCGCGGAAATTCTCACCGCGGTGCACGACACCAACCAGCGGCAGAAGAACAAGCTGGCGGAGCGGGTGATGGCGCGCTTTGGCGCCGACCTCTCGAACCGCACGATTGCGGTGTGGGGGCTGTCCTTCAAGCCCAACACAGACGATATGCGCGAGGCGCCGAGCCGCTATGTGCTGGAGGGTATCTGGTCCTACGGCGGCAAGGTCCGGGCCTACGACCCGGAGGCCGCACAGGCCTGTCGCGACATCTACGGCGAACGCGATGACCTGGTGCTGACCGCGCACAAGGAAGAAGCCCTGGAAGGGGCGGACGCGCTGGTGATCTGCACCGAGTGGAAGGCCTTCTGGTCACCGGATTTTGCGCAGATGAAGAAGCTGCTGAAGGAGCCGGTGATCTTTGACGGGCGCAATCTCTACAATCCAGCGCATATGGAAGAGCTGGGTATCGAGTACTACGGCATCGGCCGCGGCCGCTCCCTGCACGCCGCCGCCTGAGGCGGGCCCGGGGCGCGGTTTACTTCCCGCGCCCCGACGTGGATACTCGGGGCATCATGCAGAAAACCAAACGAACACCATGACTGACAAGGCAGTGCTGGGCTGGCGCGAGTGGCTGGCCCTGCCGGATCTCGGCATCGACCGGATCAAGGCCAAGATCGACACCGGAGCCCGCACCAGCGCCCTGCACGCATTCTATGTCGAGCCCTTCAAGCGCAAGGGCGAGGATTGGGTGCGCTTTGGCATCCACCCCATGCAGCGCAACAGCGAGCAGGTGGTGCACTGTGAAGCCCCGGTGCTGGACCGGCGCCAGGTCACGGACTCCGGCGGTCACCGGGAGAAGCGTTACGTGATTGCCACGCAGGTGCAGCTGGGTGACACCCTGATCAATGCCGAATTGACCCTCACCGACCGCGAGAGCATGCGCTTCCGGATGCTGCTGGGCCGCACCGCGATGCGGGGTAGCTTCCTGGTTGACCCCGGGCGCTCCTATCTCCAGGGCGCGCGGCCGCGGGAAGGCTGATGGCGCGCACGGCAGGCGAAAAACTGGTCATCGGCGGCCAGAACATCGAACCCGGGCAGCAGTACCTGATTGAGCTTCCGGTAGCGCCCACCTATACCCACGACAACCTGTCGATCAGCATGCAGGTGATCCGCGGCAAGCGCCCGGGGCCGGTACTGTTCGTGTGCGCGGCAATCCACGGGGACGAGATCAATGGCGTGGAGATCATCCGCCGGCTGCTGCAGGACCCGCTGCTCAAGCGGATACGCGGCACCCTGATCGCGATCCCGATCGTCAACGTCTACGGCTTTATCAACCACACCCGCTACCTGCCGGACGGGCGCGACCTCAATCGCTCCTTTCCCGGCTCCAGCCGCGGCTCCCTGACCGGGCGCATCGCCCAGACCTTCCTGCGGGAAATCGTCGCCCACTGCACCCACGGGATCGACCTGCACACCGGGGCGCGCCATCGCAGCAACTTCCCGCAGATTCGCGCCAATCTCGAGGATCCGACCACCCTGGCGATGACCGAGGCCTTCGGCGCGCCGCTGGCGATCGACGCCAAAATCCGCGACGGCTCCCTGCGCCAGGCCGCCGACGACATGGGCGTGCCGGTGCTGCTGTACGAGTCCTGCGAGGCCCTGCGCTTCGAAGAGAGCTACATTCGCGCCGGTGTCAAAGGCGTACAGAACGTGATGCGCCACCTGGGGATGCTGCGCCGCAGCCGCGCCCACATCAAGCCGCCGGTCATCAGCCGCGACACCACCTGGGTGCGCGCCCCGGAAAGCGGGATCCTGCGAGTGCTGGTCCCCCTGGGAGCCGAGGTGGAGAAGGGCCAGATTATCGGCTTTATCGCCGATCCGCTGGGCACCAGCGAGGTCGACGTGGTGGCGGAGACCGCCGGCATCGTGATCGGCCGCACCAACCTGCCCCTGGTCTACGAGGGAGACGCCCTGTTCCACATCGCCGAGATCGAGGGCCGGCGTAAATGGGAGGTCGAGGCCTTCCACGAGGACCACGGGCCCGACGAGGCCGACACCGACCCCGAAGACCTCAGCAAGGCCCCCATCGCCGGCTAACCAATAGGGGACGGATACCTATTTCAAGAGGCTCTGTTTCGGTAAATGGGGACGGATACCAGTTTCCGGGGATCCGCTTTCGCATCAATACTGGGCTAGATCGGTATCCGTCCCCATTTGTTTTGGTATCCGTCCCCATTTAATTCGGTATCCGTCCCCTATTTTTTGTAGAATCGCAGCCCTCATTCGCGACACGGGGTTTTAGCGCACCATGGCTCAGTACGTATATACGATGAACCGGGTCGGCAAGGTTGTGCCGCCCAAGAAAACCATTCTCGAGGATATTTCCCTCTCCTTCTTTCCGGGCGCCAAGATCGGGGTGCTGGGGCTGAATGGTGCGGGCAAGTCGACGCTGCTGAAAATCATGGCGGGGATCGACACCGAGATCCTCGGTGAGGCGCGGCCGCAGCCGGGGATCAATATCGGCTACCTGCCGCAGGAGCCGCAGCTGAATTCCGAGAAGGACGTGCGCGGCAATGTGGAGGAGGGGCTGCAGGATGCGATTGATGCCCTGGCGGAGCTGGAGCAGGTCTACACTGCCTACGCCGAGCCCGATGCCGACTTCGATGCCCTGGCCAAGGAGCAGGCGCGCCTGGAGGACATTATCCAGGCCACCGACGCCCACAATATCGAGACCAAGCTGGAGGTGGCCGCCGACGCCCTGCGCCTGCCACCCTGGGACGCCGACGTCGACACCCTGTCCGGCGGCGAGCGCCGGCGGGTGGCCCTGTGCCGCCTGCTGCTGTCAGCCCCGGACATGCTCCTGCTGGACGAGCCCACCAACCACCTGGACGCGGAGAGCGTGGCCTGGCTGGAGCGCTTCCTGGAAGACTTCTCCGGCACCGTGGTGGCGATCACCCACGATCGCTACTTCCTCGACAACGCCGCCGGCTGGATTCTGGAGCTGGACCGCGGCCGCGGCATCCCCTACGAGGGCAACTACTCCGACTGGCTCGCGGCCAAGGAACAGCGCCTGGAGCAGGAAAAGCGCCAGGAGGCCTCCCACCAGAAGGCGATCAAGGCCGAGCTGGAGTGGGTGCGCAGCAACCCCAAGGGCCGCCAGGCCAAGAGCAAGGCCCGCCTGCAGCGCTTCGACGAGCTGCAGTCGCAGGAATTCCAGGCCCGCAACGAGACCAACGAGATCTACATCCCGCCGGGCCCGCGCCTGGGGGATAACGTGGTGGAAGTGCACAACCTGAAGAAGGGCTTCGGCGACCGCCTGCTGTTCGAGGATGTGAGCTTCACCGTGCCCAAGGGCAGCATCGTCGGCATCATCGGCGCCAACGGCATGGGCAAATCCACCCTGTTCAAGATCCTGATGGGGGTCGAGGAGCCGGACGGCGGTGAGGTCAGGATCGGCGAGACCGTGCAGCTGGGCTATGTAGACCAGTCCCGTGACGACCTCGATGGCAGCAAGACCGTGTGGGAGGAGATTTCCGACAGCCAGGACGTGATCCGGATCGGCAACTACGAGGTGAACTCGCGCTCCTACGTCGGCCGCTTCAACTTCAAGGGGTCCGACCAGCAGAAATACGTCAAGGACCTGTCCGGGGGCGAGCGCAACCGCCTGCACCTGGCCAAGCTGCTCAAGCAGGGCGCCAACGTGCTGCTGCTGGACGAACCCACCAACGACCTCGACGTGGAGACCCTGCGCGCCCTGGAAGAGGCCCTGCTGGCCTTCCCCGGCAGCGCCATGGTGATCTCGCACGATCGCTGGTTCCTGGACCGCATCGCCACCCACATCCTCGCCTACGAGGACGATGGCAACGTGGTCTTCCACGAGGGCAATTTCAGCGACTACGAAGAGGACCGCAAGGCGCGTCTGGGTACGGCAGCAGACCAGCCCCAGCGGATCAAGTATCGCAAGCTGAAGTAAGTCAGCTGCCCCGGCGCACGAACACGAACTGCCCGTTTTCGTGCCCGGCATCCTCAATCGCCGCAAACTGCGGTGACTGGTCGAGGTAACCGAGCCGCGCCGCGCCGGCACGCACCAGCTCGTAGACCTGGGCGTAGACCATCTCGCCATTGATCGCGCCGGTATTCTGCTCCAGTACCTGCAGCAGGGCACTGGCGAAGACCGAGTTGTCATCCGGCCCCTGGTCCAGGACGGGCATCACCCCGCCGGAGGTCAGCACCGTGCGCGACTTGTGCTGCAGCCAGTATTTCATCAGGGCGGGGATACTCTTGCGGATCTGCGGCGCCGAGTTGCGCGCCAGGGCGCCCGAGTAGCAGGAGTCCGCCACCAGCAGCACATGACGGGCATCGCTCTGCTGCAGGGTCTGGGTCAGGTCGCTACTGGAGATCGCGTCATTCAGCGGCATGTCCATGCGGTAATCCGTGGGCAACCAGTAGCCGTCGCCAAACTCGTCCATCCTGCCGTGCCCGGCGTAGTAGAGCAGCACGAACTGCTCCTCCCTGAACTTGCGCACCCGGTTCATCACCTGGTACATCTCGCTCCGGTTCAGGTTGATGTGTACGTCCACGTTGAAGCCGTACTCGCCCTCCAGGAGCTGCTTGAGCTCATTGGCGTCATGGGGCGGGGTGTCCAGGTCCGGCATGAAGTCGTAGTCGTAGTTGGCGATGATAATCGCCTGGTAGGGCCCCGCGCTCAGCCCGTCGGGCATCGCCACCGACTCGCGCTGCACCGGCTCGGCTGCGCCGCGCATGGCCAGGGTCTGGCGCTGCTGTACCTCGCCGTAAAGGTCGATGTCGCTCTCCAGCCGCGAGCGTTGGCGCTGCAGCCCCTCGACTTCCTCGTTGACCCCCGCCAGGCGCATGCGTGCCTGCTTCAGTGCCGCCTCCATACGCTCCCGGTCCTGGGCACTGCGTGAGCGGCTCAGCAGCAGGTCCTGTTCCAGGCGGGCGATCTCCTGCTCCTGCTCGTCCTTCTCCCAGCGCGACTCCTCGAGCGCCAGTTCCAGGGTCTGCAGCTCTGCCTGGGCCACCGCCAGCTTGCTCCTGGCCGACTCCAGCTCGACTTCCAGCCAGCTTCTCTGGTCGATCTCGGAGGCCAGCTGCTGGCGCAATGCCTCGCGTTCGGACTGCACCGCCTCCCAGCTGGAGCGCACCCCGTCCCGCTGCTGCTGCAACTCCCTGATCGCCCGTTCCTGGGCGGCGAGCTGATCCGCCAGCCGGGCCGCCTGGTCGCCGCCGGAGGCCCGCGCCTGGGCCAGTGACTCCCGCAGGCGCTGCGCCTGGGCGTCGGCCTCCGCCACCGCGTGGCGACTCTCGGTGAGCTGGGACTCCAGCAGCTGCAAGCGCTGGTCGGTACTGGCAAGGGTGGTGGCCAGGTCCATGTTCTCGGCCTTGCTGCGCGCCAGTTCCTGCTGGGCCCGCGTTAACTGCCGGTCGCGAATCTCCGCCTGCTTCAGGCTGGCCTGGAGCTGCGCCTGCTGTGCGGCAATATTGGCCTGCAGCAGCTCGATGGACAGCTGCTGCTCCTCAAGACGCGCCTCCCGCTGCTGTAGCTCCGCCTGCAGCTGCGCCTTGTCAGCCGCGTTATCTGACGGGCCGGCAGCGGCTGGAGCCTGCTGCCGCAATTCGCGGGCTGCAGCACGTTCCCGCTGCAACTCGCGGCCCTGTTCCACCAGGCTAGCCTGCGCGGCCGCCAGCTCGCGCTGCAGTCGACCGGTGGTCGTATTCTGCTGTTCCAGGGCAGCGAGCAGGTTGTCCAGCTTGCGCTGATCCTCGGATTTTTGCGCCTCGACTTCCGAGGCCAGCACCACGTCGTCCTCGAGTTCCAGGGCGCTGCGCCAGAGTTGCAGGGCGCGGCTCTTGTCCCGGGCGACGCCCAGCCCCTCTTCATACAGATACGCCAGGCGGCGCTGGGCCGTGCGGTCTCCCTGCTCTGCGGCGCGGCTGTACCAGGATGCCGCCGCGGCGTAGTCGGGCGCGCCCAGCCAGCCTTTCTCGTAGATTTCCCCCACATTGACCTGGGCTGCGGCGTCGCCGCCCTCGGCCGCATCCTCCCAGACGGCAAGCGCGGTGGCGTAATTGGCGCGATCATAGAGGGTGTATTCGCCACCGCGGATTTCGCATTCACTGGCGACCAGCTGCCGGGGCTTGCGCCGTTCCAGGTAGGTCATCATGCTGCCCACCTTGCGCACCCGGCCCGGCAGCAGGCAGAGCACGGGCTTGTTGGCATCAACGCCCTGGTAGTTCTTGCTCAGGGTCCCCTCGCCATAGGTTGCCGTCGCCAGGGGCAGCGTACCCAGCACAAGGCCGATCAGCAGTGGTTGTAGCCGCAATTTCATCTTGCCCCCGGAATAAGCACTTACTACCAACTATAGACCACCCGGGGCGGGCCCGGGTGCCACCAGGCGGGTATCAGCACGTCGTAAGCTCGCTTGCCCGCGTTGCCGCCACCGCTTCGCTGGCCTCACGCTGCAGGCGGCCCAGGGTCTCACTCCCGGGGTAGACCTTGAGGCCGTGACAGGTGATGCGCAGCGTGGCCTCGGCATCGCCCGACGCGCTCGCGCGCTGCGCCCACTGCGCGTAGGTATCCAGCATGTCCACGACCCCCTGGCGCGCGGGTGCCGAACGCGTTCGCTTCAAGACATTGTCGAAAGCCCGGAAGGCGTTGTCGGCGCCGCCGCTCATGATGTGCAGTGCGGTATCGAGGTCGCCGCTGGCGTACTCCTGGCGGGCAATTTCAAGGTAGGCCTGCCCCTGTTCCAGCCAGCCCTCGATGCGCCGCGCATCTGCCTCGCTCACCGCTGGCAACTGGGCAGGCGACAGGCTGTCAAGAAAGGCGGTTTGCGGGTCGGGGCCGCTGACGGACTGCCCCAGGACCCAGGCCACGGCGGCCAGCACGAGCGCGAGCACGCCCAGCGACGCCAGCAGAACTTCGCGGCGCTTGCCCTTGCCGCGCAGGCTTTCCAGCAGTTCCCGCGCCGACGCAGTGCGCTCATCGCGGTTGAAGGCCAGGCCGCGCTTGAGCGCCCGCCACCGGCTTTTGTCCAGGCCGCCGGGAGGTGGCGCCTGCAGGCCCTCGGCGCGCGCCTTGATGGCGGGCTGGCGGGCGAAGGGATGCTGCCCGGCGAGCAGTTCATAGCTGACGCAGGCCAGGGCGTAGACGTCGTCCCGCGGGTCCGGGGTCAGGCCCTCGAACATCTCACAGCTGGCGTAAGCCGGGGTCATGGCGCCGAGGTCGCTGGCATTGAAGCGGGTCTGCTCGGCACCCTCGAGGGCGTCTTCCCGTGCGCGCGCGATGCCCAGGTCGAGGATCTTGGCGGCGCCGTCTTCACCGACAAAGACGTTATTCGGCTTGAAGTCCGAGTGGATGAGCCCCTGGGCGTGGATGTAATCGAGGCCGCTGGCCATACCCTCAATCAGGGGCAGCGCGCGATCCAGTGGCAGGCCCCCGCGGCAGTGTTCGCGCAGGAAATCATCCAGCGGCTGCCCGCGCATGAATTCCATGATCATGTAGGGCAGACCACGATGCTGGTCAAAATGCAGCACGCGGACGACGTTGGGGTGGGACAGCTGCTGCGACTTGCGTGCCTCCCGCTGCAGGGCCATGCGGGCGACACTGTGGGTCGCAAAGCGCAGGCCCAGGAACTTGATCGCGACATGGGCCTGGCGATCCTCGAATTCCTTTGCGTAAAGCTGGTCCAGCGCCAGGAAGACGCGCCCCATGCCGCCTTCGCCCAGCAGCTCAATCAGCTGGTATCGGTCCGAGATCAGGTCGCCGGGCTGCACCTCGGCACCGTCTGCGTGTGCTCCCGATCCGGTGACCGTGGTTGCGCTGCCCCGGGTTGCCACCTTTGTAGCGGGCAGGGTGTCCTCGTTGTCTTCCACCGACACGGTGTGCCCCTGTAGATGCGATCTGTCACTTCCCCGCCGCCGTGGTCAACGGCGAGGTCCTGCAGCTACAAATTACGCTTACCGGCGGTGGATGACCAGCCCCCGCGCAGGCATCAGAACGCGCCCCGTATGCCCACCGTGAACAGGTTGGCGGTGACATTGTCCAGGCCGAGGGTGGTCCGGTAATCGAAGAAGGCCGTCAGGCTGTTGGCGAACACCGCGGAAACGCCGACGCCCAGTTCATAGTAATCCTCGTCGGGCTCGTCGGATCCGACATTGATCGGGAATACGCTGCCCGACTCCTGGGAGGCAAAGCGCGCGAGCACCACGCGGGCGTCGTTCTCAAACTCATGCCGCCACTCGATGCCGGCGTAGGGCACGATCACCCCGGTGGCCACGCTGAAGCTGCGGCTCAGCTGTAATCCCAGTGCGGTCTGCAGGGATTCGATATCCTGGTCTTCGTAGGCGAGGTTGAGGCCACCGCTGGTGGAGGTATCGCCGGTCAGGGCGCGATCCTTCTCGGTGTACCCATCCACGGTGATATCCAGGTAGCTCAAGCCGAAGTCGAGGTCCAGGTTGACCAGGCCGAACTCAAAGGTGGTGCCCGAAGACAGTCCCAGCGCCAGGCTGTCGCTGTCTGTCTCGCCGGTCATGGCGCGGTTGATCACCAGATTCTGGCCGCTGCCCGTGCCGCTCGACGAGCCCAGGTAGGTCACCACGCGCTCGGTCTCGTAATCATTGCTACCGTAGCTGGCCAGGGCATCGACGTAGAAGCGGCCGATATTGGTAATACCGTAGCCGCTCACGCTGTAGCCATCGACTCCGAAGCCGCCCCCGGAAACCGGCGTGGTCAGCGAATTCCCCGCCAGGGGTGAGGAGCGGTTCTCGAAGTCCACTTCGTAGTCCGAGTAGCCAAACGCCAGACCCGCGACCAGCCCGGAATCAAACAGGTAGTCCACCCCCACGGTCGCCCCCTGGGCATCGTAATCGTACTGGTCCTCCTGCTGGGTGGCATCGCGGTCGCCACTGCCGTAAACGCCATTGGCGAACCAGCTCCAGCGCTGGCTGTCATCGTCGCCGGCATTGACGCCGACAATCGGCGTGCCGTTCATCGCCAGGCTGAGCCCCCCTGCGGTCGCCCGGGCACCGCTGCGGATCGCATCGAGACGCATACCAATATTGCCGAACTGCCCGTTGGAGCTCTCGGTGGCAAGGCGGCCCTTCGACACCTGCTCCTCACCGCTGATCTGCTGCATGGACTCGGCCAGCTGGCCGCTGGTCCAGCCCAGGGTATTGCCAACCTGGGAGCCGGGCTGCAGGGCAAAGGCCGTCGTCACCAGCTCGCTACAGCGGTAGAACAGATCCTCTTCGGAAGTGGGCGCAGGCCGGCTGAAGTCGGTGACATCGGAATAACTGGGAATCAGCTGGACGCAGGTGTTCTGCAGCGACTCTGCGGTGGTGACCTGCAACGACGTGCTGTTGGGGGCCCCCGCCACCACCTGGCCAAGTTGTGTGTCCTGGGCCCATGCGTGCCCCGCCCAGAGGGCTCCGACAGTACCCAAGGTAATCACTATGTGTTTCGTCATGCTGCCTTCCCCAGTATTGTTGTTGGACTTGCTCAATAAAGTTAGTACAACATCCGGCAAATGGCGACAAATGCCCGCGACGCCTGCGGGACCGGGCGATTTGTAGAATGGTCACCGGCGCCGGGGTCCGCAACCACGGCTGGCGACGCAATGGGTATCCGTCCCCAATTTCACAATTAATTGGTATCCGTCCCCGGTTTTTGGGTTCTGCTATAGTGCCGGGAGGCGGCCGAGAAGAGTATGAGTATGAGCGAACACGAGACCGAGCGTCGCACCTTTACCCGCATCACCCTGGACCTTCCGGTCGAGGTGCAGCAGGGGGGCAGCAGCTGGCAGCAGCGCCTGACTGACCTGTCCCTGGTGGGCGCTTCCACCGACCAGCCGGATGTCTGGGACGCCCAGTACAATGAACCCTTTACCCTGGTGATTGACGTCGGTGGCGGCGAGGAGCTGGAACTGCACGCCTATCTGCAGCACGTGGAGAATGGGCGCCTGGGCTTCTCGGTGCAGCATGTGGACCGGGAGAACCTGCCGCCGCTGCAGGCCCTGCTGGCGTCGCACATGGACGATCCGGCAGTGCTGGACCAGGAACTGCGCGATCTCCCGGACCTCAAGGACGGGGATTTTTAGGCAAGCCTTTGCGGAATGGGGCCCCGCAGCGCGGGGCCGGGTCAGCCGAGGAAAAAGTAGGCCGCAGCGCCCGCCACGGCCAGCACCACCGCCGCGACGACACCCACCAGCATGCCCTTGTTGCCCCCACTGTCTGCCGCGGCACCCGTGGCGGGACTCGATTTGGGCGCGCTTTTGGGTTTTTGTTTGGGCTTGCCCGCCTCCCCGACCCCGGCGCGGAACACCAGGATCGCCGCCCCCAGGCGAATCTCGTCACCGTCCGCGAGATAGGCGGTCAGGCGCTTTTCGCCGTTAACGAAGATGCCGTTGGCGGCCAGCAGGTTGACCATCTTCCAGCGCCCGTCCTCGTGAATCAGCTGCGCATGCCGCGCCGACACGCTGGCCTCGTCGAGGGCGATCTCGCAATTCGGGTCGCGGCCGATTTCCCAGACATCGGGCTCGCTACCGTCGCCGGGCTCGAGTTCGATCGCCGAGCCGCCCTCGCCGGTCTCGGCCACTACGATCAGGTGGGGCAGGTCCGAGGCGCGCTCCATCTGTACCCGGCCCCCCTCCGATTCCTCCAGCGCATCCAGGCCCAGGACCTGGGTGCCCTCGCTGGTACCGGAGTCGATCCAGCTCCCGGGCAGGTCCGAAGGACCCGGCGGCGGTGCGGGTTTGGGTTCCGGTTTGGGCTCCGGTGGCGGCTCCGGCGCCGCAGCCTCGGGCGCGGGTTCCGGCTCCGGCGGAGAGACCACCGTGGCGTCACCCTCATCGCCGACATTGACCACGGTTGCGTCGCCGCTGTCACCACCGGCCAGCGCCACCACGTAGCTGTGCTTGTCGAAGGCCAGGGAGTCACCGTCACGCAGGGTGGTTTCACCACTGCAGGCGCGCTGGTTGACCGTGGTGCCGTTGGCCGACCCCAGGTCCTCCACGGTCAGCGTCTCACCTTTTACCCGCAGCACCGCATGGGCCCTGGAGACCTTGGCGTCGTCGATGGTGATATCACAGTCCGCGGAGCGGCCGACCCGCTGCTCGCCCTCCAGGAGGATGCGGCTCCCGTCCGCCGCCACCAGTTCTGCCTTGAAATCCGTCATGATCTGCTGCCCTCTCAGCCCAGGTAGAGTATCCCCACGCTGTACACCACACTTGCCACCACCAGTGCTGCCGCGATGGCAATATAAATCCTCCGGTTGCGCCCCTGTTCCTGCCCGCGCTGGACCTCCCGGCGCGCTTTCTCCATTTCGTCCACCGACATCATCTGGGTGGACTCCAACTGCGGCCCCTTGCCGCCGGTCGCCCTGGGCGCGACCCGCCGGCGCACCGCGGGTATCGGCGTGGCGCTGGAAGAATCCACCTCGATCTCCTCCAGCTCCGGCAGACCACTGTACTCGCCGGTCGCCGGGTTGTAGCTCCACAGCAGTTCCGGTTCCAGGAGCGCGGCGCCGCTGGTGGATTCCGCGCCGGGCAACAGGACCACCGTGATATTGTCGCGCCCCCCCACTTCCACCGCGGCGCTGACCAGCCGCTCGCAGCGCGCCTCCAGGGAATCCTCGGCCGAGAGAATATCCACCAGGGCGGCACTGTCGAGCACATCGGACAGGCCGTCGCTGCACAGCAGCAGGACCTGCCCCGGCTCGAGACGTCCGCAGTTGATCCCCACCTGAAGTTTTTCGTCATCCTGCAGGCCAATGGCCTGCACAATGACATTCTTGCGCGGGTGGTTGCGGGCCTGTGCCAGGGTAATCTGGCCCTTGGCCAGCAGCGCCTGCACATAGGAGTGATCGCGCGTCAGCAGCTTGAGCTGGCCGTCCCACAGGTAGGCACGGCTGTCGCCGACCCAGGCAACCTCGTAGTCGGTATCGTTAAACTGGACCACCACCACGGTGGAAGCCATCCCGGCCTTGCCGCGACCCTGGGCGACTGCCGCCATCACCTCGCGATTGGCGGCACGGATACCGTCCTCGATGGAACGCCCTGCAGCCACCTCACGCTGGATGACCTCACAGGTGATGGCGCTGGCAACCTCGCCCGCCTGATGCCCCCCTACGCCGTCGGCCACGATCGCCAGACGGTGGGCCGGGTCCATCAGGTAGGCATCTTCATTGTGCTTGCGTTGGCCCACATGGGTGGCGCCACTGCCCTCGGTTATCAGCTCCGCTTCACTCACAGCGCCCCCATCACCTGGTTGGCTCGCACCGCAAACTGTTGTGGCACGAAGGAGTTCTCATCTTCCACAGACTCAAACCACGCGTCCAGTACTGATTCCAGACGGTCCATTTCCCCCAGGGAGATGCACAGGGTCTCCACCGCGAGAAAGACCTGCTCCGCCGCGGTGAAGTGACGGAAGCCGCCCTGCCCGGCCCGCTGCAGCAGGCCGCGGCGCAAACGGTTCAGGGTCTCGGCGCCGTAGCGCTCAGCGGTCAGGGTACGACCAATGCCCTCCAACTGCTCCTGCAGGCTGCGGGCCTGGGCGACCACCGCGCCACGGCTGTCCTGGGAGGCCTGGTGCAGGCGCTGGATGCCGGCGCGCAGATTGTCGGCCTCGCTGTTGCCGAGGATATCCAGCACCGCGGCGAGCACTGCGAGGCTAGCGTCGTTCAGGCGCACGGCGCCCGGCGGCAGGGCGGCACTGCCCCCCTCTGGCTGCCAGCGCAGGTCGTCCATCGGGTGGTGGCAGGCATGGCACTGGAAGAATGACAGCTCCGGCACCAGGGACTGCCGCGTGAACCAGTCTTCCTGCAGCAGGCCCAGGGTTTCCTGGGAGGTCACCGTGAGTCCCGCCAGCCACATATTGACCGAGTCAATTGCCGGCTTGCGCTCGCGGTAATCCGCATCCACCTCGTAGTGGGCGGGCTGGTTGACCGTAAAGGTCTCCAGTTCGAAGGCCAGCCGCGGATGGCCGGCACCCATGATGCGGTGGGTGGCGAATTTGTCCTCGGTACCGAGGTGACAGGACAGGCACAGACGCGCCCGCTGCAGGGGCTGCTCGGTGGGGTACATGCCGCGGGCGATATTGTCGGCGTGGCTGGTACCGGCCTCGGCGTGGGACTGCAGCCATTCCCCGGAACCACCGTGGCAGGCCTCGCAGCCGACGCCATCGGAAATCTGGAAGCGGCGCCCCCGGGCTTCGGTGGGCACGTTGTCGGCGTGGCAGTCGAGGCAGATTTTGGCCCCGGCGGCGCTGGGCAGGCCCAGCTTGCGGGCAATCGCCTCGGACTGGGCCGACTGCAGGGTGCGATAAGCGCGGGAGTGATAATCCTGGCGCAGCCAGATGCGGTACTCGTTGAGCCACACGGTGGCGTTCGGATCCTTGCTCACCTTGCCATGGCAGACGCTGGTGGCGCAGCTCGCCACCCCCTCGTGAATGTTGTCGCCGGTCTCCGGCAGGGGCTGCGCCA
This sequence comes from Sediminihaliea sp., assembly GCA_965222335.1. Lineage (GTDB taxonomy): Bacteria > Pseudomonadota > Gammaproteobacteria > Pseudomonadales > Halieaceae. The sequence continues at coordinate 2,677,820 of OZ244944.1, read as the reverse complement.
GCGCCAGGGCCGGCAGGCACAGGGCCAGAGCCGCCAGGCAGCCGCGCATCAGTTCTCTACATACCATGGCTTGCCGTTCTCATCCACAAATAGCTTGCGCATCTCCTCCAGGTTCAGCGGCCGCGCGCCCACGCGGCCGAACACCGCCACCTGGCCGCCGGTCTCGTCCACCCCGCGGTCCCGCTCGAGGCCGCGGCTGAGGGACAGGGCCGGTGTCGGCGTCGGGTAGCTGGCGATCAGCTCCGGCTTCGGCGCCGGGCTGAAGCCGTAGAACTTGGGCTGGCTATCGGGGGAAGTCAGCTGCACCACCTTGAGCCCGCCAGCGCCGTCGGCGACGTAGGCATACAGGGAGGCATTGGTGCTGGCCACGGTCACGTCCCGCGCATCCACCAGGCCATCGCTGTAGGTCTCCTGCAGGCGCATGTCGTCCGGGCGGGTGATATCCACAATCGCCAGGCCCTCGCTGCCAGCGGCGACGTAGGCATAAGTGCGCGCCAGGTGCATACGGCCCGCTTCTGCCAGCGCAATGGTGCTGCCGGTCAGGCGCGGCGCGGTCGGGTTGGTGATATCAACCGTCTTGAGGCCGTCGGCGTCGGTCACGAACAGGTAGCGGAACTGCTGCGCCACCGAGTGGCCGTTGTTCAGCGGCAGGACCCGCTCCACCTTCGGCTGCAGGGGCTGGTCGATGTTCACCACCACCAGGCCGGCGTCGGCGATCACGTAGGCGTAGTGGCCGCCCAGGACCATGTGCCGCGCGCCGGTGAGGGCGCCCTCGCCGTTGAAGGTCAGCGCCCGCTCGAGGTAGTTGTTGCGGGGCTCGCCGTCGCTGAGGGTATCCACGTCCACCAGGATCAGGCCTTCCCTGGCGTCGGTGATATAGGCGTAGTTGTACAGCGGGTGGAAGGGCTGCTCCAGGTTCACCTCGCGCATCAGCTCACCCTCGTTACGAGAGGGATGGACGGGCTGGTTGGTGGGCAGCACCACGCAGGTGGCATCGGCGCTCTCGACCCGGGTGTCGTGTCCCAGGGGACTGAAAGGCGCGGTGATCACCCGCTGGGAAATGCCCTTGTTGGAGATGTTGGCCACATCGTAAACCTGCATGCCCTCGTCGCCCTCGGCCACGAACAGGTACTCGCCGCGCAGCTGAACGCAGCGCGCCGGGCCGCTGCTGTGGGGGTAGCCGTGCTGCAGCACCCGGCCGTCGTCCAGGTGGGCCTGGTAGTAATCCGGATAGGCATAGCGGTGCAGGTAGCTGCCCAGAACCGCCTGGGGTTCCTGCCACTCGGTGACCTGGACCCCGGTCACGTGCTCCTCGCCGCCGACGTAGGCGATGTGGCCGACGAAGTTGACGAAGCCGGTGCCGTACATCAGCAGCTGGGCGAGAATCGCGTTGTTGTCGTTGTTCTTCGACAGGTGACAGTCCTCGCACTCCTTGGTCTCGGTCTTGCGCACGGTGTGGGGGAAGTGCGGGTTGAAGGCCTGGGAGCTGTAGCCCGGCGAGGAAATCGGCGGCTGCTGGATGTAGATCCGCTCACGGTTGGCGTTGGTTGAGGACAGGATCAAGGCCGAGGACGAGCGCACCGGCGCGTACTTGCCGCCCTTGGCCTCGCCGCGCTTGCCCAGCAGGAACATCTGGTCGCGGGCAACCTGCGGATTGTAGGTGGCGAAGTTACGCGTCTCACCGCCCTCGTAGTGGTGCCGCTCGGTCTTGTTGTTGGCCTCGATAGGCAGGTGACAGCCGGCGCAGCTGGTGGTCCACGAGGTATGGCAGGTGTAGCACTCCATCTCCTCGCTGGAGTGGGCGAGGTTGTCGGTGGCCACCTCGCTACCCCAGTCCTGGGTACTGGTGTCGCGGCTCATCAGCTTGGCCCGGGCCGCTTTCTCATTGTAGCCGGTACTGGTTGGGGTCACGCTGTCCTTGACCAGGCTCATCTCCCACTCCAGCTCCGGGTCCAGCACCGAGCGCTGGATCAGCGTATTGCCAACCCACTCGAAGCGGAGCCGGCCGTCCGGGTTGCGGATCGCGCCCAGGTCAGTGCCACCGTCCAGGGCTGCGGGGCCAGAGGTAAACAGGTTGGGATAGGCCTGGGCGGAGCCGTGACAGTCCTTGCAGTCGATTTCCACCGCCGCCGCCACCTCGCCGTAGATGTGGCCGTTGCCGTGGTTGTCCTGGGCGTAGTGGCAGTCCACGCAGTGCATGCCCTTGTCCATGTGGATAGAAGACATGTGCACGGCCTTGTCGAATTTCTCCGGGTCGTCGTCGCTGACCACGTTGCCCTCGGCATCCAGCAGGTTGCCCACCCGGTCGCGCTTGAAGATCGCACGGAAGTTCCAGCCGTGGCCGTGGTAGTCGGCGAACTGGGTATCCTTCAAGGTGGGGTTGAGTTCCGACACCGCCTTGAGGAACTCGACATCCGCCCATTTGCCGCGGGGCGCGGCCCCCTCGGGATTGCGCTCCAGCACCTCGTGCCGCTCGGACTCGGTGGGATAGACCTGCTCCTCGGGCCACATGGACGGCGCGTCCGATTCATAGTCCCACATGGTGTAGCCCATGTAGCTGTTCACGAACATGTTGGGCTGGTGCATGTGGCAGACCATGCACTGGCTGGTGGGGATCGCCCGGGTGAACTCGTGCTTGAGCGGGTGCCCGGACTGGTTTTTGGGGATGGTCGGGTCGACGGTCTGGGTCTCGCCGGTGTGGCCGAATTTCGCATAGCCCGCAGAGTGATCGGGGTCGCGGTCGTTGGCATACACCACGTGGCAGGAGGCGCAGCCGGACTGGCGGTAGTCGCCGGGCTGGTCGTTGGTGCCCATAAACCAGGTGTGGGGGTCGTTGAGCCGGGTCTTGGTGATGTTGATCACCGGCACCGAGATGCGCGCGCCGGTGCCCGGGCCGCGGTTGGACTGGCGGAAGTCCGGGCGCCCCGGTTCTTCCAGGCGCTGCAGCTGCCCGAGGGCGTTGGGCAGGCCGGTCTCCGGGAACAGGTTGGTGATATTGCGCCCACCGCGCTCGAACACCCGGAAAATATCCCCGGGCTTGAGGGTCTCCCAGGCCGGCAGGGGGTAGAGAATGGGCAGGATACCTTTCGCGGTCATCTCCGGGGTCGGCTTGATCGGCCCGGGTATCGCCGCGGGTTCACCCTCGCGGGTGTAGCCCTCGCCCAGGTTGTAGCGCTTGTTGTCGAGGATGCCGTTGTTATAGGCGGCGCCGCCCCAGAGCATGCTCGAAGTGGCCATCAGGGAGCGCTTGGCGGCCTCAATGATCGGCAGGTGGCAGGCACCACAGGCCTCCTCGGCGATACGGTAATCCGAGGGATTGATAAAACGCACGAACTCGGGGCTTTCCTTGTTCAGCAGGGTATAGGTCCGTTCCGGGTTGGCGCTGGAAGGATAGTGCCAGGACTTGGGGTAGCGTGGCAGCACGTGGGCCCGCTCCATCGCCGCGAGATAGCCCGCATCGGCGAGGCTGTCGGTACCGCCGGGGCGCTCGACCCCGGCGTCGCCACCGTGACAGTCGGTACAGCCCAGCTTCACCGCCGGGTTGGCGTGCATGGTTTTCTGGTCGGTCTGGGTGTGACAGGTCACGCAACCGGCAGTCTTGGCCTCCATCTGCGCGGTGGTCTGGCTGGCGGGGGCATCCGGGGCGGTCACATAGGTCCGCTCCACCGGTTTCTCCCCCGAGGCGCTCAGGGTGTAACTGACCGGGAGCGCCAGCAGGAGCAAACCCATCGCCCCGGCCCAGTACTGGAACAGGGGGGGGAATCGGCGCGGGTTGGCATTCGGTCTCATGGCAGCCCCTCAGAAGGTCAGTATCACGTTAAGCAACAGGGAATAGGGATCATCGTCCCCGTACAGGTCCTGGTAGCCCTCACCCGACATCAGCTGGGCGTAGGACAGGCGCGCCACGATGTTCTGGGTCATGAACGGCCGCCAGATGATGGCCGCGGACAGGTCCAGGCCGATTTCCTCGTCCACGTTGGACTGGGCGCGGGCGATCTCCAGCACCTCGGTCTCGGCAAAGGCGAGATAGTTGGCGTTGAAGGACAGGCGCAGTTCCGGCAACAGGTCGAGGTCCACCCCCGCGCCCGCCAGCAGCAGGCCCGGGTTGGTGAAGTTGGACTGGCCGTGCTCCTTGGACGCACGCAGGTCCGGCAGAACCGCGTTGCGCTGGGACAGGGCCACACGGCCGCCGCCGATCAGGGGTACCCCCTGGCGAATCCAGTAGCTGGTATCGGCACCGGCGAACTGCGGGTTCTCGAAGATCGCGGAGAAGCCCTGGCTCTTGTCATCGAAGGGATCGTCGTCGCCGCTGGCATACAGCAGGGAGCCACGGAGGCGGATCCAGTCGAAGTCGATGCCCGGTTCCGCGGCCAGGAAAAACGCCTCGATATCCGATTCCTCGCCGGTGAACACGGCGCCGTCTTCCTCGCCGAAGGCCGCGTAGGCCGACACCGTCAGGTTCAGGCGGCCGAAGTGGCCGTCGCCGTTGTAGCCCACGTAGTAGGCGTCGTAGTCCCGCAGGCGCTCCTGGCCGAGGGACGCCGGGCGCTGGATGAATTCGTTGGTGTCGTAGAAAAACTCATCCTCGCGGTTGCGGTTATAGAGCACCGTGAACTGGGAGAAGAAACCCAGCTGGGGCTGGTCCTGCCAGTACAGGTTGGCGACAAACACATCGTCGTCCCGCAGGTCCTCGCTGAGATCGTTGAGGCCCGAGTTGGTGTCTTTCTCCAGGCGCCGGAACCAGGCCAGGTTGTACTGGAAGCGGTTATTGGCGCGGGTGCCGAACAGGCGCACCCCGAAGGGCGCGTCCTGGAACAGGAAGCCGCGGAAGTCGCTGGAGAAGGGCTGGATCCCCACCCGCAGGCTGTCGAAGTCGTAGCGATCCGAGACATTGCGCAGGTGCTTGTCGACGAACGCGGCCTGGATACCCACATGGTTGTCATCCCGCGTGATCCCGTCGTTGGGGTCGGCGTTAACCCCGGTGACCTCCTCCAGTTCGGTGTAGTTGTAGTTGAACACCGGGGTGAAGCGGTACTCCCAGTCCGGTGGCTTGAACACGGTGTCGCCCTTGTAGTAGACCAACTCCACCGCCAGGTTCTGGTTGAACAGGGCCTGTTCGGTGCGCCCCAGCACGTCGAGTTCACCCGGATCCTCGGTAGACTGCACCCCGACCGGGGTCGGTACCTCGCGCAGCTCGACCACGCTGTCCGAAATCGCGGTCACGTTGAAGAACCAGTCGTCGTGGATCGGCCGGTCGCCCTTGATCGTGTTCTGGTTGTAGGGGTCCCACCAGTTGTCGGGGTAGCCCAGAGTATTGACGATGCGCCAGCGGTCCGGGATCGGGATCAGTTCCACGTACTGCTCGGCGGTGGGACGCGGGATCGAGGAATAGCTGCGCGGCAGCACGCTGCGCTGCTCTACGACCGGGCGCTCCCGCAGGACCTCACCGGTAGTCTCGTCGACCACGGTCTCGCGGTACTCGCAGTCGCGGTTGGAACCGCCGGCCCGGCGACGGGTGCTGCGGCCGCGGTCACGGGCGTCGGTATCGTCGCAACTCACCAGGGCTTCATCCCCGGCCTGGGCGCGTGTCGGTGCGGCAGCGAGGCTCAGACTGACCGCCGCCGCCAGGGTCACCGCCGGGAGGAGGGATACCGCAATCTGCGGCAGGAGGGTTCGGGTCACGCTGCTGGCATCCATGGCGTTATTTCCCCGCGCACACTTGCTGTTCATCGCTATCGATATAGGGCGTCTGCGGACACTGGATATAGCGCAGGCGCGCCCCCCCCGGCATAAGTCGGTCCGCGCGCATCGACGGCGGCGCATTGTTGATGCTGCCGTCGAGCACCTGCCCCGCCTCATGCAGGCCGAGGAAGGAGATCATGTCGTCCTGATCAATCCCGTCACCGGAAACCCCGATACCACCCACCAGCTGCTCACCCCGATAAATCGGTACGCTGCCCGGGAAAATCTGCGAGCCGTTGGCCATCCGCGGCTCATCGGACTGGGCGCAGTTGGGACCCACGCCCTGGTCGGTGGCGCCGAGAGTGAACAGGACGTGTTGCAGGATCTGGTTAATGGCAAGATCCAGCTGCAGACCCGTGGAGAAGACACTCCACTCGTTGTTGGCGAGTGACTTGCTGAGGGGGCCGTGGGGGTTACCGCGAATACCGTCCGGGTAGAAGGGGCGGGCCAGGTTGCCGCCGGCACGATCCGAGAAAGCCACCCCGTCGGTCAGGGCCTGGGGGCCGACAAAGTTCTGCACCGCATCCACGTAGTCACCGATCACGACCTCTGCCTTGGGCGAGAGATCAGGATTCACGTAGACCGCCGGGGTGGTGATACCGCGCAGGAACTCGGCGGCGTCCCGGGAGGAAAACAGCGCCGCGGTGCGCGCTTTCTGCAGCGAGACATCGGCGCCAAAGATCGGGGCGTCACGGGTGCGCAGCATGCCGAGAATCGTACCCTGGCTGTCCACCACCGACACGGTGACCCGGGCGGGGGTGCCCAGGGGCCGGCGGATCTGTGCGCGGGAGCGGTTGGCGACGCTGATCGCCGAGATCAGCAGCTGCCGCACCTCGGTCGCGGTCAGGGCCGCGCCACCGGTCTCGGCGTTATCGCTGCCGCCGCGGACCGGGAAGCGGTTGTTGTTGTCCGCATCCACGAACACAAAAGCGTCCAGGCCGTCGTAGCCCAGCGCCGGGCGAATCCCGGAAGCGGGCTGGCCGAAGGCCGTGCCGCGGATGATGCTGCCGGTGGTGTAGCCGCGCACCGCGACCAGCTCACCGCTGTCCAGGGTGTCGTAGGCCGGGGCCTGGGCCGGGTCCTCGGGCAGGTCACCGAAGCCGATGTCGCTGAAGCGGAAGGTCTTGCCCTCGACCGTGATCCGGTCGGCGCGGCGGTCCGGGGGCGCAGCGTAGCCAAAGGTGGCGGCAAAGGCGATCAGCTCATCGGTATCCCGGTCAGTGTCGAGAATGTTCTTGTCGATGCTGTAGCGGCCGTCGGCGATCACGCCCACAGCGCCCACCGGGGTTCCATCCTTGTACAGGGGCAGGCCGCCAGGGTCAGCCGAGAGCCCCAGGGGTGAGCGCTGGGGGCCCACCGTTGGCCCTGCCGGCACCGCCGGGCCGAAGCCGGGCCCGTCGCCAAGCACCGGATCGCCATTGCCGCCGAGCGGGGACAGCGTGAAGTCGGAGCAGGCGAGCTGGCTGAACTGGACCCCGAACAGGGGCCCGCCGGGCTGGTTCTGCTCGCCGGGGTTGAAGTGTTCCTGCACGATCTGGTTGGCGGTGCGGGTGGAGAAGGCATTGCCCTCACTGGACAGGTAGGCCCCGGTGACCGCCTTGGCAATTGCCGCCAGGGCGTCTCCCGCGAGGCCCTCGGGCAAGACCACGCCCTCAAGGCCGGTGGTGACGGTGGTGGGGAAGGTGGTGCTGATCGTGATGGCCGGGGCCACCGGCGCCATGCGGTGCACCGCGAGCACGTTGCCCACCCGGTCGACCACCGCAATCGTGGCCTGCTCGCCCAGGGCATTGGCCTGGGCGATACCCTGGGCCAGGACCCGGCGCACATCGCTCACGGTCAGGAAACTCTGGGCGGAGGCACACTGGCCCTCGCAGGGAACGGCGGCCTCGTCGGTGGCCGGGGAACTGCCGGCACTGCTGCCGCCCCCCCCGCCGCCGCCACAGGCTGCCAACAGGAGTGCTCCGCACACACTCAACAGGCGCCAGTCCATCACTCTCCTCCCCCTTGCGTCATCGCTCCCTGAGGTCCACCCCCAGGGTGGCCGGCCGGCAGGCCGGCCCGCGCTTGCAGCGACAGGCTGCCATCGCGCTGGTGGAATACATGACAACTCACGCAGTCCACCTCGGCGGTGGCCCGATCCTGCGCGTGGCAGGCCAGGCAATTGTCCTGCCCGGGGATCAGGATATCCCGGGCGCTGTCCGATACAGAGGCCTTATGACAGGCCTCGCAGACCTCGGTAGGCTCATCCCAAGCTAAGCTCAGATGGCTGGTATGGTCAAACCGGCTCTTCGGGTACCAGTCGCCGGTAATGCGAATCGGCTGCACGTACCAGCGATCAAAAATATCCTCAAGGCCCGTATCCTCGACCACGTGGCAGGTAATACAGCCGGTCTGTTCGAACTGGTACTCGGCCTCCTGCAGCGCCTCCGCGCGTCCGCAATCCAGGCCACTGCCTTCACAGGAAGCAGCGGCAAAACGCTTGCCAGGGACCCTGCGAGGCTTCTGCCCGGCGCGCTCCTGGCGCAGTACGGGATCGGTAAACTCGCGAATGAAGTGCGCTTCCATGGCGGTGATTGCCGCGCGCAGGTCGCCGTGGGGCAGCTCGAGATCGGGGTCGAACACGTCGAAGCTCAGGCCGTGGCAGCTGCGGCAGTGCTTGTCCATGCTGATCGGCTCGAAGTGCTCGCCGTCTTCCCTGGCGGTGTGGCAGGAAGCGCACACCAGGGCCTCGCCACTACCCTCGTCCTGCACCTTCTGCGGGTCCAGGTGCACCGCGTGGGTAAACTTGAGATTGGAGCGCTCCTGCAGCACCTCGCCCGCCGCCGGGCGGATGCGCTCCACTTCCCAGCCGTGGGCACCGCCGGGGCCCCGGGGGGTGAGCAAGCCCAGCTTGAAGGCCGGGTGCGCGCTGGCGGTAAAGGCCGCTACCGCGCCCATGTCTTGTGCGGCGGGCCATTCGCCGGGCGTGGCGTGACAGTCCACGCACAGCGGGTTGTCGCGGCGCACCAGCAGGGCGGGCTCATTGTGTTCGCGGTGGCAGCTGGCGCAGCGCTCACCGGCAAAGGCCTCGGCGGGGTGCACCGCCACGTCCACGTGCTCGGTCATGGGGCGGTGACAGTCCAGGCAGGCAGCGTCCTCAACCATCACGAAGGGCTCCTTGTGACAGGCCTGGCAGTCCTGGGCAATCCCGCTGGTGTTGTGCGCGGCATGCAGGGGGCCACTGGACCAGAGGCCGTCATCCGGCAGCGGCGAGTTGCGCAGGGTGGCCGCCACCTCGGGCTGGAACACGCCGGCCAGGGGCAGCAGCAAACACGCGGCGAGTACCAGCAGGGCCAGCATCCAGCTGGTGCGACGGACGCCCCGGCCACCGAGTTCCATGGCACCGGCGTAGGCGGCACTGGCCGCGGCGGTGCGGCGCACCTGCACCCCGAGTTCAAAACCGCTGGGAGGAGTAAACAGGCTGAGTTCGTAACCGCTGATCGCCAGGGTCTGGCCCATGGCGAGGGTGGCCTTGCGCTGTGACTTGCCGCCGAGTTCGAAGGCAACCTTCTGGCTGCTGACCCTGGCGCCATCGCCGGCAGCGGAGAGCTGTACCAGGCCATCGATGCCCGGCAGCTGCACCATCGCGTTGTCGGCCCCGCCCAGGGTAAGGCTGTCCCCCTGGTATTCGGTTTCCAGGGCCTCGCCGCTGCCGCGGCCGGTTTGCTTGCGAACCAGGAAATACACGGCGCTACCAGTAAATGAAGACGGAGAAAATGTGGATGAGCAACGCCACCAACAGGGCCACGGTCAGTGGTATATGCAGCAGCAGCCAGATTTTCAGCCAGCCCTTGAGGCGAATGTCCTGCCGCAGCAGGTGCAGGATCACCTGGCGCCGGCCGAACAGGGCCAGCAGCTCATTCAGCAGCTCCGCCTCGGACTGCTTGCGGGCGTCGGGAATGCGCGCCGCGATGGCGGCGATAATCACCTCCTGCTCGGTGTTTTTCTGCGGCTTGTTCTCACCGGGTACCAGGATGCGGGAATGGTCCCGGGCGCTGAGCTGCTGCAGCGTGCCGCCGCCGAGGCGGGTCAGGTCCAGGGCGCTGAGGGCCATGCCCTGCAGCTCGGCGTCGCAGCCATCCACCGCATCGCGGATGTTGTCGTCCAGGCTCGCCAGCTCTTCCAGCCAGGTGTCACGGTCCTTGCCGGCGGCGTTGCCGGCCAGGCGGCCGGGGAAATGCACGTAGACGTAAAGGCCGTAAAAGCCGGAGAAGATCACCGCGCACATCAGCACATAGGCCAGGGTGTGCACGTTCCAGCCCACCTGGGCGGCGCTGTGCAGGGTCGCCACCAGCAGCACCGCCGCGCCGAGATAGACGTGGGCCGAGGTCCAGCCCTGTACGGTGCCGGCGGTGGAACTGTAGCGGCGCTTGCGCAGGCCCAGCAGGCTGAGCCAGACAATCAGCAGCGCGCCCACCGTGCCCAGTACATAACCCTGCCAGGTGCCGCCGTTGGGGGGCTGGGCGGGATCGAGGGTCTGGCTGAGGTAGAGGCCAACCGCTATCACCGACAGCAGCACCGCCCACTTGCCGTAACGGTAGTCGCGCCAGGCGAGAATCCCGGTGCGCATCAGTGGCCCTCCACCAGTTCGGCGAACTGCTCAGGCGCCAGGCGCACCGCAGCGCCCGTGGGGCAGGCACGCACGCAGGCGGGACCGCCCGGGCGCCCCATGCAGGCGTCGCACTTGACCGCTTTCTTGCCCACGTCCCTGGCCGCGGCAGAGGGCTCGAACTGTTCCGGCTCGCCGGGACCCGGGCCGCGACCAAAGAACAACCAGGACAGCAGGCCCGGCTTGGGGGGCGCAGCATAGCTGAGCTTGATCGCGTCGTAGGGACAGTTGGTTTCACAGTTGCCACAGCCGATGCAGCTGTCACTGATAAAGACCTCGCCATTGGCGGAGCGGCGGATCGCATCCGGCGGGCAGTCCTTCATGCAGTGGGGCAGTTCGCAGTGGCGGCAGGAGATCGGCACGTGCAGCCCCGCCATCGAGGCGCCGGACTCGCGATCCAGGCGGGAGATGCCGCCGTGGGTCTCGGCGCAGGCGCGCTCACAGTTGTCACAGCCCACGCACAGGTCTTCATCGATCACCAGGGCATTGGTCGCCTCGCCCAGCCCCTCACCCATCAGGAAGCCGATGGCCCGGGCCGCCTCGGGCTGGGAGGCCATGGCATTGGTTTTCTGCAGCATATTGCTGAGCCGCCCCTGCAGGGTGGCGACGTGGTCCGGCTGGCTGTTGACCAGGGCCAGGAACTCCGGCCGCCGGATCAGCACGGTTTCCGTGCGCACCGCCGCGGTAGCGGTGTCGCGACGTCGCGGCGCGCCCATCAGGGCCATTTGTCCGACCAGCTCGCCCGAGTGATTCTGGGCAACCACGAGATTGGCGCCACCCCGGGTCAGCATCACCGTGCCGCTGCGGATGAGGTGCAGGCAGTCGCCCTCCTCCCCCGCCTCGAACAGGGTCTCGCCGGCCTTGAACTGGCAGGTCTCGACGCGCCCGGCGATATCCGCCAGTTCGTCCAGGGTCAGGTTGGGCCGGAACGCCGCCTGCAGGGCGCGCATCACGAAAACCCGGTCGATACCGCTGCGCACCTCCTCGTTGGAGTTCATCAGCTTGACCATGATCCGGCGCGGGGTCTCGATCAGGATGCTGTCCCGGGACACCACCGCATCGCCCTGGCGCGGGCGCCCGGAGATCAGACTCATCTCGCCGAAGAACTGCCCCGGGCTGATCGTGTGCCAGGGGCCGTCGGCCTCCAGCTGCAGCTGCACCTCACCCTCGACCAGGGTGTAGAAAGTGGTGCTGAATTCGCCGTTGCGGTAGACCGGCTCCCCGGCGGGCACGAACTGGGTCGAGCGTTCGCCGCCCTGCTTGACCTGGGCCAGCTCCTCCGGCGGCAGGCTGACAATAATCCGGCTCTCGATAATCAGCTCGCGGAAGGCCAGGGGGTTCATGTGCCGGAACATCGGCACCCGCCGCTGGTACAGGTCGAGCACGTCCTCGGCGTCCATCACGTAGGGCAGGCCGGAGAACTGGTCCTGGAGGAGGGGGTAGTCCGCGGGCTTGGTGTCCTTGCCGTGGATGAACTCCACCACGTCGTAACCCTGGTTCATCGCCTGCTTGATCAGCGGGTAGCCGCCGAGGGCGCCGATGATGTACAGGCCGGGTACGTTGCTCTGGTAGTGACGGTCCACGTCCGGGACCGCTTCGGCGCTCTGGCTGGCTATCACAATGCCGCAGTCCTCAACGAACTTGCGCGGCGGAATCGTCCCCAGGCGGGCGATGATCCGGTGGCAGGCAATCGTCTCTTCCCCGGCGGGCGTATTCAGCACCAGGGTGCCCGGCTGGCCGGGTGCCGGCGGCAGTTCCAGGCTCGCCACGCTGCTCTCGTAGTGGCAGTAGAAAGGCCGGTTCTTGTCGTTAATCGCCGCCAGGACCGCGTTCAGGTTGCCGTCCTTGGCGCGGCTGAATTCGTTGCGCCGGTTGATGATGTAGACCTTGTTGTAATCCGCCAGGGCGATCGCGTTCTCGATCGCGGCGTCGCCGGCGCCCACCACAACGATGGTCTCGTCCTTGAAGTCGGCGGGGTCGTCCAGGGTGTAGCGGACGAAATCCGACTCGGCGTCGCCGGGCACGCCCAGGGTGCGCGGATTGCCCTGGGTGCCGATGGAGAAAACGATATACTCGGCTTCGACCACGCCGCCATTCTGCAGCTTGAGGCGGAAATCCCCCTTCTCGCCCTCAATGCCCACCACTTCGCTGTCGTAGCGGATATTCAGGCCACTGTCGATGGCTGCCTGCCAGCCGCCCAGGATCTCCTCGCGCTTGCCGGCGGTGAAATCCACCTCGCTGCGCAGGTTGAGGAAACCGGGCTCGTCCATGACGTGCTTGCCCTTCTGGTACTTCTGGATGGTCTTGGCGAAGGTATTGAAGCCCTCCAGCAGGACATAGCTCGGCTGCTGCGCGCCGGACTCGGCGTCATAATGCGCGGCGCGGCCGGCGGCACTGAGGCCCGCCGGCCCGGCGCCTACGACTGCAATATGAAACCGTTCCGCCACGGTCTCTCCCCACTGTTATCAGTCTGCGCGGTTACATCCGGTCCGCGCGTTTTCTTATCAATCGGTGCCGGGGCACCACGCCTCCTTGTGGAGGTCTGCTTACTATAGGCGACCTGCGTTCAGGAGGCCTGTCGCGCCACGAAGAAGAAGTCTCCGACCTCGTCACCCGCGCGTTTGATCGCCTTGAATTCGGGGGCCAGCTCCGGCTGGCGGCTTTCCAGTTTCTCAATCATGTCCAGGTACAGCGCCGGCGCGGTGAGCACCGACTGGTTATCCTGCAGCACCTCGATAAAGGCATCCGCAAACACCGAGTTGTTGCTGTTGTCCCGGGCGGGCAGGGGCGAATCCTTGCCCGAGGTCATCAGCAGCCGCGCACGGTTGGGGAAGCGCAGGGACACGTAGGCCTCGCTGTTGAGCTGGGCCGGGCTGCTCGCCAGCAGGAAGGCGGGGTTGTCCGCCAGCAGGCCGGCAAATGAGGAATCCGCCACCACCATGATCCGCTTGGCCGGGAGCCGTGCCAGGTGGCTGGCAATCTGCGAGGTCGGCACCCAGAAGGTATCGTCCGGGGGCGGCTCGGCATTCACCGGTAGCCAGTAGCCCACCTCGTAGTTGCCACTGTCACGCCGGTTGCCCCAGCCGGTGTAGTAAATGAGCAGGTTGTCCTCGGCGGTCAGCTCGCTGTTCATCTGGTTGAGGGCGCGCAGCACCGAGGCGTCATCGCCGTTCACCAGCACCTTGACCTCGAAACCGTATTGCTCGCGCAATACTGCGCTGATGCGATTGGCATCGGCCACCGAGGTAAACAGATTATCCAGGTAGGTGTAGTCAGCGTTGGCAATCACCAGGGCGTAATAGCGACCGAAGTTCTTGCCCGCGGCGGAGACCGGTTCCGGGGTGACCATGTTCTCGCGCACGGCGGGTGCCGCGGCGACCGCCGGCTCGGCGCCGGTTTCCCGATCGGGTGGCGGCGCTGGTGCACGGCCCCGGTTGGCCGCGGCGCGGGCCTCACGCTCGCGTTTTGCGGCCGCCTCCGCCGCCGCGACTGCGGCCTCGGTGGCGGACTCGCGGGCCTGTTCCACCGCCGCCTCCTGGGCTTCGGCCAACTGCTCCGCCTGTTCGACCAGCGCCTTTTGCGCATCGGACTGGTAGACCAGCGAATCGTCGGTGATGCCCCAGGCCTTGCGGTACCAGTTCAGGGCGGTGCGTTTGTCCCGCGCCACCCCCTTGCCGGTTTCATACAGAGTTCCCAGGTTGAACTGCGCACCCTTGTGGCCCTGGCGGGCGGCGCGCTCGTACCACAGGGCGGCAACCTCGTAGTTGGGCTCGGTACCCAGGCCCTGCTCAAAGATTTCCCCCACCGTGTTCTGGGCCTCGGCGTCACCCTCTTCCGCCGCTGGCAGCCAGACCTTGAGGGCGGTCTTGTAGTCGGCGCGGTCGTAGGCCACGTACTCGCCACCGCGGGTACGGCAGTCCGCGGCCGTGGTCTGCACCGGCCGGCGTGGGGTCATATAAGTGGTATTGCCGAGCTGGCGTACCTGGCCCGGCAGGAGGCAGTCGACGATGTAGAGGTCCTTGACCGCCACATCCGCGGGAATCTGCGGCACGTCCTGCCCGGCACAACCAGCCAGCAGCACCGCGAGGAAAACGTGCCACGCCGGGCGGCGACCCTGCCCCCGGAAACGGCGCGTGGTGAAACTCCCTGTCATGCAGACATCCCGAACTTTCCTGTTCTTTACGATAAAAAGTAGATCACGCGCGCGGATGTCACAACTTATAAGACACATTTCTGTGCCCTGGTTTGCATTACTGGTAGCGATGCATGTCTGCACCGGTCGCTGGCCACCCATGGAGGCGGGACTGGCCCGAGGCAGGACTAGGGCGACTGCCCCAGTTCCCGGGCGAGCCTGACCCTGAGCGCGCCCAGGGCCTCGTGGTTGGCCAGGTACTCGTTGTCGGCGTAGCTGTTCAGCATCCCCAGCAGGTAGCTTTTCTGGCGTTCGGAGGTGAGGGTCGGCGCCAGCTTGAGCAGGTGTCCCGCCAGCTGCTCGAGCCCCTCTTCGGCGCGCGGGTTGCGCGGGTGCAGGCTGTAGGCCTCGAGGTAGTAACGGGAGGCGCCGTCCCAGTCACCAATGGACGCCGACTTGGCCCCCAGGTCCAGGCTGCGATTGAAGTCCTGCTGCACCGGGGCGGGCAGTTCCGCGAAGGGCACTGCCGGTCCCTCGGCCCGGCTGGCCTCCCAGGCCAGGTAACCCGAGGTCATGGCCAGCACCGCCACCAAACCCAGGAGCAGGCGATTGCGCTGGCTGGTGCCGGTAAACTCGCGCAGGAAGGCATCCGCGGTCTGCGTGCGCTCGCTGCGCTCCAGGCGGATGGCCTTGGCGATCGCGCGCCACTGGTGGCGCTTGATCTGCTTGATCGGCTGGGGCGTGAGCCCCTCTCTATGCGCCTCCTGGGCGGTCTTGCCGCCGTAGGGGTGCACCCCGGTGAAGAGCTGGTAGGCCACCAGGCCCAGGGCATAGACGTCATCCGCCGGATGCGGCGCCTCGCCACGGAGCATCTCCAGGGAGGCGTAGCGGGGGGTCAGCGCACCCAGCTCGCCGGCATCGAAATTGTCCTTGTGCAGTTCGGTATCCACGATCCGTGCGATGCCGAAGTCGAGTACCTTGACCCGCCCGTCCACGGTCACGAACACGTTGTCCGGCTTGAAGTCCGAGTGCACCATGCCCTCGCCGCGGGCATAGGCGAGGCCGCTGGCCATATCCTTGATCAGGCTGCTGATCTCGGGCTTCCTGCCCGGCTCGAATTCGATCGAGGTCCAGCCCGACAGGGGTGCACCCCGCAGGTACTCCATGGTCATGTACACCTGGTCACCGTCGCGGTCGAAGTCGTACACGGTGACGATGTTGGGGTGGGCCAGGCGCTGGGACTTCTTCGCCTCGCGCTGCAGGCTGATCAGGGCCTTGGGGTGGCGGGCAAATTCCGCGCTGAGAAACTTGATCGCGACATAGGGCTCGTCGTCCTGGGCCTCCTGTTTGCGCAGGTCCAGGGCCTTGTACACCATGCCCATGCCGCCCTTGCCCAGGCGCGCCTCCAGCACGAAGCGGTCACGGACGGTGACGGTGTCGAAGGCCTGCGCGGCGGCATTGGCCGCCTCGGAGTCCACCACGGTGGCGTCGTCATCCAGCAGCCGGGTGGTGGCGGCGGCGGCCGCCTCATCTTCCGCGCTCAGCAGCTCGGTGGGCGGCAGGTCGGTCTCGAACTCGGGATTGGCATAGGTGTCCGGGCGCCCGAGCACGGTTTCTTCCTGCGCCCGCTCCTCGCGCCCGGCCTCGTCTTCGGCCTGGCGGGCCAGGGGCACGGTCTTGTCCGCGTCCAGCGGCGCGATCTTTTTCTTGTCGGGATGCTCTGGCATGGTGTCTGTATAGGTTAAATCAGGGCCTGTGTATAGACCCGCCGCCGCTAGTCGATGGCCGCGAGGGCCTCCTGCAGGGTCTTGACCGCCAGCACTTCCATCCCCGGGATGGCGGTGCGCGGCGCGTTGGCCCGGGGCACGATAGCGCGGCTGAAGCCGTGCTTGGCGGCCTCGGCCAGGCGCTCCTGGCCGCTGGGCACGGGGCGGATTTCCCCCGACAGTCCCACCTCGCCAAAGATCACCATCTCCCGGGGCAGCTGGCGGTCCCGGTAGCTGGACACGATCGCCAGCAGCAGGGCCAGGTCGGCGCTGGTCTCCAACACCTTGACCCCGCCGACCACATTGGCGAAGACATCCTGGTCGCCCACCTGCAAGCCACCGTGGCGGTGCAGCACCGCCAGCAGCATCGCCAGGCGATTCTGCTCCAGGCCCACCGCCACCCGCCGCGGGTTGCCCAGCTGGCTGTCATCCACCAGCGCCTGGATTTCCACCAGCAGGGGCCGGGTGCCCTCCCAGACCACCATCACCGCACTGCCGGCCGCGGGCTCGGCGCTGCGATCGAGGAAGATGGCCGAGGGGTTCTTCACCTCGCGCAGGCCCTGCTCGGTCATCGCGAACACCCCCAGCTCATTGACCGCACCGAAGCGGTTTTTCTGCCCACGCAGGGTGCGAAAGCGGGAGTCGTGGCCGCCCTCCAGCAGGATCGAGCAGTCGATCATGTGCTCCAGCACCTTGGGCCCGGCCAGGGAGCCGTCCTTGGTCACGTGCCCCACCAGGAACAGCACGGTGCCGTGCTGCTTGGCGTAGCGGGTGAGGAAGGCGGCGCACTCGCGCACCTGGGACACGCTGCCGGGGGCCGAGGCCAGATCGTCCGAGTGCACCACCTGGATGGAGTCGACCACCAGCACCCGTGGCTGGTACCTGTTGGCGGCGGCGATAATCCCCTCGACGTTGGTCTCCGCCATCAGGCGCAGCCGGTCCGCGGGCAACTGCAGGCGCCGGGCGCGCATGGCCACCTGCTGCAGGGATTCCTCCCCGGTGATATAGAGCGCCTCCATGCCGGCAGCGAGGTGGCAGAGGGTCTGCAGCAGCAGGGTGCTCTTGCCCGCCCCGGGATTGCCGCCGACCAGGATCGCCGAACCCGGCACCAGGCCGCCCCCCAGAACCCGGTCGAACTCGCCGGTGCCGCTGGAAAAACGGGGCAGCTCCTCGAGGTCGATCTCGGCCATCACCCGGGCGTCAGCCAGGGTGCCGGCAAAGCCGCCGCGGCTGTCCCCCGGCGGCTGGGCGCGACCACCGCGGGCGGGCCCGAGGCGCACCTCGGAGAGGGTGTTCCAGGCGCCACAATCGGCACACTGTCCCTGCCACTTGGCGTAGTCAGAGCCACAGTCGTTGCACACGTAGGCGGTTTTACTCTTGGCCATATTGTCTGTCTGCTACCCCCGGTTAGCTACTGTGTCGGGCGCCGCGTTCGCCCACGGAAAAATGCCCGGGCCGCGGCTGTTCGTGCCGCGACAAGCCCGGTATCCTACCAGAGTTGAAGCGCCATCCATTTGCAATCCCCGGCCTTCGCGGCGGCGCCGCGGGCCGACAACGGAAGCCCCATGACCGAATCGTCCCTGGTCCCCGAACAACCCCTGGTGTTTTCTCCGGGACTGGCCGCCACCATCGGCCTCGAGGAGGCCATCCTGCTGCAAAAGCTACACGCCCTGTTTGCCCACCGCGAAGCCCAGCTGCGCCAGGGCTATGCCTGGCTGCGGGTGGAGCGCGGCTTCCTCCTGCGCCAGCTGCCCTTCTGGGAGCCCGCGGACCTGCATCGCATCGTGCGCAGCCTGGTCGACAAGGGCGTGCTGCTGGTGGAATCGCCACCGCTGCACAGCGCCGAGGAACTGCTGTTTGCCCTCAACGAACCCGCCGGCGGCAACGCCGCCCCGGCGGGACAGCGGCGAGTGCAGCCTCACCCTCAACAGGCGCCCGTCGCGCCGCCGACCCGCCGCAGTGCCGGCCAGTTGCCGGCCAACTGGGCGCCCAGTGAGGACCTGCTGCAGCTACTGGGCCTGAACCACAACATACCGCGGCAGTTCGCCCTCGACCAACTGGAGGATTTCATCTTTTACTGGCGCGAGCGCGGGGAAATCAGCCACGCCTGGGAAAACAAGTTTCGCCAACACGTGACCAGCGCCTGGCGGCGCCACCAGCAACAGCAGGCGGAGGCCTTCCGGGCCAAGCCCACGCCGCTGACCAATGCCTGGCGGCCCAGCGAGGACGCCGTGGATATCATGACCCGGGGCGGGGTGGACCGGACCTTCATCGAGGACGCGATCCCCGAGTTCGTGCTCTACTGGCGCGAGCGCGGCGATGCGCCCCGGGAACTGAACACCCGCTTTATCCAGCACATCCGGCTGCAGTGGGCACGCTATACTGCCAGCGTCGGCCGGGGCGGCGAGCCCGCGCCGATCAGCGATGACTGGCAGCCGGCGGAAGACGTGTACGACATCCTCAGGATGTCGCACATCGACGAGGACTTCGCCCGCGGCCTGCTGCCGGAGTTCATCGTCTACTGGCGCGACAGCGGGCAGGTGCACACATCCTGGAACAGCAAGTTCCTGCAACACGTAAAATTTCACTGGGCGAAACAGCACCAGATGCAACAGGCGGGACACAGCCATGACCGACGACAGCCGGGATCTCATTCAACGGGTCGCACGCGAGATCGCAGCCTCGCCGACGACCTCAGCGACACCTCCTGGGCGGACTAGGCAGGGGCAGCAAGGCAGCGCCGGCGACAGCCACATCGAGGCGATCAACCAGGTCTTTGCCCTGTTTCGCCTCAACTACCACAACCAGTACTACGCGGCCTTTCCCGATGCGGAACAGCTCAAGCAGATCAAGAAGCTGTGGCTGGATTCCCTGGCGGATTACCCGGTGGCGCAGATCCTGCGCGGCGCACGCCACGCCATCGAGCACAGTGAGTACCTGCCCACCCTGAACCGCATGCACGAATGCTGCCAGCAGGGCCTCGCCGACCTCGGCCTGCCGCCCGCCCGCGAGGCCTACCGTGAGGCCTGCAACGCCGCATCCCCCAAATCGGCCCAGCCCTGGTCACACCCGGCGGTGTACTTCGCCGGCCGCGACAGCGAATGGTTTTTCCTTGCCAACAACCCCGAACACCTGACCCGGCCGGTGTTCGAGGCACGCTACCACGAGTACTGTGAGCGAGTGATGCGCGGGGAACAACTGACCATTCCCCGGGATCGCGCGCTGGAACAACACGACCCGGCGCCGCTGCCGCTGGAGGAACAGCGGGCGCAGTTGCGCAAGCTGCGGGAAGAAACGGGGCTGTAAGGCATGACGACCCTCAGTGGTCGTCGAAAGATCCGCGGGCGAGGTTTTCGAAGCGGGTGAACTGGCCGATAAAGGCCAGGCGGCAGGTGCCGATGGGGCCGTTACGCTGCTTGCCGAGGATGATCTCGGCCACGCCCTGGTCGGGAGAGTCCTCGTTGTAGACCTCGTCCCGGTAGATAAACATGATTACGTCGGCGTCCTGCTCGATCGCTCCCGACTCGCGCAGGTCGGAGTTGACCGGGCGCTTGTTGGGGCGTTGCTCCAGGGAGCGGTTGAGCTGGGACAGGGCCACCATGGGGCAGTTGAATTCCTTGGCGATGGCCTTGAGGTTGCGCGAGATCTCGGAGATCTCCGCGGTGCGGCCCTCGGAGGAACCGGCGATCTGCATCAGCTGCAGGTAGTCCACCATGATCATCCCCAGCTGGCCGTGCTCGCGGGCGACCCGCCGCGCGCGGCTGCGCAGTTCCGTGGGGGTGAGTGCCGGGGTGTCATCGATAAACAGGGGCACGTCCTTGAGCTTGGCCACCGCGGCGCTCAGCTTGGGCCAGTCCTCCTGCTCCAGGCGACCGTTGCGGATGCGCGTCTGGTCGATCTTGCCCAGGGAGGACAGCATGCGGATGATCAGCTGTTCCGCGGGCATCTCCATGCTGAATACGAGGATCGGCAGTTCCTGGCCCAGCACCGCATTCTCCACCATGTTCATGGCGAAGCTGGTCTTGCCCATGGACGGCCGGCCGGCGACGATCACCAGGTCGGAGGCCTGCAGGCCCGAGGTCTTGGCATCGAGGTCGGTAAAGCCGGTGCTGAGGCCGGTGAGTTTGCCCCCGGAGTTGAACAGGTCCTCGATGCGCTCGATCGCACCCTGCAGCAGGGGGTTGACCTCCTGCGGCCCCCCCGCCTTCGGCCCCTGCTCCGAGATCTGCATGATCCGGCGCTCGGCCTCGTCAATCAGCTCCTCTGACTTGCGCCCCTCCGGATTGAAACCGCTCTCGGCGATCTCCTGGGCCGCCTCGATCAGCTTGCGCAGCGCGGCGCGCTCGCGCACAACCTTGGCGTAGGCGCGAATATTGGAAGCGCTGGGGGTATTGCTGGCCAGTTCGGCGAGGTAGGCGACGCCGCCGGCGCTGTCCAGTTCGCCCGCGGCGGTCAGCTTGTCGGCCACGGTAATCACGTCCACCGGTTCCGCGGCCTCGGCGAGGCGCGCGATCTGGCGGAATATCAGGCGGTGATCCGGGCGATAGAAATCCGAGGCGGTGACCGCCTCCGCGACTGCGTCCCAGCTATCGCCCGACAGCAGCAGGCCACCGAGCACGGACTGCTCCGCCTCGATCGAATGGGGCTGCATCTTGATCCGAGCCAGGTCCCGGTCCTGCGCCTCGGGATAGGGCAGCTCGGACAGGTCGACGGGGTAATCGGGTTCAGACATTGGGCCAGGGATTCACGCTGCCGGCTGCACAGAGTAACCAAATTCAGTGCCGGCCTAAAGCGGGGAATACAGAAAACGCGCCGGAGACGGCGGGATAAACGACCCCTGGCGGGGTCGCTACCGGGAGCGGACGCGCCCCGGCCCGGGCGCGACCCGGGCCGGGGTGCGGGGAATTACTCGGGAACTACCGAGATCGCGACCGTGGACATCACGTCGCCGTGGACCTGGATGTCGATCTCGTACTCGCCCAGCTCGCGCAGGGCACCTTCGGGCAGCTTGACCTCGGCCTTGTCGACCTCGACCCCGGCGGCAATGATCGCGTCGGCAATATCGCGGGTACCCACGGAACCGAACAACTTGCCTTCCTCACCAGCGTTGGCGCCAATGGTAATCACGCCCAGGGCATTGAGGGCCTCGGCGCGCTGCTCAGCGGCGGCCAGCTGGGCCGCGGCAGCGGCTTCCAGCTCGGCGCGACGGGTTTCGAACTCGGCGACATTGGCTGCGGTAGCCGGTACCGCCTTGCCCTGGGGGATCAGGAAATTGCGGCCGTAGCCCGCCTTCACGTCAACCTTGTCACCCAGGTCACCCAGGTTGCCGATGTTTTCCAGCAAAATGACTTCCATCTGACTTACCTCACTCTTCGGGGAGTTGCCTCCCGCAGTTTACAAATCTCTAGTCAGAACCGTCGTCGTCATCGCGACGGTCCAATGTCTTGTTGCGCTTCGCCCAGCGCTGGCGAAAATCAAACCAGCTGTCGGCGATCGCGGCGAACACCACCAGGTATTTCACCGGATCGAAGAACACCCACGCCAGGTAAAACCCGGTGAGCCATCCCCTGCCCTGGCCGCGCACCGCCACCCGGGCATGCACCAACGCCAGGCCGGCAAAATTGAGCGGCAACACGCAGATCACCGCCCAGGTCCTGTATTCCACTCCCAGGCTGGCCAGGGCGACTGCCGCCAGGGCCAGGGCCGCGGTCACCGCCGGCGGCAGCTGCAAACGGCGAAACTCCTCGCCGAATCCACCCGGGTTGTACAGCGCCGCCTGCCAGTACCTGGCCAGCAGCAGGCAAACCACTGCCAGGGCGCCGGTGGCGAGCCCCATCATCCCCGCGACCTGGGTCACGGTGGGGCGCACCAGCTCTACCGCCTCGCCCCCGGCAGACAGCTGCTGCTCCAGGTTGCCCAGGAACTGGTCAAAAAACGCGACCATCCCCTGCAACAGCTGATCGCCGAACAACAGCAGCGCAGCACCGCTCAGGGCAGCGACCGGCACGCTGGCGAGCACCGCCAGTGGCAGGCTCACCGAGTACCGCAACACCATGGCCAGGACCAGGGTCGAGACCAGCAGGCTCAAAGGCCCGCTATCGCCAAAGGCGACCAGCAGCACCCCGGAGGGCAGCAGGGCCCAGAGCAACAACCAGGCCCCGGGCGCCACGCCCTTGCGCAGGGTCACCAGGGCCACCACCGCGGCACTGATCCAGCACAGCAGCAGGCTGCCGGCGCCGGCCACGGTGACCAGCAGCGCCTGCCAGCGCCCGCGCATGACAAACTCGGCGAGCGCCCTCATCCTAGCGCGCTCCCGGTCGGCGCATTCGGCACCTCAAACAGATAACTTACTGGTGCGAATCCGTGTAGGGCAGCAGGGCCAGGAAACGCGCCCGCTTGACCGCGGTTGACAGCTGGCGCTGGTAGCGCGCCTTGGTGCCGGTGATGCGGCTGGGTACGATCTTGCCGGTCTCGGACACGTAGGCCTTCAGGGTCTCAAGATCCTTGTAATCGATCTCCTTGACGCCCTCGGCGGTAAAACGGCAGAACTTACGGCGACGGAAAAAACGTGCCATGGTCAATACTCCTGATTAGCTCGATAGTCGTTACAACGTGGACCCACGGCCTTACTCGGCGGTGGCGTCCTCTTTCTTGTCGGCGTCGGCGCTGTCGCTGCGGGATTCGGATCTGGCAGAATCCGCGGCCTGGCGCTCTTCGTAACGGGTCTTGCGCTCGCGGCTCTCTTTCTCGGCCTTCATGATGAAAGATTCTTCAGTCACGGGCTCGTCGCGGCGAATGACCAGGTTACGGATCACGGCGTCGTTGTAACGGAAAGTCGTGGTGAGCTCTTCCATGGAATCGTTGGAAGCTTCCACGTTCATCAGCACGTAGTGTGCCTTGTGGATCTTGTTGATGGGATAGGACAGCTGGCGACGGCCCCAGTCTTCCAGGCGATGTACCTGGCCGCCGTCTTTCTGGATGGTATTGGTGTAGCGCTCGATCATGCCGGGCACTTGTTCGGACTGGTCCGGATGGACCATGAATACGATCTCGTAATGACGCATTGGTAGCTCCTTACGGGTTAATGCTACCCGTCAATTCCCGGGGGAAAGCGGTGTAGCAAGGAGGATCGGCGGCACGGGGCAGCCGGGCAAATTTTGAGGCGCGGATTCTACATTCTTTTATTAACCCGGGCAATGCATTTTCTAGCCCGGATTCGCGCCCCTCGCGAGGCGCTGGCGGCGGGCCTCGAACAGGCACACCCCGGTGGCCACGGACACATTCAGGCTGCTGACCGAACCTGCCATGGGCAGGTGCACCAGAAAGTCGCAGGCCTCGCGGGTCAGGCGCCGCAGGCCGGCGCCCTCGGCACCCATCACCAGGGCCACCGCGCCGGAAAGGTCGGCCTCGTACAGCGACTGGCTGGCCTCCCCCGCCGCGCCGTAGAGCCACACACCGCGCGACTTCAGGGCCGCCAGAGTGCGCGCCACGTTGGTAACCCGCACGAAGGGCACGGACTCGGCGGCACCGCAGGCCACCTTGCGCACCGCGGGTGTCAGGTCGGCGGACTTGTCTTTGGGCACCACCACCGCATCCACGCCGGCGGCATCTGCGCTGCGCAGGCAGGCGCCGAGGTTGTGCGGGTCGGTGACGCCGTCCAGGACCAGGATCAGCGGCGCGCGCTCGCCCTCATCGACCCGTCGCAGCAGGGCCGCCTCATCCCAGAGGTTGTCGCCGGCTGCGCTGGCCCGGGTCAGGGCCACCACGCCCTGGTGCCTGCCCGCGACCAGGGCGTCGAGCTCAGCCCCGGGCAGGCGCTCGCAGCTGACGCCCTGGTTCTGCGCCAGGGCCAGCAGCTCGGTGACGCGCCGATCCTCGCGCCCCTTGCGCACCAGCAGGCGCTGGATGCCGGCGGGATTGCGCCGCAACAGGGCATCCACCGCGTGAATGCCGTAGATATACTCGCTCAACTGACCGACTCCGGCTCGTGCCCGGTGCTACGACTGCTGGCTGCCGCCGGACTTGCCGCCCGAGCGGCCGCCGCGACGGCGGGAGCGGCCTTTCTTCTTGGGTGCTGCCGCGGCCTTGTCCTGGCTGCCGCTGCTCTTGTCGCCCTTGCTGCTGCCACCCTTGCTGCCTTTGCCACCGCCCTTGCCGGCCTTGCCGGCTTTGCCCGACTTGCCGGATGACTGCTCGCGCGCGGCGCCCTGCTTGCCGCCGCGGCCGCCACCCTTGCCCTGGCGACGCCCGGACTTGCCCTGGTCGGGCTTGCCGCCGGCTTCGCCATCCACCATCTCCAGGTCGATCTTCTTGTCATCCAGGTCAACCCGGGCCACCTGCACCCGCACGTGCCCGCCGAGCTTGAACACGCGGCCGCTGCGCTCGCCGATCAGGCGCTGCTTGGCGGCGTCGAACTGGTAGTAATCCCCCGGCAGGGCGCTGATGTGAACCAGGCCCTCGATGTACAGGTCCTGCAATTCCACGAACAGGCCAAAGCTGGTGACCGCGGCGATCACGCCGTCGAAGCTGTCACCCACGTGGTCCTGCAGGTACTCGCACTTGAGCCAGGACTGCACGTCCCGGGTGGCGTCATCGGCACGGCGCTCGGTCACCGAGCAATGCTCGCCCTGGGCCGCCATGTAATGCTCGTCGTAGGGGAAGATCCTGGACTCGGGGATGGGTTCCGCGCCACGCACCCGCTGGACCAGCTTGCTCTTGATCTTCGAGCGGATCACGTGGCGCAGACCCCGGTGTACCAACAGGTCCGCGTAGCGGCGGATGGGCGAGGTAAAGTGGGCGTAGGCCGGGTAGTGCAGGCCGAAGTGGCCCTCGTTGTCCGGCTGGTACTTGGCCTGGCTCAGGGAGCGCAGCATCATGGTCTGGATGATCTTGGCGTCGTCCCGGGTCGCGGCCTGCTCCAGCAGGTCCTGGTAGTGGTCCGGGGTGGGCTTGTCGCCGCCACGCAGGTCCAGGCCCAGCTCACCCAGGAAAGCGCGCAGGTTTTCCAGCTTCTCCGCCGTGGGGCCCTGGTGCACGCGGTAGAGCATGGGCAGCTGGTGCTTCTCGAAGAACCGCGCCGCCGCCACGTTGGCCGCGAGCATGCACTCCTCGATCAGCTTGTGGGCGTCGTTGCGCTGGACCGGCACGATGGCTTCGATCTTGCGCTGCTCATTGAAGACAATGCGGGTCTCGACCGTGTCGAAATCGATCGCGCCGCGGTCCTCGCGGGCGCTGCGCAACACCTTGTAGAGCTTGTGCAGGCGCTGCAGGTCTGGAATCAGGGACTGTTCAATATCCGGGTGCTCGCCGGCGTCCAGCGCCTCGGCCACCTGGTTGTAGGTCAGGCGTGCGTGGGAGTGAATCACCGCCTCAAAGAACTTCGCGCGCACCAGGTTGCCCTGGCGGCTGAGCTCCATTTCACAGACCATCGCCAGGCGATCGACCTTCGGCTTCAATGAGCACAGCCCGTTGGACAGGGCCTCGGGCAGCATGGGCACCACCCGCTCCGGGAAATACACCGAGTTGCCGCGCACCGCGGCCTCGTCATCCAGGGCGGAGCCGGGGCGCACGTAGTGGGACACATCGGCAATCGCCACCCACAGGCGCCAGCCGCCAAGGCGCTTCTCGCAGTAGACCGCGTCGTCAAAGTCTTTCGCGTCCTCGCCGTCGATGGTGACGAAGGCCTTGTTGCGCAGGTCGACCCGGTGCTGCTTGTCCTCCTCGAGGGGCTCGCTCTCCAGTGCACCCGCCTCGCGCAGCACCGAATCGGGCCACTCGTGGGGGATATTGTGGGCGCGGATCGCGACGTCGATTTCCAGGCCGGGGTCCATATGATCACCGAGCACCTCGGAGATCCTGCCCTTGGCATTCAGCTGGCGCGTGGGGTAATGGGTGATGGTCGCGGTGACGATCTGCCCAGATTTGGCCGCGCCTTTTTCCGCCGGCGGTATCAGGATCTGGTTCTGGATCCGGGCGTTGTCGGGCACCACAAAACCGATGCCGCTCTCTTCCTGGTAGCGACCCACGATGCTGGGGGTGCCGCGGTCCAGCACCTCGACCACCTTGCCCTCGGCACGGCCGCGACGATCAAGACCGGTGATCGCCACCAGCACCTCGTCGCCATCGAAGACGAACTGCATCTGGCGGGAGCTGAGGTAGACGTCCTCACCCTCTGCCAGGGGGATGGCAAAGCCGTAACCATCGCGGTGGCCCTGCACCCTGCAGCGCAGCAGATTGAGCTTGTCCACCAGGCCGTAGGCGCCGCGCCGGTTGACCATCAGCTGGCCGTCGCGCTCCATGGCGCGCAGGCGCTTGCGCAGGGCTTCCTGGTCGCCCTCCTCGTGGAGACGCAATTGCTCGGCAATAATGGCGTGGCTCAGGGGCTGGTCGGCGCTCTTGAGCAGCTCGAGGATCGCCTCGCGGCTGGGAATGGGGTTGTCGTAACGCTCGGCTTCGCGCTCGGCGTGGGGATCGGCAATTCTGCCTTTTCTGGACATAAAGAGGGGGATTTCCTTGGGTTATCTGGGCTGACTCATTTTTGCAGGCGCACAGTATACGCGAGTATTGACATGTCCGCTTGGTAAAAGTAAAGTGCGCGCCCTCGGGTATCCGCTGCCTCGCGCGGCCGGTTCTTTGCCCGAAATGCCCAGGTGGTGAAATTGGTAGACACGCTAGCTTCAGGTGCTAGTGCTCGAAAGGGCGTGGAGGTTCAAGTCCTCTCCTGGGCACCATATTAATGAAGGCCAGTCATCCGACTGGCCTTTTTTATGTCCATGGATGGACCGGGCCGCGCAGGCGGTAGCTCGCGGAAGGCATGGAGAGCCTGCCCCGCTTTACCGGGCATGCCGTGAGCGAGCCGGTACGATTGACTCCGCAAACCATTTTCGGACTCCCTGCCACGCAGCACCGCAGCGCGGCGCGAGAAAAAGGGGTCAGACCCCTTTTTTTGCGGAAGGCATGGATAACCGGAAAAGGGGTATCGGAAAAGGGGTCTGACCCCTTTTTTGGTTCCCTATTGTTGGGGGTCGGCGAGCTCCACGCTGACGGTTTGTTCGAGGCAGTCTACCGGCGGTCCGAACTGGTTGTAGATGGCGACGTCGGCGGCGTCGCGGCCGTAGCCGATGGCCACGTAGCCGTGCTGGCGGGAGGCGTGGGTGGGGTCGAAGGTGTACCAGCGGTGGGCGACGTAGGCCTCGAACCAGGCGTGGTGCTCGGGCGGTTCGTGACCATAGAGGTAGCCGACCACCATCCGCGCGGGGATGCTAAGGGCCCGGCACAGGGCAATGCCCAGGTGGGCGAGATCGCGGCATACGCCGTGCTGCTGCAGGTTGATCTCGATCGCCGACAGGGGCAACTCACTGGTGCCGGGGAGGTAGGGAATTGACTCCCGTAACCAGCGCTCGATGGCCTCCACCTGGTCGTAGCCGGGCAGCTGGCCCGCGGTGATCTCGGCGGCCATGTCGCGAAAGCGGTCGGATTCGCAGTAGCGGCTGGGCAGCAGGTACTGCAGCACGTTGTCGGGCAGGTTCTGGACAAACACGAACTCGCCCCCGGGCGCCACGTCCACGCTGTCGGAGGTCTTGATCCGGGAAGCAGTGGCAATGCTGAATTCGCCAGGGGGCGCCACCAGCCGCTGGCAGAAATTACCGTAGTCGTCGCTGAACTCGAACACGGGCACGCTGGGTTGCAGCAGGTACTCCTCGCTGGCAACCCACTGCTGGCCGCCGCTGCGCGGTCGCAGCATCAGCACGAAGGGCGTGGGGAACTCGATGGCGAACCTCAGCTTGCAGCGGGTTTGCAACCACATACGTCCTCTCCGACCTCCCGATATGCCCCTGGAGCCGCCCGCGAGACTCGGCCGGCGTCTCCTCATGCTAGCATCTATCCGGCCCCGCAGGGGGACAATGTCGCGGGCATGGACAGTAGTATTCAACAGGCTTAGCGATTATGCTTCGCCCCTCCAAGACCTGACGCCTGGACGTTAAACGCCGACCTCATGACTTATTGCCTCGCCATCTCCCTCAAGGAAGGCCTGGTGTTCTGCTCCGACTCGCGCACCAACGCGGGACCTGACCGGGTCAGCACCTACAGCAAGATGCACCGCTTCTCGGTAGCCTACGACCGCTCGCTGGTACTGCTGACCGCGGGCAACCTGGCCACCAGCCAGGCCGTGGTGGCACAGATGCAGCGCGACCTGCAGGAAGATGCGGAATTCAATATCCTCAAGGCCCGCTACGTGGCCGACATCGCCGACTATATCGGCGAGATCAGCGTGCGCGAGCAGGCCAAGTACACCGGCGACAGCGCGCCGGGCGCGGGCTTCAATGCCGGCGCCACCTTTATCCTGGGCGGCCAGATCAAGGGCAACCAGCAGGAGCTGTACATGATCTATCCCGAGGGCAACCACATCACCGCCTCGGAGCACCACCCCTACCTGCAGATTGGCGAGACCAAGTACGGCAAGCCCATCCTCGACCGCATCATCCGCCCGGATACCCCCTTCGGCACGGCCATGCGCTGCGGCCTGGTGTCCCTGGACTCCACCATTCGCTCCAATGCCACCGTGGGGCCACCGATCGAGGGTCTTTTCTACCGCCGCGATTCCCTCAAGGCCCAGGAGCACTATTTCAAACTCGAGGAGCACCATCCCTACCTGGCGCGCCTGCGCAAATCCTGGGACGACAACATCCGCCAGGCTTTTGACAACCTGCCCTCGCTGAGTGAAGTGTTCGAAGAAGCGGAAACGGAAGAGGCCAGGTAGGCGCCTCCAGGCGCCCGCCCCGGCAACACATGGAGTTAATCGTGTTCGACCTCGACGGCACCCTGCTCAATCGTTCCGGGCAGCTGTCGGACTTTACCCGGGGCACCCTGGCGGATCTCGCCGGTCGCGACATCGCCTATACCGTGGCCACCGGCCGCACCCTGCATGCCGCGCGAGACCTGCTGCACGGCCAGGGCTTCGCCCTGCCCCAGATCTTCAAGAACGGAGTGATGATCTGGGACCCGGGCGCGGAGGACTACAGCTTCCGCGCCTGCCTTACCCTGGCGGAAATCGACCATGTGTTGCGGGCCGTGTTCGAGCAGGGCATCACGCCCTTCGTGTTCACCCTGGAACCCGGCAATCGCCACGCCATCTACCACGCGCCCCTGCAGACCAAGACCGAGCGCCGCCTCAAGAGGGAGTTTGCCAGCCGCGGACAGGTCGATATCCTGCCCCTCTCCGAAATCCCCGGGGAGGCGGAAATCACCAACATCAGCGCCCTGGGCGAGCCGGGCGCGATTGACGCCGTCGCCCTGCTGGTGCGCGATGAGCCCAATCTGGTGGCCTACGCAGGGGTTGCCCAGGAGGGCGAGGCGCTGCGCTGGATCGACATTCACCACGTCGAGGGCAGCAAGGGCAGCGCGGTGGATGCCCTGCGGCGCCAGCTGGGCGTGAGCAAGGTGATCTGCTTCGGGGACGGTGACAATGATCTGAGCATGTTCCGGCGGGCGGATGAAAGCTATGCCCCCGCCAACGCCGATGAGGCGGTGAAAGCCGCCGCCACGGCAGTGATCGGCCACCACGACGAAGACGGCATCGCCCGCTTCCTGCGCGAGCGCTTCCTCAGCTGAGCGGGCTTGCTAGTTCAGGTTCTGCAGCCGCTGGATCACCCGATCGACAAAGCCCAGCTTGTGCGCCACGGTGTCATTAATCACGAAGGGATAGGCATCACCCAGCCCCACGCTGCGATTCAATTCGTTCAGCGTCAGGCTGAGATCCCGCCAGCGCACAATACGCCGGGACATCGGCATATGCTCCACCGGTTCATCCACCAGGCCGTGGGCGTTGGCCGTCTCCAGGGCATCGTGGATATGCAGGTAGTGGCCCCAGGATTCGGCCCAGTCCTCTGACGGATGGGCTGCGGCGTAGGCGCTGATGTACTGCTGACGCCAGCCTTCCGGCGGGCCATTGCGGTAATGCCTGCGCAGGGCGGCGGCGTAGTCCTGGGATTCATCGCCGAACAGCGCGGTGAACTCCTCGCGCAGGTTCCGGTCCGGCGCCAGCTGGGCCCAGTAGAAGTGGCCCGACTCGTGGCGCAGATGGCCCAGCACCGTGCGGTAACTCTCGTTCATTTCCTCGCGCACGGCTGCGCGGGCGACGTTATCCGCCTCCAGGGTATTGATCGTAATCACCCCCCCGAGATAGCCGGTGCTGACAAATGACTCGGCGTATTCCTCGCGGCTGCGTCCGTCCTCGATAAAGTCGAGCAACAGCCCGTTCCTGGGGTCCTGCCAGCCGTTGACCAGGGGTAGCTGTAAACGGATCAGGGTGTAGAACAGGCGCTTCTTGCCCTCCTCCAGCCGCCGCCAGCGCACCTGGTTACCGGGTAGCGACTGGTTGGGGACGGTGCGGTTGAACTGACAGGCAAAACACAGTTTATGGTCACTGCCCGCAGGCAGCAGCCAGTTGCACACACCGAAGTCAAAGCTGTTGGCACAGCGCCAGAAGCGACGCCCGTCGGTGGTTTCGCAGTCGGCGCCATCGAAGCGGGCCAGGGAGCGAATCTCCAGTGAATCCGGGTCAAATCCCAGCAGGGCACCGCACTGGTTGCAGCGCTCGCTATCGAAAAAGACCTCGCTGCCGCAGTCGCAGAATAAGCGTTTCACGAGACTCCGGTCTGGAACCAGGTATCACTGATCGTCTGGTGGATCTGACTCAGTTGGACCTGAAAGCCGTCAACGAAGCGGTGCACCCCATCGCCCGATAATTTACTCGCATTGAAGCGTGCCAGCTTGCGCCGGGCGCGGTCGATCTGCCGCAGCGCCTCGGCATTGTGCGGCAGGGGCTTGAGCTCCTCGCGGATACCGCGCAGGCAGAACGCGGTCGAGCGGGGCTGCAGGGCGTCCTTGAGCACGAAGTCGGCAATGGCGTGGCCCTCCAGGATCGGGCCGACCTCCCGGCGATAGGCGCCGAGGGCGGACATCGACTGCAGCAGGGTGCTCCACAGCAGGGGGTCGATCGCGGCGTGGTGGCTCTCGCGATCGCGAATCTCGACTACGCCCACGTCAATCACCCGGGTGGTCATGTCACAGCGCTCCAGCAGCTGGCCGATGCGGGTGAACCGGTAGGAGTGATCGCGGCTCAGGGTGGTTTCCAACATGCCGTGGATCATCTGGCAGCGACCCACCACCTCGTCGAGAAACACCTGCCGGTTGCGCCGGCCAATGCTTTTCTCCGCCGCCTCACGCACATAGAGATTCAGCTCGTTGACCACCTCCCAGCTTTCCTCGGGGAGCACGTCGCGGGTGGTGCGCACATTTTCCCGTGCCGCATGGACCGAAGAGGCAATGCTGCCGGGGTTGTCACGATCGGCAACCAGGAACTTGACCACATTGTTTTCATTCGGCACGCGGTAGCGGGCGTAGAACTGCGGCTCCGCATCGAGGATGCGCAGGAGCACATCCCAGCCCAGCTCGGAGCCGCGGGGAATGTCCATGATCAGCATGTGGTAGGAGGCAACGAGGCGCGCGGTATCCTCGGCGCGCTCCAGGTAGCGCGCCATCCAGTAGAGGCGGTTCGCTACCCGCGAGAGCATGGTCATGCCTTGCCCTCCACGATCCAGGTATCCTTGCTGCCGCCACCCTGGGAGGAGTTGACCACCAGAGAACCCTTGACCAGGGCCACCCGGGTCAGGCCGCCGGGCGTTACCCAGCTTTCCTTGCCCTGCAAAATAAAGGGCCTCAGGTCCAGGTGCCGGGGCTCCACCCGCTCGTCGCAGTAGGTGGGCGCGGTGGACAGGGACAGTGTGGGCTGGGCGATATAATTGCGCGGATTCTCCTCAATCAGCGCGGCGAACTTGCGCCGCGTGGCCTTGCTCACGTGGGGGCCGACCATGATGCCGTAGCCGCCGGACTCGTTGGCGGGTTTCACCACCAGCTGGTCCAGGTTCGCCAGCACATACTCGCGGTCCTTCTCGCGCATGCACAGGTAGGTGGGCACGCTGTCCACCAGCGGCTTTTCCTTGAGGTAGTAGCGAATCATCTCCGGCACGTAGGCATACACGACCTTGTCATCCGCCACCCCGGCACCGGGTGCATTGGCGATTGCCACCTTGCCGGCGCGCCAGGCGCGCATCAGTCCCGGGATGCCCAGGGCCGAGTCCTCGCGGAACACTTCCGGGTCCATGAAGTCTTCGTCGATGCGCCGGTATATCACGTCCACGCGGCGGGGGCCGTCCACGGTGCGCATGTACACGCACTCGTCTTCACCCACCAGCAGGTCCGGGCCTTCCACCAGCTCGGCGCCCATGCCCTGGGCGAGGAAGGCGTGCTCGAAGTAGGCGGAGTTATAAATGCCCGGGGTGAGGACCACGATACAGGGACGTTTGCGATCCCTGGGCGAGAGGGAGGCCAGGGTCTGGTAGAGCCGTGAGGGGTAGTCATCCACCGGCAGAATGCTGTAGTTCTCGAACAGTTCCGGCAGCACGCGCTTGGTGATCTCGCGGTTCTCTACCATGTAGGACACGCCGGAGGGGACCCGCAGGTTGTCCTCCAGCACGTAAAAGCGGCCGTCGGCATTGCGCACCAGGTCCGAGCCGCAGATATGCGCCCACACCCCGTAGCGCGGCGACATGCCCTGGCACTGGGGCTTGTAGTTTGGTGAATCGAGGACGATGTCCGCGGGCACAATACCGTCGGCGAGGATGCGCTGGCGATTGTAGATATCGTCGATAAAGCGGTTCAGGGCCCGGCTGCGCTGGATCAGGCCACGGTTGACCCGCTGCCACTGGCGCGCGGAGATCACCCGCGGGATGATGTCGAAGGGCCAGGCCCGGTCGATGTTGCCGCCCTCGGTATAGATGGTAAAGGAGATTCCCATTTCGCGAATGGCCAGCTCGGCGGCCTCGCGGCGGGCGGCCATTTCTTCCGCCGGCAGGTTCTGCAGCAGGCTGACCGCGCCGCGAGCGGCAGTACGCGGCTGGCCGCGACTGGTAATCAGCTCGTCGTAAAATGCGCTCGCGTCATAGGCAGCCCAACTCTTGTTCATGCTTCTCCTGCATCCGCCACGCGGCCGCGGCCGCGGCCGGGATGATTCAGGTTAACCCAATCCCCCGGGCGCCGCCAGCGGCCGAAGGTTCACCTGCAAGCCCCAAAGCCCGTACACTGCGACCATCGCCTGCACCCGGAGAATCCCGCCATGCCGCTGAACCAGGACCTGCACACCCAGGCCAAGACCGTCACGCACTTCCGTGCCTGCCACCTGTGTGAGGCCATCTGCGGTCTGCGCATCGAAACCCGGGGCCGGGAAATCGTCAGCATCAAGGGCGACCCGGAGGACCCCCTCAGCCGTGGCCATATCTGCCCCAAGGCAGTGGCGCTCAAGGACATCCACGAGGACCCGGACCGGCTGCGCCAGCCCCTGCGCCGGGTCCGGGGTGCGGGCGGCGAGCCCCGCTGGGAAACCCTCAGCTGGGACGAGGCCCTGCAGGTCACCGCAGAGCGCCTGCTGGCGATCACCGGCGAGCACGGGGTCAACGCCCTGGGAATCTACATGGGCAACCCCACGGTGCACAACTACGGGATGATGACCCACCAGAACCAGCTGTTCCGCTACTTCCGGACCAACAACCGTTTTTCCGCCACCTCGGTCGACCAGCTGCCGCACCACCTGGCCTCCCTGTGGCTGTTCGGCCACAAGCTGCTGTTTCCCATCCCGGATATCGACCACACGGATTATTTTCTGATGCTGGGCGCCAACCCCATCGCCTCCAACGGCAGCATCTGGACCGTGCCCGACGTGGGCAAGCGCATCAAGGCCCTGAAAGAGCGCGGCGGCAAACTGGTGGTGATCGACCCGCGACGCACCGAGACCGCGGCGCTGGCCAGCGAGCACCACTTTATCCGCCCCGGCACCGACGCCCTGCTGCTGGCGGCCATACTCAACACCCTGTTCGTCGAGAAGCTGGCGGACCCGGGCCGCCTGGGCAGCTTTACCGCCGGCCTCGACAGGGTGGCCGCGGCGGTCAGTCGTTTCAGCCCGGCGCTGGCGGCGCGGCACACTGGTATCGCGGCGGAAACCATCCTGCAGATCACCCGGGACCTGGCCGGCGCCGGGGCGGCAATCTGCTACGGCCGCATGGGGGTATCGACCCAGGCATTCGGCGGACTCAACCAGTGGCTGATCCAGCTGATCAATATCGCCACCGGCAACCTCGACCGGCGCGGCGGCTCCCTGTTCACGCTGCCCGCTGTTGACCAGGTCAACATGGTCAGCCCCGGCGGATTCGCCCGCCACCACAGCCGCGTGCGCGGCCTGCCCGAATTCGACCGCGAGCTGCCGGCATCGACCCTGGCGGAGGAGATCACCACCCCGGGGGAAGGCCGGATTCGCGCCCTGTTCACCGGCGCCGGCAATCCCGTGCTGTCCACGCCCAACGGCCGCCAGCTCGACCGCGCCCTGGAACAGCTGGAATTCATGGTCGCCCTGGATCCCTACCTCAACGAGACCACCCGCCACGCGGATATCATTCTGCCGCCCACCTCACCCCTGGAGCACGACCACTACGACCTCGCGTTTCACGTCAATGCGATGCGCAATACCACCCGCTACAGCCCGCCGGTCTTCGACAAGCCGGCAGACGCCCTGCACGACTGGGAGATTTTCAGTGAACTGGGGCGGCGGGTTGCCGCTGCCCAGGGACAGGAGCCGGCACCGGCGATGGCGCCGGCGCAGATGGTGGACCTGGGCCTGCAGGCCGGTCCCTATGGCACCAGCACCGGGCATGAGCTGGGACTGGACCTGGACCGGCTGCAGCAGCACCCCTCCGGTATCGACCTGGGACCGTTACACCCCCAGCTGCCCGGGCGCCTGCGCACCCGCGAGCAGCGAATCGACTGCGCCACCCCGGAACCGCTGGCGGACCTGGAGCGACTGGCAGGGGAGTTCGCGGGAGCGGCGGGCGAGGAACTGCGCCTGATCGGGCGCCGCCACGTGCGCTCCAACAACTCCTGGATGCACAACTACCACCGCCTGGTGAAGGGCCGCGAGCGCTGCACCCTGCTGATGCACCCCGAGGATATGCAGCGCCGGAAACTCAGCGATGGCGCCCGGGCGACCCTCGCCTCCCGGGTGGGGGAGATTACGGTCACCGTGGAAGCCAGCGAGGACATGATGCCGGGGGTGGTCAGCCTGCCCCACGGCTACGGCCACGACCGCGCAGGCATGCGCCTGGAAATAGCCAGCGAGCACGCCGGGGTCAGCTGCAACGACGTCACCGACGAGCGGGCCCTGGACGCCCTCTCCGGCAATGCCGCGGTCAATGCCCTGCCGGTGGAGGTCCATGCTGCCTGAGGCAGCAACCCCAGGGCTTTGTCTGCGGGCGCTTAGGGGCTAAACTCGGGCAGGGACGACTCGGGGACAGGCACATGGATCTATCTACTATCGTATTCTGGCTGGTGCTGCTGGGGCTGGTGATCTACATCATCAGCATCTACAACCGGCTGGTCACACTCAAAAACCGCTTTCTCAATGCCTTCTCCCAGATCGAGGTGCAGCTCAAGCGGCGCTACGACCTGATTCCCAACCTGGTGGAAACCGCCCGCGGCTACCTGCAGCACGAGCGCGAAACCCTGGATGCGGTGACCACGGCGCGCAACGACGCCTCGGCCATTCTGCAGGCGGTCAGCGACGGCAGGATCGGTGGCGAGTCCATGGCCAAGCTGGCCAGTGCCGAGAATGCCCTGCAGAGCGCCCTCGGCAAGCTCAACGTCACCATGGAAGCCTACCCGGACCTCAAGGCCAGCGAGAACATGCAGCAGCTGTCCGAGGAGCTGACCAACACCGAGAACCGCGTCGCCTTCGCCCGTCAGGGCTATAACGACGCGGTGATGGCCTACAACACCTACCGCCAGAGCTTCCCCCCGGTTTTCTTCGCCGGCAAGTTCGGCCACCCCGAGGATGCAGAGCTCCTGGATTTCGATGATTCACCCCAGATCCAGGCGGCCCCCAAGGTCGCATTCTGATCGGGTCCGGCCAGGTCAGGCCCGGCCAGGTTCGGCCCAGCGGGACCTGAGCAGATGGATTTTTTCCAGGCCCAGGACATCGCCAGGCGCAACACCCAGCTCCTGCTCGTGTTGTTCCTGGCCTCGGTGTTGCTGCTGATCGTCCTCACCAACATGGCGGTCGCCGCCTTCCTCTGGTTTGGCGAGAACTACAACCTCTATGCCGGCGCTCGCGGCGGCCTCGGGGGTTTCCTGTCCTATTTCAGCTGGGAGCGCTTCGGCACAATCGGCCTGGGCGTCACCGCCACCGTGGCCTTTGTGGTGATGCTCAGGTGGCTGCAGCTATCCACCGGCGGCAAGGTGGTGGCAGAGGCCCTCGGCGGCAGCCGCATCCAGCCCCAGTCCGCCGACCGCCAGGAGCGGCGGGTACTGAACGTGGTGGAGGAACTGGCCCTGGCGGCGAACATGCCCGTACCCCCGGTCTACGTGCTCAATGGTGAGCGGGGCATCAACGCCTTTGCGGCGGGGATTACCCCGGCGGACGCGGTCGTGGCGGTGACCCGCGGCAGTATCGAGCACCTCAAGCGGCACGAGCTGCAGGGGGTGATCGCGCACGAGTTCAGCCACATCCTCAACGGTGACATGCGCCTGAATATCCGTCTCGCGGCCATGCTCAAGGGCATCACCTTTGTCGGCGACGTGGGGCACCTGCTGCTGCGTTCGGGCAGCCACGCCCGCAGCGGCGTGGAAGAACGGCGCGGCGGCAACGCCGCGCTGCCGGTGCTGGGCCTGGCGCTGCTGCTGCTCGGCTGGCTGGGCGGTCTCGCCGCCGGCTTTATCAAGGCCGCGATCAGTCGCCAGAAGGAGTTCCTGGCGGACGCCAGCGCGGTGCAGTACACCCGCGACCCGGGCACCATCGGCGATGCCCTCAAAGTCATCGGGGGCTACACCCCGGGCACCCTGGTACACGCCGCAAGGGCAGCGGAGATGTCGCACATTTTCTTCGGCCAGATTGAACACCAGCTGTGGCAGCTGTTCGCCACCCACCCACCCCTGGACGCGCGGATACGCAAGCTGGACCCGCGGTGGGACGGCAACTACATCCAGCGCAAGGTGCGCCACTATCGCGAGCAGCCCAGCCGCCCGGGCAGCGGCGAAGTGGGTGTCGGTCGCGCCGCCCTGGTCGCCGCGGCCCTGGCATCCGCCGAGGCACTGGAAGAGGCGTCCGCCGAGGACGCCGACTTTTCCCCCTCTCCCGATGCGCTGGAGGCACGGGTGGCCGAGGCCCAGGGCCTGCCGGTCGCCTTCGTCGCCCACAGCCACGACCCGCTCGGCGCCCAGGCCCTGGTCCTGGCCCTGCTGGCCAGCGATGATGAAGCGGTTCTGCAGCGCCAGCTGCAGCAGGTAGAAGACGCTGGCCGGCAGGGGCTCGGCCCGCTGGTTACCACCCTCGTGCCCGGGGTGGCGTCCCTCGCCCCCGGCCAGCGCCTGCCCCTGCTGGAGCTGTGCATGCCGGCACTGAAAAGCATGTCGCCCCCCCAGTACCGGACTTTCAAGCACACCCTGCTGGCCCTGGTGCAGGCCGACCGGCGCACCGACCTGTTCGAATGGTGCCTGTTCCAGCTGGTCAGGCACTACCTGGATCCGGAATTCCTGCGCGTGACCCCCAGCCGCCCCCGCTACCGGCGCTTGCAACAGGTCGCCTTCTCCCTGCGGGTAGTCCTGTCTGTGCTGGCCCGGGAGTGCGGGCGCGAACCCGCGGCGGCCTTTGCCGCTGCGGCCCGGGAGCTGGAGCTGCCGGGCCTTGAGCCCCTGGCGCCGGACCAGGTCAGCGTCGCGGCCTTCAGCAAGGCCGTGCACACCCTGGCGGACTGTTTCCCGCTGCTCAAGCCGCGGGTCCTCAAGGCGATGACCCTGGTCGCCGGTCACGATGGCGCCCTCACTCCCGGCGAGCGGGAAATTATCTACAGTGTGGCGGCAGTGATGGACTGCCCCCTGCCGACCGAGGGCGACTGGCCACTGACGGCCACGGACAGGCCCGCAGCGTCCTGAGTCATCATTCCGCCGCCAATTCCTGGCGGCGCCGTCACCGCTTGCTATGCTGAAAACCGGCACCACGCCACGGCACCCCGGACAAGGACAGTCACGGCGCCGGGGTTTCACCCATGACCAGACAAGGATGTTTGGCTATGCAATTGACCAGCCTCACGGCAACGCGGCAACACCGGGTCCGGCCCGCCGCGGACAAGCCGCCCTACTTTGCCCTGTCTCGCACCACCGACCGGGTCCTGCAAATTCTCCTGCACGGTGACCTGTCGCGCCTGCGGGCGGAGTCCGTCGCCGCGCAGCTGGGGATGAGCTGCACCACCCTGCGGCGGCGCCTGCGGGCCGACCACACCCACTACCAGTTCCTGCTGGATCGCGCCCGACAGTACCGCTGCGAGCAGGCCCTGACGCAGCGCTGGCTACCCGGGAAATGCCTGGCGGACGAGCTGGGTTATCTGGAGGTGAACAGCTTCTACCGCGCCTTCCGGCGCTGGACCGGGATCAGCTACAGCGAGTACAAGCTGCGCCGCGAGGCGGGCGAGGACCGCTGCCCGATCGCCTGAGCGATCGCGGGCGGCGGACTATGCGAGGGCTTCGTTGTCGCCGAAGGGGTGGCGCAGGACGATGGTTTCCACACGGTCCGGGCCGGTGGAGATGATGTCGATGGGAGCACCCACGACCTCCTCGATCTTGTGGATATAGTCGCGTGCCGCCTGGGGCAGCTGGTCCAGGGACCGGGCGCCGAGGGTGGACTCGCTCCAGCCCGGCACGATCTCGTACACCGGCACCAGGTCCGCGTAGTCGTCGGAGTCCACCGGGTTGGGCACGGGCTGGCCGTCCTGGTCGGCGTAGCCGACGCAGATCTGGATACTCTCGAGGCCGTCCAGCACATCCAGCTTGGTCAGGCACAGGCCGGATACCGAATTGATGTTGACCGCGTTGCGCAGGGCCACCGCATCGAACCAGCCGCAGCGCCGCGGGCGGCCGGTGGTGGCACCAAACTCGTGCCCCCGGGCCGCGAGGTGCTCACCGGTGGCATCGAACAGTTCTGTCGGGAAGGGCCCTGAGCCCACGCGAGTGGTGTAGGCCTTGGTAATGCCCAGCACGTAGTCCAGGTACAGCGGGCCAAAACCCGAGCCCGTGGCAGTGCCCCCGGCAGTGGTATTGGAGCTGGTCACAAAGGGATAGGTCCCGTGATCGATATCCAGCAGGGAGCCCTGGGCGCCCTCGAACATGATGCGCGCGTTGGTCTCACGGAACTGGTGCAGGATCGCGGTGACGTCCGCCATCATTGGCAGCAGCTGGGCTCCCTGGGCCATGGCCGTGGCGAGCACCTCCTCCACGTCCAGCGGCTCGACCTTGTAGTAGTGCTCCAGCTGGAAGTTGTGGTACTCCATCACCTCGCGCAGCTTGCGCGCGAACCGGGTCTCGTCCTGCAGGTCGCCCAGGCGCAGGCCGCGGCGGGCGACCTTGTCCTCGTAGGCAGGGCCGATGCCGCGTCCGGTGGTGCCGATCTTGTCCACCCCGCGGCGGGTTTCCCGCGCCTGGTCCAGGGCCACGTGATAGGGCAGGATCAGCGGGCAGGCAGGCGAGATGCGCAGGCGCTCGCGTACCGGCACGCCCTTCGCTTCCAGCTCGGCCATCTCGCTGAGGAGCGCCTCGGGGGAAAGCACCACCCCGTTACCGATCAGGCACTGCACGTTCTCCCGCAGGATGCCCGAGGGAATCAGGTGCAGGACGGTCTTTTCCCCGTCGATCACCAGCGTATGGCCGGCGTTGTGCCCGCCCTGGAAGCGCACCACCGCGCTGGCCTGGTCGGTCAGCAGGTCCACGATCTTGCCCTTGCCCTCGTCACCCCACTGGGTGCCGAGAACCACTACATTCTTGCTCATCTGTTTAGTTCCTGATTGAGGGCTTGCAGCACCCACTCGCCGTCCCGCTCGACGAGTTCGCGGTCACAGCGCGGGTCCGGGTCGGCAGACAGGCAGTTGATCACCACCTCGCCCCCGGCCCGGAGTTCATCCACCCGCGCCTGCAGGGCGGGGTCATCGACATCCGGGCTGCTGATGGCGCCGGCCTGTGGCCCCGCATCCGGCAGCAGCGCCATCAGGGCCTTCAGGTCGGTCGCGAAACCGGTTGCGGGGCGCGCCCGTCCGAACACGCCCCCGACATCATCGTAGCGACCGCCATTGGCCAGCGCGCGGCCGTGGCCGGGCACGTAGGCAGCGAACACCATGCCGGTGTGATAGTGGTAGCCCCGCAGTTCGCCCAGGTCGAAGTAGATGTCCAGATCGGGACGCTGGCGGCGAATGTCGGCCGCGACATCCTGCAAGGCATCGACCGCCGCGATCGCCGCCGGTGCGGACTCGGCAAACAGCTCCCGGGCCCGGGACAGCACCGACTCGTCTCCGTGCAGGCTGAGCAGGCCGGTCAACAGCGCCCGCGCCCGGGGATCGCAATCCGCCAACGCCTGCTCCAGGTCGGGCAGGGACTTGCGCTGCAGGGCATCGAACACCTGCTGCTCCAGGTCCGGCTCCAGCCCCGCCGACTCGAGCACCGCGGCGTACACGCCGACATGCCCCAGGTCCAGGGTCAGGGTCGGAAGGCCGGCGGTCTCCAGGGTGGCCAGCATCAGTCGGATCACCTCGACGTCCGCGGCCAGGCTCTTGTCGCCGTAGAGTTCGGCGCCGAGCTGGATCGGGGAGCGTGAGCCCATCGGGGTCTTGGGCCGGGTGTGCAGGACAGAGCCGGCGTAGCACAGGCGGGAAATGCCCGGCTGCGCGAGGCTGTGGGCGTCGATCCGCGCCACCTGCGGCGTGATGTCCGCACGCACCCCCAGGGTGCGACCGGTGACCTGGTCGGTCATGCGAAAGGTGAGCAGGTCGAGGTCGGCGCCGAGACCAATCAGCAGGGACTCGGTGAACTCCACCAGCGGCGGGATCACCAGCTGGTAACCCCAGCTGCGGTACAGGTCCAACAGCTCGCGCCGCAGCCTTTCCACGGCTGCAGCCTTGCGCGGCAGGACTTCTTCGATCCCGTCCGGGAGTTGCCAGCGATCGACGCTTGTCATTTACCTGCGGACCCTAGTTTACCAAATACAGTAATAATAGCCCCAGCAGCATGCTGCCGAGGCCGATGTTGCGAATCACGCGATCTTCCATCTGCGCGATCATCAGCACCGTCTCGCGCCAGCGGCGAGGGCTGAGAAAGGGCAACATGCCCTCAATGATCAGCACCAGCGCCAGAGCGATGGGCAATACCTGCCAGAAATCCATGCAGTGCTCTCCCTTCGCCCTGGGCATTGATCGCTGCCGCCATCCATGGCTCTCGCGATCTACCGTACATCCTGTACATAAAAAAACCGTGGGGCGGTGTTTGTTTGCTGGCAAACGCCGTATCCCACGGTTGCGGAATTCTACCACAGACGCCGGCGAAGGCATCTGTGATTATTTGCGGATCAGCTGCCGCCCTTGGAGTCTTTCAGGTAGCGGAAAAATTCGCTGTCGGGCTGCAGCAGCATGATGTCGCCGCTGTCCTGGAACGCGTCCTGGTAGGCGCGCAGGCTGCGGGTGAAGGAGTAGAACTCCGGGTCTGCATTGAATGCATTGGCGTAGATCGCCGTGGCGCGGGCGTCACCCTCACCGCGGATCTGCTGGGCATCCCGGTAGGCGTTGGCCTCGATCACCGTGACCTCGCGGTCAGCCGCCGCGCGGATGCCCTCGGCCAGCTCCTGGCCCTGGGCCCGATGCTCGCGCGCTTCCTTCTCACGCTCGGCGTTCATGCGCCGGTACACAGACTCGGAGACTTCCGGCGGCAGGTCGATCTGTTTCACCCGCACATCCACGATCTCCACCCCCAGTTCGCCCGAGGCCAGCT
This sequence comes from Sediminihaliea sp., assembly GCA_965222335.1. GTDB lineage: Bacteria > Pseudomonadota > Gammaproteobacteria > Pseudomonadales > Halieaceae. Next base: position 2,635,630 of record OZ244944.1, on the reverse strand, counting down.
GGTTGAGCTCCTTGGTGATGTTCTCCATCAACTGGTCACGCTCACCGGAGACCACCTCCTGGATGGTGCGGGCGGCGACCTGGTTGCGCAGGCCGTCATTGATCCGCTGGGATAACAGTCCCATGGCGCGAGACTCCTCGCCGTTGGTCGCGGTGTAGAACTTGGCCGTGTCATTGACCCGGAACTTGGCGTAGGAATCGACGATCAGGGCCTTTTTTTCCTGGGTAAAGAAACGCTCAGGCTGTGAGTCCACGGTCAGTACGCGGCCGTCAAACTTGCGCACGTTGTTGACGAAGGGAATCTTCACGTGCAGCCCGGGCTGCAGGTTGGGATTGACCACCTCACCGAACTGCAGCATCACGCCGCGCTCGGTTTCCTTGATCACGAAGATCGCGTTGCTGCCTATGAACAGCAGCAGCACGGCGACCAGGATAATGCTCATATTCCTGCCAGACATCTTAACGTCCTCCCCTGCGGTTGCTGTTCGCCGCCTCGTCGCGGCGCAGCTGTTCAATCACCGCGTCGGTCAATTCACGAATGTTGGAGCTGTCCACGCTCAGGCTGCGCCGGCTGCTGCCGGAGCCGCCGCTCTGGCTGGTCATCTTGTCCAGCGGCAGGTACATCACGTTGTTACCGCCCTCGACGTCCACCATCACCTTGTTGGTCCGCGACAGCACGTCCTGCAACGCGTCCAGGTACAGGCGCTCGCGAGTTACCTCCGGCGCCTTCTGGTACTCGGCCAGCAGATCATTGAAGCGGTCGGCCTCACCCTCGGCGTTGGCAATGACCTGCTCCTTGTAGGCGCTGGCTTCCTCGATCGTGCGCTGGGCGCGACCGCGAGCCTCGGGCACGATGCCATTGGCGTAGGCCTGGGCCTCGTTCTTCAGCCGCTCCTCGTCCTCGCGAGCCTTGATCACATCATCAAATGCAGACTGCACCTGGGACGGCGGCTTCGACTCATCCACGTTCACTGTGGATACCCGGATGCCGGTCTCGTAGTTGTCCAGGTAGCGCTGCAGGCGCGCGCGAACCTCCTGGGAAATCTGCGCCCGGCCCTCGGTGAGCACGAGGTCCATACGCATGTCACCAACCACGTGGCGGATCGCACTCTGGGCGGCGTGCTGCAGGGAATTCTCCGGCGCCCGCACCTTGAGCACAAACTTCTCGGAATCGTCGATCACATACTGCACCGATACCCGCACCTCGACGATATTCTCGTCCTTGGTCAGCATGATCTCGCGGAAGCTCACCGAGCGGACCTTGGTCGTGTTGACCTTCAACACCTCGTCGATCAGCGGCGGGTTCCAGTGCAGGCCGGGCTGCTCCGTGTTGTGGTACTTACCGAGCCGCAGGACTACCGCGCGCTCCTGCTCATCGATCTGGTAGAAACCCATCAGGCCCCAGACCAGCAGGGCGCCAGCGAGGATCACCAGCAGCAGTGAGCCCGAGATACTGGCACCACCGCCACCGCCGCCGGACTTGCCGGCACCGCCGCGGCCGCCAAACAGGCCGCCAAGCTTCTCCTGCAGTTTCTTCAGGGCCTCGTCGAGGTCAGGTGGACCTTGATCGCCACCACCCCAGGGATCCTTGGGCTTGTTGTTGCCACCGCCCGGTTCATTCCACGACATAGATAACTCCTGCTTGCAAAGTCGGTGCAGTCTAGCAAATTTTGTGCGCCCGGGCTTTAGAACAGCGGCGCGGGGCCCTTTTTCATCAGTCGATTCCAGTCCGCCCGGGGCAGGTAAACCTGCAGGTGAGCACGACCGTCATCGCCGTAGTCCTCGGCCTGCACGGCACCCAGGCGGTACAGGGCCGCGCGCAGGCCGCCCTGCTCCGGCTCGAGATACAGGTCTTCCTGCACCATGTCCTGACCCACCAGCTCCGCCACGGCCTGCAACAGCAGCTCGCAGCCGGCGCCGGTCGCCGCGCTCAGCCAGACGCGCTGCGGCCGGCCATGCTCGTCCCGATCCATACGCGGCTCGCGCTCCAACAGATCGAGTTTGTTGTAAACCTGCAGTTGGGGAATCTCGCCGGCGCCGATCTCCTCCAGGACCTCCTGGACCTGGAAGATATTGCCCTCGCGGTCCTCACTGGCAGCGTCAATCACGTGTACCAGCAGGTCGGCACTGCGGGTCTCTTCCAGGGTGGCCTTGAAGGCGTCGACCAGCTTGTGGGGCAGGTGGGAGATAAACCCCACCGTATCCGCAAGCATCACCGGGCCCACGTGCTCCAGGTCCAGGCGGCGCAGCGTGGGATCCAGGGTCGCGAACAGCTGGTCAGCCGCGTACACCTCGGCGTCGGTCACCCGGTTGAACAGGGTCGACTTGCCCGCGTTGGTATAGCCTACCAGGGACACCGAGGGCAGCTCCGCCCGGCGCCGGGCCCGCCTGCCCTGGTCCCGCTGACGCTCGACCTTGGCCAGGCGCGCGGTGATCGACTTGATTCGAGCACGCAGCAGGCGGCGGTCCGTTTCCAGCTGGGTCTCACCGGGACCGCGCAGGCCGATCCCGCCCTTCTGCCGCTCCAGGTGAGTCCAGCCCCGCACCAGGCGGGTGCTCATGTGCTGCAACTGCGCCAGCTCCACCTGCAGCTTGCCCTCGTGCGTACGGGCGCGCTGGGCAAAGATGTCCAGGATCAGTCCGGTTCGATCCAGCACCCGGCAGCGCAGTTCGCGCTCCAGGTTGCGCTCCTGACTGGGGCTGAGGGCGTGATTGAACATCACCACCTCGGCCTCCTGGGCTGCTACCTCGGCAGCGATTTCCTCAAGCTTTCCCTTGCCCACGAAGGTACGTGGGTGCGGCGCATCGCGCTGACCCATGATGAATGCCGCGGGATCACCGCCCGCGGACAACACAAGCTCCTCGAATTCGCGCGGATCCTCTCGCTCGGCCTCGCTGGACAGATTGAGGTGCACGAGCACCGCGCGCTCGCCGGATTCGGGGCGATCAAAAAACAAATAGACCTCGGCTGTTCAACATGAGCCCACTGCGGGCGCTCCCGCCGCGGGCTTTACCGGGAGGACCGCAGGGACGGTCAGCTGCCGTCACCGTCTTCGTCCTCGGGCGGGTTCTGCATCGGCAGACGTACCACGCGGGAGGGGACGACCGTGGAAATGGCATGCTTGTAAACCATCTGGCTGACGGTATTCTTGAGGAGGACCACAAACTGGTCGAAGGACTCAATCTGGCCCTGAAGCTTGATTCCATTCACCAGGTAAATCGATACCGGAACGCGCTCCTTTCGCAGGATGTTCAGGTAAGGGTCTTGTAGCGTGTGCCCTTTTGACATAATTCTCTCCTTGGTCGGCTCAACTCGAGCCCAAAAAAATTGAAAAGTGACCTCTGTTCAGTTCAGCCACGCATGCGCCGCCACGAAACCTCGGGCCTTCATTACTTGTACGCCCCATAGTATAGAGCCGGACCAGTACTACGTCATGGGGGCGTGCTGGAGATAATTCAAGCTCGCCGCCAGGGGCGTCTGCAATACCGCGTCCCGAGCCCCTTCTGACCCCGCGGGCGGCAGAACGTTCCCCGCGGCGTCGGTCTCCAGCCAGTGCAGGCCCTGCCACTTGCGCAGCCAGGTGAGCTGGCGCTTCGCCAGCTGGCGGGTGGCGGCAATCGCCCGCTGGCTCGCCTCTTCCAGGGTGCATTCCCCGGCCAGGTGAGCCCAGATCTGGCGATAGCCCACGGCGCGGATGGCCGGCAGCCCGGGATGCAGGTCACCGCGCTCGCGCAGGGCCCGGACCTCCGCCACCAGCCCCGCGTCCAGCATGCCGGCAAAGCGCCTGGCAATTCGCTCATGCAGGACACTGCGCTGCCGCGGGCAAATCGCCAGCTGACGCACGCTATAGCGCGCGGCGGGGGAGGCCGGGTCCTGGCGACGGTGCCACTCGCTCAGGGGCACGCCACTGGCCTCGAATACTTCCAGGGCGCGGGCGATGCGCTGGGAATGGTTGGGATGAATGCGCGCGGCAGCCGCCGGGTCCACCGCCGCCAGCTCTGCGTGCAGCGCCGGCCAGCCCCGGGTCGCCGCCCGCGCCTCGATCGCCGCACGCCGCGCAGGATCAGCGCCGGGCATCGCCGCCAGGCCCTCGAGGAAGGCCCTGAAGTACAGGGGCGTGCCGCCGACCAGCAGGGGCGTGCGGCCACGCGCCAGGATCTCAGCCACCAGTTGAGAGGCGTCCGCTGCAAATTCCGCGGCGGAATAAGGCTGCGAAGGATCGCGGATATCCACCAGGTGATGCGGGTAGGCCGGCTTGGCGCTGCCGATGTCCAGGCCGCGGTAGACCAGCGCCGAATCGACGCTGATCAGTTCGCAGTCCAGGGTCCCGGCCAGGGCCACCGCCAGGTCGGTCTTGCCCGACGCGGTGGGGCCGGTCAGGCACAGCACCGTTGGCGCCGTGTCCCCGGGCACGGTCTCAGCGCCCCCGCAGGAACAGCTTGTCGAGCTCGTCCATGCCCAGCTGGGTCCAGGTAGGCCGGCCGTGATTGCACTGCCCGGAGCGTTCGGTCTCTTCCATGTCCCGCAGCAGCGCATTCATCTCGGGAATGGTCAGGCGGCGGTTGGCACGCACCGAACCGTGACAGGCCATGGTCGAGAGGATCTCGTCCATATGCGCCTCGATCCGGTCCGAGCTGCCATATTCCACCAGGTCTGAAAGCACGTCCCGCACCAGTTGCTCGACGTTGGAATCGCGCAGCGCCACCGGAATCTGGCGAATCAGGAGGCTTTCCTCTCCCGCCACGTCCAGGGTCAGGCCCAGCTTCGTGAACAGGGCCGCGTGTTCCTGGGCCAGACCCACCTCCCGCTCGCTGACCGCAATCGCCTGCGGCACCAGCAGCGGCTGACTGCGGATGCCTTCGGCGCCGCGGGCCTGTTTCAGGCGCTCGTAGGTAATGCGCTCGTGGGCGGCGTGCATGTCCACCAGCACCAGTCCCCGCGCGTTCTCCGCCAGCACATAGACCCCCTGCAACTGAGCCAGGGCGTAGCCCAGGGGCGGCACGTCCTCCGGATTCTCCGGCTGCTCCAGGGGTGGCGGATGCAGCTGGCCATAGCCGCGCAGGGTATCGCGTATCCCCTGGCCCGAGGGACGCGCAGTGAAAGCACTGGAGGGTCCGCCGCCCGCACCCTGGCCCCCCCAGCCGAGACTCACCTGGCTGCGGATCTCGCCGGTCTGCGGATCCATCGCGGCACCGTCACCGAGGGGGACCGTCGCCGCTTCCTGTCCGGGACTCGCCTGTCCGGGACGCACCTGTCCGGGACGCACGTCGGCGAGGGCACGATGCAGACTGCTGAAAATAAAATTGTGCACGCTGCGCCCGTCGCGAAAGCGCACCTCGTGCTTGGTCGGGTGAACATTGACATCCACCTGCGCCGGATCCAGTTCCAGGTAGAGCACAAAGGCCGGGTGGCGCCCGTGATAGAGCACATCTCGATAGGCCTGGCGCACCGCATGGGCCACCAGCTTGTCCCGAATCACCCGGCCGTTGACGAAAAAATACTGCAGGTCGGCCTGGCTGCGGGAAAACGTGGGCAGACCAACCCAGCCCGAGAGGCGCAGGGGCGGGCGCTCGCTGTCGAGGGCCACCGCCTGCTCCATAAAGGCAGGGCCACAGACTGCGGCCACCCGCCGCTGGCGTTCCGCCTCGGTGAGGGCGGGCTTGAGGCTGTGAATGCTGCGGTTGTTGTGGCGCAGGCTGAAGCCGACATCGAAGCGCGCCAGGGCCAGGCGCTTGACCACTTCCTCGAGGTGATTGAATTCCGTTTTTTCCGTGCGCAGGAATTTGCGCCGGGCCGGGGTGTTGAAGAACAGGTCCCGCACCTCCACCGTGGTGCCCCGGGGGTGCGGCGCCGGGCGCACCTGCACGTCCATCTCGCGGCCCTCACACAGGGCGCTGCTGCCCTCGCTGCCGTCGTCGCGGTCATTGCTGGTGAGGGTGAGGCGCGACACCGAGCCGATACTGGCCAGGGCTTCGCCGCGGAAGCCCAGGCTGGCCACGGCTTCGAGGTCCTCCAGGGAGTGAATCTTGCTGGTGGCATGGCGCGCCAGGGCCAGGGGCAGATCCTCGGCCGCCATACCCTGGCCGTTGTCGCGCACCCGGATCAGCTTGCTGCCGCCCGCTTCCACCTCGATGTCGATCCGCGTGGCGCCGGCATCGACGCTGTTCTCCAGCACTTCCTTGGCCACGGAGGCGGGGCGCTCGACCACCTCACCGGCGGCAATCTGGTTGGCAAGCCTCGGGCTGAGGTGCTGAATGCGGGACATGGGAACAGCCGGCTGTGATCAGGTGGTCGGGATCTTCAGGGTCTGCCCAATCAGGATGCGCGAACCATCGATACCGTTGTGGTTCTTGAGGTCGCTCACCGACACATTGAAACGCTGGGCAATGCCCGACAGTGTATCACCACTGGCGATGGTGTACTGCTGCGATCCCTGCGCCTTCTGCCAGGCCAGCAGGGTGCCGGCGGGAGGGTGCAGGCGGAACCAGTCGCGCACCCCGGCATAGATGGCGCGCGCCATCCTCTGCTGGTAATTGCGGGTGGCGAGCCTGCGCGCTTCCTCGGGGTTGGAGATAAAACCGGTCTCCACCAGCAGCGAGGGAATATCCGGGGACTTGAGTACCGCAAAACCGGCCTGTTCCACGTTGCGCTTGTGCAGGCGGGCCACGTCATCCATGTGCACGAGCATCTTGCCCCCCAGCTTGAGGCTGGTGTCCAGGGTAGAGGTCATGGAAAGGTCGGCGAGCACCCCCGCCAGGACGTCGTCCTTGTCCGAGAGGCGTACCCCGCCGACGAGGTCCGCCGCGTTCTCCCGCTGGGCGAGGTAGCGGGCCGCGGTGCTGGAAGCGCCCTTGGTGGAGAGGGCGTAGACCGAGGCGCCATTGGCCTGGGGCTTGGTAAAGGCGTCGGCGTGGATCGACAGGAACAGGTCTGCCTGGCGCTTGCGGGCAATATCACGCCGGCCCGCGAGGCTGATGTAGTAGTCACCGGTCCGCACCAGGGTGGGGCTGAACCCGGGTTCTTTCTCCAGCAGGGCATGCAGTTCCCGGGCGATCTTCAGCACCACGTCTTTTTCCCGCAGGCGATTGGGGCCGAGGGCGCCCGGGTCCTCACCACCGTGACCGGCATCAATCGCGACCACGATGTCGCGGCGACCGGAGGCAGTGGCCTGCTTCTTGACCACCGGCGCTTCTTCGCTGGCCGCGCCGCTGCGGGTCTTGTCGTACAGGTCCAGCACCAGGCGGTCACCGGCCTGGGCGTTGGCCTTGAGGTCAAAACTGCGGGGGTCCACCGGGGCGCTGATATCGAACACCACGCGCAGGTCGGTGCCCGCGCGGATGCCCGTGCGCACGCTGGCAATCGGCGTATTGGCGAGATCGAGGTTGTCGACACTGGCCTTGAGGCGGATATCGCTGATATCCACCACGATACGAGCGGGGTTCTCCAGGGTCATCAGCCTGTGCTGTGCGGGGCCGGACAGATCAAACACGACACGCGTGTGATCCGGTGCGCGCCAGAGGCGCACATCCTGCACCTCCACGCCCCAAGCGGAGGATGCTGCCAGCCAACCCAGGATCGCGAAGATCCGGAAAGCCCTGCCCATGTCACTCCAACCCTGTTGTCGTTATCAGCCAGGCGCCTGTTCAAGTTGTGCCAGCAGTGCCATCCCCGCGGCGCTGCCGGCGCGCAGGGCCAGACGGCGCCCCCGCCCTGCGGCTTCTATACTAATCCGTATATCCGCCGGGGGCAAAACCCCGGTGCCGCGCCCGGGCCACTCCACCAGGCAGATACTGTCGGCGCGAAAATAGTCCCGAACGCCCATGAATTCGAGTTCCTCGGGGTCGCCAAGGCGATAGAGGTCAAAATGGAACACCTCCGCCGCGGGCAGCGCATAGGGTTCGACCAGGGTATAGGTGGGACTCTTGACCGCACCGCTGTGCCCGAGACCCTGGATAAAGCCCCGGCTCAGGGTGGTCTTGCCCGTACCCAGATCTCCTTCGAGATAGAGCACCATCCCGGGGCGCACCTGCCGCGCAAGGCGGCTGCCCAGGGCCACCATGGCCGCTTCGTCCGCGGCCTCGAGTTCAAGTGCTGCACTACTCACTGCAGCAGGGTCCGCATGTGCACCGCAAGATCGCTGGCCGCCAGACCCCGCTGGCCCTGCCGGGCGGCCCGGTCCGCCGCGGCGCCGTGCAGGCAGGCGCCGAGGGCGGCGGCTTCCAGCGGCGCCAGGCCCTGGGCCAGCAGCGCCGCGATCACGCCACTCAGGACATCGCCCATGCCACCGCTCGCCATACCCGGGTTCCCCAGATCACAAAGCAGGACCTGCTCGCCGTCGCAGACCAGCGTCCCGTTACCCTTGAGCAGGATGGTGCCGCCGTAGCGCGACTGCAGCGCCCGGACCGCGGCAAAGCGGTCCGCCTGCACCTCGGCGGTCGTCACCTCGAGCAGGCGGGCCGCCTCCCCGGGGTGAGGGGTCAGTACCCAGTCCTCGCGCCGGGTAGCCACGCCACCCGCCCCGCGCGCGAGGAGGTTCAGGGCGTCGGCGTCCACCACCCGCAGTCCCCCTGCCTGCAGCGCCGCCTGGAACAGCTGCTCTGACCAGGGGGTCTGGCCAAGCCCCGGCCCCAGGGCCACCACGTCTGCCTCCAACAGGGGCTGCAACAGCTGCCCGCTGTCGACGGCGTGCGCCATCACCTCGGGCGTTCGCGCCAGGATTGCCGGCACGTGGACCGGGCGCGTCGCCGCGCTGACCAGGCCGGCACCGCAGCGCAGCGCGGCCTCCGTGGCCAGTGCCACCGCGCCACCCATACCCTGCTCGCCACCCACCACCAGGACGTGGCCGAAGTGCCCCTTGTGCGCACCCGCGGGACGCGCCGGCAGTGCCTGCAGCATGCTCTCGAGATCCAGGCGCCGGCAGGCGGCGGGCACCGCGGCATACACCGCCGCGGGCACCCCCAGGGTGTCCAGCTGCACCTCGCCGCAGCAGTCCGGGCCCTGCCCGGTATACAGGCCGCGCTTGGCGCCGATAAAGGTCACTGTTCGAGCCGCGCGCACCGCCGCGCCCAGTTCCCGCCCAGTATCGGCATCCAGGCCAGAGGGAATGTCAATCGCCAGCACCGGCAATCCGCTGGCATTCACCGCCTCGATCGCCAGGCGCTGGGTCTCGCGCACGTCGCTGTTCAGGCCGGTGCCCAGAATGGCGTCCACCACCACGCCTTCCGCGCGCAGGCAACCCGGGGCGTAGGGCGCCACCGCCACACCCTCGGAAACGGCCTGCTCCCTGGCCGCCAGCGCATCGCCGGCAATGCGCTCCGGGTCGCCGAGCTGCCACACGCTGACGGGGTAGCCGCGCTTGTGTGCCAGGGCCGCCAGCAGAAAGCCATCGCCGCCGTTGTTGCCGGTGCCACACAGTACCTGCACCAGCCCCGGCGACGGCCAGCGCCTGAGCAGCGCAGCCCAGGCGGCGGCAGCGGCCCGCGACATCAGCACAGTCCCGGGAATCCCCTCCCCCTCGATCGCGCGCGCGTCTAGTGTCCGCGTCTGCTCTGCGGTGTAAAGCCCCTGCATTGCGGCGAAATCCAACATGCTGCCCCCGTTTTGCCCCGGCGCCGGTAGCGCCAATCTGCTAGACTGCGGCATCGGGTACAACTACCGCCTCCCAATCACCGCGCCGGCAAAGTATAGGCGCCAGACACCCGCCATCACAGCCCCATGCCGCACTCCGAACACCCAGCAGCCCCCGAAAACAGCGCGCCCGACGCCCTGTTGGAACAGATCAGCGCCTGGTCCCGGGAACTGGGTTTCCAGCAGCTGGGCATCACCGATGTGGACCTGGGTGAGCACCCGGCCTACCTGCAAAAGTGGCTGGATGCCGGCTACCACGGCGAAATGGAATACATGCGCCGCCACGGTGGCAAGCGGGGTCATCCCGAGCAGCTGGTTCCCGGTACCTGCCGCGTGCTGAGCGTGCGCATGGACTATCTGGACCCCGACACGCAGCCGCTGCAGGTCCTCGAGCGCCCGGAGCTGGCCTATATCGCGCGCTATACCCTCGGGCGCGACTACCACAAGCTGATGCGGCGACGCCTGGCGCAGCTGGCGGAGCGTATCGCCGGCGAGGCCGGCGGCGGGCGCTACCGCGCCTTTGTCGACAGCGCCCCGGTGCTGGAGCGGGCAATTGCCGAGCGCGCCGGGCTCGGCTGGATCGCCAAGAACACCATGCTGATCAACGAGCGGGCCGGCTCCTGGTTTTTCCTCGGCGAGATCTACACCGACCTGCCGCTGACGACATCGGTACCCCAGCAGAGCAAGCACTGCGGCAGCTGTACCGCCTGCCTTGAAGTGTGCCCGACGGACGCCTTTGTCGGGCCCTTCCAGCTCGACGCCAGACG